>DCVL01000051.1 GCA_002328035.1 Geobacter sp. UBA2189
GGCCGCTTATCCTTAAACTCCTGTCGGACTATACTGCCGTCAACCATCAGATATTCCAGATCGGGGTCACCGGCAAGAGCTTCAAAAATCCGTTGCCATATACCCTTGTGCGACCAGCGGTTATATCGAACATACACGCGATGCCAGTGACCAAATTCAGGTGGCAGATCACGCCAGGGAGAACCGGTTCGGGCAATCCACAGGACTCCTTCGATAAATCGGCGGTTATCCTTTGCAGTAACGCCACAATCTGTGGTTTTTCCTGGCAACAACGGAGCTATACGCTCCCACTGGTCGTCTCGTAATACCTTTCTGTCCATCTGTACACTCCGATAAAGGGTTTATAACCCTATCGGACGTTGAAACTAAATACTTGATTGAGAACGCACCCTAGGCCTCTGTGCTAAAATTACTTTTTTGAGTCTTTTCAGTGTTGTTTTTCATATTTTCTGTCAAATTTTCATTAGCTGTAGTCATTTGTAGCGCTTGCTTTGAAAAGGTAACTGTGTCTGTCTGAGATGCTTTAGCAAGCTTCTGTGTATCTTGATTAGTCTGTTCTATTGCGGCTGGTTGTTGCTCAGTTGTCCTGGAATAAGGATTTATGTGCGGACTTGTTGAGGCAAGACTATTAGGCGATATTTGACTGATTGACATTATAAACACCTCCTGTCTGTTGTTAATATTTTGGTGTAATGAAGTTAGACAATTAATTTATCTCCACCTGAATTTTGTATTATTTGCATATCCGAGTATGAAATATTTAATGGAGGCGGTACGATCATTCTTAAAATTTCTCTATATAGTGCAGGAGAAGAGGACTTAAGAGCTTTGAACTCTTCACTGTTACCCATGAATGGTGGATATCCTTTGATAGCAGCCTTATATTTTTCTTTATCTGAAGATTGAACCTCTTCTGCATGTTTATTTTGTTTTTCTTGCAACTCTACTTTCTTCTCATGCTGAACATTCAAAGCCTCACTCATACCAAGTGCGGTTGATGAAATTGATACAGTATCCTGAGTTGATAACTGAGATATATGAGGTGTAGGGTTGTTTTGCTGTGGCTGTGCTGTAGTTTGCGGCGTAGATGTCTCAGTCTTTACAGAAGACGAGGGGATATCGACGGTAATAGAATTCATATTAGTGGATATGGGAGTTATCATAAAATTCTCCCGTACTTATTATTATTCTTGATTCTATTACTTTATTTTATTTAAATCAATCGAGTTTTTGACATTTCGAGTTTTTGATTTGTGTCAGGTTTCCTTCCTCCTTTGACAGAATATATTCTATTGCTGTATTGTCAGTAGTGTTAAATTCAGACAATAATTTTTTTAAAAAGGATGTTTTATGGATATTGCTGAAATAATTAAAACAATTTCACAAGATGCTCGTCAGGCTGCTATTCAATTAGCTAATCTTTCTACTTCCATAAAAAATGACATGTTATTTGAAATGGCAAATGCTCTTGTAGATGGTTCAGATTGGCTTATTTCTGAGAATGCCAAAGATCTAAAAATGGGGGCAGAAAAAGGCTTTTCTCCAGCTATGCTTGATCGACTTATGTTGGATTCCAAGCGAATAAAAGGGATGGCGGATTCATTAAGGGAAGTGGCTAATCTGCCAGATCCTGTAGGAGAGATAACTAAAATGTGGAAACGACCTAACGGCCTGATGGTTGGAAAGATGCGTATTCCACTTGGTGTAATTGGAATTGTTTATGAGTCCAGACCTAACGTTACCGCAGATGCTGCAGCTTTATGCCTTAAGTCCGGTAATGCTGTAGTTCTGAGGGGGGGGTCAGAGGCAATTAATTCAAATCGTGCTATTGCCTCACTTTTAAAACAGATTATGAAAGAGTTGAGCATTCCGGAAGCAGCTTTATCTCTGATTCCATTTGTCGAGCGCGAAGGTGTGCTTGAGATGCTAAAACAGGAAGAGCTAATTGATCTGATAATTCCAAGAGGCGGTGAAAGCCTGATTCGTTTTGTTGTTGAAAATTCTCGCATACCTGTGATCAAGCATTATAAAGGTGTCTGCCATGCTTTTGTAGATGTTTCTGCAGATTTTAACATGGCGACAGAAATAATAGTAAATTCTAAAACAGAGCGTCCAGGCGTATGTAATGCACTTGAAACCCTGCTGATTCATAAAGATGTAGCCCCTGCATTTGTCCCACATATCTCTAAAACCTTGAACTCACTAAAGGTTGAATTGCGTGGTGATGAGTTTTTTAGAAAATACTCTCCAGGGGCAAAGGAGGCTACTGAAGACGATTGGGCTGCCGAATATCTTGAGCTGATACTTGCCTGCAAGATTGTTGATAATATGGATGCAGCCATCGAACATATTAACCGCTATGGTTCCCTGCACAGTGAGGTTATAATCACCAATGATTATTCAAATTCACAGCGTTTCATACGAGAAGTTAACTCGTCTTGTGTGCTTGTAAACGCATCTACCCGTTTTAATGATGGTGGACAGCTTGGACTTGGAGCAGAAATAGGAATATCTACGACCAAATTACACTCATTTGGACCCATGGGATTGGAAGATCTGACTACAACCAAGTTTATAGTCTATGGAGATGGACAGGTAAGAGTCTAGAAAATTAACTGTTGGATAAGACCTGTAAGTATTAAAGGAGCGTAACAGAAAACTGTAAGAAGCAAGGGAACTGAGGAAGCAAAACGACAGCAAGCTTTCCCCAATCAACCCTTCAGGAGAAGCTGATTTACCGTTAGATCAAACGGCCTGAATGTCCATTTCCAACTGTGGCGGGACACAGGTGGGATAGCAGATAATTAAAAGGCTCGCCAAATTTTTCAGGCGAGCCTTTTGAATTGAAAATCAAATATTCTACTTGGTATTGTCTGTTCCACCACCTAAAGCCGCATGGGCTGCTGCCAGGCGCGCAATAGGCACCCTGAACGGTGAGCATGAAACATAGTCAAGTCCAATTTTATGGCAGAAAATTACTGATTCCGGATCGCCACCATGTTCACCGCAGATGCCAAGTTTTATGTTTGAGCGAGTAGCGCGACCTTTCTCGCAACCCATTTTAACAAGTTGGCCGACGCCGTTTTGATCGAGAGAAACAAAAGGATCCTCTGGCAATATGTTGTTGTCTATATAGAATGGCAGAAACTTTCCGGCATCATCCCTTGACAGGCCAAAGGTGGTTTGGGTTAAATCATTTGTTCCAAAAGAGAAAAATTCTGCTTCTGTAGCAATTTCATCAGCAGTAAGGGCTGCGCGGGGCAACTCAATCATTGTTCCAATCAGGTAGTCAACCTTCACTCCGTACTGGGCTATTACTTCGTCGCAGATTCTCACCGCATTTGCCTTCAGTACTGAAAGCTCCTTAACTGTGGCTATCAGTGGGATCATTATTTCAGGAACAATGCTAAATCCTTCATTCTTTATTAGCTCGCAAGCCGCTTCCATTATGGCGCGTACCTGCATGTCGTATATTTCTGGAAAGGTAATTCCCAGTCGGCAGCCGCGGTGTCCCAGCATCGGGTTGAATTCATGCAGAAACTCAACTTTGTTTTTCAGGGTCTGCGCTGGAACATTCATGGTTGCTGCCAGGTCATCAATATCCTTGTCTTCCTGAGGTAAAAATTCATGCAAAGGAGGGTCAAGGAGACGGATGGTTACTGGTAATCCCTTCATTTCGCGAAAAATACCAATAAAATCAGTTTTTTGCATCGGTAGGATCTTTAACAGTGCTTTTTTGCGACCTTCAAGATCAGCAGAAAGAATCATCTCACGCACTGCTGCAATTCGCTCTGCGTCAAAGAACATATGTTCGGTACGACAGAGGCCGATTCCCTCCGCTCCAAACTCACGGGCAACCTTGGAATCGTGTGGTGTATCAGCATTGGTACGCACCTTCAGTTTACGGTTCTTGTCCACCCATGACATTAAGGTGCCAAAATCACCGGTAAGCTGTGGAGGAACGGTTTTGACTTCTCCAAGGATTACCTGGCCTGTGGAACCATCAAGAGTGATCATATCCCCTTTTTTAACAACTATACCATCCTTTGCAGTAAAACTTTGAGTGGCGTAGTTTACCTTGATATCGCCGCAGCCGGCAACGCAGCATTTGCCCATTCCCCTAGCAACAACTGCAGCGTGTGATGTCATACCTCCACGAGCAGTCAATATCCCTTGAGCAGCATGCATACCATGAATATCTTCGGGGGATGTTTCAATCCGAACTAGTATTACTTTCTTGCCATTTTTCGCCAGTTCTTCAGCCTCATCAGCCGTAAAAACTACTGTGCCCCCGGCAGCTCCCGGGGAGGCTGGCAGGCCTTTGGCAATAACCTGTTTATCAGCTTTTGGGTCAAGGGATGGGTGAAGTAGTTGCTCTAGTTGTGAAGGCGCCACTCTAAGAATTGCAGTTTTTTCATCGATCAATCCCTCTTTTACCATGTCAACGGCAACTTTTATTGCGGCGGTAGCAGTGCGTTTCCCATTGCGGGTCTGCAGCATGAAAAGCTTATCTTTCTCAATTGTAAATTCTATATCCTGCATATCTTTGTAATGTTTCTCAAGCGTCTGACGTATGTCAGCCAGCTGTTGATAACATTTTGGAAGGACTTCCTCCATGGCTGGCGGATCGCCTGGTTTTTTCTGGTGAATATTGATCGGTTGAGGTGTGCGTATACCGGCGACAACATCCTCACCCTGGGCATTTACCAGATATTCGCCGTAAAAGTAGTTTTCTCCTGTAGATGGGTCGCGGGTGAATGCAACGCCAGTGGCACAGTCGTCTCCCATGTTTCCAAAGACCATGGATTGAACGTTTACAGCAGTACCCCAGTCTGCAGGTATGTTGTTCAATTTGCGATAGGTTATTGCGCGCTGGTTCATCCATGAGCCGAATACGGCACCTATTGCGCCCCACAGCTGCTTTTTGGGATCTTCCGGAAACTCAAGCTTGAGATCCGATTTTATCCTTGTCTTGAACTGTGCAACAAGATCCTTCCAGTCTGCTGCAGCTAGCTCTGTGTCAAGGTGTACCCCTTTTTCGGCCTTCTTCTGCTCCAGAAGATGTTCCAGCGTGTGCTTATCCATTCCCATTACAACATCTGAATACATTTGAACAAATCGGCGGTAAGCGTCATATGCAAAACGCTCGTCACCCGACTGGGCAATTATTCCCTGAACCGTGCTATCATTGAGTCCCAGGTTAAGTATTGTGTCCATCATTCCAGGCATTGATGCGCGGGCGCCAGAACGGACTGAAACAAGAAGGGGATTTTTAGGATCGCCAAAAGTTCGTCCCATCATCTGTTCGACCTGCTTCAGGTGCATTTCCACTTCTGTGCTTAATGAGGCAGGATAGGTTTCCTGGTTGGCATAATAAAAAGTGCAAACTTCAGTACTGATGGTAAAACCTGGTGGCACTGGAAGGCCGATGCTAGTCATCTCAGCAAGATTTGCTCCCTTACCGCCAAGCAGATTTTTCATCTCTGCACCACCTTCAGCTTTACCATTTCCGAAAAAGTACACGTACTTCTCTGCCATTACATTCTCCTTTTGTATGTTGATTTTAATTAATGCTAATTATTTTTATTTACAATAAATTCAAGCGTTTATCTGAATATAGTGTAAAATTCAGATATCCTCAAGTGATTTTAATATAACAAGTTGAATGTTTTTATCTGATGAATGAGCTGAATTTCAAAGCCTCAAGGCTATTTCCCTCTCATAATTCGCTTGTCTCCTATCCTTATTGTAAGCTTTTGGCTATCAAAATATTCCAGAATGGGAATCATATATTTTCTGGAGAGGCCTGTAAGTTCACGGAATTCGGCTGGAGCAATCTCTCCTTTTGCCTTAAGGTGAGTGATGAGTTTTGTTTCAATCTCCTTTAAGGTCTCCGTTTTGTAGTGGATATCAGAGGAGATTTTGACTATAAATCCGCCTCTTGATGCCACAGCTAGATGTTCGCGAAGCTCTTTTTCGCTACTGTCTATCATTTCAGACAACTCTTTTATCCCAGGAGGTTCATTGCCATGCTTTGAAAGAATGTTGATTATCTTCTCTATCTGGTTGAAAATACCTGCGTTTATAACCTTCTTTTCAATAGGGCTTGTGACAATATCTCGTTTAACAAGTAGTTTGCCCTCTTTCTCTAACTCTCTGACTAAAGGGGCAAAAAATCTCTGATCGCTTCGCTTTGGCAATCTGGTTTTCAGTTCTTCTTTAGATATACCTTCTTTTAGCGAGTTGGCTGAAAGATAAGCTGACAGCTCGTTTGAAAGGAGCTCTTTCAGGCTATCCACAGACTCCTTGCTAAGGAATATGCGTGGTTCACGTATCATCTGAACTATTAGTCCGGCAGATAGCAGAGATTGTAACGCTATTTCTGCCTGCTTGAGACTTATACCGGATCTAAGGGCAATATCTTCAAATGAAATACCTGAAAGCAACGATTGTCTTACTATCAGAGCACATGTTTTCTGGTGCTCGGCAGCGTCCAGTGATGCCAGAAGATTTAAGGCATCTTCATTCCGACGACGCCTGGCTGGCGGGAATGGGTCAAGCACTACCCCACCCCCAATCGTCACAGAAGGAGATGTCGCCCTTATGAGATAAGGGTCGCCTGAGACCAGCAGAAGTGGCTGTTCCAGCCTCAGCTGTGCATAAGCGCTTTGTCCCGGGTGGAGAATGTCTTGTTCAATCAGTATAACCTGTGCAGCTATCTCTGATGTACCGGTGTGAAATCTGACTATGGAGCGGTGTTTCAGATCGCGTAAAGCAGAAGAGAGATAGTCTAGCCTGACGTCAATTCTTGGCGAGTTTCTGAAATGATTGTCAGGTACTACAACATCTCCTCTGTGAGCCTGGTTCAGTTCAACTCCCTGGATGTTCACAGCAAGCCTCTGACCTGCCAGACCAGAGTTGGTTTTGGAACCATGTGCCTGAATTCCACGCACCTTCCCCTTAACCCTGCTTGGCAGCAGCTCTATCTCATCGCCTACATTTATTTCACCGGAGAGCAGTGTGCCAGTTACTACTGTGCCAAATCCTGATATTGTAAAGACCCGGTCAACAGGAAGTCTGAATGAACCTTCGTGCTTTTTTTCTACTGTTATATCTGCGAGCCGGGCCAGCTCATCCTTAAGTTTATCAATTCCATTGCCGGTCTTTGAAGAGACGGGAATTATTGGAGCCCCCTCAAAAAAAGTGCCGGCAACAAACTCACGAACCTCTTCAGTAACAAGTGATAGCCAGTCATCTTCAACCATGTCTGCCTTTGTAAGTGCAACCAGGCCGCTATGCAAACCCAATAGTCTCAAAATATCAAGGTGTTCAAGAGTTTGCGGCATTATTCCCTCATCAGCGGCTATAACAAGCATGACCATGTCCATGCCTGCCACTCCGGCGACCATAGTTCTGACAAATTTTTCATGCCCAGGAACATCTACAATACCGAATTCTATTTCTCCAGGAAGTGCAAGATGGGTAAATCCCAGTTCAATAGTAATTCCCCGTGTTTTTTCCTCTTTAAGGCGATCGGTATCAATTCCTGTAAGCGCTTTTACGAGTGATGTTTTCCCATGATCAATATGTCCGGCTGTGCCGAGAATGAGGTGTTTCATATTCTGTCCAGACAGGATTTAATTGTTAATCTTTGGATAGTAAAACTAACATATATCGGGAAGCCCTTGTGAAAAAGTTTGCCAAGGTTGAAATCTATATGGTTAGAGGAATTTTATCCTTTTGTTTGACTATAATGGTAAGTTATTTTTCTCTTTTTTAATGAGAAGTATGTCAGAATCTTCAGACTGTGCTATAAGGTCATTTATAAATAAGTATATTTGCCGGAGTTGCTTGCTATGTCAGACAAAAGGAATAACAGCAGAAAGCGTAGAAGAATAGCTTTAAGTTTTGGTGCTGGTGAAAATACGGGAAGAAGAGCCTTTACAGAGGATATCTCGCCTTTGGGACTGTTTATAAAAACAGCTAATGTCTGTAATCCCAATACGATAGTAAAGATTGAGCTTCTTATTGATGAAGAGCCGATTGTCTTTGAGGCCAGGGTTATGTGGGCAAAAAGAGTTCCTCAGAATCTCTTTCATCTGGTAAAGAAGAGTGGAATGGGGGTAAGAATCATACGTTTTCATAATGGTAGAGAGCGCTATATGTCGCTATGTGAAATAAGCTAAATAAGTTTTTAATTTATCATTAATGCTTACTGCATATGATATTTCTTGAGTAAGTTTTTGAAATTGCCGAATAACTAAATACCTAGAAAAATACGAAAAAGCTTGACCTGATACAGTTGTTTGATACTGTTAATAAAAATTGTCTTGAGGCTTGTTAGGTATGATTTCAGTTACACGATTTGATCGTCAAACCATCTTTTTGAATCCTGACCATATATTAAGCATTGAAGAAACGCCTGATACTGTCATAACTTTGTTTAACGGTAACCATCTACTGGTTCGCGAACATGTTAAAGTCATTTTGCAGCGTATTGTTTCATTCAGAGCAAAAATAATAAGGCGATCTGGCGCATTATCCGTCAGCCGTTCTTATTTGAGGCGAAAACGTAATAATCACTACAGTCGTGCTGAGAGTGAACATTATCTTACTCTGGCTGATTTTGGAAATTCAAGACAACCAATGCATCGTCAGGAAATCTGATCTATGGATTTAGCAACAATAATCGGACTTATACTTGGTTTTGGAGCTGTCTTTGGCGGAGCTGTGCTTGAAGGTGTCCATATTGGTGCTCTTATATCTCCAACTTCGGCTCTGATAGTTCTTGGCGGCACTTTCGGCGCCGTATTTATATCATTCCCCCTTTCTGCCTGTATTAATGGATTCAAGGATGTGAAAACTGCTTTTCTTCCGCCAAAGATGGATCCTGAAGCAGTTGTAAAGGATATCATAGGCTATGCTACGAAGGCGCGCCGTAATGGCCTGATATCGCTTGAACAGGAAGCTCAGAATGCAAAGGATCCCTTCATAAAGAAAGGGATTTCGCTTGTGGTAGATGGTATAGATCCTCAAAAGTTGAGAGAAACTCTTGAGGCTGAAATCATGGCATATGAGGATCACAAAAAACATTCCGTTGAATTTTTCGAAGCTGCAGGGGGTTATTCTCCAACAATAGGTATTATTGGGGCAGTACTCGGACTTATCCATGTTATGGGAAATTTGTCTGATACTTCAAAGCTAGGTGCCGGTATTGCTGCGGCCTTTGTTGCGACAATTTACGGACTTATGACCGCCAATATTATCTGTCTGCCGATAGGTTCCAAGTTAAAGATTAGGATGAAGGAAGAGGTGCTTCGCAGGGTGATGATCGTTGAAGGCCTGATTGCTATTCAGAATGGTGAAAACCCTCACTTTATTGAGCAGAAGTTAAAAGCATTTGCCGGATCCGAGCACTAGGAGCTTTTGTGGCGCTGAAAAAAGAACCTGAAAAGCATGCCAACCATGAAAGATGGCTGGTTTCATACGCGGACTTCATTACACTTCTGTTTGCCGTCTTTGTAACGATGTATGCAATGTCCCAGACAGACAAGAAGAAGGTTGAGGAGGTTGCTGCTTCACTAAGGGAGTCTTTTGGCTATTCGTCACAGGCTGCCGCTGGTCAGAAAGGGGTTCTGCACTCTCAGGATATCAAGCCGATACCCGCAATAAAGCCTGAAATGGCTGTTATTCCAATGATAAACAAAATGCCGCCTGCAGGCCCACGACAGGGTGGAGCTGACAAGGGGCGCGCCAAGGTAAAGGCAGAAGAAAAAGAGTTTAAAGAAATACAATCAGCTATTGAGGCTTACCTGATAAAGCATGGGGCTCAGAATAAGGTTGCAGTTGGAATTACTCGACGTGGGCTTGTTGTGAGTCTTAAAGAGGCCGGTTTTTTTGATTCAGGCTCTGCCGTAATCAAGCCGGCTGGTTATCAGTTGCTTAATACAATACTTGAAGTAATGACTATCTATTCCAATCCTTTAAGGGTTGAAGGTCATACGGATAATATCCCTATAAATACACCTCTTTTCCCTTCCAACTGGGAGCTGTCGGTATCCAGAGCCACCAATGTCCTGCGATATATTCAGAAAAACTACGATATTGAGCCAGGTAAATTATCGGCGACCGGTTATGGTGAGTTTCGTCCCACAACAGATAATACAAGTCCTGAAGGACGTTCAAAAAACCGCCGTGTAGATATTGTGCTTATGTCAGGAGATGCAATACATGGCGAGCCTTAAAATCTGATTCAACCTGCAACCGTTTTCAAAAAGACATATCGTGTCATTATGCCATGTTATCGTTTTCAAAACAATGCGGAGGCATTTATGGAACCGGTACTTTTTATTGGTGTGGTGATTCTGATTTTTGGCGGCGTTATGACTGTTTGTGATCTTTTGAATGATGTGGGTAGTAAAATTGGAATCCGAAAGGTTAATATTAATAAAAGCCTGACATTTGAGGTTTATTCAGGTTTGAGATCGCGCGACATAAGTTCCAGCACCGCTTGCCGAGCCGGTTTGTTGCAATAAAGAATCTCATAGACCTTTCGTGTTATAGGCATCTCCACCTCTAGCTGCTCTGCCAGAGCGTTTACTGATTCTGCGGATTTAACTCCTTCTGCAACCATCTTCATCTCGGCCATTATAGATTCAAGCGTCAACCCCTGTCCCAGTTTAATGCCCACAGTACGGTTACGAGAAAGGTCTCCCGTGCATGTAAGCACAAGATCTCCCATTCCGGCCAGACCTGCAAATGTTGCGTCTTCTGCACCCATTGCTTTTCCCAGCCGACGCATCTCTGCCAGGCCGCGGGTTATCAGGGCTGCACGGGTGTTATGACCAAATCCCATCCCATCCCCAATGCCTGCAGCAATTGCAATTACATTTTTGACTGCGCCTCCAAGTTCTACTCCAATGGCATCACTGCTTGTGTACACCCTGAATGAGGAATTGCTTAAGGCCGTCTGTACCTTGCAGGCAGCGGCAGAATTTATGGAAGCTGCAACGATAAGAGATGGAAGTCCCTGTGCTACCTCTTTCGCAAACGTTGGCCCTGAAAGTGCTACAAATCGTTGAAGAATAGTTTCACCCAAAGCTTTACTACAAATCTGTGAAATTGTGCAGAGTGTGTCCAGTTCAATACCTTTTGATGCACTGACAATAACGGTGTTTTTATTGATTTTGTTCTTAATTGATGTAAGCAGACCTCTTAGAACCTGAGTTGGAGTGACCAGCAGAAGTATCTCTGCATCAGTCACTGTCTCAAGAAGATCTCCGGTAAAGTTAAGTGATGGATGCAGCTTTATGCCTGGCAGAAAGAAGTGATTGACTCTGTTATCTCTCATTCCAGTAACCAGTTCAGGCTCATACGCCCAAAGTAAAGTATCATTGCCATTTGCTGCAAGTACGTTTGCCAGAGCTGTTCCCCAGCTTCCTGCTCCTATTACACCAATCTTCATTCCCAGTCCCCATCATCTTCTTCGTAGATAATATTTTTGCGAGGATCAAATCCTTCGGCCAATGATTGACGTGCCATTTCAACGCTGTCTGAAGCCATACGTCGAATAAAAGGGTGAGTATAAAGTGGCAGAGGAGAACTGGCCAGGCTGAGTCCTAAAGCTAACACTTCCTGTATATCACGTTTTTGGTGGCCACTCTGCTGCATGAAGTCTGCAATCAACATTAATCGCCTTAGCAATCCTTGTTTGTCAGGTTCAATCAGCTCATTGCACAATTTTCCTATAGCTGCCTGGTAGATGTCTGGAGAGACTTCAAACAGCGAATCTGAACCAAGTCCCTCTGCAATTTCGTAAACCAGAAGATCCGTAAGCAACCATCCTTCAAAAAGGGGGTGATCCAACAGCTCTTCACTGCTGGAGAGGAGTGATGACATACGATCAAGAAGTCCGTGAAGGAGTTCTGCTGGAAAAGTGGGGTTATACGGTGCAGGCCGAAGATCCGAGTTTCCAAAAAGATAGCGGCAGGCATAGAGATCCGGTGGCAGATAATAATTGTTTTCTATGCTCTTATTTATGCCATCCTTAAGCAGCTTTAGCAGATATTCTGGCTCAACCGGAAGAAGACCTTCTTCTGCGTTTATCTCATCCAGATATCCGTCATGCTCGTTTTTTAATTGAAATCTCGATGTAACAGCCTGTCGTATCCCCTCATCTTCGGCAAGTTGGAGCATTAATCCAGCGTAGCTACTGTCATGTAATTTCCATGACAGCCATAATGTTCTTATCCCGTAGCAGTCCAGTGAACCGGCTTGTGATGTCAGAAGCAGAACCTGCTCTTTGAACTGTTCAGGCATCGGTTCAGGACTGTTTATGCCAAGAAAGCCTAAACGGCGGATACTTCTGGCGATAAGCGGTTCAAGACCTTCAACTGTAAGATCTTTAAGCGAATTAAGAACCGTCAGGGCAGAACCGTGCCTTAATCTTCCAAGATTTTCTATTGCAGCCGCCGATACTTCTGAATATTCAAAGTAGGCCAGCATTCTTAGGCATGCTGCGGCTTCTGGTTTGTGATTGCAGCGACTGCCCAAACGGGTGATTAGATGATTACGTAGTGAGTCTTCCGAAAACAGAAAACTATCCATAAACCGAACCAGTCCCCAGGTTCCTTCTTCCAGGCAGGTATCAAGAAAGCTGTTGATGGTTGCCGTGTTCAGGTTGCCACGAGAGAATGGTGGAGAGGAAACATCAATACCATAATCCTGCAGGATCTGCAGAAGAGGCATGCGTCCTTCATCTGCAAGATCTTGACGTTTAAGGGTAAGACTCACCAGCTGATCCAGCCAAGTTGTGGAATCAAAGAAATCAAGCATGCAGGCATAACGATAAAGCCTCTCGTAATCCTGCTCCCGCCAGAGTCGTCTGACCAGTGGTGGTAATGCACGTCTTGGTGATTTCTGCAAACTCCGACCTATCCGCTCCATCTGGTCGCGGGTAAGCTGTTCTCTGGTCAGGAAATCGAGCAGTCGTACGATCCGTCTTCGTTCACGATAGCTTGTATCAACGGTACGCAGCCTGTTCACTATTGTCTGCTCGGGATATTCAGGCTTGTTCTCCCTCGAATTCAGGTTCGTCTTCATCATCATCGCGTTCTGCCAGCTTGGCAACAGCAACTATCTTTTCCTGTTCCTCTGTAACCATCACCCTTACACCTTGTGTATTTCTACCAATTACCGAGAAACCTCGCACTGGTACACGGAGGATCTTTCCCTGATCAGTGATCACCATCAACTGGTTCTCGTCATCAACCTGCATTACCCCCACGACAAGACCGTTACGCAGCGTTGTCTTGATAGTTATAAGCCCTTTGCCACCTCGGCTCTGACCTTTGTATTCATCCAGGTTTGTGCGCTTGCCAAACCCGTTTTCGGTCATTGTAAAGATTGTGGAGCCAGTTGCTGTCGGATCAATCACCTCCATCCCTATAACCTGATCTCCACTATCCAGGTTCATACCCCGTACACCGCGGGTTACTCGACCCATCGAGCGGGCGTCTAATTCAGAAAATCGAATAGCCTTACCCTGTTTGGAAGCCAGGAAGATATCTTTATTGCCATCGGTTAATGCAACGGCAATAAGCTTGTCACCCTCGTCAAGATTTACCGCGTTGATCCCGCCAGAGCGAATATTTACATATTCAATCAGTGGGGTCTTTTTGACAATTCCGTTACGGGTTGACATGAACAGAAAGAGGTCTTCACGATTAAGATCTTTAACAGGCATGATCGCAGTGATTTTTTCTCCTTCCTGTACATTTACAAGATTTACCACTGCCTTGCCCTTGGTTGTGCGGCTTCCTTCCGGTATTTCATATACCTTGATCCGATAGACTCTGCCCATATCACTAAAGAAGAGTAGATAGTCTTTTGTGGAGGCGATGAAAAGCTGTTCCACAAAATCTTCTTCCCTGGTTTTCATGCCCGTCTTTCCTTTGCCCCCACGACGCTGGGCGCGATAAAGGTCAGATGCGCTACGCTTTATATAGCCGGTATGAGTGACTGTTACCACCATCTCTGCATCATCAATGGTATCTTCAAGTGAAATATCAGCGGTCTGGTGGACAATCTCTGTACGGCGTCTATCTCCAAACTTTTCTTTTATTTCTGACAGCTCTCCGATGATAATCTTCATTATTTCAGAATCGGCACCAAGAATTTCCTTAAGCCTTGCTATTAGCCTGAGTATATCTTCGTACTCCTGAATAATCTTGTCTCTCTCCAGACCGGTCAAGCGTTGCAGGCGCATGTCAAGAATCGCCTGTGCCTGGAGTTCCGAAAGCTTGACAGATCCTTCGTATCCGGCAGCTCTTGGCAGAGCCATCCGCTCCAGCCAGAGAGAATCGGCAAACTGTCCTTCCATAAGTCCCTGTTTTGCCTCTGGTGGAGTTTTTGAAGCTCGGATAAGCTCAATGACGGCATCAAGCCAGTCAAGGGCAATCTTCAAACCTTCCAATATATGCGCCCTGGCCTCAGCCTTCTTAAGTTCAAAAAGGGTGCGCTTAGTAACCATCTCACGCCGGTGCTCAATGAAACACTGAATCATATCTGCCAGAGAGAGGAGCTTCGGGCGGTTGTGGAGAATTGCCAACATGTTGATGCCGAATGAAACCTGCATCTGGGTATGTTTATAGAGCTGGTTCAGGAGGACTTCTGCATTCTCATCCTTTTTCAGATCTAAAACGATCCTCATACCATCACGATCCGATTCATCCCTCAGATCGCTTATCCCTTCGATCCTTTTCTCTTTGACAAGTTCTGCTATGTTGGTAATCAATCTGGACTTGTTCACCTGGTAAGGGATTTCTGTTACTACTATGGATTGGCGGTCATGTTTTTTGCTGTCTTCAACGTGGGCTTTGGCTCTGATCTGGATTATGCCCCTTCCGGTTGAATAACCGTCAATAATTCCCTGACGGCCATAGATAGTTCCGCCTGTAGGAAAATCGGGTCCGGGCACCAGCTCAAGCAGTTCTTCGTAAGTAAGTGAAGGGTTATGGATAGTTGCAATTATCGCATCAATGACTTCACCCATATTATGCGGGGGGATATTGGTAGCCATACCAACAGCAATACCTGATGAGCCGTTGACTAGAAGATTCGGGAATTTGGCAGGCAGAACAGAAGGCTCAGATAAAGATTCGTCGTAGTTGGGGGTGAAAGGAACGGTCTCTTTTTCCAGATCGGCCAGCAGCTCGTGGGTGAGCTGTTTCATCCTGATCTCTGTGTATCGCATGGCAGCTGGGTTATCGCCATCAACAGAGCCAAAGTTGCCCTGACCATCAACCAGAAGATAGCGTAGCGAAAAATCCTGAGCCATTCTTACGATGGTGTCGTAAACAGCTGTGTCGCCGTGGGGGTGGTACTTACCTATGACATCACCGACTACCCTTGCCGATTTTTTATAAGGCTTGTTGTAGTCGTTGCTCATGTCATGCATAGCATACAGGCAGCGGCGATGTACCGGCTTAAGGCCATCGCGTACATCCGGAAGGGCACGACCGACAATAACGGACATTGCATAGTCCATGTAAGAACGCTTCATCTCATCTTCAATATTTACGGCAATTTTATGGGTTGCTTGTTCCTGCATAACTTTCCCTTCGCTATTTCAGATAAACAGCTTGATAAAATATCATATTTTCTCGGGGATGAGAATTAATTTAATGACTCAGGTGTGGATGATTTTGTATCTCATCATAGTCTGTTTTTAAAACGGGCTGGCTATTAATGAGCCTAAAGAGGTTGACGAGTGTTGTCTTTTTACAAGTTTTTTTAAGGTGTTATAAAAACCTGAAGGGGTTGCCTCAAAAGTGACTGCCTCAATATCCAGTTTATTACCAACTTCAAGAGGTGTCAGATCATCAAGAAAACAGCCTTCCCCTTCCTTTAACATTACCTCTGGAATCAGTAATACCCCGTCTGTTCTCCTGTCTTTTAATCTGTCAATAATATCAGCACCGCAGACCAATCCGCTTACGGTTACGCTGCTTCCAAACAGACGATTGGGGATGGACGAAACGGAGAGGTCGCAGCCGGTTTTCTGGGAGAGGGTTTTCAGGAAATCACCCACAATTGATGCAGCTGACTCGCCTGTGACAACAGTTGCAACAACTTTCGCTGGTAACACCCTGGCTCTTTTTATGACAGCGGAAGCATCTTTATGAAACCATGGAACCATGCCGACACCGTTTTCCCATTGGGGGAGGTCGCCGTATTCTTTCAGTTTTGGAAAAGGGTATGATGCCTTAAGAAAGAATTCATCAGCAAGCTGAAGAAATGACTCTCCAATTGCCCTGTTTATCTTCTGCATTTTGGGTTGCCATTGTTCAAGAAAAGATTTGGCATAACCGCTATTCACAGGTGTCAACTTGGGTAGATGCTCCCTGTGTCTGGTCAATCCAAGTGGAACTATGGCAAGAGAACGAACCGAGGGGTAAAGTAATAAGAGTTCATTGACGGTTTCTTCCAGAGCGGCTCCATCGTTTAGACCTGGGCAGAGAACTACCTGGGTATGCATTTCAATCCGGTTTTCAGCCAATCTCTTCAGTTGTTCAAGGATTAGAGGGATCCCTTCTCTCCCTAGGAGTTTTTCCCTTAAAGCGGGATTAACCGCATGGACTGATATGTATAAGGGAGAAAGTCTCTGGCTGATAATCCGTTTAAGCTCAGATGGTTTCAGGCTGCTCAGTGTAACGTAGGTGCCTTGTAGAAATGAGAGCCTGTAGTCTTCATCCTTTATATAAAGAGGCCGTCTCAGGCCTTTTGGTAATTGATGTATAAAGCAAAACACGCAGTTGTTTTGGCATCGTTTCGGTTGCTGGGGGGCAAACGTCAGCCCAAGGTTCTCGTGAGGCTCTGGCAGGAGTTCCGCTGTACTGAAAGTCCCATCCGGCTTCAGAAATTCCACTCTCGCCGGTTCATTGTCTGCAAGCCAGATGTAGTCAATAATATCTCGCAAACTTGTGTTGGCAATAGATAGCAAACGGTAGCCAGGCAATAGTCCGGCTCTGTCTGCCGGAGAACCCTCAGCTACCGTTTCAATTAAAAGTCCTTTCATTTCAGTTATCTCTTTATTGGAAAAAAACGAGGATTGGCAGTTATGCCTGATGGTGCAGGCGGAAGGTGCCGCTAGCCGGGGTAATGGTTACAATGGCATGTTTATAGATTAGTATGTCACCACCTGTTCCGTTGTCCAAAAGGAGTGAAAAATTATCAAATGATTTAATATGGCCATCAAGCAACTCACCGGAAATCATCCTCACATTAACCTTTACATGCTCTTTGCGAGACTGATTAAGATACTGATCCTGGATGTTGAAAGGGGCTTTAGACATGCTTTTCTCCTTTACTCAAAGAACTTGGCTGCTGCTGAGCTGATAGTAGCAGAGTTTTCTGGATATGCAACCCAGTGCATATCCGGTTCTTTCCTGAACCAGGTCAGTTGACGTTTTGCAAAATTACGGCTGTTCTGCTTTATAAGGTTAATCATCTGCTCACGATCAATCAGTCCGGAAAGATATGATGTAACCTCCTTGTATCCTATGGCCTGCAAGGGTTTTGAATCAGCAGGGACACCTTGTTTCAGCAGGTTCTCAACCTCATCAATAAGTCCTGCAGCTATCATCATTTCGGTTCGTTTGTTAATCCGTTCGTACAGTAGGTTGCGTGGCATATTAAGGCAGAACTGCAGGCTGTTGTATGGGGTTTCTGAAAATTGATGTCTGGCTTGCATCTGAGACAATGGAATGCCGGAGCTATAAAATACCTCCAAAGCACGAATTATTCGGTTTGTGTTGTTTTGATGCAGCCTGTTTGCCGTTTCAGGGTCAACCTTGCCTAATTCAAGCAGTAACTGTTCTGCCCCTTCTTTCTCAAGACGTCTCCTTAACTCGTTTCTCAATTCGGTATTTTCGCCAGGAGCGTCGATTAAGCCTCTGAGTAGTGTTCTCAGGTACAGGCCTGCTCCACCGGCTATAATCGGATTCTTTCCACGCATTACAATATCATTAATTGCATTTGCTGATGCTGTTCTGAAGTCTGCTGCTGTAAATGACTCCGTTGGTTCAAATATATCCAGGAGGTGGTGTGGTATGCTATGGCGTTGTTCCAGGGTAGGTTTTGCGGTTCCTATATTAAAAGAACGGTATACCGTCAAGGAGTCAGCGCAGATAATCTCACCTTTCAGCTCTTTGGCGAGGCTGATTGCCAGTTCGGTCTTTCCTGAGCCGGTTGGCCCTGCAATGACAAGTATCTTCGGTTTCATGTTCTGTGAAACAACTTCTCGAGCTCTTTAATTGTAATATCGTGGGAGACAGGGCGGCCATGCGGGCAGTGTGCAGAAAAGTTTGTACGATCCATATCCTTTAGCATTTCCTCCATCTGTAGACGATCAAGGGGATATCTGCCTCTGACAACAGAATGACAGGCAACACGGGCAAGCAGTTCATCGCGAGTGACATCAAAGCTTGAACTGCTACCGTTCTCAAGGAGTTCAGAGAGAAGATCGCGCAGCAGAGCAGTGTATTCAAGTCCTGATGCTATGCGGGGGATAGCGTTAATACGCCATGTATTACTGCCAAACTCCTCCAGCTCAAATCCGAGCGAATTAAGAACAGAATGGTAGCGGTGGATTATGTCTGCTTCTGCGAATGAGATCTCAATAGTATCTGGCATGAGAAGCCTCTGTGATTCAACACCTCCTGACAAAAAACCGGATTTCAGCTGTTCAAATCGGATCCTTTCAAACGCGGCATGTTGATCGATTATTACAAGCCTGTCGTCAGCCTCGCAGAGTATATAAGCAGCCTTAAACTGGCCGATGACTCGCATGGTTGAAAAATAGCCTGATTTGCCCTCTATAAGTGTAGCTGTTTCTGGTGGAGAAAAGGTGGATGAAGGTTCAAAGACACTTTCTGGCTTGGGTGTTGTCATGAAGCGATTTAGAGCCTGCCTGGTTCCAGTCAGACAAGAATCCTCTGGGGAACTCGATGGACTGCTGCCTGGGATTGATACTGTAAACTCCTGACGTTTCAGCCAGGGGGATTTACGCAGAGCATCTTCCAAAACTGACTGGATGGCATCGTGAATATGACTGGAATGGCGGAACCTGACCTCATGCTTTGTTGGATGGACATTGACATCCAGTTCGCCTGGCGGCACTGTTATAAACAGGGCAAGCAGAGGGTAGCGACCCTTTTCCAAAACAGGTCTGAACGCCTGCATTACGGCATGCTGAACTACCTTGTCCCTTACAAAACGACCGTTAATGTAGGTAAACATGGTAGTTGAAGAGGAACGTGCAGCAGAAGGGGGAGTCAGGAAGCCGTTGATAGAGGCTGTAGCAGTAAAGCCTGAGACCTCAAATAGTGGGGTTTCCCGTGTGACAAGTTTTTGCATCCGTTGCAGCAGAGTCCCCTGAGGAATACGCAGTATCTCCCGTCCGTCATTGCGATAGCTAAATGATACATCCGGTCTGGAAATAGCCAGACGGGTTATCAAGTCTCCGACATTAGCCGATTCAGTTTCAGCGCTGCGAAGGAATTTTAGGCGTGCGGGTGTGTTGAAGAAGAGCTGTTCCACTGTAATTTCTGTTCCTACAGCCATTCCGCAGACCTGTACAGCCCTGACGATTCCACCTTCTACTATAATTTCAGTGCCTTCAATGTTTTTAGATTCACGGCTCTTAAGGTTTATTCTTGAAACAGATGCTATAGAGGGGAGCGCTTCACCGCGAAAGCCCAGAGAGGATATGTTTTCAAGGTCATGATCGCTATCTATCTTGCTGGTTGCATGACGTTCAAGAGATAGCAGGGCATCTTCGCGTGACATGCCGTGTCCATTGTCGCTTACCCTTATAAGTCGACGACCTCCTGCTGTGATCTCCAGCTTGATATCATCTGCTCCTGCATCAAGGGCATTTTCAACCAGCTCTTTAACTACAGAAGCAGGTCTTTCAACCACTTCGCCGGCGGCAATCTTGTTAGCAAGGTTTTCAGAAAGTATTTTTACATGTCTTGACACGTTCGGTTCCATTAAAAAGAGCGGGTAATTCCCGCTCTTGTAGAGACTCTGCAGTATAAAAATGGAGACTATTTTTTGTCTGAGCTGCTCAGGTCGCTAAACAGCTTGTCAAAACCGTCATCATCGAATCCTCCCTGCTCAGCCCCCTTGGTTTCAGAGGTGCCAGGAACAGGAGTATCGTCCCATGAAAAATTGTTAAGTTCAAAGGCAGGCGAGGCAGGCTGCTTTGGAGTGGTTACTTCTGGTTTTGATGAAGTCGGGTTTTCAAGCAATGAGGCGAATGGATCCTGATCTGAGGATGAAGAAGGCGTATCAAAGGAAAATTGTATAGCAGAGGTAGAAGGCGCGTTGATTGCGAATGGATCTGTCGGGGCATCCGGCTCTGCGACAGGTGAAGCAGCCTCCTCCTTTTGCAGATTGAAGGAGAACATATCATCCTGAGAATCTGATGAAGTGGCTTTATCTGCCTGCCTGACTCCAAGTTCCTCTGCCATGCTTGCACGTATAGCGGTTGGTAAAACCAGAGCAGAAAGCCCGTGGAGTTTTTTGAATTCAGTTAAATCGTTAGAACATTTGCGACAGGAGTCATAGCTTTCAAAGCTTGTATAGCCACATTTTGGACATTTCATCTAAAACCCTCCTGATTTTCTGACTCAGATATCTCCCCACTTATACTGCACAATAGCTGTCATGGCAAGAGCTGCAGTTTCTGTCCGCAGTATTCTTTCACCCATAGTAACAGGTACAAAACCCCATAATGAGAATGTCTCAGCCTCTCCGGGTTCAAAGCCGCCTTCAGGCCCAACAGCAATTGCAATGCTGGAAGGTCGGGGGAACTCCTTGAGGAGATCTCGTAAAGGTTTTGGTTCACCTCGTTCCCAAAGTAACAGCTTCAGATCGGCATTGGCTGCGCTGGTTGCAGCAGCAGCGGCGGATGGATGCCATGTAACTGTTGGCTGGTCAAACCGTTCTGACTGTCTGGAAGCTTCTGCGGTGATCCGGATCCAACGTTCAAGGCGTCCCTGAAGTTTTTCACCAGATAGTTTTGGAACTGAACGGTCTGCCCTGAAAATGGAAAATTCTGCCACTCCCAGTTCAGTTCCCTTCTGTAGGACAAGCTCAATCTTCTCCCCTTTTGGCAAACCCTGAATTACGGTAATTGAAGGGGCATCTGAAAATGCCGATGCCTCAATAGTCTCTGTCAGTCTTACGGCAGTCCATTCCTGTGTTATCTGGTCAATAACCCCGTAATGCCGTCTTCCCTGTTCATCTACCAATGTAACCTTGTCACCTGATCTAAGGCGCAGAACACGAGCTATATGGTGGTGCAGCGTGCCGTCATATGAGGCGTATCCGTCACAGATGCTCCTCGAATTAACGATAAAACGTCTGCGCCCGCTCATAATGGCTTCCCATAGTGCAGACAACGCCATTCTCCATCAGCCAGAGAGGCCTTGAAGTTGAGGCGAAGTGGATCGAAACCGTTACGCACCAGCTGCTCTCTCTCGCCCAGAATGCCTGAGAGGACAAGATCTCCTCCCGGTGAAAGATGTTTTATAATGTCAGGTGCCATCCTAACCAGCTCTTCGGCGAGTATATTTGCCAGAATGATATTGTAGCTTCCTTCGAGCTGTTTAATGGAAGTGGTACTACAGTTGATCTTTTTCTCTACTCCGTTAAGGATAAAATTCTCCGTGGCAACGAGCACAGCCTGTGGATCAATATCAACGGCGTCAATCTCTGCCGTACCCAGCTTGGCAGCCGCGATCGCCAGGATTCCGGAGCCGGTGCCAAGGTCAAGGACTCTTATAGCGCCGCTTGGTAATCCGGTTGAGCATAAAATAGACTCAAGGCATTCAAGGCAGAGCCTTGTCGTTTCATGGCCTCCGGTTCCAAATGCCATTCCAGGGTCAAGAAGTATAACCTTGCGTTCTTCATCTTTAGCCTGCTCTTCCCAAGAAGGGGTTATCAGGAGGTGTTCCCCGATTTTAATTGGTTTGAAATGAGCCTTCCAGGAAGTTGCCCAGTCCTCTTCTCCCAGTATGGAAACATTTGGAGTCAAAGAGGCTAACTGGGATGATATTCCGGTAAGAATCTGTTTAATCTCGTAGAGATGCTGTTCGATATTGCAAGGGATATTAAAGTAGCAGGTTATTTTTGTTACAGAGAGCTCAGTGATCTCTTCAGTTGAAAAGGTGTCAACATTACGGTTGTCTGTACATACTCCGCAACCAGACAGGTCAGAAAGATAGTCTGCCAGATATTCGGTGAACTGATTGGGAACTTCCAAGGTGACCTGATACCATGCTGAAGCCATTGGTGACCCTTAAAGGAGGGATATTGGCGGAACAGCCCGCCGAAGTAGGCAGAACGTAGCAGAACAGAGAGGCCGTTACAACAAAAAACCTTGACAATCATATATCTCATGGCTAATTTTCATTAAAAAAAAGCAATCCAACGGTTATCCAAACGAATTTTTCATGGGGGTTGTTTGAGTGAAAAAAATCTATGTGCTTTCGGACTCTACCGGAGAAACTGCTGAACGGGTAGTAAAAGCTGCTCTTTCACAGTTTGGAGGTAGTGATGTACAGATTGTCCGTCTGGCAAAGGTAACCAACCAGAGTGAAGTGCAGCAGGCCGTGGCGACTGTAACGGCTGATGAAGGTTTGCTAGTTTACACTCTTGTGGATTCTTCTCTCGCGATTGCAGTACATACCATAGCAGAGGAACATGGCCTGATGGCCTTTGATCTCCTTTCCCCCCTTTTGCACAGCCTTTCCGTTTTTCTTGGTACAATGGCACAATCAACTCCAGGGTTGCTGCATCAGATTGATACTGACTATTTCCGCCGTATGGAGGCGGTTAACTTTACTGTAAAGCATGATGACGGTCAGGAAACCAGAGGCTTAAGCAAAGCTGACCTGGTTCTTGTTGGAGTATCACGTTCATCAAAGACTCCACTCTCTATGTACTTGGCAAACAAGGGATATAAGGTGGCCAATGTACCTCTCGTTAAAGGGATTGAACCGCCTGAAGAACTTGAAGGGATCGAACCGCAGAAGGTTGTTGGGTTGATAATAAACCCGAAACGTCTAGTGGAGATAAGAACCTCACGTCTGGTTACTATGGGGCAGAGCATGAAAAACAGCTATGCCGACTACGAAAAAGTGGAAGAGGAGATCTCTTACTGCCGTCAGTATTTTCGCCGTCACCCCTCATGGGTTATCATTGATGTTACTACCAAGTCTGTTGAAGAATCTGCATCAGAAATTCTGCGGCGCCTTGGAAGTCATAACGCCTGATTTGATTTTTATACTAATTTGTTTTTAACAGGAGGAGCCATGAGGATACTTGTGGTTGAAGATGAAAAAAAAGTGGCGGCCTTCATCAAGAGGGGACTTGAAGAAGAAGGGTATGTTGTTGACACTGTTCATGATGGTGAGGGAGGGATCCGGAAGGTTCAGGAGATAGAATACTCACTGCTGATTCTGGATGTAATTATGCCACGCAAGGATGGTATATGCGTTTTATGTGAACTTCGTCAGGCTGGCCTGAAGCTGCCCGTTCTGATGCTGACAGGAAGAAATGCAACGGATGACATAGTTACAGGCCTTGAAAGCGGGGCTGATGACTATCTTACAAAGCCATTTGTTTTTGCAGAGCTCTCGGCACGGGTGAGGGCGCTCGTAAGGAGGGTTGGTCGTGATCGTGGGGCTGAGCTGACAATAGCAGATTTAAGGCTGGATCCGGTTACCCGTAAGGTCTGGCGTGCTGATAAAGAGATAGTTCTTACTATCAAAGAGTATGGGCTGCTTGAGTTTCTGATGCGTAATGCCGGTACTGTTGTTACACGCACTATGATTGCTGAAAAGGTTTGGAAACACTCTTTTGAATCTTTTACAAATATCATAGATGTATATGTTAACTACCTGCGCAAGAAGATTGATTCCGGTTTTGATAAAAAGTTGATTCATACCATTCGCAGTCAGGGTTATATACTCAAGGTTGAATGAGAGGAATAATCAATATGGAGGTTTTACAGATGAAATCAGTTAAGTTTCTTGCAGTTTCTATTATGCTGGTAGTTTCCTTCTTCTGTATGGGGGCTCTCAATCTTGAAGCAAAACTGATAAGCCCCGATTTTGTTGAACTTACAAAGAGGCTTAACCCTACAGTCGTGAATATAAGAACGGTTAAGCATATCAAAACCAGAATTGGCAGCCGTTCAGTAAATCCTTATATGGGGAATGATCTCTTTGGCGATCTCTTTGGGCAGTTTTTCGGGCAACAGGCTCCCCAGCAGCCGCGCAAACAGCAAGGTATGGGGACAGGTTTCATTATAAGCGCTGATGGTTATATCCTTACAAACAATCATGTGGTTAATGGCGCAGATGAAATAATGGTTAAGCTCTCTGACGGTCGTGAGATTAAGGCAGAGCTTAAAGGGACTGACGACAAACTGGATGTTGCGCTTCTGAAGATTAGTGACAAGGTGCCACTTCCGTTCGCTGAATTAGGAGACAGCGATCAGCTGGAGGTAGGAGAATGGGTTATGGCCATAGGCAATCCATTTGGCCTGGCTCATACCGTTACAGCCGGTATAGTAAGCGCCAAAGGGCGGGTAATAGGTAGCGGTCCATATGATGACTACATCCAGACTGACGCGTCTATAAATCCGGGTAACTCTGGAGGCCCATTGTTTAGTGGGACAGGTAAGGTAATTGGCATAAATACAGCGATCATCGCAAACGGGCAGGGTATAGGCTTTGCTATACCGATCAATATGGCCAAGTCTGTTGCTGAGCAGCTAAAATCAACCGGCAAGGTTGTCAGGGGGTATCTGGGGGTCAACTTTGATAAATTAAGTCCCAATCTTGCTAAATCACTCGGTTTGAAGTCAGAGAAGGGAGTGATTATTACACATGTTGAAAAGGATTCTCCCGCTGATAAGGCCGGTCTTAAGGTAGAGGATGTAATTGTTGAGTTCGATGGAAAGTCAGTAAATGCACAGACAGATCTCCCTAAAGTAGTAGCTGCCGCTCCGGTTGGAAAGGATGTAAAAGTCACAGTATTCCGTAAGGGCAAAAAGCTGGCGCTGACGGTTAAGGTTGGACGTCAGGGGCTTTCTTCGGTTTCTGCTACTCCATCCACTGCCGGCATTGGTATAAGCATACGTGAGCTCTCTCCTGAAGTTGCGCGTCAGTTGGGTCTTAAGGAAACTAAAGGGGTGGTTGTCTCAGATGTCAAGTCAGGTTCCCCTGCTGAAGATGCCGGTATGGTCAAAGGGGATCTGATAATTGAGTTTAACGGTAAACAGGTAGATACCATTGAAGTCTTTTCGGAATTGGCTGCCAAGGTAAACAAGGGGGATGTTGTACGACTCCTGTTGCGCCGTCCTGACGGCACCTTTGGCTATGTTGCAATAACTGCGGAGTAAGCTTCATATACAACGGGGCTGCATAAATACGCAGCCCCGTTGTATTAAACTAGATGAAATTGTTTCATTTAGGCTTGAACTCAGGCAGAAATTACAGGAACCTCTTTTTCCATTATCCCATTAGCCCTTTTTACCACCAGCTCCTCAATTCCGCTAAAATTAACCTTCAGGGTGTTCAGGATCTCTTCACGGTTTTTGGCCTTCACTACAACAGGCTGGATCTTCTTCTCAGCTGCCATCCTCTTAAAGTTCGGACTCATGGAAACTGCGGCAACACAGTCGCAGCTGCCAAGGCTCTTTATTACCTCTGATAATTTGCCAGCGCTGTCATGCTCTTCATCAAAGTCGCGCATCTTGTTCTCGGCCTCCCCATCGTAAACGGGATCTTTGTCAGGATAAATGTAAAATTTTACAAATTTTTCCGAATCTCCAAAATGCTTTTCCCACAACGTCCCGTCTTTAAAAGTTCCAAATATTACAGCTAATCTCTCCATCGGCGTTACCCCTTCTTTTTATAGTCTTAAATTGAGTACATAAAGCTAAAGCAACATGGCTTGTCTGTACCCATTCGAGATAGCATCCTGTGCATTTCCGATTTTATCTGCATCTCCAACAAGAAAAACCGGAACCTTGCCGGCAAGCTTATCCTCCAGTGGATTGAAGCTTTTCATACCTGTGCTTATAACAATGATATCAATATCTGTAAATTTTATTTCTTCTTCATTTCGGACGGCATACACGGTAGAGCCATCTATACGGGTAATCTTTGTCTGATCAGACATAACGGCCTGCTTTTCTCTCATCATCTTCAGAGAAAGGGTTTTGGCTATCATCTCCATGTCCTCGCCAAAGTCGGTTGTCCGTTTTACTATAGTCACTCGATTATTGCGCGGGATCAAGGCTGTTGCAATATCAACTCCTATAAGACCTCCACCTATAATAAGTATATTTTTGTTTTCAGGCAGGTTCTCTGGCAGAAGTATCTCTGCCCAGAAATATCTTTCTAGGCCTTCAATTGAAGGCACAGAAGGTTTTGATCCAGTTGCCAGTATAACTCCATCATAGCCTGTAGATAACTTTGCGGCTGTGGCCTCTTCAAATAAAATATTTACTCCTGTCTCCTTTAAATGTTCTTCCATGTAAGGGATAAGGGCTGCCATAGCTGTCTTGTGAGGTGTCAGCGGTGCCAGATTGAATTGTCCACCAAGTTGTTCCTTTTCAAAGAGATCAACAGAGTGTCCTCTTTGTGCAAGCACTGCTGCCGCTTCCATACCAGCAAGACCTGCACCTACAACTGCATATCGGCCAGGATTAAGGCTTTTCTGAATCCTGGTTTCGGAGCCACCTACTTCAGGATTTACGAGACATTGCAGGCCTTTGCCGCCCCTGACGCCGCCAAGGCAGCCCGCCGCACAGGCCATACAAGGTATAATGGCGCCTGGCAATTTTCCCAGATGTTTGCCAACCATGTCTGGATCAGCGACAAGCGCTCTGCCAATGGCAATAAAGTCGGATCTGTATTCATTTTGAAGTGTTTCAATATCTTTACTGTTTTGAACCCTTCCCACAAAGATGACTGGCATATCTACCGCTTCCTTTATTTTGCCAGCAATCTCCCATGTTTTACCTTTTGGCACGAACATATGCTGAAAGAACCAGGGCGGAGTTGAGCATACAGTTCCGGCAGAGACATGGAGTGCAGCAACTCCACGGGTATGAAGCCTTTTTGCAAGCTCAATAGTCTCATCTATCTTGATGCCTTCTGGAGCCATCTCGTCTCCGCTAACCCTCACGATTATCGGCAGTTTTGTCTCTTTCTGTACGGCATCGAGCAGTTCAAGAGGGAAGCGGAACCTGTTTTCAAGGCTTCCGCCGTAGTCGTCGGTCATTTCGTTAACTGCAGGGCTTAAAAACTGAGCCAATAGATAACCGTGGCCAAACTGTAGTTCCAGGATGTCAAATCCAGCCTTTTCTGCCAAAATGGCCGAATTAACGAACTGATTAACAATATTTGCAATATCAGTCTGCTCCATCTGGCGTGGTTGCGCTCCTCCATTTTCACAGGCCTTGTTTGTGGAAGAGATGTAGTAATTTCCAGGGATCTTTGGGTTTGCCATCCTGCCAGGATGATTCAGATGTGCAATAACCTTAGCTCCTTTTGCATGAATCGCATTGATCACCTTTTTCAGGCCTACTATTTTGTCCTCTGTATCCAGGCCAAGTTGTGTCGGTATCTCACGCAAGCCCTTATCCATGTAAAGAGGTTCAAGGGTGATGGCGCCAAGAAAATCGCTACGACGACTGTAAAAATCAACATGTCGTTGTGTTACGACTCCTGAGCCATCGCTGTAACCAAGTTTGATAGGTGGAAATATGAACGGATTTCTTAAATTAAGCATGCTCAGAACCTCCTTTTGATGTAGAGCTGTACAATGAAATTAAGTATAGAAAACAGGCTGTTCCCGAATAAACATTAAAATTATCTTACATTTTATTTGTAGGATAGCAAGAGCGAAATTATCAGAATCGCTGCTTAGATAGCTTGAAATGAATCACCTGCCATACTGTTGCAGTCTAAATCAGGAGGCTCTGGCTAAATGGGATAGCTATGGAAAATAGTGCCGACATCTGCTATAAGGGCAAAGATTATTCTCTGATTATTTCTGCCAAAACGGGAGGAAGCATGAAACGGTTGGTATTGTTGTTATCTCTACTTTTTCTGCCACTGTTGGCTGGCTGTGCCCATAATTATTACAACCTGCCTCAGGATGCAGTGGCAGAGAAGTTAAGGGTTTTGGGGATGGTACCGATTATAGTTGATGCTGATTCGGACATACGCCATCCGCAACGGGAAGAGCTAGCTACACTACTGGTTAATATGAATCGCTCCTTTGAGCGGGATCTGTTACGCCAGATAAAAAATACTGATAGTTTTTATACGGTTACAATGCTTGATGGTGATCCCAAGGAGGTCTTCACCAGCCTCATGTTTCGCAGAGAGCGTCGCGATGATGCTGGAATACAGTATAATAAATACTTCTGGAATGAAGAGAAGCTGGCTGAATTCGTCCGAAAGAATAGCGTTGATGCCGTAATGTTCGTAATAGTTAGCGGCATAACAAGGCCGGAAAAGATATTCTCCTCAAACCTTCTTGATTCCATGGAAACCGATTATAACTTTCTGATTATGACATCCCAGATTGTGGATGCAAAAGGCACTCTTATATGGGAATACCCGAATTTCCGTCAGAAGTCTCTTTCATTTACTCCATTGATGAACCTGCAGTACCCTGATTTTGATGAGGCTAAGGCAAACATGAGTCCACGGGTTCAGGTGAAGTTCAAGACAATGGAAGGTATAAGGCGTCTGCTTGAAAAACGGCGGATGGATCTGCTCCGCAGGGAAACCAGTGAAGTGGAGCTTTATGCTACCCAGTTTGAAGAGATTAGTTCGATGATGGATATTGACAAGGATCGCAGGAAGCCCGCTGCCAAACCCTCTGCAGAATCCAAAAATAAAGAGGAGAAAAACAGATGAAGGTTGATATTAGCTTTGAAGGTGGCAAGAAGGTTGCCGCTACCTTTCCTGACGGACTCAAGATGATAACCGACCAGTCGGTTGAGAATGGCGGGGGAGGCGATTACCCTGAGCCTTACGACTGTTTTCTCGGCTCAATAGGAACCTGTGCCGGAGTATATGTCCTCGAATTTTGTAATGCCAGAAATATTCCCTCGGACAAGGTCTCGCTAACCCAGACGGCTGAATTTGTTTTGGATGATAACGGGAAGAGACGCCTTTCAGAGGTTAAGCTTACCATTAATCTCCCACCTGAATTTCCTGAGAGATATCAAAAGGCTGTGGTTAAGGCAGCCGGCCTCTGTTCAGTAAAAAAGGCAATTATGAATTCCCCTGAATTTATTATTAATTTTGAAGTGAAATAAAGGTTATTGTGGATCAGGCTCGTAAGGAAAAACTCGTAAAGGAGATACAGGGGATAGGCATTGCCGCTGTCGGCCTGTTTATACTGCTGGCCTTTCTTTCATATAGCTCATCGGATCAATCTTTCAATAGCTGGTCAACCGAAGCGGGCATTCATAACCTTGGGGGAAGGCTTGGCGCTCAGGTTGCGGATCTCTTCTATATGCTGTTTGGGCTGGCATCCTACATTCTCCCTGCTGCACTGCTCTATATTGCTTACAATCTGCTACGTTTTAAAGAACCGCGCATACGCTTTTACAAGGTTGCAGCCTTTTTAGGTCTTCTCCTTTCCCTTTCATCCTTTTTTGCACTTTTTGTTGATAAAACGGAACTTTTTGGTCAGCTGGTTGCCACTGGTGGCCTGGTGGGTGGAGCTGTCTCAAGGTTTCTTAAGGAGAACCTCAGTACCTTTGGCGCACTGCTTGTCTTAATTCCTTTGCTGGCAACCTCAATTATGACGCTTTCCGGTTTTTCTTTTGTGCTCTTTGCTTCATGGTGGATTGAGACAATGCGTAACAAGTGGGCTGCTCGTCAAGAGCGCGCAGCTCATACCCGTGAGGAGCGTGACCGTGAAAAGGCTCTGTCTCAAGGGAAGGCTCCTGCTTCTGGCGGTCCAGTTATAAAAGAGGCTCCAGTCCCGGTTCCCCCACGCCCCAACTTTTTTAAAAAAGAGAAGAAAAAAGAGGCTGCTAAAGATAACGGGCTTCAAGAATCTTTCGATTTTATCAAGGAAGAGGGAAATTTTATCACTCCGCCACTTTCTCTTCTGGACAATCCTTCTGTGACCGAGCAGAGGATTGATCGTGAATCTCTGGAGATGAATGCAAGGCTGCTTGAAAAAAAATTACTTGATTTCGGGATAGATGGCGAGGTTAAGGAGATCTGCCCCGGGCCGGTTATAACCATGTACGAGTTTGCACCGGCTCCAGGCATCAAGATCAGCAGGATTGCCGGCCTTTCAGATGACCTGACTATGGCGCTTCAGGCTCTTTCGATAAGGATAGTGGCTCCGATTCCAGGTAAAGGAGTGGTCGGAATCGAGGTTCCGAATCGTGATCGTGAAACTGTATTCTTACGAGAGATATTTACCTGTGAGGAATTTCTTCACAGCAGGATGAAGCTACCTCTGGTGCTTGGTAAAGATATAGCCGGCCTGCCATCGCTCACAGACCTGACCAAGGCGCCGCACCTCCTTGTTGCTGGTTCTACCGGATCTGGCAAGTCGGTTTCGGTCAACACCATGATCCTTTCGCTTCTATATACCGCTACCCCAAGAGATGTCCGTTTCATAATGGTTGATCCCAAGATGTTGGAGTTTTCCATGTACGAAGGGATTCCGCATCTCTTGCTTCCGGTCGTTACTGAGCCGAAAAAGGCTTCTCTTGCTCTTAAATGGGCTGTAAACGAGATGGAGAGGCGCTATCGCTTGCTGGCTGACAAAGGGGTGCGTAATATTGACTCTTACAACCGGAAACTTGCTGCTGAGGACGAAATTCTTACAGGCACAGGGCTTGATGATGATGAGATTATCGAAGGGCTTGAAGAGGTTGTTGATAGTGAAGAAGGGTCGTTACCGGATGAACCAATTCCGTTTGTTGTTGATGAACCGGTGGATGCATTTGAACACAATCATCTACCTTACATAGTTGTAATAGTTGATGAACTTGCAGATCTGATGATGGTAGCCGGTCGCGAGGTGGAAGAACATATTGCTCGTCTGGCTCAGAAGGCGAGAGCTGCAGGGATTCATCTGATTCTTGCAACGCAACGGCCATCTGTTGATGTTATAACAGGACTTATAAAGGCCAACCTACCTTCGCGGATCTCCTTTCAGGTCTCTTCCAAGGTTGATTCCAGAACAATACTTGATTGCAACGGCGCCGAGACACTGCTTGGCATGGGTGATATGCTATACCTGCCTCCTGGCACATCGAGGATGAAAAGGATCCATGGTGCATTTGTGTCTGATGCTGAAGTTCAGAGAGTTGTGGATTTTCTCAAAAAGCAGGGCAAGCCAGTCTACGAAAAATCTATACTTGAGATGAAGGATGCTGATGAAAAAGGTTCCAGTGAGGATGATGAGTTATTGGACGAACGTTGGGAAGATGCCCTCCGTCTGGTAGCGGATACCAGACAGGCTAGTATCTCTATGGTTCAGCGTCGCCTTCGGATAGGGTATAATCGCGCAGCCCGGATTATTGAAATGATGGAACGGGAGGGGATGGTAGCCCCAAGCGATGGAACCAGTAAACCTCGTGAAATCTACATGGATATTGTTAAAGCCTATCTGAATTCACAGTTCACGAAGTAGGAGCTTATGTAATGACCAAGATCACTGCAGCAGCGGTACAGTTCAATGTAAAACAGGGGGATATTGATGCCAATCTGGCATACGTCCGTGAGGCATTGGCAAGGGTTGCCGATAATGGTGTCAATTTGGTGGTTTTGCCAGAGATGTGGTCAACCGGCTTTGCCTATAAGACCCTGAATGACCTGGCAGAACGGACTGAGACTGTTGTCGCCGAGTTGTGTGAGCTTTCTCTAAGACATAAATTGGTTGTAATTGGCAGCCAACCGGAGCCTTCAGGCGATGGCAGGGTCTTTAACACCATACATGTTGTTGATAACGGTCAGGTGGCTGCAATTTACAGGAAACTGCACCTCTTTTCTCTTCTGGGAGAGGACAAGGCTTTCAAAGGTGGTGATGCCTGGTGTCTGGCTGAGACATCCATCGGTAAGGTGGGGGTTATTGTCTGTTATGACCTACGTTTTCCTGAACTTTCCCGCCGTCTTGCCCTTGAAGGTGCAAGGGTCATCTGTGTTCCGGCTCAGTGGCCCAAGCCGCGTCAGGAACACTGGCGCACCCTCCTTAGAGCCAGGGCTATTGAGAATCAGCTTTATGTCGTCTCATGTAATGCATGCGGCGTAATCGGGAAACTTGATTTCTTCGGGATGAGCATGGTCATTGACCCAAAAGGTGAGGTTCTGGCGGATGCAGGCGAGGCTGTGACTGAAATTCTGTCGCCACTTGACTGGGAGGCTATGGATTCTTGGCGGGCACAGATTCCCTGCTTTAAGGATCGTAGGCCAGAGCTTTATTGAAAAAGATTGTTTGCTTGACGCTCTATCCTTGAAGAGCTAGTTTGCAGGTATTATTTTCTCAGGAGGTTATATATCGTGGGCTTGGAATTGTTTTTTACCGGCACCGGTCTTGTTGTTAAAGGTGTACTGCTGCTGCTCATAATCTTTTCAGTAGTATCCTGGGCAATCATCATGTTCAAGTTTTTTCAAATACAAAAAGCGTTTACTGAATCAGGACGTTTCATGGATTTTTTCTGGAAGACAAAGCGATTTGATACTATTGCTGCCCAGGCGGATCGTTTTGCAAGTTCTCCGCTTACTGCTCTATTTAATGAAGGTTACAGCGAGCTGAAGCAGTTAATGGAGGCTGAGGGAGCCAAGCCTGATCATGGAGGAGGAGTAAACACGGATCTTGGTGGTGTGGCTAACGTCTCCCGTGCACTCAGACGGGCAACCAACCTCGAGGTTAACCGCCTTGAAAAGTACACAACATTTCTTGCTACCACCGGTTCGACCTCTCCTTTTATAGGCCTCTTTGGTACCGTATGGGGCATAATGGTCGCATTTATAGGTATAGGCAAGACCGGTTCAGCCTCCCTGGCCGTAGTTGCTCCAGGTATTGCCGAAGCGCTGATTGCAACAGCTGTTGGTCTGGTTGCTGCCATACCGGCTGTTATGGCCTATAACCACTTTCAACACAAGATTCGTGTACTCATTAAAGAGATGGACAGTTTTTCCACAGAGTTTCTTAATATCGTTCAGCGCAACGTCGCCGGAAAGTAGGGGGACAACATGTCAATGGGCGGTAATGATGATGACAGGGGCATGATGGCTCAGATTAACGTAACTCCTCTCGTGGACGTTATGTTGGTGCTTTTGGTTATATTTATGGTAACGGCTCCCATGATGCAGCAGGGGGTTCAGGTGAATCTGCCAAAGGCGGACACCAAAGGAATGTCTGCACAGGAAGATACGGTAATTGTTACGGTTGATATAAACGGGCATACCTATATCAATAAGGATCAGGTGCCGAGTGGAGATCTCAGGAGCAAACTGTCTGAGATCTTTGCAAGCCGTACCAAGAAGGAGGTCTTTTTAAAGGCAGATTCGACTGTGCCATATGGAGAAGTGGTGCGTGCTATGGCAGAAATCAAGGGTGCAGGAATTGAACGGTTGGGAATGGTGACGGAGCCGGCCAAGAAATAGGATTCATGTATCAGCTTGTTCATCATAAAGAAACAGGTTTGGGTATCAGCGCACTGCTGTCGGTTGTCTTTCATGCCGCTGTTTTTGCGTTTCTAATCTGGTGGCAGCAGATGGTGCCTAATCTTGACCCTGTTGAAATTACTTACTACGTTGATGTAGTCAATCTGCCGGTAACGGATCCCCGTTCCGGCAATCCCACCCAGACGGGAAATGAAGATGTTCCTGCCCCACAGCCGGAGACGCCTCCTCCTGCCATGACAGTCCCTGCAGCCACAGGAAAATCTCCTCTTGTCAAAAAGAGTGTTCCACTAGAAGATTCAAAGGCTTTCCAGGAAAGCCTTTCAAAGCTTGAGGGCAAGGTTGATTCACAGCGCCAGGCCGCTGCTTTTGAAGCCTTGAAGAAGAAGGTTGCCGCAAAGGGCAAGGTAGGGATGCCGAGAGGCACTGGCGGTGAGTCTGGCAGTGATTATACCGCCTATCTGCATTCTCGCCTTAAAGATGCCTTTGGGAAAACAATAAAATATCAGAGTAAAAACCCCTTTGTTATGGTGCGACTGACAATTGACGGTGATGGGCGGATCATAAGAACTCGATTTGAAAAGAGTAGTGGCGACGGGGTGTTTGAGCTGTCCGTAACCAGAGCCATTACCCTTGCGGAGCAATCTATTGTCCCTCCCCCCGGCCGCTCTGTTTATGAGGGTGGTTTTGTGTTCAAGCCTCAGGGAGTAATCCAGAGATGAAGATATTTGTCCGTATCCTTTTTTGCTGGATGTTGCTGATGACAGTAGCTCAGGATTCCTTTGCAGCAAGTTACATAGAGGTGACTGCCGCAGGCAACCGTCTGCTCAAGCTGGCTGTAGTACCGCCACAGCCAATGGGCTCTGCAATAAAAACTGAAATGGCCAATGAGACCGCAGGCATTCAGAGTTTTGACCTCACGATGTCCGGTCTTGTCTCTGCGGAACGTAAAGACGCAGCTGTTTTGGCAAATGGGCTGGCACTCACCCCGATTGATTTTGTCCCGTGGCTTTCTGCCGGTTATGACCTTCTCATTCGAGGTGAGTACGAATTGCGCGGTCAGGAGTTGACTATTGAGTTTCGCCTGTATGATGTGGTGGCAAAAAAACTTCTTACTGCAAAACGCTTTCTGGGAACTGAAAAGGAGCTGAGGCGTTATGCCCATAGTTTCAGCGATGAAGTTCTGCGTATCCTTACTGGCGAGAAAGGCTGCTTTACATCCAAGATCCTTTACGTTTCAAACCAGTCTGGAAACAAGGAGCTTTTTCTGATGGATTGGGATGGTTTCAATCCTCAGCAGTTGACTAGAAATCGCTCAATAAACCTCTCGCCTGACATCTCTCCTGATGGCAGAGAAATAATATTTACCTCGTACAAACGGGGAAATCCGGACCTATACAAGAGGGCTGTTTCAAGCCCTGTAGAGGTTCCGGTATCAAGCAGAAAGGGGCTCAATATTACCGGAGCATGGTCTCCGGACGGCACAAGGATAGCCCTGGCTCTTTCCAAGGATGGCAACACGGAAGTTTATACTATTGCAAGAGACGGATCTGCTCCAAATCGTCTGACTGTCAGCAATTCTGCCAATGTTTCACCTGCATGGACACCTGACGCCAAAAGGATCGTTTTTGTATCGGATCGTTATGGTAAGCCACAGCTCTTTATAATGGATGCCAACGGCGGAAATCTGCAGAGATTTGGCGCTGGTGGCGGGTACACCGTAAATCCATCATGGTCTCCCAAAGGGGATAAACTTGCATTTGCCAGATCTGCAGGCGGATTTCAGATCTTTGTAGCAAATGCTGATGGCAGCAATGAGACACAGTTAACCTTTGAGGGAAATAACGAGCGTCCCAGGTGGTCTCCAGATGGGCGTTTTATCGTGTTCAGCTCAAAAAGAGGGGGACAGGAGGCTATCTACGTTATGAGAGCTGATGGTTCTGGACAGACCAAAGTTAGTCGCAACAAGGGGTTAAGTCAACATCCGGTATGGGCTCCGAGGGCACAATAAAAAAACAGTTAAGCAGTTGCAAAAAGATTAAAGCGATGTATAATCCCGATCAAATGTTTCTTCAGGCTCATAAAGCCGTTAAATACCGATGATCGTCAAGGAGGCAGCAATGAAGAACGGATTTAGAGGAATGGTGGTTGCACTGGGTGTTGTTGCAATGATGGCTGCAGGTTGTGCCAAGGAAGAGGTCGTCAAGAAAGACGAGCCTGTTGTACAGCAACAGACCGTTAAGCAGCAGGAACCTGTAAAGCAGGTAGAGCCTGTTCAGCAGGAAGTAAAACAGGAGGTTAAGCAGGAAGAGGCTGCCGCTGTAAAGGCCTCAGTCGCTGTTGCCCTTGAGAACGTCTATTTTGATTTTGATAAGTCAGATCTTCGTCAGGATGCTCGTGATGCGCTTTCCAAGAATGCGGAAGCCCTCTTGAAGCAGGTTGCAGATGCTAAGGTCAAGATTGCCGGTCACTGTGACGAAAGAGGTTCTGATGAGTACAACCTGGCTCTGGGTGATCGTCGCGCAAAGTCGGTTGCCAAGTATCTTGAGACTCTGGGTGTTAAGGCTGACCGTATAACAACGATCAGTTTTGGTAAGGAAAAGCCTGCAGTTGATGGCCATGATGAGGCAGCCTGGTCCAAAAACCGTCGTGCAGAGTTTGAGATTATCAAGTAAATCGAATTTTTCTATTACAGCAATCAAAGCACCGTTATCCGGTTTTTTCCGGTTCCGGTGCTTTTTTTATAACTTCTGAGGTTGACATTAGTGGTTTATTATATATATTGATTTTCATATATATTTTGAGGTGAGCCGGATGCTGTTAAAATATTTGTTAATCTTATCATTGATAATTATGACCTGTTCTACTCTCAATGCTGCAGAAATTCGACAACTCTCCCTCAGAGAGGCTGTTGCGAGAGCAATGGAACTAAACAACCATGCCCGAGCCGCCCGTTTCCAGGCAGAAGCTGCTCGTTCAGCGGCAAGCGGAGCATCCCTGCATTATCTTCCCAGCATCAACCTTGAAGAGTCCTGGTCCAGATCCAATCTTCCTGTTAATACCTTTATGATGAAATTGAATCAGGGGCGTTTCAGTAATCAGGATTTTGATGCTGCCAGGTTAAACAATCCATCACCGGCAACTGATTTCAAGACAGCGGCGACTATAGAGCAGCCAATTTTTTCACCTGCTTCCTGGGCTGCAAAAAAGGTGGCTGAACGAGCCGCTGATGGCCAGGAGGCAATGAGCGAACAGGTTCGCCTACAGATAGCCTTTCAGGTTTTACAGCTTTACCTTGAGGTTCAAAAGGCAAAAGCACATCTGCTTTCAATAGATAAATCTGTTGATGAGGCGCGTGAAAGTAAACGTCAGGCGGCCTTACGGATTGCTGCCGGCTTGGGGCTTAAATCAGATGAACTCAGAGCATCAACACATCTTGCAGCCATGGAGCAGAAAAAGATAAGCGCTATCAACAACCTGACACTTGCCAGAATGCAGCTTGCAATTGTAACAGGAGGCAACCCTGGTGATGAACTGGATGTTGTTGAACCGGTACAGATCAATCCCCCTGAAAAGAAGGTGGATGCCATGATAGCTCTGGCTCTCTCCGAGCGGAAGGACTTGTATGCCGCAGAGCGTGTCAGAGAACAGGCGGATGCTGCCGTTCTCCAGGCCAGAAGCGGTTTTTTGCCTACCGCAGCGGCTATTGGCTCGTGGCAGATGAACGATCACAATACCGTTTTCGGCAGGGAACATGATTCGTGGATGGTTGGTGTTTCGCTCCGCTGGAATATCTTTGACGGTTTTCGTACCTGGCATAACGACAGGCAGGCACGTTCAATGAGAACGTCCGCCAATGAACAGCTTGAACAGATAAGAAAACAGGTTAGTTATCAGGTGCATGAGGCATGGTTGAGACGTATAGAGGCTGAGAAACTTAAAGATGTCTCAAGCGCTGCACTGATATCTGCCGAAGAGGCGGTCAGGCTCCTTGGTAAGAGATTTGACAACGCACTTGCAACGATGCTTGAGCTACTGGATGCCCAGAGCGCCTTGAACCAGGCCAGAGCGAACCTGTTGGAGAGCGAAGCAAACCTCCAGTTGGCAACCGCTCGACTTTACCACGCTGCTGGCGTTTTATTGAAGGAGGTGCAGTGATGTGTCGCAGATATACCATTAGTATTCTGCTTGCCCTGTCTTTATTAACCGGACTTGTTGCCTGTTCATCAGATAAAGGAAAGCATCAGATGACTTCGCCTTCTGTTGTAACAGGGCTTACCCTTGCTCAGGTGAAAGTTGTTGATCTCCCTGACAATCTTGAAGTGGTTGGTACGGTCAGGGCGCGAACAAGCGCACTGGTTTCCGCACGGATACCTGGTACGGTCAGTCTGCTCCATGTTCGGGAGGGAGACAGGGTAAAAAAGGGGCAACTGCTTGGTGCGCTGGAGTCAAGGGAAAATCTGGCACAAGCTACAGGTGCTATTGCCGCAGTTGATGAGGCAAGGCGTGGCCTAGAAGAGGCTCAGTCCAGAAAGAAACTTGCTGATTCCACTTATTTACGGTTTAAAAAACTGTACGATGAGGAAGCACTGACCCGACAGGAGTTTGAAACGCGACAAACGGAGAGGGATCTTGCTTCTCAGGCAGTATCGAGGGCTGAATCACGTCTTGTTCAGGTGAAAGAAGCTGCAAAAGCTGCCGGAACAATGGCTGATTACACCAGAATTGTTGCTCCCATTTCAGGTGTTATTATTTCCAGACAGGCGGATCTTGGAGCCACTGTGTTCCCCGGGCAGCCTTTGATGACGATCGATGATGAAGGAAGTTACCAGCTGGAGCTGGCGATCCCTGAGTCTAACCTGAAAACAGTCCGTCCCGGTACCCCTGTCCAGGTTAGAATAGATGCAACAGATAGCAGCTTCAGCGGTATCATATCAGAGGTTGTACCTACAAGTGATGCTGCAAGCAGAACCTTTGTCGCCAAAGTGCCACTCTCTGCAAAAGGAGTGCGAAGCGGTATGTTTGGTCGTGGCAGCATTGCAGTTGGAACCTCAACAAAAGGGGTTCTGGTACCGCGAAGTTCAGTGTTTGAAAGAGGCGCACTGACTTCGGTATGGGCGGTAGGGGCTGATGAGATTATAAGGATGCGATTGGTGAAGTCAGGTAGAATAAGGGGTGATCATGTTGAGATTATATCGGGTTTGGCTGACGGCGACCGTATAGTGACAGCAGGGATGGAAAAGGCTGCCGATGGTCTCCGTCTGCAGGCAGCTTCGGGAGAAAAACGATGATAAAAATTATACTGTTGGTTTTTGGTTTTATAATGGTGCTATCCGGTGTGGTTTTGGCGGATAATTTTCGTTGTCCCAATGGCAGTATAATCTCGACAGGAGATAATATCTCACGGTCACTATAAAGTGCGATCCTCCAACATTCAAGAATAGCAGAATGGAGAGCGAGGCAGGGCATAGGGGGGCCACTATTCTTATAAATATCGAGGAGTGGACCTATAATGAGGGGCCAAACCGCCTTGTTCATATACTTACCTTTCGTAACGGAATACTTGATTCTGTTCAGACTGCAGGATTTGGCAAGTAGAGGATAAAGATGCAACAACTCGGAATAGCCGGAAAGATTGCCCGTGCATTTATTGATTCCAAGCTGACCCCGCTGATTGTAGTGGCATCACTGCTACTGGGCGTCTTTGCGATCAGGATGACCCCTCGTGAAGAAGAGCCTCAGATAGTTGTCCCTATGGTGGATATCTATCTACCGATGCCAGGAGCGACCCCCAAAGAGGTGGAGGAAAGGGTAGTAAAGCCGATAGAGTCCAAAATGTGGCAGATTAGCGGGGTTGAGTATATCTACTCTGCATCACGTCCTGGTATGGGGATTATAACGGTTCGTTACAAGGTAGGCGAGAATATGGAGGACTCGCTTGTCAAGCTATGCAACAAGCTGACGAGCAATCGTAATCTTCTTCCCCCTGGTGCCATGGAACCGATGGTAGTTGCCAAATCAATTGATGATGTTCCTATACTTACCCTTACATTATGGTCAAAACGATATAACCATCCTGAGTTGCGTCGTGTCGCCCGTGAGATATGCGATGAGCTGAAAAAATCTGAGAATGTTGCTGAGACTGAAATAAAAGGTGGGTTGAACCGTCAGATACGGATAGAGCTTGATACTGCACGTCTGGCCGGCTATGGGCTTTCACCGCTACATCTGGTAGGGGTACTGCAAAAAGGAAACGCTTCACTTCAAAGTGGCAGTTTTGAGGGGGGGAATCGTGAGTTGCTGGTACAGGCCGGAGAATTTTTCAGGTCGGCTGATGATTTAAAGCGTCTTGTTATTACAGTATCTGGAGGTAAACCGGTCTATCTGGGTGATCTGGCGAAGGTTATCGATGGCCCGGAGGAACCCAAAGATTATCTCTTTTTCGGCTTGGGTTCTGCCTCATCTGTCAAGCAGGATAAAGATTCAGCTGACAGAACATGGCCTGCTGTAACAATTTCCGTTGCCAAGCGCAAAGGGGCAAACGCCACCTGGCTATCAGATGATCTTCTGAAAAAGGTTGAATTTATGAGGGGGAAGGTGATCCCTTCAGAGATAGAAGTCGCTGTGACTCGCAACTATGGAGAGACTGCAAAGGAAAAGAACAACGAACTGCTGTTCCATATGTTCCTTGCAGCGATCTCTGTTACCATTCTTATTGCTCTTTTCATGGGCTGGCAGGCCGGTGCAGTAGCTGCTATAGCAATTCCGGTAACCCTTGCACTTACACTGTTTGTATTTTCACTGATAGGTTACACCCTGAATCGGATTACCCTCTTTGCCCTGATATTTTCAATAGGAATTCTAGTGGATGATGCAATAGTCGTAGTTGAGAACATCCATCGCTATTTTACAACCATAAAACTTAATCCGATGGAATCTGCAATCCGTGCAGTGGATGAAATAGGTAATCCAACTATACTGGCAACTGTAGCAGTTATTGCCTCAATACTTCCTATGGCATTCGTTTCCGGCCTTATGGGACCGTACATGCGACCCATACCTGTCGGCGCCAGCATGGCGATGATCTTTTCCCTTCTCGTGGCATTCATTGTTACGCCTTATTTTTCGTACCGTTTAATGAAGAACCAGATCCACTCTGGTAGTCACGAAAGCGCTGCAGAGATGCGCCTTGCATCACTGTACCGAAAAATCATGGAGCCACTTCTCCATAATCCCCGTTTAAGAACAGGTTTTCTTGTAACAGTGGTTATTTTGTTAGTGATCTCCTGTGGTCTGATCTACGTCAAACTGGTGACTGTAAAAATGCTTCCGTTTGACAACAAGAATGAGTTGCAGGTGATACTGGATGCTCCAAACGGTACAACCCTTGAGGAAACATCCAAGATAGTCGGGGAATTGACGGATGTACTCCGTAAAGAGCCAGAAGTCGCAGATTTTCAGACATATACGGGGCTCTCTGCCCCATTCAATTTTAACGGTCTGGTTCGCCATTACTACCTCCGTAAAGGTTCAAACCTTGCGGATATACAGGTGAATCTTTCTCACAAGGGGGAGAGAAAGGCACAGTCACACGATATCGCCAAGCGGTTGCGCACGCCTCTCAAGGAAGTTGCGGATCGTTATGGTGCCAGGATAAAGGTTGCAGAGATCCCGCCTGGTCCGCCGGTATTGTCTACACTTGTCGCAGAGATTTACGGGCCGGATCAAGCCACAAGGCTGGAGATTGCAAAAAAGGTAAAGGATATTTTTATAAGAACCGCCGGTGTGGTCGATACCGACTGGTACGTTGAAGATCCTCAGCAGAAGCTTGGTTTTGTGGTGGATCGTGAAAAGGCAGCTCTTGTTGGTATCTCGGCAGATGATGTTGTAAAGACTCTACGTGTGGCTTTGGCGGGCATGGATGTTGGCATTCTGCACGATGACAAGGAAAAAGAGGCGGTCTCTATTAATCTGAGGGCACCGGTTTCCGATAGAAGCTCACAAAACGCGCTTTCTTCAATCAACGTGCCTTCTCCTGGGGGGACTGTACCTCTGTCGCAACTTGTAAGGGTCGTATCCTCTGATGAAGATGTCTCCCTTTATCGTAAAAATTTGAAGAATGTGGTTTATGTGATAGGGGATGTTGCCGGAGTGATTGAGGCGCCCGTTTATGCAATCCTGAAGATGCAGCAGGAGATTGACAGGATAGAGTTGCCAGGCGGTTACAGGATTGAGCAGCTGGCCTCCCGTCAGCCGTGGTCTGAAGAACGGGCCGGGTTGAAGTGGGATGGTGAGTGGCATATAACATATGAGGTATTCAGGGATCTGGGAATAGCTTTTGCCGCTGTTATGGTGCTTATCTACGTGTTGGTGGTGGCCTGGTTCCGTAACTTCACGACGCCATTGGTTATCATGGCTCCGATTCCTTTAACCCTTATAGGAATACTTCCTGGCCACGCTGCCTTTGGGGCTTTCTTCACAGCCACTTCTATGATCGGTTTTATTGCGCTTGCAGGGATAATAGTTCGCAACTCAATTATTCTGATTGACTTTACCGAGCTTCGCAGGGCTGAGGGGATGGCTCTTGATGAGGCGATAATTGATGCCGGTGCAGTCCGTTTCAGGCCTATTCTGCTGACTGCTGCTGCAGTAGTTGTAGGTAGCGTGGTGATTATATTTGACCCGATATTCCAGGGGCTTGCAATTGCACTTATGTGTGGAGAGCTGGCATCAACCTCTCTCTCCATGATTACCATACCGATACTCTATTACCTTGTTCAACGTCGTGCCGAAAACAGAAAGAGGTTGCAAAATGGAATAAAACCGGAGGTAGAACCTGCGTAAACTGGATGCAAAGAACCCTTCCAGGTCGTAGCTGGAAGGGTCAAATTTCAGAAGTTTTGTATATCTATTCAACAATCTTTGCAGATATGATGGTTACAGGTTCCAGAGGGACATCTCCATGTCCGGCCTTGTTTCCTATCTTTACCTGCCTGATCTCATCAACAACCTCAAGGCCGTCAACTACATTACCGAATACACAATAGCCAAAGTCGTCCTGACGCTTTCCTTTGTTGTCAAGGAATGGGTTGTCTACTGTGTTGATGAAAAACTGTGAGGTTGCTGAATCAACCATTGCCGTGCGAGCCATTGCCACTGAACCCCTGACATTTTTCAATCCGTTCTGAGCCTCGTTTTTGATTGCAAACTTTGTCTTTTTAGGCTGCATATCTAAATCCATACCGCCACCCTGAATCATAAAATCCTTGATAACACGATGAAAAATCAAGCCGTCATAATAGCCGTCCTTCACATATCCAAGAAAGTTTTTGACTGTAATAGGAGCCTTTTCCTTGTTTAGTTCAAGGGTAATATTTCCCTTGCTGGTCTCCAGTAGAACTCTTGGATTACTTTCTTCTGCCATATCTGCCTCCTGCCGCATAAAAGCGGTTTGATAAGTATATGCGAATTTTTATATCACAGCAGACTAAGAGGTGGAAGGGATTTTGAGACTTTGACAGGATTCTCTGATTCAGGTACTCTCCCTAGGATGCGTAGTTTGGAGAACACCATAGTTCGACTCTTGAAAAAGAAGCCGTTTTACGGCCATCTCCTTTTGCAACTTCGTCGTACGCCTATAAAAGATAGCAAACGGGAGACTGCTATCAGCATAAAAGATTCCATTCCTCTGCTTTCCGTTGCCGAAGAACCTTTTGAACACCTTTCCCAGCCAGAGCAGGAGGCTCTGCTCGAACATCTCCTGAAACATCTGCTCCATCTGCACCCCGTCAGAAAAAAGGGACGTAATTCTCACGATTGGGATATTGCCTGTGATCTTGCGATAAACCCCTCTGTTGATGGGCTGCCTGACGGGGCTGCCTATCCTGCTGATTTTGATATGGATACAGGGCTTTCGGCTGAGGAATACTACGATTTAATCAGTAGCCCGTTTGATTTTGGTGATATGCAAGGTAGTGGTGATGGCACATCTGAAGAGGAAAGCCAGGGAAAGAAGGGGACAGGCAAGGATCGCCATGAAGCTGAAACCGTTGATGACCATTCGGGCTGGGATGAGAGTGAAAGCACTCCACTCCCCCTGGCTGAGGAGATGCTAAGGAGCATGGTGAAGGATGCCCTTGTCGGGAGTGACGGGGAAACCCCTGCCGATGTCAGGGCTGTTGTTGATTCACTGCTGCACCCGCCGCCTATCCCTTGGCGACAGATACTGCGTCAGTTTGTTGCTGCAGCTGGCAGGACAGGAAGGAGCGGTACATGGATGAGGGAACACCGTCGTTTTATCCATGAAACTCCAGGCGTAAGAAAGAGACGGAAACTGAGTCTTCTGGTAGGTGTAGATGTTAGTGATTCCACTAATATAATTGCTTTAAGAGAGGCGTTTGCGGCGGAGCTGTTAAACCTTGCACGTGGGCGGGATTGCAGTATCACAGTGTTGTATGCGAACAGTCGTATTCAGCATATAGAAAGCTTTAAAACCGCATCTTTTGTTGCCCAGAGGTATGATGGTGGCGGTTTTACAGATCTGCGACCGATCTTTGAATATGCCAGAACAATGTACCCATTACCTTCAGCCGTTGTATATCTGACAGATGGTATAGGACCTGTTCCGGAACAGATGGCCTTCCCTACGCTCTGGGTTTTGACAAAGGATGGAGAGATACCTGCCCCCTGGGGGGTTGAACTCAGATTGACGGTATAAACTGTTATAGCAGGCTTTCTCCGGTCATCTCCTTTGGCTGTTGGATCCCAAGTATCTTAAGCATGGTGGGAGCCAGATCAGCCAGCTTTCCACCTTCCTTAAGAAGAGAACCTTTCCGGCTGTCATCAACAAGGATAAGCCATACAGGGTTGCAGGTATGAGCCGTATATGGTTCGCCGTTTTCATCAGCCATCTGTTCTGCGTTGCCGTGGTCTGCGGTTATCAGGACAGTGCCTCCGAGAGAACGTACCTTTTCAACTACCTTCCCCGCACAGGCGTCAACTGCTTCAACCGCTTTTATTGCGGCAGGCAGTATCCCTGTATGCCCCACCATGTCACAGTTGGCAAAATTAAGGATAATGACATCATATATGTCCTGTTCGAGCCGTTTTATAAGCTCATCAGCAACAAGATAAGCACTCATCTCCGGTTTCTGATCGTAAGTAGAGACCTCTTTTGGAGAAGGGATCAGGGCGCGGTCTTCGTTTGGAAAAGGGGTTTCAACTCCTCCATTAAAGAAGAAGGTTACATGGGCATACTTTTCGGTCTCCGCAATCCGTAACTGCTTCAATCCGTTATCAGCAAGCACTCCTCCAAGTATATTGGTCAACTCCTCAGACCCGAATGCCAGCGGCAGCCCAAAGGTGGCATCATACTCGGTCATGCAGACGTAAGAAGAAAGCCTCGCAAACTTCTGGCGGCTGAATCCATCAAACTCATTGGTAGTGAGGGCGCGGGTGATCTCTCTGGCGCGGTCTGAACGGAAATTAAAGAATATGACGGCATCTCCGTCATCTATAGTGGCAACAGGTTGATTACCTTCGCATATTACGGATGGCAGCACAAATTCATCATTAACACCGGCAGTGTAACTTGCAGAGATCACCTCTTCGGATGAAGCCAGAGAATTCCCCTGACCCAGAACCATTGCATTATAGGCCTTTTCTACCCTGTCCCAGCGATTGTCCCTGTCCATGGCATAGTAACGACCGGTTACGGTTGCTACCCTGCCAATCCCAATCCGCCGTATCTCTGCCTCAAGCTCTTTGAGATAGCCAGCTCCGCTTTGCGGTGGGGTATCCCTTCCGTCAAGTATGCAATGGATAAATAGATCTTTTAGCCCCTGTTTTTTTCCCATCTCCAGCAATGCGTACAGATGGGTGTTGTGAGAGTGGACACCCCCATCGGATAGTAGGCCGGCAAGATGCAGTCGGCCACCAGCGGCCTTTACCTTGGCTATAGAGTCCAGCAGTACAGGATTGCTGAAAAAAGTTCCATCCTGAATAGACTTTGTAATCCTTGTCAGATCCTGGTAAACGATCCTCCCCGCGCCAATGTTAAGGTGACCTACCTCTGAATTTCCCATCTGCCCTTCCGGCAGTCCTACCGCCATGCCTGATGTGTGGATCTTTGCGTGTGGAAAATCAGTCAGATAGCTGTCAAGATTGGGAGAATTTGCCTGGGCTACAGCGTTGTTGGCTGTTACAGGGTTTATTCCCCAACCGTCCAGTATCATAAGCATCAAAGGTTTTTTCATTCTTTAAGCTCCTATCAAAAGCGGGGACCCATATGGGGAGATCCGCTTCCTGATTTTTTCTTCGATTTATCGATCTGCTCGACAATAACTTCATTACCTTCTTTGAGATCACCTTCGACAATCTCAGTGAATCCGGTGTCGGATAAACCGGTTCTTATTGTTACAGGCACTGGCTTATCATCTTTAAGGATGTAGACCTTTTGGTTCGGCGCTCCGTTTTTGGCTTTCTGACCGCCTCCCTGTTTCTGTCCCATTCCCCCATGTTTGAGGGCTTTGGTTTCATCGCCTGTTTTAGGGCGAAAACGGAGCGCAGCGGCAGGCAGTTTCAAGACTCCATCCCTGCGGCCTGTCTCAATAGAGACATTCGCGGTCATCCCTGGTTTTAGATGAAGATCCCTGTTGTCCACCTGCACTACTACGATATATGTTACAACGTTCTGAACCGTAATTGGGGCTGAACGGATCTGGGTTACTTTCCCCTTAAAGACCTTTTCAGGATAGGCATCAACTGTAAATGTTGCAGGTTGATCAAGTTGGGCGCGGCTTATATCCGCTTCGTCAACGCTTGTCTCGATCTGCATCTTGGTAAGATCCTGTGCAATGGAAAAGAGGGTAGGGGTCTGGAATGATGCTGCCACAGTCTGGCCAACATCAATACTTCGAGAGATAACAACGCCGTCAACCGGAGAGCGGATTACCGAATTTTTCAGATTCGTTTCAGCCTGCATCAGTGAACCACGGGTTTGAGTAACTCCGGCTTCAGCTGATTTAACCCCTGCCACAGCCGAATCAAAGGCGGTTTGAGAGGCATCAAAATCGCTCTGGGCGACTATTCCCTGGTTGATCAACGTCTTGTTTCTTTCCATGGTACGTTTTGCATCGGCAAGAGTTACCCTTGCCTTTTGGAGAGCTGCCTGCGAGCTAAGGTTGTTGCCACGAGCCTGCTCCACCTGTGCCAAAAACAGGGAAGGATCTATCTCTGCAATTATCTGCCCTTGTTTTACACGTGAATTGTAATCCACATAAAGCTTCTGGATGGTGCCGGAAACCTGGGAACCTACCTGCACTGTTTTAACGGCATTTACGGTGCCTGTGGCAGAGATCAGCGATACTATATTGCCTTTTTCGATACGAACGGTTTTGTAACTGCTTTCGGTGGTGCGGTTGGTCATGTACCAGATGGAAGAGGCAATAATGACAAGCAGAATAAGAGATATAAATATGTACTTTTTCATAATCTTGCAGATTACGCAGAAAGCTGACTCATGTCAACCGCGATGGGGCAGAAACTCCAGAAGATATAAACCTGAGAAACATATTTCTCCGCATTGGTAAGAACGCAAAGAAAATCAAGAACCTTATGTATCCCCGATAAAGAGATTCGGGAATAGCAGGTGATCCTTAATAGTTATAATGGCAGCTCAGATGTCCGCCAGCTTGCTCTCCCAGCGCCAGGCATCTTCAACTATAGTTTTAAGGGAATCATATCTTGGACGCCAGTTTGTAAGTTGTTTTATCTTTTCAGCTTTTGCTGTCAGGCAGGCGGGGTCGCCAGGGCGGCGTTCTGCTTCCACCACTTTAAAATCAACCCCGCTCACCTCTTTTACCATTGCCATCACCTCACGAACGCTGCTTCCTTTGCCATAACCTACGTTGATGGCTGTTGAGTCGCCACCTTTGTCAAGATAATCGAGTGCGGCAAGGTGTGCGGCTGCGAGGTCTTCAATATGGATGTAATCCCTGATGCCTGTGCCATCATGAGTAGGGTAGTCAGTGCCGTAAATGGCTGCCTGTTGACGTTGACCCAGGGCAGTCTGGCAGGCGATTTTTATAAGGTGAGTGGCTTCAGGTGTGCGTTGGCCTATTCTGGCCTCCGGATCAGCGCCTGCTACATTAAAATAGCGCAGGGCGACGTATCTGAACCCGTGAGCTGCGGCTGAATCTCTAAGCATCCATTCACTCATCAGTTTTGATGTGCCATATGGATTGATTGGAGCCAGCAGGGTTTCTTCTGAGGCGCTGCCACCTTCAGGGAAACCGTAAACAGCGGCAGTGCTTGAAAAGATAAATCGCTTTACGCCATATTGCACTGATTTTTCGATAAGTCCCAAGGTGTTGCGGGTGTTGTTACCGTAATATTTCAATGGCAGGGAGACTGATTCAGGAGCCACAATGGCGGCGGCAAAGTGTAGTACGGTTGTAAACTGGTACTTTTTGAAGGCTTCATCAACTGCGTTCAGATCGGAGAGATCTGCCTTGATTAATGTTTCGCCATGTAGTAGCGCATCAGGGAAGCCGGTAGAAAGGTTGTCATATACTACCACTTTATGGCCTGCCTCAAAGAGCTGACGAACTACATGGCTGCCTATATAACCGCAACCACCTGTTACAAGTATGGTTTCTGACATGTTATCTCCTTATAGATAGTTGCTTACAGCTTTGATTGATCGCTCAAGACGTTCGCGACTATGGGCTTCCAGTGTCCAGACTGAATCAGGCGCATACCGCTTAAGAAGGGCTGTTACCCTGGTAAAGTCAATCTCCCCTTCTCCTACTGGCAGATGCTCATCTGCGGTGCCGTGGTTATCGTGCAGGTGCGCTTCAATGATCCGGTTTCCCAGGATGCTGAACCAATCATCAAATGATACAGTGGCAAACATGTTAAAATGTCCGACATCAAAACAGTGACCAAATATCGTACTGTCGAGCTGTTCGAGTACCTTAAGCAGGGTTGAAGGCTCCTCTTCAAAGATGTTTTCCAGCGCAACAAGGCAGCCGGCCTCTTTTATCCTCGGGATCTGCTGTTCCCAGAAAGATACGGTATTGGAAATCCATCTGTCTACCACAGAGCCGTAAGAGAGACGACTGTAGCCTGGATGGAAGACAACGATGCGTGCCTTTAAGATGTCGGCTATATTAAGAGTCTGCTCTGCCCTTAACCTTGTAGTTTCTCTGATGGTTCTATCTACGGATCCAGGATTGAGATCCATAAACGGGGCATGAATGGTACATGAAAGGCTGTTATCAAGAAGTTCAGATGAGAAAATCCGCACCTGTTTCATATCTATTGAGTCAAGAGCATCGGAAGAGAGATAGATTTCAGGGTTTATCTTTTCTTTAAGCAGGTAAGAACGGTTTTCTTCAAGATGATGCCACGGAATATGGCCGCATAGCAGACTAGGCATCTTTTGTTGTCTCCTTTTTACGATGGGCGGTATGACCTAAGGTAATCCTGTGTTTTACCAGTTCTTCAAGTTTATCTACAGAGGCCGGATCTCCGAGTACGATAAGTGTATCACCTTCGTCAAGTTTATCGTGTGGGTTGGGATTAAATATCATATGTCCGTAAGATTTTTTTATACCTACTATTATTACCCCTGTCTGTTTACGGAACTCGGAAGTAACAAGGGTATGTCCGGCAAAATCGGAATCATTCGGGATGCTGATCTCCTCCATCTGTAGATCGAGGTGCTCACTTGCTGTGGCGATTTCAATAAAATCAACCACGTTTGGACGCAGGATTGACTGCGCCATTCTCATGCCGCCTATAGCATATGGGGAAACCACCTTGTTGGCTCCGGCGCGTTTGAGTTTTAGTTCTGTTCCGTCTTCGCCGGAACGCGCCAGTATATAAAGATTTGGATTCAGGCCTCTGGCTGTGAGGGTTATATAGACATTTTCAGAGTCTGAACTGACCACTGAGATCAATCCGGTTGCTTGCTCTATCCCTGCATGGATAAGCGTATCATCCTGTGTTGCGTCCCCCTTCATCCAGAGATAGCGTTCATCTTCAATGGCTTCAAGCACTTCCGTATTATGTTCAACAATAACAAACGGAACATCATTGGCTGCAAGTTCGCGGCAGATCATGGAACCTATCCGGCCAAATCCGCAGATAATATAGTGATCTCTAAGAGCGTCGATCTTCTTTTCCACCTTCTTCCTCCCGATAATCCTTTGAATCTGCCCTTCAAACATTATTTGTGCCATGCTGCTTACCAGGTAGCCCAGGGTGCTTACACCAAAAACAATAAGAACCATAGTAAACAGCCTGCCCTGATCCGTCAGGTCATGCACCTCTCTAAAGCCTATGGTTGCAAGAGTTATAACCGTCATGTAGAGGGCGTCAAGCAACCCCCATCCCTCTACAACAATGTAGCCGGTTGTTCCCAGGGTAAGCAGTAAAAGTAGTATGACAATAGAAATCTTTAGTCGGCGAACCGGATCCATGAAGCAACCTCTGTTTTTGATACGTCTTTTGCACCCTACTATCTGTAAGATCAAAATTCAAGCGACTTGACGATGTTCTGTATGCTTATACTGCCCATCCATTTCTTCAAAACTTCTTAAAACGACATTGATTTTATTGACAATCAATGCATACTGTATACAATGTGCTCATTCTTTTTGGGGATAGATTACCGACTATGAAAAAATTCAAAGAAAAACACCTGACATTGCGGGAAAAAATTCTGGAAAGTATTCGTGACGCCATTATATCAGGGGCCATGACACCAGGCAGTCGTGTTTCCGAACCAGAGCTGGCAGAACGGTTCGGGATAAGCAGGACTCCAATACGCGAAGCCTTCCGTCAGCTTGAATCTGAAGGCTATCTAAAGGTTATACCAAGAAAAGGGGCTGTTGTAAGTGCCTATACTCCGAAGGATATAGAAGAGTTTTATGCCATAAAAAGTATTCTCGAGGGGTATGCTGCAAGGCTTGCATGCAGCAGGCTTACAGAAAAAGAGATAGATCGCCTGCTCGCCATAAATAACCGCCTTGCTGAGTTAAACATTCTTTCAGATGTTAAGCAGTTTTTTAAGGTACATAGCGATTTTCATGACCTTTTCATAAAAGCGGCTGATAACGATAAATTAAGAGAGATGATCAACCTTCTTGTAACACGCTTTCAGCGTCTACGCCTTATGTCTATCTCAAGACCCGGGCGTATGGCTGTTTCGGTTGAGGAACATGAAAAGATTATTGCTGCTTTTCGGGAGAGGAATTGTGAAGCGGCTGAACTGCTGGTGCGAAAGAATGCAGAGTATGGTGGCAAGGTTCTTCTTGATGAGTCTGCCTGCAGGCCGGGCGAGGCTATGGATCTTTAGGAAACCGATATGTTGCCATCTACACCGGATATCAGAAGCAGACTCCCCAAAATGGACAAGGTGCTGGCCTGGCCAGAGATCTCTTCACTGCAAAAGATTACCGGTCATAGCGGTTTAAAAAATGCTGTTCGCAGTGTACTGGAACAGCTTAGAACATCTCTTTCATCGAATGAACAGCCTGATCTATCTCCTGATAATATTTCCACTATGGTTCTTGCCCGTATCACAGCTGCTGCAACTCCAAGTCTCAGGCGAGTGATAAATGGCAGCGGTGTTGTGATTCATACAAATCTGGGGCGTTCTCTGCTGCCCGTTGCTGCGGAAGCTGCCTTGCGTGAAACAGCCTTTAGTTACAGTAACCTTGAATTTGATCTTGAACAGGGCGAACGGGGCGAGCGTTACGTGCATGTCGAAAGTCTGCTATGTGAGCTGACCGGTGCAGAGGCCGCGCTTGTCGTCAATAATAATGCCGCTGCGGTGATGCTGGCTCTATCAAGCCTTGCCCAGGGTTACGAGGTAATAGTTTCCAGGGGCGAACTGGTAGAAATAGGTGGTTCTTTCCGGATTCCAGAGGTTATGAGGCAGAGTGGCGCAACCCTTGTTGAGGTTGGAACCACCAACCGGACTCATCCACGCGATTACATAAATTCCTTGACCGAGCATACAGCACTGCTTTTAAAGGTGCATACAAGCAATTTTGCCATTACAGGATTTACAGCAGAGGTTGATGTTTCAACCATGGTGAAGATAGGGAGGGAGTCAGGCATACCAACAATGGTTGATGCCGGTAGTGGCTCTCTGATTGATCTTTCCTGTTTTGGAATTGTTGGCGAGGCCACAGTCCAGCAGTATATCCAGTCTGGAGCAGATATTGTAACCTTTAGCGGGGACAAGCTGCTTGGGGGGCCTCAAGCTGGTATTATTCTGGGCAAGGCCAGTTTTATTGAGAAGATGAAACGTCATCAGTTGCTACGTCCACTAAGGATTGACAAGCTGACCCTGGCTGCCCTGGAAGCTACCCTAAGGCTTTATCGGGATAAGGATAAGGCGCTGGTAGAGATACCAACTCTCAGGATGTTGACAATATCACTGGAGGAGCTTTCTGCAAAGTCTCGCCGCATGCTTAGAAGGCTTCGCTCCATGCTGTCCGATAATTTTACCTTGTCTCTATCTGACGGCTATTCGAGTCCGGGTGGTGGTTCCTTTCCTCTTCTACAGTTGCCAAGTCGCCTTATAGATATTGCTGTTAAGGGTTATACGCCCCACAGAGTTGAAGAGATCCTTCGCAAGACAACTCCGCCTATAGTTGGGCGTCTCCACAAAGATCGTTTTCTTCTGGATGTACGAACCGTTTCGGAGTCAGAGATTTCCCTTCTGGCAGATGCTCTGCTACAGGTCTCAGATTACAAGCCATGAAGGCCGCGCGTGCGTTTGCTGTAATTCCTGCTGCAGGGATGGGTAAGAGGATGGGAGCATCCATTAACAAACAGTATCTTCTGCTAAATGGAAAGCCTATTGTTGCCCACACGTTACAGTTTTTTCAGGACAGTCCTGCCATATCAGGGATTATTCTTGTGATTCCTGAAGATGAAATCCCTTATTGCCGTGAGAAAGTAGTTGAACGGTTTAGTCTGTCAAAGGTTATGGATATAGTTCCAGGTGGAGCAGAACGACAGCATTCAGTTATGAATGGACTTTCAGCATTGAAACGGTATGCCGGGGATGAAGATCTGGTTGTCGTTCATGATGGGGTTCGTCCGTTTTTAGATGAAAAAATGCTACAGGAATCTATAGCTATTGCATCTGAAGGAATTGGCGCCTTGACTGCAGTGCAGGCCAAGGATACCATAAAGGTTGTTGAAGGTGGTTTTGTTATTGAAACCCCTGACAGATCTGCTCTATGGCATGCACAGACACCACAGAGCTTCAGATATGGCTTGATATTGCGGATGCATGAAATGGCGGAGCTAGAGGACTTTCTTGGCACTGATGACTGTTCGCTTCTGGAGAGATATGGAGAACAGGTCAGGGTTATAAAGGGCAGTTACCGTAATATAAAGATTACCACGCCTGAAGACCTGTTACTTGCCGAAGCGTTTATAAAAAATCCTGGCGGAGGGTCGTTGTCATGAGTCCCAAACAGATAATTATAGTATCTAACGATACAGATATCAGCCAGCTTGCCTACCGTTTGCTTGAGGGAGGGGAACACAAGCTTTACCGCGCTGAAAGCTGTGACCTCGCTCGGAATATAATACAGGAAGAACGGATTGATGTAATCCTTCTGGGTTTTCCTTCATCCAATCAATGTCTCCCGCACCTTGATTATCTGCTTGAATCAGGTATTGACCCTGCCGTTATTGCCCTTCTTGATCTTGATGACCATGAACGTTATCTCATGTGCCACAAAGAAGGGGCACTTGATTGTCTAACAGCTCCTTTAACTGTAGAACGACTTCTAAAGAGTATTGAACGTTGCGTTGCTATAAAATCTCTGGAACGGGAGAAACGGGATTTTGTATCAATGCTTTCGCACGATCTTAAAAATCCGCTTACAGCAGCAATCGGCTCAATTGATCTTGTAAGGGAAAAGCGGCTGGGTCCACTTAATCCAGAACAGCAGGACTACCTTACCTCCGCTATTGAAAGCTGTAATGAAGTGGTGAGTATGATAGATAACCTGCTTGATATCCACCGTTTTGAAGGTGGTAAGCTGGTCTTCAACAAGAGCCCCTTAAACCTTGTGGAGTTGACCCGGTATGTACTACACAGCTTCAGAGGGATAATCAAGCAGGTGCAGATCAATCTTACCACCCGACTGGATGATAATATTCCGGAGCTTCTCATAGACAGAAGCAGGTTCTCCCGCGTTATCGCTAATCTGGTTGCAAATGCTGTGAAGTTTACACCTGATGGGGGAGATATTGTAGTAAGCTGTGGTTACGGTGTCTCTGAAACATCAAAAATGTCGGTTGTTCTACAGGTAAAAGACAGTGGAAGCGGTATCTCTCCAGTTGACCTTCCTCTAATCTTTGATAGATTTGTGCAGGCATCAAAGCAGGGTGGTCGTGGCAGTGGTGGAAGTGGGTTGGGTTTGGCTTTCTGTAAAATGACGGTTGAGGCTCACTGTGGGACAATAAAGGCAAATAGCCAAAAAGGTGAGGGTAGTGAATTTACCATAACGTTGCCAATTCCTGAAGAATAAAGGGGGTTTCAGATGAAGCGTTTTCTGTTCAGCCTGTTGTTGATTTTCAGTTTTCATCTTTTCATATCTTCGGCATCGGCATCATGCACGGATCTTTCAAAGGCTCTTGTAATCGGTAATGGTTCCAAAAAAGTGATTGAATTTACCGATCCTGATTGCCCCTTCTGCCGCAGGGCTTCAGCATACTTTCACAACCGCCGTGACGTGACCCGTTATGTATTTTTCAATCCCCTAGCAATGCACCAGCATGCCCGTCAAAAGGTGCTGTACATACTTTCAGGTAAAGACAAAGCCCGCCTTTATCATGAAGTTATGTCAGGTGGTATAGATAATCTTGATAGCAATAAGCTACCGGTCAATCAGGCAGGAGTCAAGTTGTTGGAGGAACAGCAGGCTGAATCGAGAAAGTCCAGTATTGATTCAACCCCCACGTTTATGATTATGGGAAGGATAGTTGAGGGGTTCGATCTTCCAAAGATTGAAGCTCTTCTCGGAAAATAGAGACGGAAACCTTTAACCTCTTTTTGTGTACTGTCTGTACAGCTGCTTCCTTTATGCAGTTGCCACAGCCCCGATAATTGCAGAACCTATCCCTGAACCATCCTTAACCGGTGCAAATATTATCCTGTCAGAGTGGCTTTCAAACAGCCCGGACAGGATATTTTGCATTTCTTCCCGAAATTTCGGATATTTTTCAAACAGAGAACCATCAATGGCAACTGTATGACTGTTATCAAGCTCAGGATCCATCCAGGAGATAACGGCTGCTATTGCCGTGCATGCCAGACGGGCTGCTCTGGTGGAGATGATGTGGGCAATATTTGAAATAAGTCGTCTTTCAGTAGCCGAGATATTGTTAAAAACGGAAGGGTTTAAAAACTGTTTGTCTTCAGCGAACATTGCCAGATGCTCTGTTGTGAATCCATTTTCTGTTTCAAATATTGTATGAGGATTTCCCTTGAAAAGCAGTTCTCTCTCCGTCATCTCAAGGATAATCAGCCTTGCAATCTCACCCAGATACATGCCCGAAACCATCTTTTCAAGCTGTTGCTTACCCCTGTTATGGGATCTCTTGTCTAAAGTCTGATCGAATCGATTTGTCTTAAGCTTATTAAAGTTTCCCCATTCGATATTAATTATCATCTCTTCTGAATCGTTATACGCTTGTTTTTTTTTGATATTAGAGGATTTTTCAGGATAGCAGGCATTTGTTCCTGTGCCGAGTATAACCCCTATATCGCATGATTTATCGGAATAACTTCTGGCCAGCAGGGTTCCTACAGTATCGTTAGTCAGTGCAGCGATCTGGATATTCATCTGTTTTCTGGCAAGAGCTTCGGAAAGTAACTCCACAACATCCTTGCCAATCGTACCTGAGACATTGAAACCTTTTGCCCAACAGATGAGGGTTCCTGAAGCTATGGAGTGCTGCTCTACCGGGAATGAGAAGGTGAAGGAAAGCTGATGCTTTTTGTCTTTTCCCAAACCATGTTCCTGTAAAAAAAAAATAATACTATCAGCAATAAAATCAAAGAGTTCAATGGAACTTCCTACCATAATCTTTTTTGGTATTACAAACCTGCTTACAGCTCTGGTTTCGGCTTTACCTTTGCCATAAAGAGTTACTGCCAGGACTCTTAGGTTTGTTCCTCCAAGGTCAATGGCCAGAAAGTTCCCTGTTTCTGTTCCGGTAGGGCGGCGCACAAATGTTGGAATCATCTTCAGAGAGCTGTCATTTCCTTCCAGACCCAGACGCATTTCATTGTGAAACCTGCTGATAATCTCCCTTGCGTCGTTTAGGTCTATAAAAAAAGAAGCCTGAAGTTCGCTCAAGAACTCTTTTGCCGCTGTTGTCAGGTTGTCGCTCATATTCTGTTCCATGAATCTCCAGTTACTGGCTCTGTTTTTCTCTTAGTGCCACCTTGTTGATTTTTCCTACACTGGTCTTGTCTATAGTATCTACCAGTTTTACTTTTAGAAGTACCACATGTTTGTTTATAACCCCTGTATCTGCATATTCCTTGATGTGGTGTGCAAGCTCCTTTTCTGTAACTGTTGCATCATGCTTTACAACTACAAGGGCAAGTGGCCGTTCTCCCCACTTTTCATCAGGTATCCCTATTACCGCTACCTCGGATACTGCTGGATGATGTGCTATCATATCTTCCAGTTCAAGTGAAGATACCCATTCACCTGCTACCTTGATCAGATCTTTTATCCTGTCCGTGATTTTAACATAACCCTGTTTGTCTCGTACCGCAACGTCACCTGTGTGCAGATAGCCGCCATCCCAAAGGCGCTCCGATGTCTTGTGATCCTTCAGATAGCCTTGCGTAAGCCATGGGGCTCGCACGATGATTTCACCAGGAGTTTTATCGTCTCGAGGTAGCTCATTAAATTTTTCATCTACAATCTTAAGATCTACAAGAGGCAGTGTCCGTCCTGTTTTACAACGAATTGCCGCCTGTTCTTCGTCGGGCAGTTCCAGCATCTCTGGTGAAAGGTGGGAAATGGTCAGAATAGGGCATGTCTCAGACATTCCATATCCTGTAAACACGTCAATACCGTGTTTCATTGCCTCAATACAGAGAGACTTGGACATTGCTGCGCCACCGATTATAAGTTTCCAGCCGGACATATCCATCCTTGCTGAATTTGGATGTTTCAACAACATATGGAGAATGGTTGGAACGCAGTGGGAGAATGTAACCTTTTCTCTTTCAAGAAGTTCAAGGAGAATATCAGGGAGATAGCGGCCAGGATAAACCTGTTTTACCCCAAGCATGGTAGCTACAAAAGGAAGTCCCCAGGCATGCACATGAAACATTGGGGTAATTGGCATATAGACATCACTGCGATTGAAGCTGCCTTGACCTGCGGCAGAGCCCAAGACACCCATAACTCCCATTGTGTGCAGCACCAGTTGACGGTGGCTGAAGTATACTCCTTTGGGCATACCGGTTGTACCGGTAGTATAAAATGTTGTAGCCCTGCTGTTCTCATCAAAATCAGGGAAGCTGAATTCAGTGGATGCAGAGCTGAGTAGAGACTCATACTCACCTGCGAACTCGATGGTACTTTCAGGGATGGTTGGTTCGTCATTTAAAAGAACAAAACCTTGTACGGTGTCAATTCGACCCCTGATCTGATCCAGAATTGGTAGAAACTCGGAATTAATAAGGAGCAGGTCATCTTCGGCATGGTCAATTGTGTAAAGGATCTGCTCAGGCGAGAGACGAACGTTTATTGTGTGCAACACTGCGCCAATCATAGGTACGGCAAAAAAACATTCCAGATAACGATGTGAGTCCCAGTCCATGACCGCTACCGTATCCCCCTTTTTAATTCCAAGGGTAGTGAGAACATTGGCCAGACGCGCAATCCTCTGCCTTAGCTCTCTGTAGGTAAAGCGCTGGTTACGGTATACTATCTCCTGATCCGGTTCATCTACTACCGGGTAAAAAAGGAGATTCTTGATCAGAAGGGGATAGTCGTAGGCAGAAGGGGTACGGAAGATCAGGGATTCGGACATCGGTGGTCTCCTGTTAAGGCAGGGGCATATCTTTTATGCCCCTGCTTGTTTAATGACAAACTATATTGCGTCCATCAAGCGCTTCTGTTTTGAATTCAGTCGGTTTAAGGCATGGATATAAGCCTTGGCTGAAGCGACAATTATATCTGTAGAAGCCCCTTTTCCAACCACTGTATGACCGGCATCTTCCACCCGTACAGTTACCTCTCCCTGGGCATCTGTCCCGCCAGTTATGGAACCTACGTTGTACTGGGTAAGCTTTGCCTTTGATTTTGTAAGTTTTCTTATTGCCTTGAAGGCTGAATCAACAGGGCCGTCACCCAACTCTGCAGTGCGTACCGGTTTGCCGTCTATCTCCATCTGAACAGTTGCGGTAGCAACGGCAAATGAACCGCAGGTAACGGTAATATGCTCAAGTTTGTATTTATCCTCTCCTCTTGACTCATCCGTCACTATTGCATCCAGATCCTCATCAAAAACCTCTTTTTTCAGATCAGCCAGATCCTTGAAGCGATCAAATGCGCGGTTCAACATCTCATCATCAAGGTCGTGACCCAACTCTTCCAGCCGTTTTTTGAAGGCATGTCTGCCGGAGTGTTTGCCAAGCACCAGAGCGCTGGCGGTAAGACCTACCGATTCAGGGGTCATAATCTCATATGTTGACTTGTCCATCAGCATGCCGTGTTGATGGATGCCAGCTTCATGTGCAAAGGCATTGGCTCCTACAACAGCCTTGTTAGGCTGTACAGAAATACCGGTAATGTTCGTCAGCAGACGACTTGCAGGAGTCAGCTGCTCGGTTACGATGTTTGTTTTATATGGGAGTATGTCACGGCGTGTGCGCATAATCATAACAAACTCTTCCAGCGAACAGTTCCCAGCTCTTTCACCGATCCCGTTGATGGTACACTCAACCTGGCCTGCTCCTGCCTGTACTGCTGCAATCGAGTTGGCTACAGAAAGCCCCAGATCGTTGTGGCAATGCACGGAAATAACTGCTTTTTCTATGTTTGGTACGTTCTCCTTCAGATACTTTATGATGTTGAAGTATTCAAAAGGGATGGTATAGCCAACTGTGTCAGGTATGTTTACCGTTGTTGCTCCGGCAGCGATCACCGCTTCAACTACCTGTGCCAGAAAAGGCAGGCGGGTACGGACGGCGTCCTCGCATGAAAATTCAACATTGGCTGTATATGAAGCTGCCCTCTTAACGGCCTTTACCGCTGATTCAAGCACCTGATCCGGTTCCATCTTCAGCTTGTACTTCATGTGTATATCGGATGTTGCTATAAAGGTGTGGATCCTCCCCTTTTCGCCTGCATATTTCAGCGCTTCCCATGCCCTGTCGATATCTTTTTCGCTGGAACGGCAAAGCCCTGCAATCTCTGGCCCTTTTATCACCTGGGCAACTTTTTTGACTGCCTCAAAGTCCCCTTCAGATGCAATAGGGAAACCGGCTTCAATGATATCAACATTCAGCTTCTGTAGTTGCCTGGCAAGGCGTAATTTTTCTTCAATATTCATGCTGTTTCCAGGAGCCTGCTCACCGTCACGCAGTGTGGTGTCGAAGATCCGTATGATTCTTGTGTCATCAGTTGCCGCTTTTTTAGCTTTTGTCATTTGCCACCTCCTGTGGTCTTGGTTTATGCAGAAAATAAAAAACGCCTCCGCCCCGTTGCAGGGACGAAGGCGTATTGCTTTCGTGGTACCACCCTACTTCATTCGCCGTCTGGCGAACCTTGATTGACCCGTCACGTGGATTATGCGGCTCTGACTACTGCTATTTCACCAGAGCGGCTCCGAGGCGAGTTCACAGTTTCCATCCACCGGTTTGCACCAACCACCGGCTCTCTGAAAGGATGTACCTCTGTTACTACTCCTCTTCCCAGCCTTTTCTTACAAATAATTGCCTACATCATAAAAAGAGCTGAACAGTCCGTCAACTGTTTTGTTTTTAGGAGGTTGTTTTTGATTAAATCAAACACGGAAACTACTGAAACTTGATAGCAGTTGCTGATGCCCTATACTCAGTGCTTGGAAACGCAGGGAAAACTACTATTGTAATCTTCCTACTGGTAAATTCTGGCAGTATAACGGCATCTGCATTCATTTTATATGCCTCTTCGCGCAATGAATTTATGGCCCAGTCATAAAGGTTTGGCTCAAGAACGTAATCCATTCCATAGACTTCACGAACTATCTGTATTCTGCCAATCTGTATGTATGGGCGTACCAGTTCATCCTGTTTTAGTACAGGAGGCAGCTCTTTGTTCTCTTCTTTTGTAACAGGGATGGCAGAGCAGGCAGGAAGGTTTATAACGACGAACAGTAAAAAAGCCATTACAAGCCTGATAGATTTAAACACAGAGATGCCCTCGTATCTACGGATGAGAATGTCTAGACGACTATATTTTGAATGACTTTCACACTTTTTATCAATCAGGTCAATAGTTCCCCAAGCCCATCCTCAAGAAATTCTCTTGAATAACGGACATAATTACCTGCAGATTTTTTCAACCAGATGATCTCTTCCTGTGTCAGATCTCGTTTGTATCTGGCTGGCGAGCCTATCCAGAGGGTGTGGGGCGGGATGATGGTGCCTTCAGTCACCAGAGCCCTCGCGCCAACCAGAGCCCCTTCTCCCACAACCGCCTTGTCCATCACCATAGCCTGCATGCCAATAAAACAGCCGTTCTCAAGTGTGCAGCCGTGCAGTGTAACGCTGTGGCCGATAGTTACATCATCTCCAATTATCAGAGGGGCGCCGGGATCATCAAGGTTTTTCTTGTGGGTAACATGAAGCATTGTCATATCCTGAACGTTTGAACGGGCGCCAATGCTAATAAGGTTTACATCACCTCTTGCGACCACGTTGTACCAGATGCTGGCTTCTGCGCCTATTGAGACTTCACCGATAATCACAGCAGTTTCTGCTATAAAGGCTGATGGGTTGATCAGCGGGGTCATTCCTTTAAATGGACGTATCATCGTTTATTCCTTTACGGATAATATGTTACGCAACCATACAGTTTGGTGGTCGTTTGGTCTATATGGATTGTATAAAAAATCCCCCGGTTAATTTAACGGGGGATTTGCTCTGCTCTTTTTCGACACACGGTCGAAATATTAGATACCTCAGCCACCGGATGAACATACTGGAGCTGAAGATGAAGGGGAGCTGGAAGAGTGGCTGGAGTTAAACCAGCCATCTCCCTTAAGGCTGAAGGCGGTTTGAGATATCAGCTTTTCTACCTTGCCGCCACACTTTGGACATTCTTCAGCAGGTGGAGCTGAAAACTTCTGTAACAACTCAAATTGATAATTACATGACTTACAGCGGTATTCGTACATCGGCATATAAAAAGCCTCCTCAAGATATATCTGTTTTTGAATATAGGTATTCTTCTAGTTGTTTGTCAAGGGGTGCAAAAAAATGACAAAGGCTCCATTACCACCCATCTCTGAAGGAGCGGGAGCAAATTCAGCAACAAGTTCACGTCCCTGGTCACGTAACCAGGCAGCTACCGTCTGCTGTAGTACCGGTTCAGCCACTGAATGGATCCCCTTGCCGGTAATGACCAAGACTGCTTTTTCTCCAATAGACTGTGCCGAGCGAAGAAATGGCATTAGTGATTCAACAGCTTCTTCACGGGTAAGACCATGCAGATCCAGCTGACGATTAAGCTGTATAATTCCTCTCTTGATCTGTCTCAGACGGTTTCCTGGCAATGGATGCAGTTCATCCTCCTCCGGCAGGCTGTCTTTAAACTGTACATCAAGTTGAAGTTTTTCCAGTTCTTTCAAAAATGTTTTACGTGCGGCAACCTCTTCCCTGGGTAAAGGTTTTTTTACTGTAGGCCGTTCGGTGGTCTCTTCCTTTTTCAAATTTCCGATTTTTTTAGCAGCAGGTTTGGCAGTTTCATTATTATCAAGTCGCCTGACCCCTGCCATTGCCAGAAGAAAAAGATTGTCTGCAATCTGCTCCGGCTTTTTTACCGGTTTTTTTTCGGCAGGTTTTGGTTGTGCGTGTTCTTCAACGGCAATCCCTTTAAGTTTTTCAAAGGGGTTGTTACTAAATGGGGCTGGAGCTGGAGTCTTTTGTTCTTTCTGCTTTTTTTTAGGCATGATCATTCCTTAGTGGTAGAAGAGATACGGGAACAGCACTGCAGCTAAAACAAAAAGAGATGGAGCCAGCAGTCGGCGATATACTACAGCGGTATCCGCTGCAAAATATTCACGAGTCAGAACAAAACAGAGGTGGACAGGAGAGAGCATTACACCGGCAAACCCTCCCGCAAATGCGAGAGCTTCAAGCCAGAGGTTAGGCTGCCCATCCGCACCCATAAGAGGCAATAGAAGCGGAAATGTTATCCCCACATACCCAACCGTCAGTCCGGTCATTATTCCAGCAATAAATGGAATTATAAGCATCAATAATGGTATCGGGAGGTTTGATGCCGCAAAGAAACTGGAAATACCTGCCAAAGCGCCGGTTGAACGGAGCACCTCCTGAAAAATCATTATTCCTATAACCAGAAAGAGGGCTTTGAATGAGAGGCTTTCATGCAATGTCATTAAAATCTGAGCCGGTTTGTAACGATGAGCTATGAAGAGGATTGCAACACCGCCTGAGAGAGCCAGAACAGCGCTGACTTTGAAGGCAACGACAAGAGATAGAGATATAAGGATTGGTGATGACATCAGTAAAAATATGCCAAACTGCCTCATCCGATCGGCGGGCATCGTTCCATGCTCAGGTTGTGGCCTCTCTATTTTATGAAAGCAGAACCAGGCGCCCGCAAGGATAACAGTGATGGCAAAAGGGAGGTGGGAGATAAACAGTTGTTGAGTTGAAATGCCGCTAAGTCCCGCAACCAGTATTATGCCAGGATATAGTGGGGATACATACTCCCATATATGCCTGTACCAATAGTTTATAAGCGCATTCTGTTCAGGGGTTGACTGTATCCCCTCTGCCGCCTGGGCTACCATCGGAGCTGAAAAGACAGCACCACCAGGGGATGGGAGCATTCCTATCATTGCCGGAAGAGCCGCCATAACCATCCTGCGATCAGGCAGGGCTGTCGAAAGCGATGTTACCATCCGTTTTAGCATGCCTGTTGTGCGGAGCAGGTTTTCCATGACCATTGTAAGAGCCAGGGTAGCTGTCATCTCTACGGATTTTGGAGAAGCTACGCCAAGATAGATAGAACGTCCCAGTTCAGGGAGTGGAAGCAGGTAAAGAAGTGCCAAAAGCAGGGAACCAATCGGCATTACGGCTGTCATGGAGACCTTTCGCCTCAACAGCCAGATGATAAAAATAAGCACCAGGCCGGTTAAAAGCAGATGTCTCATATATTTAACTCTCCTGTTCAGCCTTGCTGCTGAGAGAGCTGAATATCATATCCAGCACAGCCTTTTGGCGCACCTCATGTTTGTTGAGCACTGCAAGACAACTTCCCATAGGACAGTGCTCATGCAAAAAATCTGCATCACGACTGGAGAGAATCACAATTCTCCGTTTTTCGATTCCGAACTGTACAGCAAACTTCAACAGTTTTAGTCCATCCAGCGTTGGCATCTCAAAGTCTATCAGGATTAAATCGTAAGGAGCCTTTCGGATGTCAGTCAATGCTTCAAGGGGGTTGTTGCAGATATCAACCGCAAGCAGAGGGTACTGCTCTGCAATGTAATCTTTTAGCAATCGGGTAAACGCAGGGTCGTCATCTATCAGCAGGATTTTTCCCATTTATATTCTCTATATTCTAAAACAGGTAAGGGGAGTTATTGTTAAACTGTTCTCTCTGTTTCCAGATCACACGGCTTATCCAGAGTACTATCCCGATGGTAAAAAGATTGCTGAACAACATACCTCTTGGATCTATTGAGCGCTCAAGTATCCTTTCAAGCTCATTATGAGATACAAGAAACAGGTTGACCAGGATATTCAATACTTCATATCCGTTATATATCAGTAGAAGGATCCAGGTAAGATGCTGTCTTTGCCAGAGCCCCAGGAAGAGATAGAGGCAGAACAGGCTGTCTATTGTAATGAATATCCTTGCAGCCTTGTCTTCAAGGATATAACCGAAAACAGGAATCGGCTGTCCGTAACTCATCAATGTCATAAGAAGCATGAAGAGATAGAGGCCGGTCAACATAATCATGGTCTGGGAACGGGGAGTAGCGTCATCATGATTAGGGAGATCGTCAATCATGACTTTTTCTTCCTCATATCACTTATTCCCACGCAAAAGGCGATGACAGCCAGTATAAAACAGATAAATATCCAATCAGCAGTACTGAATCCAAACATTTAGCACCTTCCGCGAACTGCATCGGCCTTGTCTGTCATATTTACGGCACGATAACATTGCTCAAGAAAACGATATACTCCTGCCATTGGAAACTGTGAGCAGAATACCTCATCTGCAAGTACATCCTCTACTATAGCCGCCGCTTCGTAGTAATCCTCTTCCTGATGCTGCTCAAAGGCTACTGAGAGAGCCGTGAGATAGTCCACAGCTGGAACCCTGGGCAATTCACCTTTTTTAATTGCGTTGATGCGTGTTTCAAGGCTTAGGCGTTCAGAGTCCTTAAGTTTGTCAAGCAGCGGTTCCCACAGCTGAAGTGCTTGCTCATAGTGTCCTAGCACATAGTGGACTTCACCAAATTGATAGGCTGTATGAAGATTAAGTGGGTCAAGCTCGAAAGATTTGGCAAGATATTTCTCAGCGCCATACCATGACTGTACGGCCAGATGTGTTGCCTCCATCCTGCTTCCTTTTTCCACAAATGTCTGCCCGATCTCGTACCAAAGTCCTGCGTTGTTTTTTTCAAGCAGCGACATGATTTTTAAAAGATTTATCTTGCGGGTAAGGAACGGAACTTCAGCCTCCTTAATATCAATGGTTATAACCTCGCCACCTATCTCTGCGATAAGATGAGGATATCCGGACTGAAGAATCCGTGCGAAATCAATGGCATATACGCAATCAGGATTCTGGGCAAGCGCCTTGTACATCCCCTTGCCAATCTGATCGTAGCCTGGCTCACCCTGCTCAAGCGCGGCCCTGTAATCCTCTTCAACAAGCGGGATAGGGAGTTCCCAGGGAATATCCACGCGGCCATCCCTTCCGGTGATATGAAAATTTTCAATAGGTTGAAAGTAACTGATCCCCTCCAACGGGGTAGGTTCAATGCATTTTATCATTTTTATACTCCAGAGTTATGAATGTGGATTATCTAAAATAGTCAAATATAACAGTAAATACAAATATATATTATTCGGAGTATCTGTTCGGGAAGGTGTTAAGTCCTGCATGCACCCCGATCATCTTGTAGATCTGTATGCCATCCCATGGTTCATCCATGATGCCATCATGGATTGCCCAGCTTCGTCCACGTACGGTTCGCTCCATTCCCTGCTGGCGAAATGGGGTGGAGCCATCAAGGCGCTCAAAAAGTTTTCCTCCAGGCTGAAACTCCCTGTTAATTTCAAGCATAAGTCTTAGTCCGGTCAGATAATCGAAACCGTATTTTTCATACCTTATCGCATTGTCATATGTGAGTGGTTCTGCAACTATCATTTCCATCCCCAGGCTGTCTGTAAATTGTTCAACCAGCTGGAAAAACTCATTAAACATCTGTAAACCGCGCCTGGTCTGGTTAGGGAACAGGCCAGCCTGCATGGCTCTCAGTTCCTCTGGTAGATTACGTCCATGAGAAGTAAAATAGTTTACCGCTCCAGCTTCTGTTACGTCAACCGCAAAGCGAGGAGCATCAGGGTCGCAGATGATGCAAAAGGCTAGCTCCATCTGGTGAAATTGTGTGTCTGTAAGTTCTGCAAAAAAGACTGAATCACTGTCGTTATGTCTTGCCCTGACATTAATCCTGACAAAATTCAGACCTTCCGGAGCAACTATCTGAATAAGCGGTTTATCTGGATGAGCGGATAGATTGTCGGGTGTAATCCGAAGAAGATTCAAAAGGCGTGTAGGCAGCAGTTTTGAGTAGATGGATTCCTTTTCGTGCAGTTGTAAACGGTTTACGGCTGAGAGCGATGTTAGCGGAAAGCCAGAGCTGCTTGTTAATGGTCTGTTCCCAGGCAGTTTTGGCATCAGAGAAGCTCCTTCAGGTCTCCGCCAATGATAGTTGGAAATACATTTTTTCTTATTTTGGAAATGCTTTTTTCCATTGCATCCAGAGCTAGTCCACGATCATGCTCATCTGCCCAGTGCATGGCGTCCAGAAGCATTGTATTTGGATATCCCTGCCTACGGATCTTTTTGACAAATTGAGTCGGCAGGCGCGGATATAACTCAATATCATTCATGGCAGCCCAGGCAATAGTCCAGGCACGCGCTGTATTCATCAGGTCGTAACCACCGCCTCCCAGCGCAACCCAGGGGATCTTTAATGCCTGTAGCTTACGCATGATATACGAGTAAGCGAATGTGGTTATCTCCAATCTTGTCAGAGGGTCTGTGCGGAAGGTGTCTGCCCCTATCTGCGCAACAATTATATCGGGGTTAAAGGCTGCCAGAAGAGGGTATACCACTTCGTCAAATCCTCTCATGTAAAGAGGATCGTCGGTATGTGCCAAAAGAGGCAGGTTGATGGTATGGCCCAGGCCGGAGCCGTTGCCTGTTTCATCCTCAAAGCCGGTGCCAGGGAAAAAATAGATGCCGCTTTCATGCAGGGAGACAGTTAATACCTGATCAGTATCGTAAAAGGCCTCCTGCACACCATCGCCGTGGTGAGCATCCAAATCCAGATAAGCAACCCTCCGTCCACGTTTGAGCAACCATTTGATAGCTATTGCAGCATCATTTAGATAGCAGAATCCTGAAGCCTTGTTTTTGTGCGCATGATGCCAGCCTCCTGCCGGGGATAGGACTGCCCGAAAACCTTCTTCTTCAATCAGGCGGCATGCCTCCATAGTTGCGCCTGCTCCAAGGGCAGCGTAATCAAAAAGTCCTTTGAATACGGGGCAGTCCGCATCGCCAAGTCCAAACAGAAAATCTGCCCGAGATTCGTCTGAAAGGCTGAACTCTTCCAAGCGATTTATATATTCTGCGGTATGAAAAGAGAGCATCTGCTCTTTTGTTACAGGTTGACAGTCACGCCGTTCCATTTTTGGAAGGTTTAATAGTTTGTATGCTTCCAGCAGTTCAAGGGCTATACCATAGCGATGCAGCTTGAAAGGATGGTGGCTGCCATAGCTGAATTGCTCAAAGCTTGATGAGTAGACAAGTGCTGTTTTAGGCATTTCAGATGGCTCGGGCAGAGTGTAGTGACAGCGATAAACCACTGCTAGAACAGGTTTGGGTGTTGATAAGATTTTTTAATCCCATTGAATTAGTCCTTGTTCTTAAAATATTCTTGTTTTTCGTAAATATACAAAATAATGGCTTTACATCGCAACCATTAAGCCGACTTTCCATTCTACTGTTGACACGGGATGCAAAAAGAGAGGATTTTGGATTAAATTAATCTTAAGGAGGGGAATATGGGCTATCGCATTACAATTTTGTGTGAGAACTCTGTTGGTTCAATATCCGGAACTCTTGGAGAACATGGTTTCAGCGCTATTATAGAATGGGATGGCGGTTCTTTATTGTTTGATACCGGCCAGGGTTTTACCCTCTTACATAATGCACAGCGTATGAACAAAAATCTCCATCTGGTTAAGGATGTTGCACTCTCACATGGACACTATGACCATACAGGTGGTCTGTTGCCGCTTCTAAGAACCTGTGGTTCCAAAAGGATTTTCGGACATCCAGAGGTTTTTGTGCCGCGTTATCGCCACAAAGATACCGGTGAAAACATCTCTTTAGGTGTTCCATATCCCAAGGATTATCTGGAAGGACAGGGCGGAGTCTTTGACTTTTCGGATCAGTACCGTGAGATCTGCCCTGGCGTATTTATGACAGGCCAGGTGCCAAGAAAGAGCAGTTTTGAGACAGGAGACAGCGGACTTTTTATCGACACCTCCGCATCTGCACGAGATCCTTTCAATGATGATCAGTCACTTGTTATTCCAACGACAAAAGGACTGGTTATTCTATTGGGTTGCTGTCACTCTGGTTTGATCAATACTCTTGAGTATACCTCAGGGATAACTGGTCGCGATGATATTCTTGCTATAATCGGGGGCACTCACCTCGGTTTTTCAAGCGCCCAACAACTTGATCAGACTGTTAAGGAATTAAAAAAATGGCAGATCGACAAACTTGCCGTAAGCCATTGCACCGGTTTTAATGCCGCAGCCCGTTTAAAGCATGAGTTTCCATCGGCCTTTCAGTCCGCTCATGTTGGCTACTCTATTGAAATATAGAAAAAACTTTAAACTTTAGTTAGCCCCTTTTGTTTTAGTCTCTCTTATGATACATAAGTGAGAATAAATTTTTGGCTTATAGTGCTGGTTATTTTTATTTCCTGAAGGGGGAGGCGGCAGACATGAGTTATGAAGTGAAAAATGAACAGTTAAAGCAATGGGTGGCCGAAATGGCTGAGATGTGCCAGCCGGATAGCATCCACTGGTGTGATGGTTCGCAGGAGGAGTATGACAAGCTCTGCGCACAGATGGTGGAGAGTGGAACCTTTATCAAACTTAATCCTGAAAAACGTCCTAACAGCTATCTCAGCCTTTCAGATCCATCTGATGTTGCCAGGGTTGAAGATCGTACTTTTATCTGCTCTCGTTCCAAGCAGGATGCAGGCCCCACAAATAACTGGGTAGATCCGAAAGAGATGAAGGCAACACTCAAAGGTCTTTTCAAAGGCTCAATGAAAGGGCGTACGATGTACGTTATCCCTTTCAGCATGGGTCCTCTGGGTTCAGATATCGCCAAGATAGGGATTGAGATTACAGATTCTCTATATGTTGTTGCCAATATGAGGATAATGACCCGTATGGGTAAGCAGGTTATAGATGTGCTTGGTGATGGTGAATTCATACCTTGCCTGCACTCCGTTGGCGCACCACTGGAGCCAGGGCAGAAGGATGTTCCATGGCCTTGCAACAAGCAGAAGTATATTGTCCATTTCCCTGAGGAAAGGGCAATCTGGTCATTCGGCTCCGGTTATGGTGGTAACGCGCTTCTTGGTAAGAAGTGTCTGGCTTTGAGAATTGCATCCAAGCAGGGCAAGGATGAAGGTTGGCTTGCAGAACATATGTTGATACTGGGTGTTGAGTCCCCGACTGGTGAGAAGACTTACGTTGGCGGCGCTTTTCCAAGTGCATGCGGAAAGACCAACTTTGCAATGTTGATACCTCCAACCCCGTTTCAGGAAAAAGGATGGAAGGTTACTACCATAGGTGATGATATTGCATGGATTAAGCCAGGGGCTGATGGGCAGGTTTATGCCATCAATCCGGAGTACGGATACTTTGGTGTAGCGCCTGGTACCAACTACAAGACCAATCCCAATGCAATGATATCATGTGAAAAAAACACTATATTTACAAATACAGCTTTGACAGAAGATGGTGATGTCTGGTGGGAAGGTATGACGGATGAATTGCCTGCAAAGCTGACTGACTGGCAGGGAAATGCTTGGACACCTGATTGCGGGCGTCCAGCGGCTAACCCCAACGCACGTTTTACCTCACCGGCATCACAGTGCCCAAGTATCGATCCTGACTGGGAGAATCCCAAAGGGGTGCCGATGAGCGCCTTTATATTTGGCGGTCGTCGCAAGGATACCGTCCCATTGGTTTATCAGGCATTTAACTGGAACTATGGTGTCTATCTGGCATCTACACTTGGCTCAGAGACTACCGCTGCAGCTGTAGGTGCCACCGGAAATGTTCGTCGTGATCCTTTTGCAATGCTGCCTTTCTGCGGATACCATATGGCTGATTATTTTGCACACTGGCTACAGTTCGGCAGAAGCATTGCGCGTCCGCCGCGTATATTCAGCGTCAACTGGTTCCGTAAGGATGAGAACGGCAAGTTCTTATGGCCAGGCTATTCTGACAATATGAGGGTACTGAAGTGGATCGTTGACAGGGTTCAGGGTAAGGTTGGCGCTGTTGAGTCACCTCTTGGCTGGATGCCCCGCTATGATGATATGGATTGGCAAGACCTTGATATGTCACGTGAGAAGTTCAATGAACTTATGTCGGTTGATCGTAACGTATGGCAGAATGAGGTTATCTCTCACGAAGAACTGTTTGTAAAGATGTATGACAAACTTCCTAAAGAGTTTCTGCATATCAGGGAGCTGATACTCTCTTCCCTGTGGCGTTCGCCTGAACATTGGGAACAGATAGGCGATCTTCACCCGAAGGGGTGGAATGAGTAGACCTTTTTTGATAGATGTAGACAGAAGAGCTGATCTAATCTGGATCAGCTCTTCTGTTTTGTAGGATAGAATAAAAAAAGCCTGCGGCATGTAGCCGCAGGCTTTTTATCCAATATGGATAAATATCAGTGCTTCTTCTCGTCCTTCTTAGGCTCAGCAGCAGGTGCAGCGGCAGGAGCGGCAGCAGCTTCAGGAGCTTTAACGGAAGAAACAGGCTTTTGTGCTTCAGGAGCCTTAGGAGCTTCAACAGCAGGAGCAGCAGGAGCAGCAGGTTGTTGCTTCTTGCAGCCAGCAGAAACGCCGAGAGCCAATGCGAGTACCAGGGACAGGGAGAGCAGTTTTTTCATTTGATTTCACCTCTTGGGTTAATTAACCTCGCTTAAGCGGGGTAGTGTAAGCAACAAAGGAAAACTATACTCAATCGAAAAAAAATGTCAATATTTTTTCTCATTTTTTATTTTCCGTGATGATATTTACCCCTACGATCCTTGTGAGCCGAAGTCGGTGCGTTGTGGCAATCAAAGCAGCGTGAATCTTCGCTCTTCCTAAGTTCAAGATCGGATGACGGCTGATCCATTCTTGCAGGAGTGTTGTACTGCGGGGTTTGGAAAGCCAGTCGTCCCTGTTCATCTGCAACGTTAGCAGGCTTATAGGCAACTGACCAGTTACCGGATAATGAGACTGAGTGACATTGATCACACCCTCCGGGAGGAGGGATGCTCTTCCAGGCTGTAAACATTGAACAGCCCGGAAGAGCCAGTAACAGAAGAAAGATTGCAGGCAGGAACTGTTTCATGGCTGACTCCTTTTCAAGACTTTAACACGTTGGCACACAGATGAACAAGAGGCATCTCAGAGCTTCGGTATAAACCTGTTTGCATTGGCTGTAGTTGCTTCGGCAATCTTTTCAATGCTACAACTGCGGATCTCAGCAGCCCTTAATGCTACTTCCAGTAACCATGCGGGATGGTTAGGGGTAGTATAATGGCTGATAGGGGTAAGATAAGGGGCATCGGTCTCAATAACCAGCTGTTCGAGAGGTAGTTTTGCAGCAATCAGTAAAGGTCTTGAGGCGTTTTTACGTGTAATTGTGCCTGAAAGTGATATTGCAAAGCCCAGTCTTGCAAATTCAATGGCTGATTCAAGAGAACCGGAAAATGAGTGCATTATTCCTCCTGTCTGTCCTGCCCCTTCTTCCTTAAGAATCTGTATTGTACGCCCAAATGCCTTACGGCAGTGAATAAGAGAAGGTAAATTATGCCTTTTGCCTATCCTCAGCTGTTCTCGAAAGAGCCATTCCTGTTTGTCAACATTTGGTAGAGTGCCATCAAGCCCAATTTCTCCAATGGCAACCCCTTGCTGTGCGATTTTGTCAAGTTCTTGCAGATCCTTTTTGTTAATATCAGATGCGTGTAACGGGTGTATGCCAAAGGCAGGCCTGATGGAGCTGTCACTGACTCCTAGCGTTAATATATTCTGCCAGTCATCCACTTGAACTGACGGCACAATCCATTTGAAAATCCCGTTGGCACGAGCTTCCTCCAACATTAGATCCAGCTGTTCAGAGATTGGCGGAAGATTCAGGTGGCAATGGGTATCAACAAACATGGATCCACTCCTATAAAAACCATCTTAATGGGCGCAAAAGGCGTTCCATTATCTTGGCTATAACACCTCTACGTATATGATCCACCAGCCTTACTTCATGAGCTTCTGAAAAAGCCTGCTCAAGGTGTCTGTGTACCTGATTTCCAAAGCTGGCCGATCTGATATGGGCATTGATCTCATAATTTCTATTGAAGCTTCGGTAGTCCATATTTGCTGATCCCATTACAGTTCTTACACCGTCAATCACCATCAGTTTTGCATGAAGTATCTGATGCTGCATCTCGTAAATCTGGATGCCAGCTTTCAGAAGCTGATCAAATGTACTTCGACTCAACACCCTCACCAAAGGAACATCGCTGCGGGCAGGGAGTAGGAGTCGTACGGTAACGCCTCTTTTTGCAGATTTCAAAAGTGAACGGAGTATAAGGGGGCCTGGAAGAAAATATGGATTGGCAATCAACAGTTCAGTGGATGCAGTTGCCATTGCAACTCGGAATGCGGAGCGGATTCTGGAACGTTTTTGATGTGGCCCTCCGCTTACAAGAGAGATGACCGATTCAGGTTCATCTTCCTGATAAGAATCGAACTGATGGGGAGCAAGGAGTTGAAAGTCAGGTTTTTCCCCTTTTTCCATGAACCAGACCTCTGAGAAGAGTTCTGTAAGCTGCTCTACTGCTGTGCCGGACAGAGTGAAGCCAACATCATGAAACAAAGGAGGAGTTTCTGGCGTTCCAGCGTAATCGTCTCCTATGTTACGCCCTCCAAGAAAAGCTGTTTTACCATCAATAATGGTCAGTTTACGATGATCCCTGCGGTCAAACCAGTTGATTCCCCGTCTGAAAGAGGGAGGGTTGAAAACAAGTACATTAATCCCTTGCTGTTTCAGTCTTCTAAAGTATGAATCAGGAGTGTCAAGACAACCGAAATAATCATAAATCAGGTAGACATTTACTCCCCGTTTGCGAGCATCCAGAATCATTTCTGCAAGGCGAGTACCTGTTTTGTCTGCAGAGATTCTGTAATATTCAAGGCATACATACTTCTCGGAAGTGGCTATTGCATCAAAGAGCATGCTAAAAAACTTATGGCCTTCAGAGATAAAGGTCAACTGACCTGCAGGGTATGTTTTAGGCAGATTATCAGGGGTTCTCCGGTGCAAATGCCTGAATATTCTGGTAAATCTTTTGCTGCTATTTAATCCCCTCATTTGCACTGTGTCTTTACTGCACTCCGGTAGCAACCGAAGGTTTCTCTTCCTGAAGGTTTGCGCCAGATTCTGGTGCAGGGGTGGTTGGTGTCTCGGCGGCTTTGGGCTCAGCAGAATTTTCAGGTTGCCCTTCAGAAACTGGTAAAATCTTTGATGATATTGGCTGGAAAGTAACCTCCTGCTTGATTGCTGTGTCTACCTTGTTTTGAAGTCCGGCAATATTGGGTTGCTGATTAAGAGCTAGCTGAAGTTCATCTGCCGATATTACTCCGTGACTGCGGAGTTTTTTAAGTATCATATTGGAACGACTCAGAACCTTTCCAAGATTGCGGTAAGGATTGTAGGCAACTCGCGGGCCAGGCAGCATAGCTGCGAGAAAGGCACACTCACGAGGGTTCATAGCTGAAGGTGGTTTTCCAAAATAATACTGTGAACCATGTCCAATCCCGTACACCATTGGTCCTAATTCTACAACGTTCAGGTAAAGTTCAAGTATACGGCCTTTAGTCAATTCCTGTTCCATCCTCCATGCCAGATATACCTCTTTGATTTTGCGTGTCAGGCTTTTTTCCCTTGTGAGAAATATATTCTTTGCAACCTGCTGGGTTATTGTTGAAGCTCCTCTGGCCATGCTCTTTTTTTCCAGATCGTACTTTATTGCCTCCTTTATAGCCTTTACATCAATCCCTTCATGTTTGTAAAAGTTGCTATCCTCGGCGACAATCACTGCCCACTTCATCTCTGAAGGTATTCGTGAGGAGCTGATCCAACGCCTGTTTTTTGGGCCAACAACAAAAGGATGTTCTTTACCCTGCCAGTCACGCACCTGAACTGTAAGATTCAATTTCTTGTCGGCAAGCATGCTGACTGGGGGTAACAATGCGAGTGAGATGACGATATACACAATATATACCAGCGCTACCATAATGGATGCCCACAAGATTTTTTTCACATTAAACTCCGATTAATTCCTGTGTGACTCAGATCTTTCCATTCAGGTACTCTGCCAGGATCAACCTGCTATGTTCATCATCATGGCAGTAAACGCAGAGATTTTCCCAGTTTGAGCCGTCTTTTGGATTGTTGCGGTGATTGCCGTCTTTGTGGTGGACTGTCAATAGACGAAGGTCTTCCCGCTCAAATTCCCGCCCACACTTGGCGCAGATCCAGCCATGCAGTTTTAGTGATTGTTCCCTGTAGTTGGAACTCTCTGTTTTGTTGTCTGATTTAAGCTGTTTTACAAGCTGGTTAAGTTCTTCTTGTGACGGTAGTTTTCGTGATTGAGGCCTGCGTTGAGTCATGGTCAGCTTCCAGTGCGTGAAAAACGATAACCGACGCTACGAACCGTCTGAAAATATACAGGCCGAGAAGGATCTCGTTCAAAGTATTTGCGAAGTCTGACTACAAAGTTATCAAGTGTTCGGGTCTCTGCATCTGACGAATAGCCCCAGACAGATTCCAGAAGTTCACCACGAGGGATGACCTGGGTCTCACGTTGAAAGAAAAGTGATAGAACCCTGACCTCCATTTCGGTTAGATCTATCTCTCCCTGCGCCGTCTTTGCTCGGTACGATAAGAGAAATACCTCGTTGATACCAAACTTATAACCTTCTTCAACCGGTTCAGGGCGATACCAGGAAGAACGTCTCAGCATCCCCTTTACCCTGAGCAGAAACTCCGCCAGATTAAAAGGCTTTGTCAGATAGTCATCTGCACCGCTTTCAAGACCGCTTACCCTGTCGGTATCTTCTGAACGAGCTGTGAGCATAAGTATAGGAACACGTGAATCCATGCCGCGCATAAGCTTGCAGATCTGAAAGCCATCCATGCCGGGGAGCATGACGTCCAGAATGATCAGGTTGAAACGATCTACTCTCAAGCTCTCAAGAGCCGCTTCGCCTTTATCAAAGTGGCTCACCGCATACCCGTCCTGCTCAAGGTTAAAGCAGATTCCACGGGCAAGGTGCATCTCGTCTTCAACAAGCATTATACGTGGTTTGTCATCACTCATAACGCAAAGCCTCGATAGGATTAAGTCCCGCAGCCTTGCGAGCCGGATAAAAACCGAAGAATATCCCTACAGCGCCGGAGAAGAGAACTGCAACCGTTACAGCAACTGGAGAGATCATGGTTGGCCAGGAGAGTATTTTTGAAACTACGGTAGCTCCACCTGCACCCAAAGCTATGCCTATAAGTCCACCCATAACGGTTAATAGTACCGCTTCAGTAAGAAATTGCAGAAGGATATCCCTTTTCTTTGCTCCTATTGCCATCCTGATTCCGATTTCACGAGTACGTTCAGTAACAGAGACAAGCATGATATTCATAATCCCTATTCCGCCAACAATAAGGGAGATGGAGGCAACCGCTCCAAGAAGAAGGGACATAGCTTTAGAGGATTGCTCTGCAACTGCCAGTATTTCAGATAGGTTGCGGACAGTAAAATCAGGATCCTTACCGTTTGTAATCCTGTGACGCTGGTTTAGCAGGTCATTGATCTCTTTCTCCGCTTTAGGGAGAAGCTCCTCGCTTTTCGCTTTAACCAGAATTGAGCCGACCGTGTCTGGAAACTGGCTTCCCATAAGTTTCCTTTGGGCTGTTCGTAAGGGAACAAAGATTACATCATCCTGATCAGTCCCCTGCGGAGATTGACCTTTGGCTTCCAGTATGCCGATTACTATAAATGGAACCTTCTTTATCCGAATCATCTTACCCAACGGGTCTTCATCTCCAAACAATGTCTGTGCTATGGTACGGCCAATAACACATGTTTTGGCTGCTCCATCTACATCAGAGCTTGAAATGCTGCGACCGCTGACAACAGGCCATTCACGGATTTCAAAAAGTTCAGGTGTTGTCCCCATTAAAAGGGTTGACCAGTTCTGGTTGCCGTAGACAATCTGGCCGCTGCTACGGACTACAGGGGAGGCAAGTTCCACCGATGGACAGTCAGTCATCATTGCTCTTGCATCTGCAGCTTTAAGGGTCTGTACACCGCCACTGCCGGTGCGTATTCCGCTGCTGGTTGTGGAGCCAGGTATTACCAGAAGTATATTGCTGCCGATACTGGCTATCTGTTGTGATATTACATAACTTGCACCTGAGCCAACAGCCATCATGGCTATAACGGCTGCTATCCCTATGATGATTCCGAGCATGGTCAAAAAGGAGCGCATCTTGTTGATACGTAATGCCCGCAGGGCTATGCGTAATGCCTGACCCAGGTTGTTCATGGCTCTATATCGATACCAAGTTGTCCGGCAACAGATTTAAAGCAGGCAAGGGCGGGTTCGCTGTACTGAATCAGTATTATCCTTTCAAAACTGCCAGATTCTGCTGCGATAATGGATTCTTTCAGGGCTACGGCCGCTGCCTTCGGCATTGGATAACCGTACACTCCGCAACTTACTGCAGGGAAGGCAATGCTCTTTACTCCATTCTGGCGGGCGATTTCAAAACTGTTCCGATAGGATGATGCCAACAGTTTTTCTTCGCCCTGAGTGCCTCCTTTCCAGACTGGTCCAACGGTATGGATTACAAAGGTTGCTGGTAGATTGTAGCCTTTGGTTATACGAGCCTCACCGGTCGGACATCCGCCCAGGGTGGCGCATTCCTGAACTAGTTTTGATCCTGCAGCCTTGTGGATTGCTCCATCTACTCCACCCCCCCCAAGCAAGGTCTTGTTGGCTGCATTTACAATGGCATCCACTTTAAGCGTTGTGATATCACCTCTTAGTATCTCTATTTTACTCTTTGACATATGTTTTATTCCTGACCTCATATAGGAAAACAATTTATTACTCTCTAAAGTTTACAAACTGCATCTCTACATCAAGCTCTTTAGCTTTCAGGAGTTGTATGGTCTCTTGCAGGTCATCGCGGTTCTTGCCTGTTACGCGCACCTGGTCATCCTGTATCTGAGCCTGAACCTTCAGTTTACTCTCTTTGATTACCGCTATTATCTCTTTTCCCTTTTCCTTTGAGATTCCTTGCTGAACAGAGATGTTCTGGCGCACCAGACCTCCTGATGCCGGTTCAACCTTTCCGTACTGCAGTGACTTTATAGAGATGTTCCGTTTGAGGAATTTGGACTGTAGGACATCGACTACGGCCTTAAGCTTGTAATCGTCGTCGGCAACTATTTTCACTGAATCCTTTTCCTGTGAGATCTCGCTTTTTGAGCCCTTAAAGTCGTAACGTTGGCCTATCTCCTTGATTGCTTGATTGACGGCGTTATCAACTTCCTGCATATCTACCTTTGAAACAATGTCAAACGATGGCATGGCTGCCCCCTCCTACGGTTTTATTATCTCTACTCCCTGTGGCGCTTTAAAGTTGAATTTTGTCCCTGAAAGTTCTCTATTGGTTCTGATATTGTTGTAGTTGATCGTGGTCTCGGTTCCGCTAGTGTCTGTGACTGTTGATGAGGCCAGAGGAAACAGAAACTTTGCCTTTCCATCAGCAAGAAAAGCGGTCACCGCTTCTTCCCTGATTGCAAGGCGTAATCTTGAGAGTAGCGGGGTTGGTTTGCGTGGTGTCAGTTCAATAAGATAGTTTCCCTGTTTATCTCTGTCTGGTTTTGAAAAGGAACTTTTAAAGTCCTTTGATACGTTGCCCAGACCGGTCAGGTAGGCCATAGCTATGCTGTTCCCTCCCTTCATCATCCCTTCAAGAGATGAGATCAGCACCTGCCTGTTTTCCGGTTGATAGAACCACAGCTGTTTGCCATTAGAGATTATACTCTGCTTAGGTACTGCATAATCAAAACGAAACTGTGCCGCCCCTTTTGCCGGACGTCTCAGAGCAAGTTCTCCGTGTCCTTTTTGTGGTTTTGGAAAGCCAGCCAATACGGTTGATTGGGTAAATGATGCCTGCAGATCCTTAAGCGAACTGTAACCCTCTTCGATAGTTGAAATTACCTGCTGGAGGTTAGCCTCTTCAGCTTTGGCGGAGTAGACTGAAAGTAAGAGAAAGAGGAGAGACATAAAAGTGCCAAAGAGTTTTTTCATTGAGTGTTTTTCCCGTCATCAGTTTTTCAGAACTGTTTAATCCAACTCATCTACATCGCCCACCAGTTGATGTCTCAGTTTTACAGGATTCTCTGTCTTTGTGCGAACACGAATGTTAATCATCTCGACAAATACAGAGAATGCCATTGCAAAGTAGATATAACCCTTTGGAATATGGAATGAAAGGCCATCTGCAACCAGCGCCACTCCGATCATCAAGAGAAATGAGAGGGCAAGCACCTTTACTGTCGGGTGATTGTCTACAAAACGGCTTACCGCGCCGGCAAAAAACATCATAATTCCAACTGATATGATTACTGCCGTTACCATAACTCCAAGCTGCCGTGCCATCCCGACTGCCGTTATAACCGAATCCAGAGAGAATATGATATCCAGAAACATAATCTGTATCAATACACTTCCAAAAGAGATACCACCTTTACCTGCGTTTGCGTGATGTTCTTCGCCTTCAAGTTTGTCATGTATTTCCATGGTGCTCTTGGCAAGCAGAAACAGTCCGCCTACAATCAGTATTATGTCGCGTCCAGATATTCCATGACCCAAAAGATGGAATAGGGGATTGGTTAGTTTCATTATCCAGGAGAGTGATAAAAGGAGTAGCAAGCGGGTGATCATTGCCAGGCCAAGCCCCATCTTCTGTGCTTTGGGGCGTTGATTCTCAGGGAGCTTGCCTGTCAATATGCTTATGAAGATGATGTTGTCTATGCCAAGCACAATCTCAAGTGCAGTCAATGTCAAAAGAGCCAGCCAGGCTTGCGGGTCAGTCAGCCAATCCATTTGAACTCCTCTCTAAATTTGTTGTTTCCGGTTTTCTGATGTAGGATATGGTGGTTTATTTTTTATCATGCAGAGCCAAATGCTGCAACCAAAGAGGATGGTGAATATATGAAGCTGTTATATATCTTGCTGTTTTTACTGTTTTTAAACAGTCCTGCTTATCCTGGAGGAGATGGTAGTTTTGCCGTGGCAACAGCCCCTGTGCCGGTATTCAACTCAGTAGAGGCGGTATTATCACCTGCAAGCCTGAAACCGGATCGTTGTGGACAGATAAGGGAACTGGAGTTTATTGCATTTAAAGGCACTGTTTTTAAAATCATTGATTCTATGAAAAAACCCACGGTTGTTTACGAGATTAACACCGATGACTATAAGGCTCCGAATGGTGTGCGGCTTTATGTTTCTGCAAAAAATGTGGATCTTAAGGCTCTTAGACCAAAAGATAGAACCCGCCCTTATCCTGAAAGGGAACAGATTCTGGAGCGGTTGAAAGCTTCTGTTGGATTGCCCTATATATGGGGAGGAAATCTGAGCGAAGGTGTTGTCATGGAGGATAGGCGGATTTTTGCGGGTCTGGACTGCTCCGGTCTGCTATACGAGGCTACAGAGGGTTACATCCCCAGGAATACAGCTCAACTGGTCTCTTTCGGGAATCCGGTGCCTGTTGGCAGATTAGGGGCAGGCGAGATTGAAAAGATGCTCCGTCCACTTGATCTGATAGTCTGGAAGGGGCATGTTATGGTTGTACTTGACAGCAAAATGCTTGTTGAAAGCATCCTTGACTGCCAGAAAAAATCGGGTGGAGTTGTAATCAGCCCGATCGGAAAAAGATTGCGCCAGATTATGAAAGAACGTGCGCCAGTAGACAACTGGCCGAGAGATAATCAAAAAGCGAAATTTTTTGTTGTTCGACGGTGGTTATGATTACCCTTGTCCCTGATTTTTTTCAGGCACAGGCAGATTCAATTTTTGCAGAACCTGCACCATATCACTCCAGACATCCCAGTAATATTGTTTGTTCCCCTTGTTACGCAGAAGAAAAGAGGGATGAAAGGTTGGCATAAGGGGGATCCCATGATAGAGATGAAACTTACCGCGCAACCTTGATATCGGTTCCTTGGTGTTCAATAGTGTCTGTGTTGCAAAGGTTCCAAGTGTAACAATCACCTCAGGTTTTATAATCTCTAACTGTTGTATGAGAAACGGAGAACAGGAGGCTATCTCCTCTTTGTGTGGATTGCGGTTGGCAGGTGGTCTACATTTAAGAACGTTGCAGATGTATATTTCATCACGTGTAAAGCCGATCGCACGAATAATCCTTGTCAGTATCCCGCCCGCCTCACCAACAAAAGGAATCCCTTGTCGATCTTCATCTGCACCAGGCGCTTCGCCTACAAATACCAGACGTGCTTTTTCGTTTCCGGCTCCAAAAACTAGGTTCTTCCGTGAACTGGATAGTGTGCATAGCTTGCAGTCGCCAATCTTCTGTCTCAGGGATTCCAGGGTTTCAGGAGGAGAGTCAGAGGTTCGCATTTGGGCATTAAACAGATCCGTGTTTATGTTCTTTTCTTTTGTTTCATCTGATTCTGGCAGTCCATCAATCCCACTCTCTGCAAGTTCTCTAAGATATTCCCTGACTGATTCGTAAAACGTTTGGCGGGACAGAGTCTCCATCGTTTATTCCTCACACTTGGCTTTTATATTATTCTTGAGTATGCTTGACAGTATGCGAATCATTATTGCAGCTATCCTGCTTGCGTTATTATCCCCGGATAATCTTTATGCCTGGGGCGGAGGAACCCATCTGTTAATCGGGTTGGATGTCCTTTCACGACTACAGCAGTTGCCTCCACAGCTTGCCATATTGCTGGGTAAATATGCCAACGATTTTCTTTATGGTTGCCTGGCTGCTGATATAATTGTGGGCAAAAAATACACCCATTATATGCTTAACTGTCATCGCTGGCGAGTAGGCCAGCGACTGCTGCAGGCAGCACAGGACGACCCCCAGCGGGCATGTGCTTATGGCTATCTCTGCCACCTGGCTGCGGATGTGGTGGCTCATAATTATTTTGTGCCTTACAAGACTATACGCTCCTTTTCAACTATTTCTTTGCGTCATACCTATTGGGAGCTTCGTTTTGAGTCATTTGTTGAGCCTCATATATGGGAGAAGGCTAAAGAGGTCTGTCAGGCAGGACGCCGACATGATGACGCACTGCTTAGCAGAGTGATGGCTCCCACACTTTTTTCTTTTTCCAATAGCAAGAGGATATTCAATTCCATTCTTCTTCTGTCACGTCTTGAGCGCTGGCAAAAGATGATCAGGACTTTATCCAGTCGTTCAGAACATAGATTGACGGCGGAAGACAGGGGGGAATATCTGGGATGTACAGTTGAAGTTGTAATGGATTTGATGATTCATGGTGAAGAGTCATTCTGCTGGATGACTGATCCGACAGGTGAATCAGCGCTGGAGGTTGCGGATGAGATGCGCCGTTATCTCCGTTTTCTCTACAAGACAGGCCGTTTTACGAAGGAAGAGGGGATGGAGCGGGTTGAGTTTATTAAACCTACCTTAAGGCGTTCAATTCATCACCCTGAACTTCTGGAGATACTTAAAGGTGCCTGCCATGAGCCAAGCTCACCTTTTATCCTTTAGCAGTGCTCCTGCCCGATCCAGTATAATATCAGCCAGTCGGGTTTTGGACATCAATTCCAGTGGTTCAACTGTTCCGTTCCGGTAGAGCAGTCTTGCTATATTGGTGCTTGTATTAAAACCCGCTCCTTCCTGGTTTATATCGTTTGCCACAATCATATCAAGATTCTTGGCGGTAAGTTTTGCAGTCGCATTAGTCTGTAGGTCGTTGGTCTCCGCAGCAAAACCGATTAGCAGAGGAGGTTTTTTCATCTGTCCAAGCTCGGTAAGAATATCCGGATTCTTTTCAAGTTCCAGTGTGAGATTTTTACCCCGTTTCTTGATCTTTTCATTACTCCTTAAGGCTGGCCGGTAATCGGCTACAGCTGCCGCTTTTATGATGACAGTGCAGGATTCTACCATGCTGAAGACAGCATCACGCATCTGGCATGCAGATTCCACGTTTATCAGCTCAATCCCCAAGGGAGGTTCCAGGCAGGTTGGCCCGCTTACAAGTATTACCCTGGCTCCACGATCTCTGGCTGTCTTGGCAAGGGCATAACCCATCTTGCCGGATGAATGATTGGAGATGTAGCGGACAGGATCAAGCTCTTCCCTTGTTGGTCCGGCGGTAATCAGTATTGTTTCACCTTTAAGATCGGAAGGAGCCAGCAGTGCTGATGCCCTGTCAAAGATCCGTTCCGGCTTTGCCAAACGGCCGTTCCCTTCCCAGCCGCAAGCCAGGCTACCGGTTTCGGCATCTACAAAATGATAGCCAAGTTCTCTCAATCTGGCTTCATTTTCCTTGTAAATCGGATTTTGGTACATATTGACATTCATGGCAGGTGCAATCAGAACTGGAGCCTTGGTAGCCATGATGGTGGTAGTTAGCAGGTCATCAGCTATACCGCCTGCAATCTTGCCGATTATATTGGCTGTCGCAGGCGCTATCAATACAATTTCCGCTCTGTCGGCCAGTGAGATATGACCAATTTCCTGTTCCTGAATCAGATTGAACAGTTCGGTATGCACCGGATTGCATGAAAGGGTCTGAAAGGTTAGTGGAGTCACAAATTCAGTGGCTGCTTTTGTCATTACAACATGAACATTGGCTCCTGCTTTTGTCAAAAGCCGCAATAGTTCAACCGACTTATAAACGGCGATACCGCCGGTTACTCCCAACAGGATGGTTTTTCCATTCAGATAAGTCATATAATTTAGTCCAGGTATGGATTGTGCCGCTTTTCGTGGCCAATGGTTGTTGCTGAGCCGTGGCCAGGGTATACCTTAACCTGTTCAGGCAGCAAAAAAAGTTTTTCCTTTATGGATTCAAGCAGTTGTGTAAGAGAGCCGCCAGGCAGGTCTGTCCTGCCAATGCTGTCGGCAAAGAGTGTGTCGCCGGAAATCAGCATCTTTTCCTCTTCAATATACAGGCAGCAACCGCCTGCTGTGTGACCGGGGGTATGGATAACCTTTATCCTTTGCCTTCCGAAGCATATAAATGAGCTGTCTTCAAGAAGCTTGTCCGCCGGCGGAGAGTTTTCTCCATGCAGTCCGTACATTTTGGCAACACGGGCAACATCTCCAAGCATCCCTGCATCTGCCGGATGAATATGAAGTGTAGCGCCGGTGGCCTGGAACATCTGCGAGTTTCCGCCTACATGATCAAAATGTCCGTGGGTGTTTACTATGGTAACAGGATTAAGATTGAGCTGCTTGAGTCTTGAAAGGATCCTTTCGGCCTCGTCACCAGGATCAATAACAACAGCCTCTCTGGTCTCTTCACATCCCAGTATATAACAATTAACTCCCAATGCCCCGACTAAAACTGTATCAAACAGCATGAATGCTTACCTCTCGCTGATATTAATAACGACACAGAGGCTTGCCGCTGAGCCGGTTTGGTGATATCTTCCTAGCAGCATTACTTTTCGTAGTAATCTTGTACCAGTAGCTCTAAATCCATTATTGTAAAGGAGAGAACCGATGCAAAAGTATGTCTGCACAATCTGTCAGTATGAGTATGACCCGGAAATGGGTGACCCTGATCACGGTATTGCCCCCGGCACAGCCTTTGAAGACCTGCCTGCTGATTGGTGCTGTCCTTTGTGTGGCGCTGACAAAGGTGCTTTTGAGGCGATGTAGTCGAGTATGAGATGGGCAGGTTTAACCCTGCCCATGCTCTCTCTTATCTTATTTCCAGACCCAGAACAGAAAGAAACTCATCAAGTTCCTCTGGCTGCATATCGCCCATATGGGCAATGCGAAATGTCTGCCCCTTTATCTTTCCGTAGCCATCATCAAAGGCGTAACCTTTATCTCCAAGGTTTTTCTTGATTGCTGCAAGATCAATATCACGGCTGTTAATCACGCTGGTCAGGGTTATTGATCTGGCGCCTTCGGGAGCAAATAATTCAAATCCTAGTTCCTTTGCCCATCGTCTGGTTTTTTCAGCCATTTTAAGGTGGCGAGACCAGCGAGCATCCAACCCTTCTTCAAAGAAACGAGCCAGTTGGCAATCAAGGCCGTAAATCAATGAGATACATGGGGTTGAAGGGGTGTTGTCCTTATCGTCGTTTGTGGCAAATTCCATAAAATCAAAATAGTAACCGCGGTTTTCTACCTTTTTGGCTCTTTCAAGCGCCTTTTCTGTTGCGGTAAATACAGCAAGTCCTGGGGGGAGGGCGAATGCCTTCTGTACTCCGAAGATGCAGCAGTCAATACCCAGTTCGTCAAGAGGAATACTCATGGCGCTCATGGATGAAACAGTATCAATTATAGAGACCACATCAGGATATTTCCGCAAGACTTCTGCTATTTCAGGTAGCGGAGAAAGGACTCCGGTTGATGTCTCATTATGGATCAAGGTAATACAATCGTATTTACCGGTTGTCAGGGCTGAATCCACCAATTCAGCTGTAACAGGCTGGCCCCAGGGTACCTTGAATGCGTCTGCCTCTTTGCCACAGCGTTTTGTGACATCGTGCCATTTATCTGAAAAAGCGCCATTACAAAAATTGGCGCACCTGCCTTTTACCAGATTTCGTACCGCTCCCTCCATTACCCCGAAGGCGCTTGATGTGGCCAGAAACACCCTGCTTTCTGTCATCATCAGTTTCTTCAGATTTGCCTTCACCCTTCCGTGCAGTTCGGCATATTCCTTCATCCTATGTCCTATCATTGGTTGAGACATTGCCGCAAAGACCTCTGATGAGACATTCACAGGTCCAGGGATAAAAAGTTTCTTTGCCATTGTTTTAAGCTCCAGTTAAAAAATAATGAAAGTTCAAAGTTCTTCAAAATCCTCTTCAGTTTCTGAGGAGACAGGAATTTCTTCCGTATAATCTGTATGCTCCTCCTTGATACCCTTTATAAATCGATGGTTGTCCTCCAGGTTTCTGGCTATGTCCTGAAGCAGACGTTCCAGAATCTCATCCTTTGGAGTGTCAATAGTCATGGAAGAATCTAGCCGCTCAGACCATCAAGAAAACGCTCCGCATCCAGAGCCGCCATGCAGCCGCTACCGGCAGAGGTAATGGCCTGCTGGTAGATATGATCCTGTACATCTCCGGCGGCAAAGACGCCAGGAACAGATGTCTGGGTAGCAAACCCATCTGAACCGCCAACCGTTTTTATGTATCCTCCGCTCATTTCCAGTTGTCCTTCAAAGATGGAGGTATTCGGGGAATGACCGATTGCTATAAATACGCCGTCCACTGAAATCTCTTTTGTTGAGCCATCACGGAGATCCTTTATTCTCATACCGGTTACTCCCATGGCATCACCAAGAACCTCATCAAGAACGTGAAACCACTCAATAGTAACCTTTCCTTCTGCAGCTTTGGCCTTCAGCTTGTCAGAAAGGATTTTCTCAGAACGGAACTGATCCCTGCGGTGTACAACGGTTACATGGCTGGCTATATTTGCCAGATAAAGAGCCTCTTCAACCGCAGTATTGCCGCCGCCTATAACTGCAACCGGCTTGTTCCGGTAGAAAAATCCATCACATGTTGCACAGGCAGATACCCCTTTCCCCTTGTAGGCTTCTTCTGAAGGCAGCCCAAGATAACGGGCAGAGGCACCGGTAGCTATTACAAGTGCGTCACAGGTGTAGGTTTTGCCGCTGTCCCCGATCAGGCTTAATGGGCGTTTCTTAAGGTCAGCGGCTACAATGGAGTCATATATAATCTGCGTATTAAAACGTTCGGCATGTTGTCTCATCCGTTCCATAAGATCAGGACCTTGCACACCTTCAAAATCTCCAGGCCAATTATCAACTTCGGTCGTGGTGGTCAATTGTCCACCCGGTTGCAATCCGGCGATAAGCGCTGGACCCAGATTTGCCCTTGCTCCATAAATGGCTGCAGTATATCCGGCAGGACCGGAGCCAAGAACAATAAGACGATGATGTTCTGCTTCTGATGCCATACTTCCTCCCATAAAATAAAACTATCCCCTGCAAATTTTGCAGAGGATAGCAGGTATTACAGAAATTGTCACCACTGTTGCAATTAGTGGGGGGTAGTCCTTAAACCGGCTGCAATATTGAAATCAATGTCTATAATAATATCGAGTTTTTCTTTGTCAGGATGTGCCAAAACTTCAAAGAGGCGTTTATCAACGAATAAGCTTAGATTAAGAATGTCCTGACGAAGGTTTTTGGGTAGAGGATTTTCAGGATCAGAGAGTTCGGCCTGAAAAAAACTCCATATTTTTTGATTGAATTTTATTGATTCTAATAATTTTGCATCCCTATCAGGTTCATTCCAGTTTTCCTGCACCTGTTTCAGCATGAGTCCTGCGCGGGTTAAAACAGAAGCTTCGAGCTCCCTGCCGGAAAGAGTCTCTTTTTGCATTGAGTTATAGGCGTTAGCTGGATTCTGGTACATAATTAAGAAGCTCCTCTTCATACTGGATTAGTTTTTGAGCCTGTTTCAGGGCCTGATAATATTTGCCATCAAGGATATAAGCAGTGACAGAGGAAATCAAGTCTTTCATGCTTGGTACTGCAAGCAAGAGTTCTGCAACCAGATCTCCGTACATTCTTGCCAGTTCCAGATTCGGCACCTCTCCAAGATACATTAGCTGAATGATGAGATATATTTTTTTGCAGTAGCTATCGGCCTGTTCTTCTGTAAGAATATCCTTTTCCCTGAGAATAGGAACGCTATTTTCTATGGATAGCAACGCACCTGTAGAGCCGTTGGTAATTACCGCCCCACCGATAATAACTTTTTCGTTTGGCTTCAATGCTAGTTTAAGTGACATTGTGAGTTATGGCTGCAACAAGGCTTGTGTGACTTCATCGCTTAAGGATGAGAGCTGGATGCCAGTCTGTTCAAGGTTAACAATTGCAGACTGAACCTGATTGTCACTGCTGTCTGATTGCAATGCAGGTACTGCTGATGGCATCATCTGACCATTCTGGCTGAACATGGCCTCCCACATACTTCTGACTTTTTCGTATACCGGCTGTGGAGGTGGCGGAACCATCAGGCTTTCGATCTCCTTACGGAGTGACATGTAGCTCATCAGCAGCTCTCTCCGTTCCATGCTTTCAATGGGATAAGGAGGATAGTTTTTTACAATGGTCATAAGACTGCCCTGCATCTGAGCTACCTGTTCTGCTGCCATGTTCAGGTTTTCATTTGTTTGACGAACCCCCTTTACAAGGTTGTTAAGGCGGGCATGCATCTGTTCAATTGCCTTAACGGTATCAAGATTCTTTACTGTGTTGGTTGACTTGATGTTCACCGTATCTGAAGGAGAAGGAACCGTCGTTTCTCTACTCTGTAGCTTATAAACCTGTAAGGAGGCTGAGGAAGCTATTTCAGCTTCCTTTGAGACAGCTGACTGCTGTTCAGGAGCTTGTTGAGCAGAAACAGTTGGTTGCTGTTTATTATATGTTGAGATCTCTGTTGCCTGATTTATAGAATTTATTTCCATGTTTTACCCCCCCCCATACTGACCGGTTAAACAAAACAGGGGGGACTAAATCCCCCCTGCTGTTTAACTGCCATATTACATTGCTATCGCTCTTAAGCTTAGAACAGTCTCAGAACAGACTGGGCAGCCTGGGACGAGAGGGAGAGAGCGGTGGTACCAAGGTTCTGACGGGTCTGCAGCATCAGCATGTTGGCGCCTTCCTGGTTCATATCAGCCAGGGTCAGGTTGTCAGCTCCAGTTTGAAGAGTGCCAATCATGTTGTCGGTGAACTCCTGACGGGTCGTGATTATGTTCAGGTTGTTGGCCAGGTTCTTGGACTGGGTACGAAGCTGTGTAGTTGCTGAGGCCAAGTGGACTTGGGACAGGGTTATATCGCCATCGGCAGTCCATACGTTAGTTGGAGTTGAGATGGACAGACCTGAAGCAGTTGCGGTGAAGCCCTTCACCTCCAGCTTGGAAGTGGCATCCTCATTGAAGTTGACTGTCAGAGTGGCGCCGGTAAGCAGGTTGGTGCCACGATACTGGGAGTCGCTGGCCATGGTGTTGATCTGTGTGATCAACTGCTGGTACTGGGTTGCAAATGTGGCGCGGTCAGTGGTGTTTGCTGTACCCAATGCGGCAGCGGCAAGACCTTTTGCAGCCTCAACCAGAGAGTTAATAGCACTGATACCAGCGTCAGCGGCTGTTGCTGTCTGAATGCCTTCAGACATACCATCCTTGCGGACTGCAAAGTCATTGGCGCGGTTCATATGTGACTGAGCAGCGAAGAAGTTGGTCGGGTTGTCAAGAGCCGAGTTTACCTGCTTGCCTGTTGAGAGACGCTCCTGAGTACGATCTATAAGCTTGCTGGTACCTTGCAGCTGAAGAAGGTTGGAGCGCATACCTGCGGTTAGAGAGACGTCGTTTACTGACATGATGGTTCCCCTTTCTGGGTTATTAATGGCTTCCTAGCCATTTTTGATTACTTTAAGGTTCGGCACTCTTTTTAAGAAGCTTTAGAACTATTTTCAAATTTTTTCAATTCCTCAACAATCTCATAGATCACCTCCTCCCATTGAAAAGGATGTTGCTGACGGAAGAGCCGTGCCGATAGATACCAGGGGGTATCTGTTCGTCCCATAAGCCAACGCCAGTCAGGATTATATGGCAACATGATCCAGACCGGTACCCCCAGCGCCCCGGCCAGATGGGCAACTGATGTGTCCACGGTAATAACCAGATCCAGCTGAAGCAGTAGAGCTGCCGAATCAAGGAAATTCTGAATATGGCTTCCAGGATCTATCAACCTTAGTCCCGGTGGGGGAGCCACCGGACTGAACTGGAGACTTACAAAGTCAATATCTGTAAAACCGGATAACGGCTTAAAAAAATCAGCAGCAATTGAGCGGTTCCGGTCATCTTCATGAGCTGGTCTTCCAGCCCACGCTAGCCCCACCTTGATCCGGCCGGTTGCAGGTTTCAGGATTTCAAAGATCACAGGTTTAGGCGGTTGTGGATTGAAATAGCGGGGCGGACATGTCAGGTTTCCAAGAAACCTTGGTGCACTCAACATCGGAGTCTGAATATCGGGGGTCAACTGATGACGACCCCGAACGACCACCTGCTGCACACCCTCTGCAATGGCCAGCAGTGGTGCAATCTTTTCGTCCTGCGCCTCAACAATAACGGTTGCGCCCATTCCTGCCAGTACCCGCGCGTACCGCACAAACTGAATGGAATCACCGTAACCCTGTTCTGACCAGAGTAGAATCTGCCGATTGGCAACCGGTTCGCCCTGCCAGCGCGGGATCTCCATATGCAGTTCCTGAACCGTACCGCCCGTGCTGAAACGGGATTCGTAATCCTCCCAGCCAGCAGCATAATCTCCCATGATCAACTCTGCCAACGCACGGTTAAATTTCATTCTATCATCATTCGGATCAAGTGCAAGCGCTCGGTCGAAAAAAAATAGCGCCTCATTTGGCTTTCCTTGAGATCGCCGTATTGCCCCGAGATTATTCAATGCCAGTGTGTTGTCTTGATCCTGTTTCAGCACCTGTTGAAAGCACTGTTCTGCCGGTTCCAGATCGTTGAGGCGCTGCAGTGCTACCCCCTTTGAGTTCAATACTTCCTGGTTGTCCGGATTATGTTCCAGCGCTTGGTTAAAGCGTACCAGAGCCTCCATGAAGTGTCCCTGCTCAAGCAAGAGATTCCCCAGATCTGCCAGACTCTGACTACAGCTTGGCTCAATCTCCAGAAGTTGTTCCAGCGCTGACACGGCACCTTCGGTGTCTCCGTTGGCAAGCCGACAAAGCGCCAGATTCTGCCAGGCATGCAGAAAGCTGGGTTGTTCTGCAACCACGGTCTCAAGCTGCCGGATAGCCTCGTTTGTATTGCCTGTCCGCTGTAGGGTGTTGGCAAGATTAAATCGGGCTTCCAGGTAGTTTTTCCTTAGTGCAAGCGCTTTTTCGTAATGCAATTGTGCCTCATTAAAGCGTCCCATCCGGTCAAGGGTAGTGGCCAGATTGTTATGCAACTCAGGGTTTAATGGAGCATGGCACAGCAACTGACGATACCGCTGTTCGGCTGCCTGAAACCTGCCGGCATTGAACAGTTCTGCTGCACTCTGCTCATTACCGACAAGGCTGATTACAGTTTCCGCCACCTCGTTATTCTGACCAGCCAACTCCCGTGCAATTGCATGGAAACTGGTGGCGGCATCCTTCCATGAAAGTGACTGCATTGAGCGACTGGCAGCTCCGGCCAAAAGCGCTAGCGCCGTTCGGTCACGGTAAGCCTGTTCCAAAAGGCTTACCGTCTCTTCCACCGATGGCTCAAACCAGACCCCTGCAGGGGCTCCATCCAGCATTGACACCACCGGCTCGTAGCTGGTCAGGCAGAGTGCGTTGCCCGGGCCAACCACATCACGATGTCCAGTCATGGTCGAGGCCAGCACCGGCCTGCCGCAGGCCATGTACTCACACATCACCATATTATTACCGCCTTCACAGCGATTTGGGAACAGGCCGATATCACTGGCCTGATAAGCCTGACGCATCCGCCGGTTATCCATCACCGGGTGGATTATCACCCGATCAAGCGGTATATCGTTTTCAGCCAGCAGACTAAGATAGAACTGGTCGCAGGGCATATCCTGATAGCGGAAGTCAATCAACCGGCTCTGTTGCATCGTCATTATCGAGGCGGGCCAGTGGTTGTGCCAGGCACAAGCCAGCCAGGCATTGGGATGGCGAGCCATAAAGATCCGCATGGCGGCAATGACCAGATCATGTCCTTTACGAAACTCAAACTTACCTCCGGAAAAGACAATAAACCGGCCATCATCCGCTCTGGAGGGCACAGGCGCAAAGACCGCCGGATCAATACCCTGCAAAATAGTGGAGGTACGATCCATACCGGCAATCCGCAGATGATGCTCGCACCATGATGAACCGGCAACGATATGATCCCACCTTCTGGCAGCCTCAGGGATATAGCGGTAAGCAATGATCTCCGACTCGAAAAAACAGTAGCCGATGTTGATCCGGTTCCACTGCTCCGCACAGGAGGGGGCAAAGTGATGTCCGGCCACACTATGTAGCGTCACCCAGTCAATCGGCGGCAGCCTGGCAATTTCCGCGCTCAGATAGGTACCGGCTATTCCCCAGCCGTGGGTTGTGCCGGTTGGCATGGCTACAATCATGGCCTACCCCTTTCGGCACAGCAGACTGCCCGATATCTAAGCGCTATTGCCATTATGACAGCTCCACGTAACGTGCCAGAGAGATCACGGTAAAATCATCCGGATAACTGGTCAGCAGCTGGTGCGCTGCCTCCCTGGCCTGTTCCGTCCGTCCTGCGGCTAGCAACTGACGCACCGTTGAACTCATATAACGCTTCCATCCGCTTTCCAACAGATCAGGGCGGCCGCACTCACGGGCTATCTTGCGCCATTTGGCCATAAATAGTGCCCGGTTGCGTAGTTGCACCTCCCCGGCAGTTTCATCATGCCCCATATATGGGATACTGCGCAGGGCTCTGATTGTGCCACTCCAGTGATGATTATATGCAACCGTGGGAATAACGTAATTCTTGAACCCCGCCTTCCTGATCTGAAGGCCGACATCCCATTCCTCAAAATAGCAGGGGGTAAAGCCGTTCTCAAACCGGATGCCATTTTCCTCAAACAGCCTGCGGTTAATGGCAAAAAAGAAACCGGAGACAGCATCCACCTCAAGCGGCTCCTGAAAACTTCCCTTGTCAAAATAGCAGTAATCCCGACTGAGGTTGAAGTTGACATAAGCCCCCTGTGGGCCAACGCAGGCCGCACCAGGCAGCTCTCGCAGCCCTTGCTCCAGCGCTGTTACCGCCTCAGGCAAGATGTGGGCATCGGCATTCAGGATAAACACCGTATCGGCCTCTGACATGTCAAGTCCGATATTCCACCCCCGTGCAACTCCCACATTCTGTTTCATAATGGCATGACGAGTTATCCTGGGGTGGTCTTTTAACTCTTCCCCCACGCTGGCACCGTTAAAGACCACCACCACCTCGCCATCAATCCCCTGCAGATCGTCCAGCAGGGTCAGAATATTGTATTCGCTGGCAGGAGAGTAGTCCAGCACAGGGATCACAAAGCTTCTTTGCGGAGCATTCCGAGACTGAGCCGAGCGCAACTCTTCAACAAATGAAACCTCACCGGCCAGAGACTGATGGCGAAGTTCTTCCGGGCTGAAGGTGTCCGGTTTACCGGACAACACCACAGCCAGCATATCTTCAACCCTGTGACGGTAGGTGTGGGCAGCATGCACCAGTCTCTGTCCGCGCCTGGCTATCCGTTCACGCAGTTCCTCATTTTCCAGATAGAAACGAGCCATATCCAATACGTTGCCGTCATGGTAACAGGCATACTCCTCGCCATCGATGAACAGCTCTGATTGGCCGCTACCGCGAGCCATATCGCACAGCAACATGCTGCCGGTAGACAGCACCTCAAAAAAACGCATGTTCAGGTCATTATTCACCGCGTTGTTAAACACCAACTTCGAAGCTGAAAAGATTTGAGCCATCTCATCCCAGAAAGCACGAGCCAGGTTCAGTGGGAGGCCGCTGTTCAGTTCTGCCAGAAGTCTTTCCCGACGTGAATCTATCGGAACGCTGCCTACAAAGCTGACATTATGCAGCTTCTCGCACGGATAGGCACGATGCACTTCCGGATCGCAGGCCAACGGCAGCCAGTAGGTTTGGGGATTTACTTCTCTTAACTTCTCAAGGTAATTGCGCTGGGCAATAAAAACATAATCAAAGTGGGTAGCCAGGTAAATATGCCTGGCAAGAGTGAGATGGCTGTCAATCAGATAACAGCAGGTAGGGCATTCAAAGGCTTCAAGATTCTCAGGGAGATAACCCTTTGCTGACTCTATCCAGATAAACAGGTCAGGACGCGGCTGTAGGGGATGCGCCTGCAGTACAGCCCCCATGTCGGTTTCAAATTCAGTGCTGATATCAAGGGGGGTGATCGGCTGCTTCATGTTCTGTAGAGACCATTTTTCGATATTGCTCTCTGGTAGCATCGGTCCAACAGTGACGGTTCGGCACAGTTTACGGAAAGCCCGTTCAAAATAGACCGCTGTAGTTACCGGATAGGACATGTACGAAAGCCAGATCGTCATATCTTCAAACTGTCGCAGATCGTTCCTTGTTTCAAACCGCATGTAACCCCGCCCCTTCTTTCAGTAGCAGTATTGCCCGGAAGAACAAATATTCAAAACGGCTTCAGATAACATCCGTTTTATCAAAACAATGGGTCATCCTTATGGTGCCAATCAGTGGCAGAAACCTCCGCCAAGGATTTGTCAGCAGACAGCCTTGTTATCGGCATATTTTTGAAAATAATGATGAACCTCCAGGAAAGCAGCCGATTCAATGGCTGGCTTAAAGACATGAAACAGCGCCAACAGGCTCATGGTTGCAGCACTTTCCAGGGGGCCGGCATAGCCCACCACCGGCATGCCGTACCAGGTTTGCTCAAGCAGATGCCGCAGGTGGGTCTCGGTCAGGAAAAAACAACCGGCATGGGGGTTTTCGGCTGGCACCATCCTGTAGCTTGCTTGGCCAAACGGCAGCACTATCTCGTCATTACAGCCCGGCAAACGCAAAGCAGCAAGAAAAGCTGCGCTATCTTCCCAGAGAGGCCCGTCGATGTAAATTTTAGAGGGGACTGGCAGTTCCCCAAGCTCATAACGCTGAGGCAACAGCAGGTATCTGGCATTGCCGGTGGTGGCATAAAAACAATCCAGCTTGGAAAAAAACAGAGGATCCCTGATAACAATATCATCCTCAAGAAAACAGTACCAGTCGTAGCTTCCGCAGGCTTCGCGCAGCACATCGTAACAGGAGTATCCCAGATAACGCGGATCTTCCACCTGGCTGTCATACACCCGGTACATTTCCTCCTGTAATCCCAACTCGGCCAGCAGATGATTCTGACCATGCACACAGATGACAACATCAACGCTGCAAAGCAGCTGAGTGTTTGCCGGAAGGGTGCTGCCGTCATATAAAAGTATGTTTTGGCGGCTACCGAACTGTTGATGGAGTGAGCTTATACAAGCCCGTAATGCTTTTGCCCGCTCATCTCGATGCGCAATATCACTTGAACCGAAAGCGGCTGAGCCGGGGCCAAAATAGTGGGGTATGACGAATAGAAGCCTCATCTTAGCGAGCCTCCTCGACAGAATCATGGGTTTTTATGCAGTAAAAGCCCCAGTACAGATCAGGTCCGGCGATCACCTCAAAGGAATAATCTACATCAGCCTGAATTCTGAAGCCACTCCGTTCAAGCAGGGAGCGCCAGCCTGATTTTGTCAGAACACTGTAATGATTCGGGTTACGCTCGTGGTGGCATGACGTTTCAGGAGCAGGGACTTCCAGGTACAGCATTCCTCCAGGGCGCAGTACCCTGTTAAATCCGTGCAGCGTAAAAAGCGGAAAGACGCTGTGCTCAATCACATGGCGAGCCCATAGCAGGTCATGGCTTTGATCTGGCAGTTTCAAAAAAGACTGATCCATCCTCTGAACATTAAATCCCTTGCCACGACATGCCTCAACATCTTCATCACTTAACGTTACTCCCAGATAGAGAGCTTGGCGCTCTCTGAAAAATTCAAGGGCTGGCCCCTGTCCGCAACCCACATCCAGAACCCTCATACCCGGGCTTACAGGGTAAAGGCCTTCAAGCTGTTCCAGAGCCTTTTGAGTAATCTGACCATGGATCTGGCTGGGTGCCTCTGGATAAACATCTGCTTCGATCCGGTCGAGAAAACTACTTAAGCCTGAAAAATCGCGGGGATCGTCATTACAGGATTGCAAGGCATCTGGCAAGGGAATACCCCTTACCCCCAACTCAGCTTCCGGTACGGCCCTTGTGTCTGTTCCGATGAATGGCCAGGGGAAGAACTCTTTAAGCCTTATTGGGAATTCCCTCTGCTTCTGGAGCAGCAACCAGTTCATGGCGATCCCCTTGTATCCGTAATACTGCTCCTTGAACAGAAGCTGGCTTAACAAAACGTAGGCCTTATGCTGAAAGACCAGATCCTCCATCATGGTTTCATGGCACGAAAACGGATACTGTTGTCCAAGGTCTACGATTGCGCCATCATCAAGAGTTTTAAGCAGAGCCGGGGGTTCGTGCGAAGCCCAGCGACAACCAGGCGAATATCTCCAGACACGCAGCCAGTTTGCGCTCAGCTGGTGTGAAGACAAGGCATCATCCAACGCAATAAGATCTGGAGTAATGTAGAAATGACAGCAGAACAATGCCGCCGTCCTGTCATGGTTTTCAAGAAACAACTGACGTAGACGCACAATTTGCTTGGGCGTCCAAAACTCATCAACGTCAAGCTGCCACAGCAGACACTCTTCATCAATCGTTCCCATCGGAGCATTCACCATCTCCAGCTTGCCATCCCAGAGCTGTCCGGGTGGTGGACGATAAATGGTGATGCAATCAGGATTAAAAGTCTTAAGCTGATCAATATATGCGCTGGTTCCATCGCTGCTCAGACCATTCAGGTGGAGCGTATCAGACAGCTTCCCACCATATACATGGGACCACGCGGTGTCGTGACTCAGTGCAGCTGCCCCTTCAACAATATGCCAGTGCCACCTGAAGGGGAGTTTTTCAATAACACGGTAGTGGTAGCGTATGAAGGGCTCTCCATTAAGAACTATCGTCAAAAAATGGATTGGAAGATTTTCGGCACACCGATTCATAAAGTCAGTCCAGTTTTGTGTAGGCCACAACCGTATCAGTTCTGGTCTGGTTATCGTTTATATCGAGGATTTCAGCGACAGGAGGCTTTTGATCATGCCAGATCTTGAGAGGTCCGAAAAAAGAACGATGCCATTTAGGCCTGAAATTCCAGTTAAACGGAAGAACAAAAGGGTTGAATCCTGTCATCTCAATGGCTCGGGCAAAGGCTGCTTGGTCATTATGCTGCATAGTGGCGAAGCGACCGTCTGGCGTAATAAAATCAAGTGAAGAATCGACGGTACGCACCAGCCTGGACCACATATACATTAATGATTGTGCAGCCTCCGTAAAAAAAAGCACACCAGTATTATATTCGATTAGATCGCCAGAAAACCTTAAGCCGTTATAACGCCTTGCCCAGGGACACTCGCAAATGCAGCAAGCGAGGCCATGCTGACGTGCCATTTCAAACCCGTAATCAAGGGTTCCAAGCACCATTGTATCGGCATCAAGAAATAGTGTGGTCTTGAATGGCGAAATCTCTGAGATCCTTGCCTTGTGAAGCAGCATGGAAGCAGAATCAACTTCTTCAAAAGCAGCATTTACGCGGTGTACATGAACCGGAAGAGCAGGATGATACTCCTTCAGAGAGGCCATGGAACGTTCAAGAAGATGATCGTGTCTGGTGCCCCAGACCATATAAAGGACTCCACAGTTCTCATTGGCTAACGTCATCTCTCTGCCCCTTATTAATCATCGTATTATCTGCAACATGAGTTACAGCTACAATCAATACATCCTATTGCACCGGCTTACGATACGACCTGATGGTCGAGAGTACTCCGGGAATAATAGCTTGATATGCAAGGGTCTGGCACGGACTGCTGGGGTAGAGCAGCGGCAGGTCAATAGGAGAGAGTCCGTACTGCCCTTCCAGCAGTTCACGACATGCCTCGCCAACACTGGGTCCGTCTCCGGCCTTTCGGTCAATGATAAAGGCACGGTTCTGTTCATCAGGCTGAGGAAGATAATCATGAAACATAATGATGCCGCCTGGCGCAAGCATCGGATAATAGTCTTTGATGTCCTGACAAACGGCCTCGTAACTATGGTCTCCGTCGATAAGCATGAACACCGGCAGGCTGCTATACTGAAAGATGTTTGTAAGTTTTACTGCTGCTGCATCTGACATGGACTTCAGGTGGAGTGAATTGTCTTTAAAAAAATCAATGACCTTGTTAAATATTTCACCTGGAAACGGTTCAACGGCAATCCCCTGATAGGGTAGCTGCATCCGTTTGAGCGCCATGCAGGTCTCATAGAACGTACCACCAGCAAATGAACCCACCTCAATAAATCGAAGCGGAAGGCTGTTCATTGGCAGAAGCTGCCGGATGGCATAATACAACTGGAAACGCTCATTCGGGGACATCATGGTGGGAATTCCAGCAGCGACAGGGTCGTCCTGATTGAACTGTTCGATCAAGTAAGCCGGGATATCGTCATTGATTGCGGTTTTTGACTTCCATGCCAGCAGGTATTCTGAATTGTCTTCCTGAAGTTCACCCCATAATTGCTGATGCAACTGCTCTTTCTGGCAAACCTCTCCCTTTTCAAGGATAATTCTGGCACCTTGCTGCAGCTGGTTGTGCAGAAGAAGAAGCAACTCTGCAATCACCGGTTTTGAAGTGTCAACAACATACAGAAGCTCCAGCATCCCCAGCCAGTTGCGGGCATTATCCCGTTCCTGAAGCAATCCGTCCGCACGTTTTATCCAGCTGCCCCGACCAAGTTCATTAAAAACATAGGCATACTGCTGATATACAGAGCTTGAGATAAAGAGGTTACGGGGCTGTGCTGTCTTGTTTCTGATCACCCAGGCCAGCACCAGGCTTGCTAAAGCGTCTTCACCAATAACCAGAAAATTACCGGATCCGTTGTCGCTGCATATTTTCGATGCCTCTCGATACAGAACCAATAATACACGGTGTTCAGGCGGAGGCAGGCAATTGACCGAAGCAAGAAAAGCAAGCAGATCATCATCCAGATCCATTGTATCCAAAGTCAACTCCCTATATTTATCTTGTCGGTTCATTTCAGTATGCCTCCCAGATCGCACACCACTCTGCTTATCACCTCACTCCAGCTATCTGGACACGGTTGGCGATAAATTTTTACGGATGGATACCACACTGAGTCCTGCCGATTATGCATCCAGCGCCAGTCAGGGTTCCAGGGGAGTAACAACCACGCGGGAACTCCTAGGGCACCAGCCAGGTGTACAATAGCTGAATCAACCGTAATTACCAGATCTAGAGCCGATATCAACGATGCTGAATCACAAAAATCAGACACACTGTCAGCCAGATCCAGAAACGGCACACTGATTGGCTGCGGGCAATGGGGGCCAAACTGTAGGCTGACCCATGAGATACCCTCTAATTTAGCGAACGGATTGCACAGCTCCGGTGTAAGGGAACGGTTGGTGTCGTTTTGATGTTCAGGCCGACCGGCCCAGGCAATTCCCACCTTAAGGCCCTGCAGAAAAGAGATCCGTTCGCGCCAATAGGCTGTCTTCTCTGACGGAGGATATAGATACGGCGGCGCAGGTGGGGGCCATCCCCGTTTCCCCAGAGCAGCGGCCAGGCTCATCATCGGCAGCTGGAAGTCCGGAGAGACCGGCAACGGTTCGCCACGATTTACCGCTACTGAGACCCCACCCGCTGTCGAAAGTAGCGGGGTAATGTTTCGATCCTGCCCCTCAACCAGCACGGTAGCACCGCCCTGCGCCAGCATCTGTACATATCGGACAAACTGCAGGGAATCCCCGTACCCCTGTTCAGCATGAACCAGAATAGTTTTCCCAAGCAGAGATTCACCCTGCCAGCGAGGTATCTGTTCATGATGCACAGCCACAGGATTTGACTTGAGGAAGCGCCACTCATGCTCACGCCAGCCGTCCTCAAAGTTGCCTACAGCCAGCAGAGCCAGAGACAGATTAAAATGGAGATCAGCATCACAGGGAGCCAGCTCTAATGCTTCGTTAAATGCGCCAATAGCCTCCTCAAGCCGCCCACACCAGGTGTCAAGCACTGCCAGATTACAACGTGACAGCAGATAACCGGGATCAGCGGCAAGTGCCTGTTCAAACAGCCTGCGCGCATCTTTAACACTGTTCTGGCTCAGGCGCAATAGCCCCAGGGCATTCAAAGCCGGCAGATGCTGCGGGTCATTTTCAATACAACGCGAATACCAGAGTTCGGCTCCTGCCGGATCACCCAGGCGCTGACGTAACTGACCAAAATCATACAAAGCCGGAATATAAGTAGGAGAAATTTGAACCGCTCTCTGTAGGCAGGCTTCTGCCGGTTCAAGCTTGCCTGCCTCCAGGTAGATGCTGCCTAGACCATGCAATGCTTCCGACAGCTCAGAATTAATCTGCAGTGCAGATATGTATGCCTCCTCAGCCTCTTTCCGCTTATGCTGTCTGCGCAAAAGATTGGCAAAATTATAGTGAAATACAGCACAATCCGGCCTTAGCTGACAGGCCAACGCAAGATTTTGGGATGCCTCATCCAGCAAACCCTGTGCCTCAAGAACACTGCCCAGAGCGTTGCGTAGATCCGCATTGTCAGGGAACTGTTCAAGACATTGTCTGAAACATGCCTCTGCCCTCACATAATTCATTGCAGTATATGCCTCACACCCTTGACGGTATAGCTGATCAGGCATCATGGCATTACCTGCTGTGCTGTTACAGTTTCTGAGTACATTTTTTGAAAGGCTGTCTCAAGCTCTCTGGTTACGCCCGACTCATCCAGCAATGGGGAAGATGCAAGACGACTCCGTAATTGCTGACGGTAGCACTGCAAGCGGCCATGATCATTGGCAAGCTCTACACAGATCTGTAGATAGTCATCCTCATTGCTTGCAATGAGCTCCGGACAGCCGGCGTTTTCAAGTAACGAAACCCCAACCCTTGACACATGGGAGTGCCCTGCCAGAGAAACAACTGGCGTTCCCATCCAGAGTGCTTCGCAGGTGGTGGTGGTTCCGTTGTAAGGAAAGGTGTCTAACGCTATATCTACTTTGCCGTACTCTGCCAGATGTTCAAGCGGGGTTCTGGTGACTACGCGCATCATAAGCCGCCCGGAATCAATGCCGGCTGCAGCAAACTGTTCCTGCAGCGCCAGCTTTACCGAGTCGGTTCCCAGCGCCATGCTCTTCAGATAAAGGCGTGAGCCTGGAACTGCCGCCAGAATACGAGCCCAGAGGCTGATCTGACGTTTAGTCACTTTGCCAAAATTATTAAAGCTGCCAAAGGTGATAACACCGCTTGTCAGGCATGGAGATGAAGCAATGGCTGGAAACTCCATGGGTGGCAGATAGCAGCAGAAACTGCGTGGCAACCTGACCAGACGTTCACAGTACAGATGTTCCGTCATGCCTGGTGGATCGCAATACCGGTCTGTAAGATAGTAGTCCATCTCAGACAGGCCGCTGGTTGCTGGATAGCCTATCCAGGAAACCTGTATCGGAGCTGTACGCAATGCAAATGTCCCTTGGCGATTGTCTCCGGTATGACCGGACAGATCAACCAGGATATCAATCCGATCGTCCCGCACCTGACGGGCTAGAATCTCAGGTTGTACAGCAGCCATTTCCCTCCAGTGATCTGCTAAAGCCGCTAAGCGATCCGTAGTGGTATCGTGTGAACGACCCACCGAATAGCAATAGATTTCAAATCTGCGACGATCATGGTGCTGTAGGACAGGCTCAAAAAAATAGGTCACCGAGTGGGTATAAAAATCACCGGATACATAACCGATCCGTAAACGATCAGCATGACTCTCTCTTCTGTAAGGCTGTGGCGGCAGGTCTTGCATGGGACGACAGCGGGAGGCCAGATCAAAATGTTCGTGGGCAACAAACTCCGGATCCAGCCCCGAACAATAATTCAATGCAAGCAGATAGTTACTGATTACGCAGGCGTTATTGGGTTCCACCGACAGAGCCTTACGGTACCACTCGAGGGCTTCATCCGCTCCCCCCAGCATTTTGCTGGCTCGCCCCAGATTATTCAATACCAGGACGTTTGTCGGCTCCAGAGTGTAGGCCTTGTTCAACACTGTAAGAGCTTCATCAAACTGGCAGAACCGAATCATCATCAATCCCATATAGCCTAGCGCTTCTATATGATCAGGATTAATCTCCAGTGCCGTTGCGATACAGCGGTTTGCCTCTGGATACTCCTCATTGTCAAGGTGAAGCCGTCCAAGACGAAGATGGGCATCCAGATTACCAGGGGCTGTGGCAATCAGGTCTTCAAGACATTTCTGCCCTTCCTTCATACGTTTGGCATGCAGAAGGGACTCCGCAAGGAGAAGCTTCAATTGTTCAGAATCCGGCAAAGACGGCAGAAGCATCTGTAGCGCCTGAATTGCGTCTTCAAACCGAGCCAGATGAAACAGGCTCAAAGCCCTGCCTGTCAGTGCATCAATCCGTGCAGGCTGACTTGCAAGCAGCTGTTCATATACCGCCAGAGCCTGCCCATACTCGTGGGCGTCAAACAACTGGTCAGATATCTGAAGCAGATCCTGTTCAGACATCCGATGTATCATCTTGCACCACCTGATCCGTCAGGAAAAGCGAATAGTCATCGTCAAGCTGCCTCAACTGTACCGGATCAGCCTCTTCAGACAGCTGATTGAACTGTACCTGGCAGGCCTTATAAATTATTGCGGCATGCCGTTGCAGAAATTCTCCCAACAGACCACACCGGTAGTCAGGATGAGCTGCCCAGATCAGCTCCATAGCTGCGTGCAACGCTCGAACATATGGCAGATAGCAGTAACGGATCAGGTTAAGCGGAAACTTGTGCGGAAGCAACCTGGAGAGCACTACATATTTCGGGTGTGAAAAATGCAGCGCATGAAAATGGTAGAATATCAACGGCATTCCATCCAGATATACTGAACCGCTCTCGTCGAGGCTGTATTTATATTGCAGATTGTTCCAAGGAGCCACCCCAGCGCCGATATGCTCCAGAACTCGGACAGATCTGAACCGCTCTGGCCAATCTTCAAGATACATCTGGTCACCAAATTTACCTGCCTCAAGTCTGGCATAGCACCATTCGTTGCATTTATCCCGCCACCAATGCAGTGCTTTTAAGGCAGTTGGATCCCTTCTGAAGCAAAGCAATCCAACATTATATTTTCCATATTCAATCGCTACCTTGAATGTTTCGTGAAACCGGTGTTCATGAATCAGAATACTCTGGTTAGCAAATTCATCAAAGATCGGCTGAGGAGAAGAAAAGAAATAGAGATCCGCATCCAGGTAGGTGATGGTGGAGATCTGCGGAAACCGTTCCAGCAGCCGTAGGATCACTGTCGGTGTCAGGGTCCAGTAATATTCAACTAGACTCCGGTTCAGGCGAGCCTGGCGCAGCGGTTCATCATCTGCCTCGATCTCATGCAGTGGTAGCGTAACCACACTGGGTAGCCTGAGTTTATCCAGCAACAGCCGGGTCAGTTCATCAAGGCAGACCGCATACAAGGTAAACGGCCTTCGCTCATGCTTCATCAGCGAAGAATGCAGGGCAACTGCCCGCACCAGATAGCCTTTATCAAAATAGGTGCAGTAATATCGCATAAAACCGCTTAAAGCGGCACCCCTTCACGGGTATAACGTGCAGGCAGCGGAATCCGTGCAACAGGTCTGGCAACAAAATCTCCCTTGGTCAACGTTATGTAGACAGACTTGATCTTTTGCAGTTCCCCGCTTTTGGCATCAATTATCCCCCACTCGGCAGGCACACTCAGGCGCCAGTCACACTCAAGCACAGTAAAGCCTGACTCTTCTGCCAGATATTTCAGACAGTCAGGGCTGAATCTCCAGTAGTCTTCGGGAGACGGGTGATAGGGAAAAGTGAATACCGTTTCTACAATCAGCAGGCTGTCCTGTTTCATAATCTGATATAAAGCAGCAAAGACCCGAAACGGATTTCTGACATGTTCCAGAACATTCAAACAGACCGCTGTGCCAAAGGTATCCCGATAACTATATGGAAGATCCTCAATATAGGGATCCCCCTTGTCAGGATTAAATGTTTGGTAGTCAGGATCAAGGTGGTCAAAGGGGCGCTGGGCCAGTAGAAGATACCTCGCATCCTGAACGCCTGAATCGCGTGTCAGAATATAATCGGCAATACATGGACGGTTCATACCACCTAAGTCTGCAAACGGCTTGCGCAGGCCGTATTTTTCTGCCTGCTCAGTTACCAGCACAATATCGTCCCAAAACATAGTCGCTCCTTACTACCGGGAAAACCCTTCAAAAACTGCAACAAACCGGCGTGCAACCGCAACTGGTGAGTAGTGTTCAATGGCCCACTGCCGCCCGTTCCAGGCTATTTCATGCAGGCGGACACGCTCATCTATCATCCGTTCCAGATCAAGATCAAGGTCGGCAAGGTTGAGGCCGACATAATGCTGCCAGTTCACCGGCATCACCGGAAGCTCAAAACCGTATAGATTAAAATCAAGCTGAATAGCCAGACAACCAGAGACCAGCGCTTCCCAGAAACGCCAGCTGTCCCAGCGCAACACCACCGGATCACGCTGTATGTCAATGCAGCCCATGAACGTCCTGAACCGCTCATTCTGCATCAGGTAGTCATTCTGTGAAAAATCCTGACCAAAGGTTCCACCGTAGGCCAGACAGCCCAGGCTACTGCCAAGCAGCCTGTAGTATTCATCGTTCCATCGTCCGGGTGCGGTCTGTTCCCTATGCACGGCAAGCAGTTTCTCCAGCCGGGGCAGAAGCGACAGGTCAAGGGCGGCTCGCAGATGCTGGTTCAGGGATGGACGGAAATTATAAAGAATTCTGTCGGTTCTGGGCTTATTTGCATCAAAACCGCTGGTCTTTCGGATCATTGCACTGGAAAGGCCAAAGCCGATCGGAATACGCACCCCCTGTAGCCTCCAGAAGCGGTTCTCGTGGGCTGCCAGCATGGCAGTCATGCCGTCGGCACAGAAAGTGCCGGCTTCATCCTGCATGCAGAGCAGAAAGGTACAGGGGTGGGGCGGTTCAAACCTGACGATCTGATGAAGATACTGCCGGGTGTCCTGCAGGTCTACAACCACGCAGGCGGCCTGATTCCGCTGTTGAGGATCCGCTGATTGCACAAAGCAGAAATCTGTGACCAACGGTTCGGTATAGTTGCAATTGGCAAATACCGGAATTCCCAACTGGTTCAGTCCGTCAGCCAGACAGGTGGCAACATAACTGAAGCTTGGGCTGTCAGCCAGAAAATATACCCCCTTGTCCTGTAGCTCCTTGATCATCAAGATTGTCTTTTCAGCAGATAACTGTTGTCAAACTGATCCTGTCCGGCAGCGGCACTGATCTGAATGCCGGTCACCAGCTCAAAACCTTGTAGTGATAGATGATTTAGAAGTTCCTGTTCGTTAAAACGATACTCTACGGTCTCAACCCCATATGCCAGTTTTGCCATGCCGGTTGTGGGGCTGTTACGGCAGACAGGGGTGCGGTGGAGCACTACCAGATCCCTTGCCACCCTGCATGTCTCTTCAATATGCTGGCGATAGTTGGGAACATGCAGCAGTACACAGGAGGAGATCACCAGATCAAAGTGGCGATCTGGAAAGAACAGGTTTTTGGCATCCGTGCAGAAGAAGTGCGGTCTTGGATAAAAATCCCTGGCCATGGCAATCATCCCCTCCGAGTAATCAACACCGGTATAGTCAATCCGTATCCCTAACAGGTATTCAAGTATCTCGTAATAATAGCCGCTGGAACAGCCAAGCTCCAACACGCTGGAGCCATTGCGAAGATACGGCCTGATCAGCTCTGCCAGGGCGGAAAACTGTGGCCGGGGGTTGCCAGCATACATCTGTTCCAGCTCCTGTTGTACGAGGCCACGTTGACGGGCGGGCAGGTCGGCATTCTGCCAAGCCTTGGCCAGCTGACCTGTGTTTTCGTTGTCGGCAAGCGGACGGTAGCCATATGAGACTGCCGTTGGTAGCGGGTAATGTCCCTGTTCCCGTCTGTAGCGCAGCTGACGTTCAAGGAACTCGGCGGTTTGCGCCATCCGTGCAGTATAGGTGTGGTCGCGCAAAGTCCGCTGCTGACCAGCCTCTGCTATCTTGGCAGCCTCATCTGGATGTCCACGGTAATAGCTGATTAGTCCTGCCGCCTCTTCAGCCGAGCGGTATGCAACCACCTCTCTGCCAATATCGAACAGCCGGTGCAGGTTTGATCGGTAATCGGTGATCAGCAGTGCACCGCAGCCTGTGGCTTCAAACAGACGCATGTTGTTGGCGTAGTCGGAAGCCACATCAATATGGCGATTGAGGGTGATGGAAGACTGACGCAGGATATTAAACATATCAAGCCCCCAGGCCTCGCCATGATGATGTTGCCTGAGTGGTGAATCAGGTGCCAGAGTTGTAGCGCCGTATCCCCAGAGATCAAACGGTTCCTGTGCCGCTATTGCGGTCAGCTGTTCCAACCCTTTGCCATGATGTGGCGACAACCCTCCCACAAAGGTTACTGCCAGGGTGCGGGGCAGGGTGGGCAACCGGTGGAGAACCTTGGGCTCAAAGGCCAGTGGCTGATAGCAGGCAGTCTTGCCCTGGCTGCGAAACTGCTCAACAAAATGGGGAAAAGAGGAGAAAAGAAGATCAATGCCGACCAAGTCTGTATCTGGCGGCAGTGGAGAGGCGATCTGTCCGGCAATCAGGGCTACATATGGTCTGATCTGTGCAAGTAGTTCGGTGGTGGCGATGCTCAAGTCCTGTAGGTAAACGACATCAGGGGCAAACTGTTCTATCTGGGCAAGCAGGATAGCGGCCAGATCCTGAGGGTCGGCTCCATGTTCCGCAGCCCAGGCCGCCTGTAGCGACTCCGCATTGACAATCAGATCCTCGGCATCCCAGCCGGCTGCACGCATACCGGCTGAATAGAAGTCGCTGTCGCCGAAGCATTGCTCCTGCAACGAGCGTTTCTGCTGCCAGTACGGCTGCTGTGTCAGCTCCAGATGCCGCTGGTAGTGAGCCTTCAAAAAACCGGCATAGTATGTATTTATAAACAGTATCCTGCCAGCCGGAACCGGCAGGCTGCCCAGGTTGTGATCAATCCATACTTCATACAGGTTAATCCGTTGCAGTTGGCGCAATAACTCATGCAGTGGGTCTGCCTGTTTTGCCATAAACAGGATTGAGGCGCGGTCACCATACTGATCCACCTTATGGGCGCTTAATCTGACAAATCTGCAATCCGACGGCAGAGCAGACTGATACTCCGGACGTGCCGCATCATGCAGGATCATAACCCCGTCAGAGGTCAGCAGATCCCAGCCAACAGCCATGCATTCATTACGGGCTCGACCATCCACCAGCACCAGATCAAAGCAGGTGTTCAATGATGCCGGATATAATATATAATGTCTGAAGCTGCTGAAGCTGCCGTCTCCTTGACCATCCAGATGCTCGCCGTCTGGAGGCTGACAATGCACAGCAACACCGGTAACCCCTGATTCAGCTATCTTCCGGGTAATAGATCTAGCCCAGGCAATGTTATGTTCAATAGACAGCCAGTTACTGCTCGGAGGCAGGCGACTTGCGTAGTAAAGTGTACTATGTCCTGCTCCCCATTCAAGGCAGTTTATCGGACGGTTGATCCCCCGCAGCAGAATCGTGCAGGCCTCAATTTCAATCGGCTGCATGAAAGGCTGTTCGTGTAGCTTGTAGTCGGCTATGTTATCTGCTGTTTCAGGCAAGGGTGACTCTTTCATGATTAAGAATCTGGCATACCGGATTACTATCTGTTAGTTGGCGACTTCAGAAAGCAACAGACCTCTTCAATTTGATCATCACTGAGTTCTGGGTACATCGGCAGGCTGAGAATACGGGACACCATCCGGTCCGTTTCCGGAAGCTGCTGACCCTCCCATAGATAGTGCTGATAAGCTGGCTGCCAATGCACCGGCTGCGGATAATGAATTGCAGTGGCAATGCCAACCGAGCTTGCAGCTTCTATTATTTGCTGCCGATCCTTCAGGCATTCCACAACATACAGATGCATGGCGTGGGTAGCTCCGGTCTGTTGTCCTGGAGCGATAAAGAGGTTTTGATTAATGGCGACATCGTAAGCTGCCGCAATATTCCGCCTTTTCTCGTTATCGGCATTCAACAACGGAAGCTTGACCCGCAGTATGGCTGCCTGTAGCTCATCCAGTCTGGAGTTCATACCTGACAGATGGCTTATGTACCGTTCCTTCCAGCCGTACTGGCGCAGCAGGCGTACTTTCTCTGCTACATCATCCCTGCGTGTGACAACAGCTCCACCATCACCAATCCCTCCCAGATTCTTGGTGGGGTAAAAACTGAAGGCAGCGACATCCCCAAAACTGCCTACCGGTTGGCCGCCTATCATGGCTCCATGAGCCTGGGCGCAGTCTTCTATGACCAGCAGGCTGTGCTTTTTCGCAATAGCACAGATCTCTGACATGTCTGCAGGGTGCCCGTACAGGTGTACCGGCACAACTGCCTTTGTACGTTCTGTTATCAGCGGCTCAATGCAGGCCGGATCCATGCAGTGGCTGATCGGGTCAATATCGCAAAATACCGGCACCGCTCCGGCTAGTTCTATGGCTGCCACAGTGGCAACTGCAGTCTGGGATACGGTGATTACCTCATCCCCCTGATTGACACCGCAGCCTTTCAGTGCCAGAAGCAGTGCATCGGTTCCGCTGGCAACTCCAATACAGGCAGATACACCGCAGTAGGCTGCAAACTCTTGTTCAAATTCAGCCACCTCGGTTCCAAGGATATACCATCCACTTTCCATCACCCTCTCGACGACACTTCTTATAGTTGCTGCATGGCTACGGTATTGGGCAAGTGGATTGGCAACCGGTATCAGCGAGCTGTTCATTCATCCTCCCAGTAGTGATTGTAATATTCACGATAATAGGCAACGGTTCTGGCAAGCCCTTCCTCAAGGCTCACCTTTGGTTCCCAGCCTATCATTCGTTTGATCTTTCCATAGTCTGCATAGTAGTCTCCGATGTCAATCACCTTACGTTCCGGCGGAAACGGCACCATCTCGTAGCTGCCGGTTCCGGCTGCCTTCAGCAGGATATCTGCGGTCTCTTTCAGGCTGACAGGTGGAGCCGCCCCAAGGTTGAATATCTCGCCATCGGCCTCCGGCGCCACTGCACAGGCCAGCATGGCATCAACCACGTCATCCGCATAGTTGTAGTCCCTAAGCTGAAGTCCGTCGCCAAACACCTGAAACGGTTTGCCTTCCACTATCCGGCGTACCCAAATCCCAAGGAAGGTCTGACGGGCATCCCTCACCCTCATCCTCGGGCCATATGTGTTAGTGAGCCGTAGCACCACACTGCGGATGCCGTAGACATTGGTATAGACCAGATGATACCACTCACCGGCCAGCTTGTTGATACCGTTGACATCTACCGGATGCAGGGGGTGTTCCTCATCAACCGGCAGGTAGCGGGGAGCGCCGTATAGCTGACGGGTGCTGGCAAATACCAGCTTGATGCCGGGGTTGTGATGGCGGCAGGCCTCAAGTATAGAGAGCTGGGCACGGGCATTGATCTCAAGATCAGGGTAGGGATTCTGCATGGAATCAAGATGACTGGTCTGACCGGCCAGGTTGAACAGAAAGTCCTGACCCTTGACCAGATACTTCATGGAATGTTCATCCCGTACATCAGAGATATTGACCTGCATGGCATCCTTGAACGGCTCGATATTCCAGAGATTGCCGCCGTACTCGGGGATCAGGCTATCCACCAGGGTTACGTCAGCCCCCTGGCTGACAAGAGCCTGGGCAAGATTGGAACCGATAAATCCGATCCCTCCGGTTATCATCACCCGCTTGCCTCTAAAAACTGATTCAATTGCCATCTTCCGCCTCCTTATGCATCCAGGTAAAAAGCCTGGTTGATGCATTCTGCCTGCCTGCTGCTGCCAGTGTGGCGCCAAGTTGTATCAGGTAGGCGGTAACAGCATGATTTCCTGCTGCCAGCTCATGGCGGCACTCGTCTGTTGCCTGCGGATTTCCGTTGATGATGGCGATAGCCAGGCGCAACGCAGTCAAGGGAGGCCAGCCCTGATGTTTGCTGTACAACTGCTCCACCAGCTCCGTAGCCTTGGCGGGATCGCCGGCGTGCAGTTCCGCCAGTGCCAGATTGAGCGCGGATTCCTTGTGTTCCGGCATTTTGCACAGTGCATCTGCCGCATCCTGCAATGCTTCCTTATAACGTCTAAGCGAAATCAGGGCATGGCTGCGGTTGAACAGTGCCTCTGGATGGCCTGGGAGGCGTTGGAGCAGTTGTTCCCACAGAATAATTGCTTGATCAGCGTATCCCAACTCGCCTGCCTGCAGAGCCAGTTCGGCGATAAGCTCCGTATTGTCAGGCTCCTCTGCCAGTTTTTCCCGACCCAGGCTGTAATAGCGCTGCTGCCGCGAACGCCGTGTAAGCTGATCCAGTTCACCGTAGTGGTGGATCACAAACGGAGCCTGTCTGATGGTTATATTTGTCTGTCTGAGAGCCGGCTCGATCATCTCATGTACCTTACCGCTGAAGCGTATACCAGGCAGTCTTGGGAAGAGGCGCACCTTTAGGCTGGGATACCATCCGTCTGCCGCCTGCTCAAGTGGATAGCGCCCGTCATTGAATTCCCACCCCTGTGATTCGCTCTTGTCCGTATAGTTTCTGGTAACCACCTGCCAGGCAATACCCATTCCATGCTGCACTGCTTCCCTCACCAACGGATAGTCCCGTTCCGCAAGAGCCTCATCGGCATCAAGCACCAGTATCCAGTCGCCGGTGGCAGCTTCTAAGCCTACATTACGGGCAGCGGCATAATCGTTTTGCCAGGCATGATGCAGCACCTGCGCCCCAAATGCCTCGGCCAACGCTACGGTTCGATCGGTTGAGCCTGTATCCACCACCACCAGCTGATCGAACACCGGCATCGCGCTTGCGAGGCAACGTGCCAGCTGTTTCTCCTCGTTTTTAACAATCAGGCAGAGCGTGATTAAAATGGCTCTCTTTTCAGGGGTATGAGCAGGTATAACCTTCCGTCGCAGTATTGCCGCCTGCTCAATCAGCTGTTCTTCAACGCCAAATCGGGCCAGCATCTGACCCAGCAACTGTAATGCGCTATCCAGCTGACCAGATTCCTGATATGCATCCAGCAGTGCATTGCAGGTGGCACGGCTGTGAGGGTAGAGTCGTATCCCCTCGGCCAGAAGTTCACAGAACCGTTCCCACTGACCTGTGCTGCGAGCCGCCTCTAACGCCAGCGGCAACAGTCGGCTGTTGCATGGCTCCAGCATGGCTGCCTGCATGATAAGATCTGCAGCTGCATTCCGATCACCTGCCCCCCAGACTAACAGGGCGATACCTGCCACTGCCTCTGCATTGAAAGGGTTGGCTTTCAGGGCGCGACTGAAACAGAGCTCTGTCTGCCGCAGATCTGCGGCTCGTTGCGCAAGAATTCCCCGGGCATACCATCCTGTACTGTTTTCCGGTTGTTCTGTAAGCAGCTCTTGCAGCAGCAGATCTGCCGTAGCATCGCCCAGCGTAACCAGCACAGAAACCTCAATCTCAAGCCTGCGTATACGGTCAGCTCCTTCAGGCAGCTCACCTAGTGCGCCAAGCGCTTCAGGGAAGCGACCGGCTGCTGCAAGCATACTGCACAGTCTGAAATATGGCTCAGGCCAGTCGGAATTCAGAGCAATGCCCCTGTTGATCACTAGGTCTGAGGCCTGTTCAATCTCACCACGCAGAGCCAGTCGTTCCGCCTCTTCCAGCGCTGACAGTCCCAGCCAGTGACGCAGGGTTGTCTCACCAAGAGACACTGGGTTCCATTTTTGCATGAAGATCCTGCGATTGCGAATGTTTGCCGCCTCACGGTCAAGGTTGTTACCGCTGAAGCTTGCGCCTCCGGCATGGTGAACAAAGACATCCCCTGCAAGCAGGTTGCGGTATCCTGCCAACTCCGCGCGCAGACAGTAGTCATCGTCCTCGTAATTGCCTGAGCCAAACGACTCATCCAACAGACCGATCTCTTCAAGTAGTTCACGCCTGAACAGCATGCAGAAGCCAACCACTCTGCGGCAGGGGATCACCCTCCCACGCCAGCGTGTACGAAAACGCTCTGCAAAGGCTGGCAGTTCTTCGGCAGAGAGGCTGCCTGCCTCCGCTACCACCTGCAGACCACTGGCATGATCGGTCATCGACCCGACAACACCGGCGTCAGGGTAGCGATTAAACAGCTCCAGCATTCTTTCAATCCAGCCATCAAACACCAGAAGATCATTGTTGATCAGCAGGATGTAGCGGCCTCTGGCCAGCTGCATCCCCTGGTTGTTACCACCGGAAAACCCGCGATTCTCGGGGTTCTCTACCAGTCTGATCCGACTGTCCATTTCCGCCTGCCGCCGCAGCCAGTCCACCGTGCCGTCAGTTGAGCCGTTATCCACAACAATCAGCTCAAATGGCACTGACACGGTGCGCTGGATACTTGCAAGACAGTTCCGGGTATAGTCCAGCTGGTTCCAGGTCAGCATCACCATCGAGAGCAGAAGAGCCGATGTCTCGCTTACCTGAACATGCCCAGAGGATTTCAGGCCGGTTGCACTGCGAGGTATCCCCTTTGCCAGATACTGGTAGTGCTGACTGTTCTCCTCAAGGGAAGAGACATCAAGACCGGCTGCTGCAAGGGCGGCTAAGACAGTCTTTGGTGGAGAGCAGTCAACTTCCAGATTTTTGGCATACAGCTCCTTAAGCTCAAACCCGGCTACATCAAAGAGCTGGCCAACCCCTTCAATTGTAAAGAAGCGCAGATGGGTTCGGTCAAGTATACCCGCATCACAGTACTGCCAGTGCCCTTCCAGCACCCCCCGAACCACTGACCAGTGACGTACATTGGGGATACTGGCAACAAGTTCACCCCCATCTGCCAGTTTTGTACGCAGATCCAAAAGTACCTGCCAGGGATTTACCAGATGCTCCAGGAGATCGGCGCAGATGATCGTATCAAAATAGCCGTCAGGCAACTGCGGCAAGACATCCTCGATACTGCCGGTAATCACGCTGTCCAGCTCATCAGCGGCCAGTGCGGCGGCATCGGCAACATACTCAACCCCCCATACTTCGGCCTGCTGGCGCTTTTTCAGGTCTGCGCCCAGACGGCCTGCAGCGCAGCCCACATCCAGAATCCTTCGGGATGAGAGGGAAACCATCTCCTGCACATCCGGGCGAGAACAGGCGTAGTAATCAGGCACTTTTTTCTTCATCTTATCCAGCAGCTCCTTATTTTCCGTGTACATCCGGTAGGTGTCGGTACCGTACCGTTCCATGAAAAAGCGGTGCTTCTCCAGCAGATGCTCCGGATAGTCTCGCTCTTCATCCCAGCCCAGGTGGTAGGCAATAATATTACGGGCAAAACCTACCTTGCCACCATTTTTCCTGATTTCATCGCAGGTATCCCAATCTGTCAGGTAACGACCATCAAAATAGCGCCGCTTGATAGACTGCATTACTGTGCCGATATTGCAGAGTGTTATCTCGTCATTGTACGGTTGTTTTTCACCTATATAGACATCCGGCAGTCTGGCAGGCTTGTTTGATGGGTCAAGGTTCAGGGCGATCATACCCATTTCAGGGAAACGGTGATGCAGTCCAAGCAGCCGTTCCAGCCAGCAGGAGCCATCCAGCTGAGGCACCAGGATATCGGGATCACAGAGGATGTAGGGATCGGAAATCGCGCAGGCGATACCACGCTGAAAGGCAGTGGTGAAGTAGTTCTGGTCGTTCAGGATCAAGTGTGCGAACTGTCCTGAATTTTCATGTAGAAAATGTTGCATCTCCAACCCGCTGTTATTGTCAACCACAATGATCCGGTATGGATAACGGGTATTAGTTCTAAGCGCCTCGAGTGTTTTGCGAAAGTAGTCCGTGCGGTTATAGGTAAGGAAGATGATGTCTACAGTTGTAGCAGTATGCTGATCTGTTAATGACATCTTAATACTCCCTGAGCCTGCTGCTTATCTGGTTTTGTTCAAGTTCATATGCAACCAGTGCCGGAAGCCTTGCTGTTTGAAGCCAGCTTTTCCAAGCATTTCTGGCTCTCAAGCAGGCATTGCGAACCTGTTCCGCATTCCTTGCAGCCAGCCATCCAATAATATGGTCACCGGCTCTTTCCACGTCCGCTTCAGGCACCCTTATGACAAACTCATCATAAGGTATCAGAGACTCTAGTGGTAGAATAGTATTATCAGCGATTAATACCGGAATCCTGGCAAATGACATGGTCTCGAAAAAACGGACTGAGTTTTCAGCGGCACCACGAGGACAGAGGATCGTTAAAGATTGTCTCAATATCTTGAAATAACTCTCTTGCCGGTCACGCCTTTCTTCTGCACCAAGGTGTCCATGAAAAAGCGGAGTGGTTTCAACGTAGATCTGGAGATCGGTTCTCTTTGACAGGGCATCTGCGAGCTGTTGTCTTACTGGATGGGAGCCAGAATATCCAACAAATGAGGTTTGATAGAGCAGTTTATCAAAGTTCGGCTCAGTGCCGTTATGGTGATCATCAACCGGATAAGGGTATGAGATGGCATTTCTGTCGTGGAGAGTCCGGTTAAGGCTTATCTGGAAGATTATGGAATTAAATCCCAATGGTTTGCTTGTATCCTCGTAATTAAAGAAGAGGTATTTGTGCTCGTTATGGGTAAAATCAGGCAGGATACAACGAATAAGCGTGCTTGTGGCAGAGACGCCCATCTGCTGGATCATTGGTGTAAGATAGTAGGGGAATAAAAGATATTCGGCATCTTCAGGATCTGTAACAGAGCAGAAATAAGGCAAAGCCTCCGGTTCAGAGGGGCAAAAAGAGGCAATCGGCCAGCAAAGGTGGTCAGGTAGTGAAAAATCGTGCCCGTTCCGGCAGGTATAGATTCGGATCACGGAGTTGCCCTTTCAAAAACTCTAATCTTTCAAATATGTTAAATTGTAAACTTTTGTTAGAATTAGGATACTGCATTTCTGTACTTGTCCAGATTCCTTCTTTTGAGCTCATCCAGGGTTCTGCGTACGAGATCTGTTTTATATGAAGGAGATACAATATTTTCAGACAGCATATCCAGTCTGCCTTCTCGTTTCAAATATTCATTGATTGATTTTGCTTCAGCTAGACGGCCAGAATATTCAAGACGTTCACACTTTGTTTTGAGGAGTGCCGCCCAATCCTGCATATGATAGGTACATTGTGAAAATAAAGCTCTCTCTAAAGTTGAAAGACCCTCTGAAACCTCTTCCGCACAGCCAAATTCACGAATACCATGAATTATTCCAGGCAGTCTGAAAGATAGTTTTCTCCGAACATCATCTGTCGCATTTTTAGAAAGCCATTCAGACATTTTGTCAAGCAATGCCATGCCAAAACCGCATAAATTAATAATTGCAACAGGATTTGCGATCAGAGCGATGATCTTTTGTACTGCTGACATGGCAGTATCATTTGCGTAAAGATCAAGGATAGGGAATAGAGCATCAAAAGGTTCGCTGTTAAGCATTTCAAGGCATGAACGGCCAGAATCATAAACTCCGCTTAATGGAGAGAGCTCGGTTCCCTGCCCTTTGTGGACGCGGGTTGAGCATGTTACGAGTGGAATGTGGGTTGATTGAGTCTGACGATGGCAACGCAGCCACATGTCAAAATCCTGACCATTACGTTTGTCTGTGTTAAATGCTCCTGCCTGCCTAAGCAGGTCACGGTGCAGAGCAATGCTGATTCCGTTAACCTGGTTTTCTTCAAAAAAGCTGATCAGCTGTAGCGACTTTATCGGGATATCTTCGGACAGGCGGCGTTGAGGCAGCCGCTCTCCAGTATCGTCAAAAAGCAGCTCATAATCTGTATGAAAGAATTTGCAGTCCGGATTTTCGGCAATAGCCGCCAGATGTATCATCAGCTTGTCAGGTTTGAACAGATCGTCGGAGGAGAGCCAGCATACCCATTCGGCAACCGCATGTTGCAGCCCAGTATTCAGGGCGCTGGCCGTACCTCCGTTTGGCTTGTGAAACACCCTGATCCGTTTGTCCCTGGCTTCATACCTTTCCAGAACCTCTCTTGTATTGTCAGTCGAGCCGTCATCAACAACCAGAGCCTCCCACTCCTGGACAGTCTGCGCCAGCAGGCTGTCCAGGGCGGCAGGCAGGAATTGAGCCTGATTGTAGGTTGGCACCAGAATCGAAAAGAGTGGTGGTGAAACTTCTCCCTCAAGCAGTGACCAGCAGCTGAGCTGTCCCAGCAGATCTTTACCCAGCCTGGTTCTGAAAGGAGTTCCTGCCAGTTTACCGTTAGTGGATACGTATCTGTACAGTTCAATCACCTTTGAGCGAATATGTTTATACTCCAGCCGTTCCGACACCAGTTGCAGATTGTATAGTGCAGCCTTATCAACCAGTTGGTCGTCCTCTAGTGCCTTAGAGAGAAGTACGGCAAGCTGCTGCGGGTCTTCAGCAGGGAAGATTAATCCGTTTTCTCCGCTACGAATCCATTCTCCAAATGATTCAACATTGGAAAAGAGCGGAAAGGCTCCGTAGGTCATTGCCTCCACCAGAGTGCTGGGAAGACCGTCGTTGACGGTAGCTGAAATTGCCACCCTTGTTTCGGTATAGAGGTGTAGAAGATCGTCGTAGGCAAGGTGTTCTGCGGCTACGATGTCAATTCCGGATCGGCTCAGGATTTCGACCTGCTCCCTGACCTTACCGGTGGCTTGTGTAACAACTATGCTAAAATTTCGAAGCGCATCACGGCACAGATCAAAAGCCTGGATTGCAGTCATCGCCCTGCCAACAGGATCGCCGTCAGTTCCGCAATTGTCACGTCCCTTGAGCAGTATAAGCCGTCGTTTAGAAGGTGGAGTAAGGTTGTTGTTTCTGACTCCATTAAGCTGAACACCACCAAAATCTGGGAAAAAACCACAAAATTCACCACTAAAACCTAGCATCCTTGATAACCGCAGATCGCGATGACATTCGGTGGTCAGATAGTCGCAGCATGCCAGCTGAGCGGAAACCGAAAGGCGATGCTCCGGAGAGAGCATAGCGTAGCATTCCAGGTCGGTTCCCCATGATGAATAAAGCCAGGGAATTCCTGTAGCCTCAGGCAGTGTAGAAAACAGTTGGTGTACCGGTTCAAGCAGATTGTTCCAATTGATATTAAGACCATGCGAATGGATCAGATCCGGCTTGAGTGTCCTGATTAGATTATGCAGGTAATTGATATGTCGCCTGCGGCCTGCGGCAAGTCCAACCTCGTCTGCAGTTTCCCAGTCAAGTCCGGTGGTTTGGAAAACCGTAAGATTTTTATTTTCGGGAATCTTTCCTGGATAATGAACCGTTCCATATGAAAGCAGGGGAGAGATGCCGTAGCCAGGCGTAATAACCTGAAAAAGGTGAATGTCCCAGCCAGTTCCCTGTAATTGGTTTATCCATCGCGCAACATGTGGACTACTGACTTCACAAGCGAGCAGTAACTTCATCGGTGGTTCTCTTGTGGCTGTAATCTTCCAGACAGAATAACACTCCTCATGAAGATAAGGGGAAAATGCACAGGACAAACAGTCCGTAAACAAGCAATGCAACCATCGGTTAGCTTGGCAACTGCTGCAGTGCCTCCCTGGCCTCGCGGTTCCAGGGTTCCAGCTCTACTGCCCTGCGATAGAAAATCCGTGCTTCTTCGGGACGCCTCAACCTTGAACAGATATGACCCAGATTGAGTAGTACCTCAAGGTCACGGGGGGTGGATTTTAGCAGGTCAAGATAGATGTATATTGCCTCATCACTCATGCCAAGGCAGGCAAAGTAAAGATCAGCAAGATTTTTTCTGAAGTTTGAGTTGCTTGGGTCAAGCTCAACGGCACGTTCATGGCTGAGTCGAGCCTGCTGATATTGACCAAGTTTAGTCAGAACTACCGCAAGATCATTATGAGCTACGGCATTGTTAGGCTCCAATCCGGTCAGAGAGATCAGGAGATCCCTTGCTGTTTCTATCCGACCGGCGGTCAGATGCTCCTGCACCTCGCGGTTAAGCTCTGTAGTAGATTTGACCGGTACAGTAACGATTGCCTTGAGCTTTCGTAGTGCCTCCAGCACCTCCTGATCCCATGGCTGGATTTCAATCAGACGCTCCATAAATACAATTGAATCATCCAGCTTACCGCAATCTATACATATATGAGCTATGGCGCGAAGCGTATCAACATCCTTAGGTGTTGTACTCAAAATGTTCACATAATGCTTCATCGCTGCTTCCATGTCGCCTAAACCCAAATAAAGGATGTCTGCAAGGTTCTTGCGAAACAGCGATGATTTAGGCTCAATATTTACAGCCTGCTCAAGGTATTTCCTTGCCTCTTCATACCTTTCCTGCTGCTGTAGCAGAATGCCAAGATCGTTGGAGGCAAGGGCATGGTCAGGATATCTGGCCAATAGCTTCTTCAACTCAAAGACCGCTGCATCTTTATCTCCAGCAGATAAAAGTGTCAGAGCATTACGGTACCAATCGTCCACACTCCTCTGGCTGTCCGGTTGAGCGGTGGCGACAAGTTTTGGCTGGTTTGCAAAGGGTTCAAAGGGCTGCTGGGGAGAACCTTCGAGGTTTTTGGTCTGCATTGCCTCACCGAGCTTGCCAAGAGCCAGCATCGCCTCTATATCACGAGGGTTGCGACGCAGCACTTCAAGATAGATGTCTGTTGCATCTTCCAGCCAGCCAAGTTCAACTGCATAGAAATCAGCCAGATTTTTTCTGAAGACGATATTGTCAGGCTGTAGTCTGGTGGCTTTCTCATGGTGGGCAAGAGCCAGGGTTCCGTTACCTGCACGTAGATAAAGCACCCCCAGATCATTATGAGCAGCGGCAAAGCTGGGGTATGTGGCAAGGAAGCTCTTAAGGTGGCGGATCCCCTCTTCAGGAGGAAGGGCTGATATAGCTTCTGAAAGCTGTTCGTAGCGCAATTCATCACCATACTGAGAGTTTTTTGCTATGGAGATACCGGTTGTCATGATGCATCCTCCTGGATGGCATGCTGTCGTAAATTGAAATTTGAGTGGGTACTATAAGGGAAAGCACCCTGATTGGCAATTATTGAATGGCAGTTATGAACCAGTGACAGTAGTGTTCTATCCCTTCTCGCAGTGGGACTGAAATCTTGAAACCTGTGGTTTTAAGGCGTGTTGTGTCGGCCTGCCAGTGTAGTGGATTGCCTGGCTTGTTGGTGCCGCTGTAGAACAAGGGTTGGCTGCTCTGCAATCCCTGCCTCAGTTCTTCGACTACCGAGGAGACTGTAGTCTGCTCGCCAGATGCAACATTGAATACCCCTGCTGCATCCTCTTCATGCAAAAGCATTAAAGATGCTGCCACATCAGCGGCATGGATAAAATCCCTGGTTTCTGCTCCAGTGCCATAAACCTCAACAGCATCCATTGACTTGAATTTACAGCAGAGGTCATACAGGATCTGACGACGCAATCCTTCACCATATGCTGAAAACAGGCGAGCCGTTATGAACCTTAGTCCGTACAGACAGGAATATTCCTGTACCATCTGTTCACACAGGAGCTTGTGGTATCCATATGGAGATATTGGTCTGCATGGTGCCTGCTCGGAAATCGGCAATCTGGAGGGATTTCCGTATACTGCCGCACTGGATAGAAATAAAAATCTGCACTCTGGCGTAGCCTGACGAAGCATCTCCAGGGTAAATGCGCAAGTGATGGTGTTTTTATAGAAGTCGGTGTAAGGATCAGCAACGGATGAGTCTACCGAGGAGGTGCCTGCACAGTGTACCAGCAACTCCGGTCTAAAGGTCTGTAACAGCTTACTGAAACCGGAGTCTGGCAATGACATTTCAATGCAGTTGCATCCCGTATACTGAGGTTCAGTTTTCGGCTGTTCCTTGAAACGTCCCACTGCCATGACCTGATAGCCGTGCTTTCTGAAGTGGCTACAGATATAGCCCCCCAGAAATCCACCACCACCAGTAACCAGAACCCTTTGGTGGTCGCTCACGGTAGTTTGTCACCCTGAGCCAGCTTGCCACTGATGCAGGAGGCCATTTCGCCAACAGTGCGTATAGTCATGCTCTCTTTTTTACTGAAACTGATCCCGAAGGCAGATTCCACAGCCGCTATCAGCATTGCATGAGATAGAGAATCCCACCCGTCAACATCGTTTGCCGTTGTCATGGCAGATATTTCCAGTCCAGGCTGATCAAACAGTTCACGAATCAGGTCAGATAAGCTGTGCATTACATCCATTAATCTGATCTCCTTACAGGAGTTATTAGAGCACGCCCCTTTGGGACGCAGGATTGCCAGCCATTATTGCATATGGCTCAACATTGCGGGTTACGACTGTTCCGGGGAGTATTATTGCCCCTTTGCCAATGGTGACTCCTTTTAAAATGATGCAGTTGCTGCAAATCCAGGCATTATCATGGATTATGATTGGTTTGGCCGGAACCACTGACCAGTTCTTACTGTTGATAAAACTATGTCCTTGACGATATTCTTCCAGCTGTCGGTCAATATCTTTGCAGCGTTCGCGGTAATCAAGGGCATGGGAACTGTGATCATACAGATATGAGGCATTCCCCCCCTCCCATACCACATCATTACCAATCTCGATTCGTGTTCTGCATATAACCACACCGCCAGCAAGCAGGCAGCGCTCGCCAATTGTCACCTCACCCTGGTCTGTTTCAAACACAAATGCCGAGCCTACCATGCTGTCCTGGCCTATCTGCAGTCGTTGTCTAATTGCGCTGGACTCAACTTCTTGTTCAAGGCGAAAGCCTGGTAGCAACAGAAAGCGATCACCTGTTATGGCCTTTCCCTGACTGTACATCTCAGAACTGTTCCCGTGCGGGATTTCCGGCGACCAGCGACCATGGCTCTACATCCTCATAGACTACACTGCCAGCGGAGATTACGGCACCTTCGCCTATAGTTACACCTTTAAGAATCGTACAGTGCATCCCTATCCAGACATTATCACAGATCCTGACCGGTGATTTTGCCACTGCAGACCAATCCATGCATATGACCGGATCCTCACCCCTGCGTACCGCCTTGCACCTCCGCGCTATTTCGTTCCGCCTTGCTAACGGATCTGCCGGGAATTCGTCATGATCCGAGATGGTGCACCCCCAGGCAATGGTTACATAATCGCCTATCTCAATCAGCTCAACAGCCGACAATCGTGAGCCGCCTATGAAACTATGGTTGCCAATCCTGACTTCACCATGAGGGGCATCAAATATGATTGAGCAGGCCAGCATGTTATCGTCCCCAACCACCAGTCGGCGCTTTTCTGAAAGAAACCGATCTTGCATTGAAAAATCAGGCAACCGCTCTGATCTACCCCAGATAACCGGTAATCCATCAGCATCAGACTGTTTTTCTGAAAGAGCGTCACTGGTAGCGAAAACCTGTAGGTCTTCGGGATGCTGCTGCAAAAATAGCTGGTACAGTTGCTTGGCAAGTCCTTTCTCACCGGAATGTTGAAGTAAACTGCCAAACTCCAGCACAAGCTGAGTGTCATGTGGTGCTGCCTGCAAACCTTCTGAAAAAGCTGCCAGCGCAGTCGAGGTGTCACCGGCTGCCAGTGCCTCAGCAGCCTTGTTACGGGCAAATACAGCAGATCGAGCCTGTCTGCCTGAGGTCAGCAGATCTCCAGCAGGCCCGGCATAGTTTGTTGCTTCCAGTTCCTTTAGCAACGGTTCTGCCTGCTCAAGCTGACCCAGCCCTACAAGTGAACGCGCCAATCCGTATACTGCCAGCGGCAGCCTGCAACCGGTGCTGGTCAATAGACTGAAAATCCTGACACCGGCTCGCCACTCTTCACGGTTAACAACCTCCACCCCTTCCGCAGCAAGACGGCGATCTAGATCAGTTGCAGGAAAACGCCAGACAACAGAGGTTCCATCCCAACTGTCAATTGAGGCACAGATCTCTTTAGACTGAGCAAGTGACTGCGCCACGAATTCACGATGTCTGAATGACATCAGACGACAAATATCATCCACTGGAGCAGCTATGTAAGGCGCTTTATAGAGGAAGTAGAGCCAGGAATGTGCTGTTGTAGCGATTGAAAGTACCTTTGTATTTCTTAATACCCTGTATATTAACTCTACAGGTAAAGCTGCGGAGAGGGAGTCAAGAGTGATGGCTTTAATCCCCTCATCTTTTAATCGAAGCACTACCTCAGCTGTTTGTCCTGATTGTTCTCTCGGGTGTGGTTTCAGTATCACAGTTGAGCCTGCAGCACAGTGCTTGCGTATCTGCTCCAATCTCATTGTTACATCATCATCTGGAGTTAGCAATGCTCCCGACTCAAAGGCAGCCATGGTCAAGATTAGGGTTTTATCCTGTTCCGGTAGCTCGCAGGTTCCAAACAGCTGTTGTTCAATCTCTGGAAATTTCCCCCAGAAGCGATCTATAGCTTCAAGCATAAAGCGCTTTGACACAACGTGGTACGGAATGCGGTCAAGTAGAGTGAATTCCCACTCCTGCGGCAATGTTAGAAAGGCTTCGTCAAACTGGACATACTCCTTCCAGGGAAAAGAATCAGCAAGACCGATGTTGTCCCCGTACATGATCTTCCATGAGTCACGATAACAATTTAAAAGCAGTTCGTTAGTGGGTTGCCAGTTGCGGACAGCCATAAGTACGTCTACATGCTCCACTCCCAAGGTTTTTTTTAGCTTGGAAGGATCTGTGGCGGTCTCTGTCAGAAGGCGCTGTTCAATCATTGATATATCAAGTATGGACTGCCAATCCCATACCTTGGCCAGAGCCCTGACAGCCTTGGTCAGTGTTCCATCAGGAGATGTGCCGTGGCCGTGAATTAGAAGAATGTCATGGTATTCAACAGTAGGCTCGCGCTCTTTCAACATCAGCAGGATCGCCAGGCAGTTCAAGAGTTCCGTCGATCCCTGAACCATGATCAACCTTGTTTTGTTCAAAGCCGTCATCCTAACCTCGCTATCCCAGGCGCAAAAAGTTTTCAAACAGTTTGAGACCAGCAGCCCCGCTTTTTTCAGGATGAAACTGGCAGCCTGTAAGATTTTTTCTGCTTACAACCGCTGCCACCTCAACTCCATCGTGATTGCTGATTGCCTTGAGTTGGCTTTCCTCTGTGGGGTGAGCCATAAATGAGTGGACAAAATACATGGAGACACCTTGAGGCAGTCCATCGAGCAGCGGTTCATCCCAACTGCACCGGTTACCAGGCGGTATGATTCCTGTCCAGCCGATATGCGGAATCCTCCGTCTGCTACCATCCTTGTTAGATAAAGGGGGGATCCCCCTGACAATTCCTGGAATCAATCCAAGCCCGGCATGTAAACCGAATTCAGAGCTGTTCTCAAACAATAATTGCATGCCTAGGCAGATACCTAGTAGTGGTTTTCCAGATCTGGCAGCTATAAGCAGCGGTTCAAGCAGGCCACGCAGTTCAAGCCCCTTCATCCCGTCGCCAAATGCTCCTACCCCAGGCAATACAAGGAAATCAGCAGCTTCAATCAGTTCTGGGCTGGATGTACAGACAACATCGGCACCACAATGTCGTAGTGCCTGCTCAACACTCAAAAGGTTTCCCAGACCATAATCGATCACCGTAACCCTGTTCATGCCATACACCTGACCGGTATGCCGGCATTTGTTGCTGCCTTACGGATCTCTTCCAGTGTAAAGCGGTTGTAGTGCAGGATATCCGCCATTGCAACCGCATCGGTGCCCCCCTCCAACACTACCTCCAGCAGATCTTCAGGTTTTCCCATGCCGCCACTCACAATCAGCGGCACCGGCACTGCCTGACGTACTGCCTTCACTAACGTCGTATCGAAACCGCGCCTGGTGCCTTCTCGGTCAACCGAGGTCAGCAGGATCTCCCCAGCGCCGAGTGCAACCCCTCTTTTTGCCCATTCAACTACATCAATACCGCTGTTTTCCCTGCCATTATTGGTATAGGTCAGCCATTTATTGTCAGCAACCTGCTTAGCCTCAATTGAAAGCACCATACATTGTGAACCGAAGTGATGCGCCATTTCAGTTATCAGTTCAGGCCTTGAAACCGTAGCGGTATTAATGGCAACCTTGTCTGCTCCTGCCCGAAGCAGCTCTACAGCGTCATCCACCGAGCGGACACCCCCTCCTGCAGTTATCGGAATAAATATGTTGGCAGCAGTCTGTCTGACAATATCCAGCAGTCGGTCTCGACCGTAAAGCGAGGCTACCGCGTCCATATAAAGGAGCTCGTCAGCGCCATCCTGATAGTATCTGAACGCAAACTCATGCGGGTTGCCCAGTATACGTACCCCCTCCATCTGGATCCCCTTAATCAGGTTGGAACCCTTGATGTCAAGTCGGGGTATCAGTCGTAACATGGACATTCAGGCAATCCTTCTACGCATCTCAAGCAACATTTCGGCAACCAGAAGATCCTGTTCAGTGTCAATATCAATACTCTCATCAGCCCGCATGAGGAACGGCATAACTGGCGGTATGAAAAAACTGGCTTGTTCTAAAAAGCAGCTGGTTTCAGTCAGATATATTGCGCCATTCTGACGGAAAACCTCTGGTAATGTCTGGCGGGGACGATCCAGGTATTCAATACCGAACAGAGGCACCAGCTGTCCTGCTTCCGACCGGAATTCTTTGTAGGGATGATGCTCTGCTTCGGTCACGCTTATTGCACTCCGGTAGCTTCCAGCAAAAAAATCTGCCAGACAGGCATCTATGTGAAAGGAGTTCCGTAAAGGCGATGTGGGTTGCAGGAGCATGAACCTGTAAGGCATATCCCCCGATGCAGCAAGCTGTTCAATTATATGACGAATAACATCTCTACTCAATGCTCTGTCGGTTGCCAACTCATCCGGACGGTCAATCACCTCCGCTCCAAGAGTGAGACTGACTTCTTTTATCTCAGGATCTTCGGTGCTGACAATACATCGTCCAACACCCTCGGCTCCCAGAGCCGCTTCAATACTGTAGGCAATCAGAGGCTTTCCAGACAGCAGGCGAAGGTTCTTGCGGGGCAGCCCCTTTGAAGCACCACGCGCAGTGATTAATACCATGACCTTCTCAGGATTCATTGCCGCATCTTTCTTTCATGGAGGCGGGATCGAAGTCATTGAACTGCTTCTGAGTCGGTGTAGTCCATGTAGTCTCTTTTTGCATTACCTCAATAAAACAGGCAGCGCTGTCGCCAGCCCCAAAGTGATGACACGGCTCCATCCGTGGCATCTGTATCGCCCGCTGGATTGCCGACAAGAGGGCTGAATGTTCAAAGCCCGATTCAATAATAGAGTCATGGCAAAAACGGTTATGTTGACGATTACCAACATTAATGCTTGGAACTCCGTATACCGGCGCCTCTCTGACGCCAGCGCTGGAATTGCCGATCACAAAGGCAGCATGTTTCATCAGAGTCAGGAAATATTCAAACCTAAGTGAAGGAAAGACACGAAAACGAGGATTGTTTTCAACCCGTTGGTACTGCTCAAGAATCAGGTCACTGCCTGGATCATTATTGGGATAGATTACCACAAAATCGAGGTTGCTCTCCAGCAGCGCAGTGACGAACTGTTGAGCCCGTTCCTGCTGCCCAGCAGGTTCGGTAGTGACTGAATGCAGCAGAACCAGCGCGTACCTGTCAAAGGCAATTTGATAGTATTCCTTTACCTGGGCAAGCGATGGAAGATTGTTTGAAAGCATTACATCAATATCTGGCGAACCGATCACAAATACCTGATCGGATGATTCTCCCAGCTGGCGCAGACGCTCGGCAGCCTTCTCATTGGCCACAAAATGCAGATGTGAAAGCTTGCTTACCGAGTGCCTGATAAGCTCATCAACCGTACCGGAAAGTTCTCCCCCTTCGATATGCGCCACCAGTGTATTACGCATTGCACCGACAATTGCGCCTGCAAGTGCCTCTACACGGTCGCCATGCACAACGATCATGTCAGCCGGACACTCATGCAGGTAACGTGAAAGTCCATGAATCGTGTTGGCAAGCACCATTTCCATTGGCTCTCCATGTATCTGGTTCATATAGGAGAGAATGTTGGTAAAACGCTCCTTGTATATCTCATCAACCGTTAGACCGTAACGAGACATCATATGCATGCCGGTAACAAAGATAAGGCACTCAAAATTCTCTGATCTCTCAACAGCCTGCATCAGAGGTTTGAGTTTGCCGAAGTCAGCCCGTGTGGCGGTAACAAAGAGAACCCTGCGTTTCACTGTAGCCACTCCCGCCTGATCTGTGTGTTGGCAGGGATATCCACGATTGCCTTTTTCCCGAGCAGTTGTTCATACTCAACCGCTTTAATCTCGCCGGTGCCGGGTCGCTTGACCCAGATATTTTCAACAGTAAACAGCTCTCCTGCACTGATCGGGGTGATGGAAACCACGCAGGCATATGCAAAATCAATGGTAGGCTGCTCTTCCGGCAGTATGGTTTTATGACCACCCAGAGTCTGGTGAATAATATGGCTCCCCCTGATCAGTTCCCGTAGTTCTGAAGGATCCATAGATATCTCAATATCCGGTCCAGGCCAGTTTTTGTCCGAGGTAAAATGCCGTTCAAGTATTGACGCTCCCAAAGCAACTGCACCAAGACAGGGATAGCTGGTTATGGAATGATCCGATAAGCCGATTACAGCATCTGGGAAGGAGTGACGAAGCTCAATCAAGGCTCCGAGGCGCACCTTTTCCGGCGGAGTAGGATAGATGCTGGTGCAATGCATCAGCGCAAAAGGCACCTGATGGTTACGAAGGATGGCTACTGATCTCTCAATCTGCTCAAGGTTGTTCATACCAGTGCTCAGTATCACAGGTTTGCCGTAGCATGCGATATGCTCAACCAGCGGATAGTTGTTGCATTCTCCTGAACCGATCTTGTAGGCACAGACCCCCATACCCTCCAGTCGAACTGCGGCTGCTCTTGAGAAGGGGGTACTCAGATAGATCATTCCCTTCGATTCCACATATCTCTTCAGATACATCTCTTCTTCAGCAGACAGCGCACAGCGGCACATGATATCCCAGATAGATTCCGTGGCATTTCCAGGTATCACCTCGTTGGGTATCATTTCGTCATCGATCAGATGACATTGAAACTTGACACATTCGCAACCGGATGTGGCTGCATCGTCAACCATCCTGATAGCCTTTGCAATATCTCCCTCATGGTTAATGCCGATCTCGGCAATTACCAGTGGCGGGTATGCCGATCCTACCGGCCTGCCGCTAATCATAATCATGGCGCTCTCAGACATTTTTTATCCTCCGCTCAGTAAACCTGATGCCGCAGACGCCACTCTCCGCCATCAAAAGACCAGAGATGAGGAGATCGTGCCCCGTCTATAACCTGATAAAAACGTTCCTCTGTGATTCCCATGTATTCAAGGATTTCCTTAAAATACCGGGTAGGGAACTCCGTATCATAGCGCCTGACCAAGGCAACCCCTTCCTCACGGGTAATCTTGCCAGTTCTGATCTCCTGAGCCGAGTCATATGTGGCGCGACCTATGCCAAATTTAATCAGGGTGGTGTAGTAGTGCAAAGGATCCAGTCGATCGTCAATGGAACTGTACTTTGAGTATGAGCCCTCGGTACGCTCGGTGTTGGCCTGGAACCCTGTATGTTCAGCCGCGTAGTAGTAACACTCTTGCGGATCCCATTTCAGATAGTAGCCAAGATAGTGTACCTCGGTTCCCACCTTTCTCAAACGGTCGCCATCAATCGGCAGGTAAGGGTTCAGATCCCTTAAATCTACACCGAATTCCGCTACCAGGTCTTTTGCAGCTACACCGCCCAGAAACAGCTTGTCCAGGGAGGGATTCTCCTCATAAAAATCAGGAGCCATAGTGGGGATTTCATTTTCTTGAATACTGTTGCCATACTCGGCCTGGTTCTCGCCGTAGAAAACAAGCGGTATATTATACAAAGCGGAGAAACGTGGACCTATCAGGCGCTGTCCAATTATGAATGGCTGGAACGGATGAACCAGATTTTCGAATGCCAGTCTGGTTAAGAGACGGTGCAACTTACCGTTTGGGGTATTCAGATAGTTGTCCAGCCCACTATGGATCCAGTGCTGAAAGTTCTGCCATCCGACATCCGTATATATATGGGGAGCCCAAGTAACCGTCAGTGGGTTCATACCGTATTTATATTTAAGTATGTGGGCGGTATAGGCACTGTCCTTACCGCCACTACCGGGAACAATGCAGTCATATAAACCGTTGCGGTTGCGGTGTCGATTACAAAGTTCAACCAGCTCCTGTTCACGCAACTTCCAGTCAATCCGGTTTTCCTTTATCTCTGCATATCTGCAGGCGCTGCAAACCCCCTGATCATCAAATGAGATGGTTGGTTTCTTGTCTGTGGCTCTGTTCCTGAATTCGACAACCGAACTGGGGCGCTGGTTCGATATGGTACAGCGACTACAGAAAACAACCTCTGCTGGCAGCCCGTATTTTATCTCCAATTGCTCACTCATGGCTCCCTCTGCTTGTCTGCCGGAAAACGTGTGTTGATTTTTTCATAGATTGGCAACATTGATAGTTGACCGGAGATATTCCATAGCAGCCGGTGATCTCCGTTAAGATATGCCTCTGTTTGGCGGTATACTCCCGGTTTGTAGAGCAGGTCATACTGATTGTCCAGCTCAACCTGTTCAATAGCAACTGAGCCGATCCGTTGAATATGCAGCTGTTCCAGTGGCCTGAAAATCAGTCTGTGTCTGGCGGTTGTCAGTTCAACCCCCCATCTGCCAGGTGCTGTCCAGTTTGCATGGTAACTGAAGAGAGCGCCTTTTTCCGTGATACCACTACCTGTGTACACCGAACCGGAAGGGTGCCAGTCGGTTCCTCCTGAGCAATAGCTGCAGAACTCTGTAGGTACACCCCCGAGATGGAACGCCAGATCAATTACATGACTGGAATTATGTAGAAACCATTCGGCAAGCACCTGCCCAGGTTTATTAAGGGTGGCCACCAGATGACTCCACTCGGTAAATTCAAAACTGAAGGATATTACCCCGCCATCCTGATTGATGATCTCTTTTGCCTTTTCCACAGAGGCATAGAAGCGACGGTTGTAACCAATACGTATGTCAGTGCCTGTTTCTGCTGCGATTTCGGCAGTTTTTCTGATATCAGACAGTGAGGCGCCACCAGGCTTTTCCAGCAGGATAGAGTGTACCCCCGCCTCCGCAAACAGCCTTGCAGCCATTCCCAGCCGATCCTCGGTAACGGCCACAATCGCCCTGGAAGGAATTCTGTCCGTACGTTCCAGCCAGTCTGCCAGTCCGCCGCGTAACACCGGTACGCCTACAGCCTGTTCAAAAACGGTTGCAGACTGCTCACCATTACCCACCACCAAGAAATCCTGGCCAAGTGCTTTTAAAACCTTGCAGTAATCTACGGCCATCGGGCCGGCTCCTGCCAGCAACAGATCCATTCAGGTCTCCTTCCGCTGATTTTCCGGTACCACAAGGCATATCCTTGCAGCAGTCTTCCGAATGCCACAATAGAACCTGCCGTAACCTGTATCACCTGAAATGCTGCCGGTCTCGGCAAGGAATGCAAGCGAGAGGTCATCCAGTTGGTTAAATGCAATAAAAGCAGGCATCAGCCTGTCTATGGCAGTTCCAGAGTGATCTTCCAGAGGAGCAAGTACCGGTCCTGTCTCAGCCTGAAACCTCTGCCTGTCCGACTCGATATTTATATGTCGTACAGGAAAGATCAGCTCTGCTGTCGTACTATAACCAAGCTCGAGCTCTACATGAGCATTGATCGGCAGCATGCCAAAAGTTGCTCCGATAATAGCGTCAAAGTTTTCCAGCTTTCTGTAATCAGATCTATTAATTGAAAGCTCCAGCCTTTCAAAACGCTCTCCAATCTTTCCGATGGTGTCCTGATCCTGATGCTGTGAGGCATAAACACGAAAGATTCTGTAGTGACTCTCTGAAAATACAGCCTGATAACGATAGGGGGGCTGACGTAACAGGTATCCATCTCCATAGACGTTGCCAGCCATGACACCGGCTGCCAGAAAAAATGTCTCGGTAGAGCTACCGCTATTCAGAATACAGGCTGCATCAATACTGAACCGGCCAAAATCTGCAGCATCGTGCAGTTTCCATGTTACAAATGAACTGGTAAAATCTATCGTAAGTTCCGACATAACAGCATCATGCCCATGGAAAACAGAGGCCTGTCGGTAGTTCATGATTAACCAAAACCGGAGTGTGGCTGGCCTGATCCGAAAGGTGAGCCGCCACCAGAACCGCTACCGCCATACGGCCAGTTTTCCCATCAGGATAATCTGCCCCCCCAATCAATGCCTTGAGCACCGCCTTGGATGGAGCAACCGCATCTACAGGATCAAGGATTATTGTTTCAGAGTTTGCAGGCATACCGTAACGGGTTGTTGGCAGTTCTCGATGTTCTTGCAAACGTACCGAAGCATGCATTGTCCCTGTCAGTTCATCAACCAGAATCTGTCCGTTTCTGGCACTGTAGATCACCTGCATCCCGTGACCCTGATCTGAACCTGCCTCCAGATAAAAACGATGGCCGCCAGAGGTGGTTATCCTGACTGAACCGGCTCTGTCTTCAAACTGTGGTCCACGGGGATTAGGAACACGCTCATCTGACAACCAGGCTGTTACCTCAACAGGCTCTTCAGCGGTAATGAACCTGAAAGCCTCGAAGTAGTGGGAGCCGTTCATTGCCAGGCCAAAGTTACCGCCAACCACTGTCATGCTTTTAAGTCCCTGATACTCTTGGGACTCCAGCATCCGCTTTGGTCGCCGGTATAACTCCATAAAACGCATCTGGTGATTTACCGCCAGACGTACGCCATGCCTGGTGCATGCCTCAATCATCCTGTCGCACTCGGCCAGAGAGGGAGCCATCGGCTTCTCACACAAGATGAAATTCACTCCTGTAGCAGCGGCTTGACAGACAAGTTCGCAGTGCGAAGGAGCAGTGGTGGCGATGATTAGCCCATCAGGGGATGCTGATTTAAGCATTGCTGTATAGTCTACAAATAACAATCCAGATTCAATCCTATGCTCTGTAGCGGCTTGTTGCAATGGAGCTTCCGACAGGTCGCAAAGCCCGGCCAAGCTAAAACCCAGCTCATGAACTGCCTGGATATGACGACGTCCCATCCGGCCTGCGCCGACTACTGCTATACGAGTGTTGGCTGACGACATATCATCTCCTGATCCCATTTGGCCATCTAAGTAATGATTTTACAGTATCCAAGAAAGAAGAGTTTGCTGTGCCCTCTGGAGCTACCAACGAAAAGGCTTGTTTCTGAAGAGTGTTGAGGTCGTTTGCGCTATCCTCTGGGTTTATATGGATCTGCATCTGTTGTTTGATATAGGCAGCCATACCAGCTTTTACTATAGATGCAGCAGATTCATGCCAGATGCCTGACAGTTGAACTAGTTGTTCAATTAGCAGTTCATTATACTTCAGCCATGATTCACGCCAATCGGCTCCAGAAATCCAGTCAAAATTATCAGGAAGGAAATTGCGCTGCTCATGTGACTGCCTTACAAGGAAGAAATTGTTTAACAGAGCAAACCTGCCCTCAATAACCATTTTTGCAGACGGCAACAGCTCGCCTGAAAATGCTCGATCAAGCAAATTGTGAGCATCTTGAAATGCTCTTTTGAAAATTTCCGAGCGTACAACACAAAACAGAGTTACTGTATACTGCTGCATATGTGCAAGATAACGTCTCTCTGATGACTCTTCTGTGCGAGTTGTAAGTGGGTAATACTCAAGTGCCTTAATTGTGTTTTGCCCTTCTGAATCGTTAGTTACCTGCATGGAAAATGCGTGACCGTGAGCTCCGGCATATTCTGTATGCAACTCAAGATAGTGTATACATTCATCCGCAGCGCCCGGGCAGAGATAGTCGTCGTCACCAAGATATGCGCAGTAAGGAGTGACTATCTTCTGAGATAGTAGCTGGGTTGTTTTAGTGCCATCAAGACCAGGAAAAGCATTATATACTGTGTTAAAGTACCCTTCCGCTGCAGACAGAGCAGCAAATGTCTCTACAGCCTCATTCGGATTAGTTGACGAATCTCCGACAAGCAGAATGCCTCGGAACTCTTTTTCTAGTAACCATTTGACAAGACGACGAACAAACCTGGCTTTATTTATGGTAGGCAGGACAATGGTCAGCACAATATTCTTTCATTTGATGCTTTTATATTTGAATGCCTTACAATAGCATCCACAATCTGTCTCCAAAATGCTTTATAGCCATAAACCGTTTTGAGCCGATTCTGGCAATTTTCTGTTATTTTGATATATTCGTCATCATGAGTTAAATAGTATCTGATTTTTTCCAGTAGATCTTCAGGCGTGTCCCAGGGGACATAATCTTGCATAGGTCTTAAAAAACAATCTATTTCATTATTTGCTTGTTCAAGTACAAGTGCCCCACAATAACCTGCTTCAAACACCCTGCCTTTTAGTTGTTTCAATTCTGCTCCATCACAGAAATTCAGTACCATCCTTGAACGCTGCATTATCTCGAGGCAGTGGCTATATGGCATAAAATCTCTTCTGTTCAGTACCGAAACGTAGCTCGCAGGGAACGCACTCATGACCTTTATCAAAACGGGAATTCTGTTTGAACGGTGTCCGTCCACCTGTCCCATAAACGAAATTGGTATATCTCTATTCGAATTAAGGTTTCTGTATATATTCTGGTTATATGGCAATACTGTGGAAGTAAAACGCTCCCTGAGATTTAAGTCACTGCCTGTCAGAAATGAAAATGTCGGATTATCCGGAGTTATATTCAAGTCAATATATGGCAAAACCCCTCTGATACTGTTAATAAAATTGTGATGGGTGGCATCATACCAGAAAGCGATTATCGGTATCTGCAACTGTTTTTTTACAACTGATATTGCATAAATATCAGGGTACAGAGGGTTATTGGGATCATAGCTATTCAGAATGAGCAGGTCAGGATTGATTTCAACGCAGGTGCGGATAAGCCTTGTAGTATTGTCATAATCTCCTGTATCGTAATAATATTCAAATACTTCGGCTACCCCGACTTCTCTGAGAGTGTCTATCCAAAGGGTTTTTTCATCAGAGAGACCATTTGCAGGGTCAAGACCAAAGTACTTACCAATGGCTATGATTATTTTAGGTAATTTTCCCATATAGCTTGCCTTGTTTGGGGCTGTTACTGAAAATATTGATCATGCCATTTTTCAAGCTTTGCAGTACGCGACCAAACGTAAGCCATAATCCGTAATAACCGGATCTCTTAACAATAGGTCGCCAGCGCCAGGGAGCAAGGCTTACACTGGCAATTGCATCATTTTGGAGTCTAATCAAGTTATCTGTAGACAGATTGCCCACCTGCATGACAGCCGCGTTATAACGTCGGTATTCTGAAAAATCTTCTGTAACAAGTTTAAGCCCCATTTCGCCGGCTTTTGCCATTCTGTAGAGTTCTGTACCAGGGTACGGAACCGCTATGCTGACATTGGCCTGCCTTATTTCCTTTGAACTTCGCAGAAAGCGAAGTGTTTTGCAGATTGTTTCAACGTTTTCTCCTGGGAGACCTATCATGCAGGAGTTTAGGGTTTCAATGCCATATTTGTTTGTCAGACGATTTGCCTGAAGATAGGCATCAAGCGGAATTTCTTTGCGCATAGTCCGCCGGATCTGTTCATCCACCGATTCAAGGCCAAATGATATCCTTAACAAACCTGCCTTGCGCATAATCCTGATGATATCTTCATCAACCAGATTTGCTCGTGTGCTTCCCTCAAAAGTAATTTTAATGTTTTCGCTGATTATCAGTTCGCAAATACGCCTGAAGTGTTCACGATCAATCGTCATAGTTTCGTCAAGAAAATAAAAATGATCAATGCCAAAACGTTCCTGCACTGCACGGATTTCCCTGATCACATTCTCTGGGTTTCGCTTTCTCAAATGATGTCCAAATATCTCGGTTGAACAAAAAATGCACTTGAATGGGCACCCGCGGCTGGTAGCTATGGTAGTGTACCGTTTTGTCCCTTCAAGGGTTCCCATCAGATACTGTTCAGTCTTGAGCAGATGTCGAGCCGGTACCGGTAAAGAGTCCAGATCTGTAACGGGAGCTGCTGTTCCTGTAAAGATTGTTTCTCCATTACGTCGCAGGAGCAGTCCCTTTACCTGTGTGACCTCTCCAGCATTTTCAAGTGCATTCAAAAGCTCAGGAAATGTATGGTCTGCCTCCCCAAGCAGTGCATAATCAAATGCAGCATCAAAAGCCTTATCCCCCATGATGGTAACATGATGTCCTCCTATCACGGTAGTAAGACTTGGTATGGCTAGTTTTAGCTTCTTGGCAAGCCTGGCTGAAAAGTGGAAAAAAGGTGATGTTGCTGAAAGACCGACCAAATCAGGCGGGCAAGCGGTCAGTTCAGCAACCAAATCATCTTCTGTTCTGTTTTCTATCTGGGCATCAATGATTTGGCATTTATGGCCATACAATTCTGCTACTGCTGCCAGATTAGCAAGATTGAGGGGAGGGAAGCTGGATACCTTATTGGCAAAATAAGAAATCTTCCCATATTCGCCAGTCCAGTGTGGATAAATCAGGCATACTTGCATGGAATTACGACCTAATAGTTGTCATTACAAAAACTGTTAATACAGCATAGCAGATAATCCATCTCCTCAATTCCGAGATCCTGATGCACACCCACATGGATCCCGTTTTTCCCCACATATTCTGCAACAGGAAACTGACCTGACTTGTAGCCGAGATATTCAAAGCCAGGACACTGGGTTGGCATGGATGCAAACAGGGTACGGGTCTCAATACCGTTTTTTTCAAGGTGCTGAGTCAGCTGGGTACGGCTGAACGGCGCACCTTCATTAATAATGATCGGAATGGCATGAGGGCCTATCTGCTCTTGCGGTTCCTCCCGAAAGGTTGAAAGCCAGGGTGAAAACCTGTCAAACCTTTCCAGTACATGGATCAGGTTGTCATGGCGTTTTTTTAGGATACTGTCATAGATTTCCAGTGCTCCGATACCGATGGCTGCCTCCAGTTCATTCATCTTGCATGAATAGCCTATTCGATCAAAGGTGAACCGGACATCCTCTCCTCCTTTACCACGGAAACGCTTGGCGCAGTAAGTGAGTTCATTAGTATTCATAATACAATGTTTACACGTACAATTTCTGCCATGTGAGCGGAGTGAACGTAGGATTTCACCGAATTGTTCACTGTTTGTCGTGATGACTCCCCCCTCGCCGGTTGTGATTATATGAGCCACATATGTACTGAATGCCGCCAGATCCGCCAGGGTTCCTGCCGGCCTACCCTTGTAAAGTGCACCATGGGCTTCGGCTGCATCTTCCACTACCAAAAGCCCGTGCCGCTTGGCAATAGCATTGATGGTATCCATCTCTGCCGGTTTGCCCATAAGATGAACCGGCATGATGGCTCTGGTTTTTTCTGTAATGGCAGCTTCAATAGCGGTTGGGTCAATATTAAGCGTATCCCGCTCAATATCAACAAAGACCGGCTTGAAACCGGCATGCACAACCGCATTGCCAGTGGCGACAAATGAGAGCGCAGGGACGATCACTTCATCACTGCGACTGGCACCAAGATCATGGAGTACAGCAAGGGCAAGGATGTCTGCATCGGTTCCACTACTGACAGCCACGGCCTCATTAACACCGAGCAACGAGGCAAATCGGTCTTCAAAATCACGTACCAGCGTTCCACAAGATACGCGACCTGACTCAAGCGATGCAGTAATCAGCCGTTTTGCCGTGTCAGTAATGGTTATGGTGCCGAAAGGCAGTTTCATTGATGTTGTCATCTCATGTGTTCCAGGTATTCTTGCAACGGGACTATTGGATTACTTTCGCAAAACCGTTTCAGTAGGGATAAACCGATAATAATAGATGACCCCGTGAGTTCAAACGCCTCTTTCAGAGAAAAAACCCTCACACGCGTATGCTCATGTTCATCTTCACACCCGCTTTTCTTCCCTTCCATCTGCAAAAGCCACTGCCTTGAGACCGTTCGGCAAAACGCAAAATAATGATCTCTGTCGTCGGTAAGACTGGGATTCGTAGTAATTGGTATACGGGAAAGCAGGATCAGCTCTTCCGGCTTTATTTCAATATCAAGTTCCTCACGTGCCTCTTGGCAAGCCATTGCAAGCAGATCCGGTTCATCCTGGGCTGTACTGCCAGCTGCAAAACCCAGAAAACGACTTCCATCGGCGACGCAGTACTGGTCTACCAGCAGAGTATACAGGTTTCCATCATCCTGACACTCAAATACCGGTACAATGACCACGCTATCACCTCTGAGAACAACACAGCGCGAAATTATCCAGCCTTCAGGTGTTTCCAGGCGAGTATCAAGAAACATTGAGCAGAAACTGCCGTCTCCGCGATCCACTACTGCCAGAACTTCCGCCTGCACAACACGGCAACCGTTATCCTCGACCCGCTTTTTCCAGCGAATGAATTTAGGGTTAGCAAATACTGTTTCCATATACGGGCGGCTCCTCATCTGCCTGCGAAAAAAATATTGCCTTTGTAGATTTGTTCTACTTCGGCAAGCTCATCCAGTGTCAGGGAGCCTAGTTCCGAGGCCTTTGTGTTCTCGGCAACCTGATCCGCTGTCAGCATCCCGGGGATGACCGACGAGACCTCGGGGAAGGAGAGACAAAAACGAAGCGCCTTCTGACCGAGGGTCTGCCCGCCGCCTGAGTGGATTGCGTCCCCGAATAGGCAGGCGGCTCCGGACCATCTTTCAACCTGCTCCTTAGGCCAGCAGGAACGATGATCTGAGGGATCCTGAATGTCTTCCACCGAATATCTTCCTGTAAGAAAACCGAAACAGAGCGGAGTCCTTGCCACAATTCCTGCTCCGAGCTCCCTGCAGCGAGCCAGCAGACCGTTTTCCAGAGCGCGTCTGTCTATCAGGCTAAGGTTTACCTGCACTACTCGGACGCCATACTGCTCAACCGCAATCAGCGCCTCCTCTGGTGAGCGGGCTGAAATGCCAACTGCTCGAACCTTCCCTTCACGGATCAGCGAATCAAGAAACGGAAGCAGCTTATGATCTTTTCCTAAAAGCTCAATAGCTGGTGAATGTAGCTGGTAGAGGTCAATATAGTCGGTACCAAGTCTCTTCAGACTTCGTTCTAATGAGTTGTGCAGGTAAGCTGGCGAGAAATCCTGATCTCCGGAGGAGTTGCTCATTCCACCCTTTGTGGCAATTAACACACGGTTACGAGTACCTTTGAACGCCAGTCCTATTATGGTTTCGCTGTGTCCCATTCCGTAAAGATCAGAAGTGTCAAAGAAATTGACTCCGTATTCCAGAGCCGCATGTAGGGCTCTGACTGACTCTCTGTCGTCAGTTGGGCCATATGCTGCATGACCACCCGCAGCCCCTCCGATGCCCCAGGCCCCGAAACCGATCTCCGAGACCTCAAGCCCGCTATTCCCCAGCACCCTATATTTCATGTGTCCTCTTCGCATTCTTTTATTGGCTGTACAGAAAACAGGTAATCACCTTTCTTGCTTCCGTACCATATAACCTCACGCATCCATACATTCCAGTCTTCAATGCTTTCCAGATTCCGGCTAATCCGGTAGCTGAAAATGCCCTTCATCAATTTTGGCAGTTCTCCGGTTTGCAGAGCTGAATGAATTTCAGGGAGCTGATACGAAAGAGTTAGCACTAGGTCTCCGGTAGCAAAGGGCTCTTTGATTAGATTTCTGTTTAGATGCAGGGCATCTTCAACTATTCCCCGAGGAAGATCCTTTGCCAGCGGCTCCAGAATCTGGAGTGCCTCCTCATAGAATGCATTTAGCTTACCCTCCCGAATAAGTTTAATCATCAGGTATTCATCCACTTGCCACCAGATATTCAGATAATCTGCTGACGCTACATATTCTGGTTTACCAGCAGCAACTCCCTTGGCCATCTGAGATATAAAATCAAGAAGGCTGGCAGTCACAGGAAATGTGCTGCCCTTTGAGATAAAATGTTCTACAACACACCGTATTCCGATTCCTCCCAGTCGAGCCAGAAGAAGGAACGGGATCTGCAAAAGGCGATCATAGTAAAACAGTGACATTGTCCAAGAAAATACTCGCGCCTTGACCCACTTGTCTGGCGGCATTGCGCTGCTTCCGACCACCAACTTCTGGGTCTCTGTTACACCACTGGCCTCCTGTAGCGAGGTGTGATGGGAGACTATTATGGAGTCAATGAGTTCAAGACCATAGAGCTGTATGTAGGCCGGGTCAGCCATAGCAGTATTTTCAAGAACAGTCAGATTGATAAACTGAATCCGCGTATGCTGCCCTTGATGGATGATTTGCTCAATCCCGTTGACGTAGGAATCATAGGTTTCTTCCGGCAGGCCGAGAATAATGTCGCTAAAGGCTGGAATGCCGGCGCTGTTAAAGAGGGTCAGGAGTTCACCATACACTGCGGAGGAAATGTTGCTACGCCTGATCGCATCAAGTGTCGGCGGATAAAGCGACTGTAGCGCCAGATTGACTCCCTTCTGCAACCCGGCCTGATTTAGACGCCTTTGGAGATTATAAATGCTGGCCGTTGAGTTTTTGGTACTCTGTACCGAGAATGCCTTGGGAAAACCGGTTGTGGCTTTGCTGCTAATGATCTTTTCAACAATTTCGTTGTCACGCTCAAGAATTCCAAAGTTCGCATCACAGCAAAAAAGAAACTCAATCCGGTTTTTTGCAAACCAGTCAATCTCCTCCATAATTCTTTCAAGGCTGTAGGATCGGATACTCCGGCGGTTACCTGCTCCCCAGTAGCAGAAGGCACAGGTAAAAGGACAACCTCGGTTTGTTTCCAACAGGGCTGACCACTGCTGTCCACCGGTCATGGCAATCAGTGGATCAAAAACTCCAGACAGATAGGGTGAAGGGATCTGATCAAGCTCTACCAAAGGGGGCGCGGGGGAATTAATCACGATATTCCCCTCTTTACAAAAGGCTATCCCCTGAACCTTTTCCCATGCACAAATTTCTCTCTGCTCAAGAATCTGCAGAAACGGTTCTTCTCCTTCACCATAGCAGGCTATATCAATATATGGATGTTCCGTCATGAAACTGGTAAGACGTTGTGGGTTCTCAGGCACTTGAGGTCCACCAAATACGATGATGGTCTCTGGATGCCTAACTTTGTAAAGCTTTGCAATCTTTATACTTAATGAATAGTTCCAAAGGTAGGCGCTAAAAAAAAGTATTTGAGAGCCAGTAAGTATTCTGAGCGCCTCATCCGGTTCAGCTCTGTAATAGAGAGGCGTTCCAAATTTGACGCTAGCAGGGTCAGTAAGATGGGTTTTGGCATATGCCTGAAGAAGAGATATGGCATATGGCAGATAATATTGGCTCCCGAAGCGGTCACCAATCTGCACCAAGCCTATTTGAGAAGGGGAAGAAACTCTCATTCCTTAATTATGTACCCACCCGGATTGGGGGACCAGTCAAGTCTCCTGATCCTGACTTTTTTGTCTGCAAAAAATTCATCAACCGCAGTGCTCTCTCCCTCCCACGGGCGGATCCCATACTCATCGAAAAGAACAACTCCTCCTGGTACAATACGGTGCCAGAGGTGCTCAAGTGCAACTATGGTCGGAAGATATACATCACAGTCAAAATGCAGGAGAGATATCCGCAAGCCTGGATTGTCTTCCACAAAACGGGGAACAGTATCTTCTATATTCCCCTTTACAAGCACTACCCTGGGTTTGTAGGGAATAAAACGATCCCTGTCGTATATGGAAATTGCATCTTCAAGAATTTCTTCAAAAACCCCACCATCAAAACCGGTGAGGAACTTACCAGTTTTTTCGTCAGGCTTACCGTCTTTTTCATGAAATTCATTGAAGCCGGCAAAGTTGTCAAAGCCGAATACCTGTTTCTGGCGATCACCCATATTGCGGATTTCAAGGAAATTGGCCCACTCCATAAGAGTGGCTCCACGATAAACACCAAGCTCAACAATATCTCCTGGAAGGTCAACCGTCATTCTGAAAAACTCGTAATGTGCGAGAAACCGCTTAAGAAATATCCGCCTAGTATATATGGAAAAATTTCGGCAGACCTCCTGTGGGGAAACAGCGAATCGCTGAAAGTGATCTTCAAGCAGACCTTCTATATCGTCATCAGCCCTGAAACGTGCACGGCCGTCGAATTCCCTCTCTTCACTCCTCTTCTGTTCATTGATCATGACGGGTTCCTTTATTTTACAAGATTGAGGCGCCTCAGGCGGTCAGCACTTAACTCACTGTCATCTGTGTTACATAGAATCCCTGCCTGTTTCATTCTTCGCTCAAACTCTCGCAATCTGAGTTGTCTGGTTTCCGTCGGAATCTTTGGATGAATCTTTGCTGAAGCCATTCCTGGCGACTCCATATAGTTGCTGGCAAGGATGTATTTGGGACGATACTGCAGCACAAACGCCATAGTCTCCTCAAAATCTGCATCGGTTTCAGAGGGAAAACCAATTATCAGATGTGTGTCAAACTCAGTAAAGCATTTGTCATTCAGCATACCAAACAGCCTGCCTATATCATGCTTTGTATATGGACGGTTCATGAGCTTCAAGATGCGATCTGACGCGCTTTGTAGCGGGAGGTTGAGATGACGTATATGACCGTTGCATAGGAGTTCCTGCATTTCGTCAAAATATTGCAGAAAACTTGCAGGATTCAGGTTACCCAGAGCTAGTTTGACTCCTGGTATTGCTCCTGCCAGTATCCTTATAAGTTCCGGCAGGGTGTAGCCAATATCACAGCCATACTCTCCAAGACTGTCAGCGATCAGTATGACTTCTCGCCTGCCAGTCATAGCAACAATCCGTCTGCACGACTCCATTAACTCCTCCGGCTGAAAGCTCCGATAGGTGGGGAACGCCAATTTTTCTGAGCAGTATGAGCAGTCAAACCGGCATCCTTCGGATACTAGTAGCTTCACAAACTGGTCATGGAAGGTTGCGTCACTATCAGGATTTTCACGCCGGTACTTCATTGTGTCGTTACAGATATTGGCCTCGGCAAACACGGTTCTGAATTGTTCCGGATCCATATCGCTGCCAAAAACCTCCTTAAGACGCTGGATATCTGTACGCCACGGTATTATATCCCCTTTAAACCTGCTCCTTAAAAGACCCGGATCAATATCCGGTAGACAGCCAGCTACGATGACCCGCACTCCTAACTCATTTTGATAACGATCAATTTCATGCAATGAGTTATCCCGCAGGTCACCCCGAAATGCACAGGTCCAGACCAGCACCGCATCAGCTTCCTGCGGAGTGTTGACAAGCCGGTGTCCTGAGGCTGCAATAAAACTACAGTACTGCTCTAGATTCTGCTTCCGCATTGGGCAGCTGTTAAGACCCTTTACAAATATTCTCATTGTGTAGCTCTCCGATAGTAGGCAACAGCCCGATCAATTCCCTCCTGAAGGGTAATACTGGGTGAAAACCCCAGCAACCTGAAGGCCTTTGACGTATCTACTGCCCTATACGGTATGGTTGTAGGACGGCTTGTATCGCACACGATCTGACAGTCTGTATGTCCTGTTGATTTGAGAATGCAGTCCAGTGCATCGGTAACGGTGCAGGTTGTTCCATAGCCGATGTTGACCGGATCACAATTTGCGTGCTGTTCCAGCAAAAGAAGGGAGCCCCTTGCAAGATCAGACGCATGGAGAAAGTCACGAACCTCAGAGCCATCGCCCCAAAGCAGAAAGGGGTTTTCTTTGGAAAGGGCACGACGGATAAGAGAGGGGATAACATGTTCCGAATCATCCCATTCGCCATAGACTGCAGTAGGGCGGACTATGGCCACCTTCAGGGAGGAACGGGAGACTACAAATTCCGCCATCTTCTCGATATACCGCCTCATCCAGCCATATCCCTGATAAGCCGGGTGCGGCGAGCCGTCCCACATCTCTTCCTCTCGCACAGGATGACTCAGATCAGGATATCCTGTACTGCTGCCGTAAATCAGAAGGCGTTCCGTGTCGGCATCCCAGGCAGCACGGAGAATGTTGCCGGCCAGCAAGGTATTCTGCGTTATCAGTTCCATCTGGGCTGAAGGGCTGACGCCTGCTGATCCTACGGCTCCGGCAGCATGGAAGATATAGTCAATACCATCAACAACCTTCAGACAATCGTCATAGCGGTACAGGTCTGCAGACACCTCTTCCAGATCAGCCTTACCCGCCCTCAGAGTACGATGGTGAACCGGAACACGAACCAAAGCCCCCTTACTTAGCAGGGCTTCCACCAAGTGAGAACCGATAAAACCTGTTCCACCTGCAACAAGAACCTTCTTTCCTGAATAAAACATCAGAGTTCTCCGGCAAAGGCCGTTACAGCATTACGTATCCCTGCAGGATCAAGTGCAAGCCGTTGGCGTATGTCGCCAACCCTACCGTAACAGTCGAGAAAGGTGTCAGGAAGCCCATGATAGCTGGCGGTAACGCCGCAGGATGTTACCGCTTCATGCAAGCCGAATGCATCATGAATGACTATGAAGCGGGTGTGTGAATATCTGGCTATCAGCTCTGCGTCAAAAGGTTTGAGCGTTGTGAAATAGATGATGTTAACCGGCAGATCGCTACAAGCCTCTACAATATTACCCAGAATCGGGCCGGCTGTAACGACCGTCGCTTGGCTCCCTGTGTCAAGAACTACGGTTCCCCTGCCGAATGCAACTGGCAGATCAAGCTCATGGGGGTAGTCAGACAATCTGAAATAGGCAGGAGAGCCGCTTCCGTGGCGTGTCCTGAGCAGCAGATCCAGCTCTTTTCTGGAACCAGGCTGGATTACTTCCATGCCGGGTAGAAGGCGCAATATTGCCAGATCGTTATGGCAATGGTGACTTGCCCCGTCATATGCATAGTCAAAAGTGGCTCCACAACTGATGATGGTGCATGGAAAACGGTTATAACAGATATCAAGCTTGATCTGTTCAAGGCAGCGTTCGGTTATAAACGGAGTAATAGAGTGAACATAAGGTAGGAAGCCCTGACTGCTTAACCCCGCTGCCACTGACACCATAGTGTTCTCGCAGATTCCAAGATTATAGAATCTGTCGGGAGCTTGTTCTTTAAATTCCTTGAAGAGATAGACACTTACATCACCAAATAAGAGGACAATCTGCTCGTCATGCCCCGCCAGATCCATTATGGTTTTTTTAAACTGTTGTCGCATCCAGTTCCTCCATCAGCATGGTGTATTCTTTTGCATCCGGTATCTTGCCATGCCATTCATAAGGATTCTCCACAAGAGTACGGCAGCCATGCCCTTTTTCTGTACGGGCTATAATTACTTTTACACTATCTGTGGGTATTCCCAGAGCGTCTTTTATTGCATCTATATCGTGCCCATCCACTTCAAAGACCTGACAGCCGAATCCCCTGAAATTAGATGCAGGATCTATTATCTGTAACCCCCTGCTGTGGGAGCGGTTATCGTCGTAGATGATGGTCAGATTGTCTAGCCTCCGGTTTAATGCAACCAGCACAGCCTCCCATACGCTTCCTTCATTGGATTCGCCATCTCCCACAAGCACATAGACCCTCCGCTGACTCTTCCTAATCTTTGCAGCAAGCGCCATCCCCACTGCAAGCCCAATCCCGTGACCAAGTGAGCCGGTGGAGGCCTCCACTCCCGGAACCTTGAGCCTATCAGCATGGCAACCAAAACGTGAATTCAATCTGCCTAGGTTAAATATATCTTCGGCAGGAAAGTAACCATGTTCAGCCAGCACTGTATAGTGAGCCAAAGCGCCATGTCCCTTACTCAGAATAAAGATGTCCCGTCCGTCCCAGAGCGGTTCAACAGGCCTGTGTCGTATTTTGTTATAAACTGCCAAAAGTATCTCAACTACTGAAAATGATGTAGGTATATGCCCACGGCCACTCTTGTGAGAAATAGCAAGAATTGTCTGCCGAAGCTTTTTAGCCACCTCGCTCATTCAACCTCCATAAATGAAACCCGGGAAGTCATTGGAAAACGTTGAATCCGGAAATTCATTGGTGAAAATAGCTCCCTGAAAGCGACTGTCTCTCCCGGAAAGGTGCCATCACAAAGTTCATCAAACACAATAATACTCCCCTTGAAGAGCCGAGGTTTGAGAGCTTCCAGCGCTGCCTTTGTGGGAGCGTAAATATCAAAATCAAGGATTGCCAGCGAAACCAGCGCCTCTGGATGAGCATCAAACCAGGCGGGAACCGTCTCTAATGCATCTCCTTTAACAACCTCAAATTTTTTTATATGATTGACAGGATTAAGCCCTTCCTGAAGTGCAATTATTTCCTCCAGATACGCCTCATACCCAGGATTTACTGCGTAGGATCCGTCACTGCAGCGAGAAGGGACAGCATCCAGTTCAGTAATCCCCCTATGTCCCTCAAAGGTATCAAATCCGATAATCTGGCGGTGACGGTTGAACGGTTCAAAAATTCCACGCAATGCTGCAAGGAGCGACATGGTCTGTCCCCATCTGGTTCCAAACTCCATGATAACGCCATGGCTGTTAACAATCCTTTTATAAATCTCTGCAAAGAAGAGGATACGGGACAGATTTTTAGATGTCAGGAAAAGCCCCAGATTTGCCAGCAACTCGTCATCAGGTATCGGGGCTTCTTTCAACAGACGCACAAACTCCTGCTCTCTCCCCTTCTCATCGTTACTCGAAAAGACTATCGCATCATAACTATACGTTTTCATGGTATTATCTTTTCCACCTTTCCCTGTTTTCAATCCACCAGCGGTAGGTTTTTGCAACTCCCTCCCTGAGATCAGTTTCAGCACGCCATCCAAGAAGTTGTGCTGCCTTATTGCAATCCAGGCGCCTGAAGGGAATTGTGGTCGGCGCATTTGAGTGGTAGCGGATTTCCGGCGAATATCCTGCTGTTTCGAGAACAGTTTCAAGCATTTCGCGTACTGTCACAGCGGTTCCTGATGCCATATTGAATATCTCGAAAGGAGAGTCAGACCTTAATAGCATCAGGGAGACTGCTCTGGCTGCATCATCTGCATAGAGCAGATCCCTTGCTATTTCTGGGCTTCCCCATAGGTCAAACGGGTTTATCCGATCAGAGGCTTTGCGTATCAGTGCAGGGAGGACATTGGAAGTAAGTGGATCAAAACGGGCAAATGGGCCGTAGATGTTGGCAGCACGCGCAATAATTACCTCCATCCCTGTCTGCCTGTGCCAGAAGAGACAAAGTTTCTCCAACGCCCGCATGACCCAACCAACACCAATATACGCAGGATGAGGTTCCTGGTTAAGATCCAGCTCCTCCTCTTTTATCGAACCTTCATGTTCCTGATAGACCGTTGAGGAACTTATGAAAACGACCCTACGTATACCGACAACATGAAACGCCTCAAGCATCTCAGCATTCAAGATCAGGTTTTTGTTTACCTGAAGCCAGGGGTACTCCTTCGTAAGAGCCGCACCAAAGGTGGTTGCAGCAGCCATAATTGCATGGCTGCAACCTTTAGCCGCATTGATACAAGCCTCTCTTGAGGCAAGGTCAACCTGGATCGGCTTCAGACGGCTGTCTATAATGTTTAACGGAGATTTGTTGTAGGCAGTACGGATACAGACTTCAGGGAATGATTCAAGAACATGCCTGATAATTGCAGTGCCAAGCATGCCAGCGGCACCTGCAAGGAATATCTTAGGGGTGTTGATACCATTCATCAGGAGGCTAATTCCTCGTCTAATATGGTTTCAGCAAGTTCAAAAAAAGGTTTGATTGACTGTGCCGTTCTCGTTGATTCGACAGATGAGAAATCCTCTTCGTGTTGCAGGTATATGATTTGGCTACCATTGAACTCAAAAGAAAAAGGCACATGAATCTGTCCGGATAATTTTTCGCGTACAGCCTGCTGACGCTCGGGTGGTACAAACAGAAGCATGAATCCACCGCCACCGGCACCGGTAACCTTGCCGCCAATGGCGCCTGCAGTCCTGGCGGCCTCATACATCTGATCCACTTCAGGGCTGGTTACTCGATCACTCAGGCTCCGCTTGGCTTGCCAGCTTTCATGCAGCAACTCTCCAAAGCTTGTGAGATCACCTCCTGAATTAAGAAGCGAAATCCCTTCATCTACCAGATCCTTCATAATCCGCAGCTGGCGCTTACGAGCCTCTATATCATTGACATAGCTTTCAGCTATATCTGCTGCCGTACGCTTGATTCCGGTGTAAAACAGCATAAGGTGGCGGTTTAACATTTGCATACGTTCATATGTGATCACAACTGGACGTACTGAGATCTCTCTGTTAGGTAGAAACTGAATATGATTAAAGCCGCCGTAAGCAGCCAGAGCCTGATCCTGGGAACCCACGGTTTCCATGATCATCTCCTGTTCAATCATGATACTTTCCTGCATCAGTTGTTGTTTGGTTGGCATGTACCCCCTCATTGCATACAGGGCATTCAGGAGTCCAACGGTAAATGCCGAACTTGACCCCATACCGCTACGCGCTGGCAGGTCTCCGTCATGGTGTATCTCGACACCGCGTTCAAAATCGAGAAATCGCAGGACTTCACGTACTGAAGGGTGTTTTATGTCGTCAATATTATGGCAGTTCTCTATCTGTGAGTAGACAATCCGGTGGCGATGTTCAAAGAAAGGTGGCAGATATCGGCATGAAATATAGCAGTACTTATCAATAGTTGTAGCAAGTACGGCTCCTCCATGCTTCTGATACCATGTCGGATAGTCGGTTCCTCCGCCAAAAAAGGATATCCGGTACGGAGTTCTGCTGATTATCATATAATCTCCGGTATAAGATCAGTTGTACTGGCAGAAAAAAAGTCTTGAACAATCCTGTAATCATCAGGGACACCGATATCAATGAAGCTGCCTTCGTGCAAGAAACCATAAAGCCCTTTTCCAATAAGACCTGGAAATATCTCGCGCTCAAGAGAATATGGCACTGACGGTGGTATTCCAGCAACTATGGAATGGTCGAGCAGGTACACTCCGGCATTGATTGTGCCAGGTTCTGTGTATGTACCTTTTTCCTCAAACTTCTCAATTACCCCGTAATTATCGGTGATTACAACACCATAGCGAGAGGTGTCAGCCACATTTGTCAGTGTCAGTGTGGCAGTTGCACCTGCCAGTTCATGCTGTGCGAGCAATTTTGCATACTCTACATTACAAAAAGTATCACCGTTCAGAACCAGAATCGGTGAGCTGTCGAGCAAAGGCAGCGCCAGACGTAATGCTCCACCTGTACCCAGTTGTTCAAGTTCCCGAGAGTATTCAATCTGCATGTCGTTGTGTTCATTGCCAAGTGTAGTACAAACCTGGTCGGCCATGTAGCCTGTACATAGCAGGCATTTCCTGATTCCTGATGATGCAATTCTGTCCAGCAACCATGCAACAAACGGTCTGCCGCAAACATTGGCCAGTATTTTGGGTCGGTCTGCTACAACTGTACGTAGCCTGGTGCCAAGGCCTCCGGCAAGTATTACTGCAGTAATATCATGCAGGGATGTCACTAGATGTTCTTCCGTGGGGAGCGCCCAAGCATGCGGTAGCCTTTGATTAGTTCACGTATACCGTCATCCAGTGTGTATTTGGCCTCAAAACCTGACTCACGTAACCGCTGGTTTGAGACGATATAGTTGCGTTTGTCTGGATCACTGCCTATCTCCGCAAAATGTATGTAAAAATCAGGTAGATGTTCCCTGATTTTCAGCGCTAGTTCCTCCTTGGAGAGATTGGCATTGTCCAGGCCTACGTTGTATGGACGACCAGACATCTCTTTTTTATGCTCAATACAGTGGATAAAACAGTTTGCTACATCACGGATATGTATGTAGTTGCGCTTGAACTCTTTTTCAAAGATTACGATGTAGCGGTCTGTCATGGCAGAATACACAAAATGGTTGACCAGCAGATCCATCCGCATCCTTGGTGACATGCCAAATACCGTTGCCAGCCTAAGGGTAATGCTGTTTTTGGTATCCAATACAGATGCCTCTGCATCTGATTTGGTGCGACCATATAGGGAAATCGGCTCAAGCGCAGTGTCTTCAGTACAATAGATATCGCCACTTTGAGTCCCATAACCACTGTTTGTTGTTGGGTAGATTAAGAGTTGTGAACTGCTCCGCAGCTTGTTGATCATTCTTATGGCTTCAAAATTAACTGAAGTTGCCATATACGGATCAAGATCGCATCCTGCTGCTCCCACAATTGCGGCAAGCGGGATAATTACATCTGCCTTGGAAACTAATTTACCTACAAGATCCTGATTTCTGGCATCGCCATTGACAAAATCAAACCTATCATCGGCACAAAGATGAAAGAGGCTCTGTTCTCCATACATTAGATTGTCCAGCACTGTCACCCGATATCCTCTATCAAGCAGATGCTCAGAAAGGATTGAACCTAGATAGCCAGCGCCTCCGGTTATCAGTACATTCAGCATATCAGCCTCATTACAGAAATAAAATCGCCTTGTCAGTATACCTGGATAAACTATCTAATAATTAGTGCACTTGTAAAAGTTGCGGTGCATGTTACGTCGGTTGGTGGGAAAAAACTGGAAATGTCTCGAAATGAGGCAATCATGGTTATGAAACCGATGTAGCAAGACCCCACCAAGCAGCACCTTTATTGGCTGGAATCAGTAGCGGTAAAGGATGTTCTTATATCGATGTTGTTTTTCTGCAACAGTCGCTGTCTCTTGGTAGAGGCTGTCTTAGAACGCCTTCAAGGCAAAGCCGTCATATTCATCAGCCGAGCTATCCATAGCACGACCTGCAGCGTCCTTGCCCATAAACTTGAACACCAGGTGTGAAGGATCTATGGTTGCATTACCGTCGGCATTCTGGGCAATCCTGAATTTGATCGTCGCCTCTTGCGTGATATCGTTGTAGACCACCGATAATGGTACAGAAGCAGGGGCAGCATCACGCGAATTATATGGCATGGTGTTATTGTAATAGCCTGCTTCTCCACCCTTTGCTCGGGTAATTGACCAGTTGCTGGGGTTAATAACCGATGCCATATCCATCTTGTTTGAAAAGGTAAAGGTGACTGCAAACTCCTTGGAGGCACCTGGTTCAAGTAGTGAAGAATCAAGTGCATAAAGCTGGGTACCTGCCCCGAGAACCTCCACAAAGCCACCACTTTTGGAACTGTCCATGGTAACAATTTTAGGTTTGTCCAGTATTTCCCTAAGTTCCTTTGCCAGTTGGTAGTCTGAACTATTAAGTGTGCTCAATTGCTTCTGCGCTTTTTCGCTCTGGTCTAGTTCGTCATATGCAATCCCTAACTCGAAATTAGCATCAGGGAAATCGCTCTTCAGTGTGAGCGCCCTTTCAAGGTTTTCTACAGCCTCTTCATATCTGCCCTCTTTATTATAAAGCATCCCGAGGCTGTAATAAACGTTTCCATCCTTTGGAGATATCTTCTGCACCTTTTTAAACTGAGCCTCAGCCTCGCTAAGACGATCGGTGTTCATGTAGACGTGACCCAGTGTGTAGTCAGGTACAGGATTCAACGGATCCAGTCTTGCAGCTTTTTTAAGGTTTTTCTCTGCCTCCGTGTAGTTTTTATCCTGGATATAAGCGTTTCCAAGATCGACCAGAGAGTTTACCGAAAGAGGCTGCAAACGGACATTTTCCTTAAACTCTTTTATGGCCTCCTTGGCTTTTCCCTGGGAGAGGTAGATGTTGCCGATATATTTGTGGGCGGTGTAGTTCTCGCTGTCAAAGGCCAAGGCCTTTTTGAACTCTTTCAGTGCTGCGTCCTGATTGTCATTCTGGAGGTAGCGGGCAGCCTGCTGAATAGCATACTGGGCAAGATTAGCTCTTTGGCTCTGTGCTGCAATAGCTCCTGAAAATATGGAGTCTGCGCTTTGATCAAATATCTGGCTCATGGCTGTCCCCTCCTTTTCAGGGTGTAGTATATTATTCGGTAGATAGGTCGTTTCTGTTAAGGCAGTATTTGATCTGCTGATTAATCTTTTCGAGAAGCCTTTTCGGTAATGCCTGATATCCCAAAACGTCTCTGCAGCTCAGTCCAGATATCCTCCGTCGAGATATCTCTGGCTGCCAGCAGTACGAGACAGTGATAGAAGAGATCAGCCGTCTCATAAACTATCTCACTATTAATACCACCTTTACCTGCTATTACTACCTCTGTTGCCTCTTCTCCTATTTTTTTGAGGATCTTGTCTATCCCTTTGTTGAGGAGAGAGGCTGTGTAAGAGCTGTCCGGTGATGCATCCTTTCGAGAGAGGATAACAGAGTATAATTCATCAAGTATATGGTTGTTCGTATCTGTATTCATACAATCCTTACCGGTACCCCTCTACCCTGTAGATATTGTTTTGCCTCTTTTACTGTATACTGCCGAAAATGGAATATGGATGCGGCAAGGCAGGCGGAGGCTCCAGCTGCGGTAAAGCCATCGTAGAGGTGCTCTAGGTTGCCAACCCCGCCGGAGGCGATGACAGGAATAGAAACTGCATTCACAACCGCACGGGTCAGGGCAATGTCGTAGCCATCCTTGGTGCCGTCGCGATCCATGCTTGTAAGGAGGATTTCACCAGAGCCAAAGGACTCCATTTTTGCAGCCCACTCTACTGCATCAATACCTGTAGGCTTACGACCGCCGTGGGTATAGACCTCCCAGCGTTCTTCACCTGGAACCTTTCGGGCATCTATTGCCACTACCGTGCATTGTGATCCGAATCGTTCCGCAGCCTCACGAACAAATTCAGGATGGTGGACAGCAGCGGTGTTGATGGATACCTTGTCAGCACCTGCATTCAGCATCCGCCGGATATCTTCAACTGTTCTGATCCCACCCCCTACGGTAAGAGGCATAAATACACGCTCGGCAGTGCGCCGGACTACATCCACGATTGTGTCACGTCCATCTGATGATGCGGTTATATCCAGAAAGGTCAGCTCATCGGCTCCTTGCAGATCATAAGCCTCGGCAATCTCCACAGGGTCTCCGGCATCACGCAGCTCTAAAAATTGTACTCCCTTAACCACCCGTCCACCGGTGACATCAAGGCAGGGAATTATACGTTTGGTTAGCATTTAACTCCCCGTCTGGTCAATGCAATGGCTTCTTTCAGGTTGATGGATCCGGTGTAGATCGCCTTGCCGGTGATGGCTCCAGTGACACCACTGGGCTCAATAGCCATCAGATTTTCAATATCCTTCAGCGAGGACACTCCGCCGGAAGCAATTACCGGAATTGAGATGGCCTCGGCCAGAGCCTTGGTAGCTTCAATGTTAGGACCGCCCATCATGCCATCACGACTTATATCGGTATAGATGACGGCTGAAACGCCACAATCTTCAAACTTATGTGCCAGGTCAACGGCAGTTATATCCGTCAGCTCTGCCCAGCCCTGCACCGCCACAATGCCATTTTTGGCGTCAATACCTACCACAATCTGACCTGGGAATTTCCGGCATGCCTCAACCACCAGCTCTGGATTCCGTTGGGCAGCAGTACCGATAATCAGACGGGACAGCCCCAGAGAGAGGTAGGCCTCAATGGTAGCAATATCCCTGATACCACCACCCAATTGCGCGGGGATAGTAATAGCCTTGAGGATTGCTTCAATAGCTCCCTTGTTTTTAGGTGCACCGGCAAAGGCCCCGTCCAGGTCAACCAGATGCAGCAGCTCTGCACCAGCCTGTTCCCACTTTAAAGCCTGTTCAGCGGGGCTATCGGAAAAAATGGTATCACGGTTCATCTCGCCTTGCTCCAGGCGGACACAGTTACCTTCTTTTAGGTCTATGGCAGGTATGACTATCATGCTAGCCTTTCATCCGGGCAAAGTTTTTAAGGATCTGGAGGCCGACGGCCTGTGATTTTTCAGGATGAAACTGTGTTGCCATCACGTTGTCACGCTGAATGGCAGCACAGAAATCTATTCCGTAATTACTTGTGGCAGTCACAACAGAAGATTCTTTCGGTTTGACGTAGTATGAATGAACAAAATAAACATTGCTCCCTTCCGGAATGCCATTAAACAGAGGGGATTCTGACTTAAACGAGACCTGGTTCCATCCCATATGGGGTACAGGAAGCTTCTCTCCAGACTCAGTCATATCTTCAGGAAAACGGACTACTCGGCCAGGTATGATACCTAATCCTTTGTGTAGTCCAAATTCTTCGCTCTCCGTGAACAGTAGTTGCAGCCCAAGACAAATTCCAAGAAAAGGAAGTCCATCAGTAATTGTCTTTAGAATCGGTTCAATGAATCCTGCCTGCTCAAGATTATGAATGCAGTCACGGAAAGCTCCCACCCCAGGTAGGACTATCCGTTTGGCAGAGGAGAGTTTTTTCGGTTCAGTTATAACTACGGCTTCAGAACCTATCTTTTCAAACGCTTTCTGAACTGAGCGGAGATTGCCCATTCCATAATCTATTATTGCGATCATTTAACACCGTTTTTGATAAGGTGTAAGCCGTATTTTTTGTCTTCACCTTTATTAAAAAATGTAAGGAGTAAAACGGTTATTTCTGTCGGAATGCGACCGGTTAATGACATGTTGTACCTCAAAATGAGTGAAAAGTTAACCAGCCAGCCTGTTAAAATCAGCAATTCTGCCAAAAAGCCTATTGATGGCTGTCAATAATGCCAGACGATTTGTCCGGACAGCCTGATCCTCGGCCATAACCATTACCGCATCAAAAAAGTCATCCACAGCAGGTTTAAGGGCGGCAATATCTCCAAGTGCATCAAGATGTAGATCCCTTTCGATCTTCCCGTTTGCCTGGATTGTTGTCTCCTGTAACATCAAATAAAGGTTCTTCTCTGCCTGCTCCTTTAAAAGATCAGGGTTGATTGCTTCGTTAACGCCATCTTTCACGATGTTGCAGACACGTTTAAAGGCAATGGAAAGTGGTTGGAAGTCATCCCTCTGGCGGAAGGTGTCGAGGGCACGAACCCTTTTGACGCAGTCTGCCAGATCATCAAAACCGGCTGAAACAACAGCTTCAACAATATCCGCAGGATGACCGTTAGCCAGAAGGTTTACAAGTCGTCCACGGAAAAATTCCACTACGTCATTCTGGATCTCAATACGTGGACGGGTCAGCTTGTCGGAGAGCAGATTAAGAGAGTTGTTTATCAGTTCTGTGAGTGACAGTTGATAACCTCTGTCCAGTATTATACTGATTATGCCTATTGTGGCACGCCTGAGTGCATATGGGTCTGCAGCTCCGGTTGGAATAAGACCCACACCAAAACAGCCGCAGAGAGTGTCAAGTTTGTCTGCAATAGAGACAAAAGATCCTATGTCAGAATCAGGCAGAGCTCCACCGGCCTGTACAGGCATGTAGTGCTCGGCAATCGCATTTGCAACATCAGCAGGCTCACCGTCATGGAGTGCATATTCACGTCCCATGATTCCCTGAACTTCAGGAAATTCACCTACCATTCCGGAAACCAGATCTGCCTTGCATAGATAGGCTGCTCGTGAAGTCTGTTCCTTTACCGACGGATTCAGTTTTTCAGCCAGTTGCTCTGCCAGTTTTTGGAATCGTGTCATCTTTTCGTAAGATGTCCCAAGCTTCTGATGATATACGACAGATTTAAGTGAATCGACCCTGGTTTCAAGGCTGAGCTTTCTGTCTTCATCAAAGAAGAAGCGGGCATCAGAGAGACGGGCTCTAAGCACCCGTTCATTGCCTTTCACCACAACTGCCGGGTCTTCGGCAAGGGTGTTTGGAATGGTTATGAAGTATGGAAGCAGCTTGCCAACTTCATCCACAACCGAGAAGTAACGCTGGTGAGAACGCATGGATGTGATAAGGACTTCTTTCGGTACAACAAGAAACTCTGCTGGAATAGTACCTATAATGGCGCTTGGATATTCAACCAGATAAGTGACCTCATCCAGCAGTGATTCATCAGGCAACAGATGTCCTCCGGTAGTCTTCGCTATCCGGTGGGTTTCCTTACGAATAGTGTCTTTGCGGCGTTCCTGATCTACGATGACAAAATGCCGCTCCGATTCCTCAAGATAATGTTCAAAATCCCTGACAGGAAAGGTGCTGTTTGCCATAAAACGGTGTCCACGTGAGATATTACCACTCTGGATGGGGCCAAAGGAGAAAGGAACCACTGTCCCGTCAAATAGGGCAACAATCCAGTGGACAGGGCGGGCAAAGCGGATATCAAGATCTGCCCACCTCATAGATTTTTTAAACGGTATACCTGCTATCAGGCGCGGGAGTATTTCAGCCAGAAGCTGGTATGTCGGGCGTCCGGTTTCCTGCTTGGTTACAGCAAGATATTCTCCCTTATCGGTGCTTATTATCTGTAGGGCTGAAACATTAACCCCCTGACCTCGGGCAAAACCCTCGGCAGCCTTTGTCGGTTTGCCATCAGCATCGAATGCAGCTTTTTTTGAAGGCCCTGTCGAGGTTATCTCAGCATCAGGCTGTACTGCAGGAAGACCTTTTACAAGCAGTGTCAGGCGTCTTGGTGTGCCGAATGTCTTGATCTCTGAAAACACAAGCCGGTTGGAGGTCAGTTCCTTGCGGATCATTTCTTCAATGGAGGCTAATGCCTTTGGGACAAAACCTGCAGGAATTTCTTCAGCTCCTATTTCAAGTAAAAGTTCCCTTGACATGGTCTAGTTACCCCCTTTAAGCATAGGATAGCCCAACCGTTCACGTTGTCGGACATAACCTTCAGCACAGATACGAGCCACATTTCGCACTCTACCGATATAAGATGCCCGCTCTGTTACTGATATCGCTCCACGGGCATCCAGAAGGTTAAAGGTGTGGGAACATTTCATAACAAAATCATATGCAGGAAAGATGAGTTCCTTTTCTGCCAGTCGGATACACTCTTTTTCGTACTTGCCAAACAGATCCAGCAGAAGAGAGACATCTGCCTCTTCGAAGTTGTAGGTTGAAAATTCGACCTCTGTTTGATGGTGGATATCTCCGTACTTGACCCCTTTTACCCACTCCAGGTCGTATACGTTGTCTACACCTTGAAGGTACATGGCAATTCGTTCGCACCCGTAGGTAATCTCTGATGAAACAGGTTTAAGATCGATACCGCCAGCCTGTTGAAAGTAGGTGAACTGGGTAATTTCCATTCCATCCAGCCAAACCTCCCAGCCAAGTCCCCAGGCACCCAGCGTAGGAGATTCCCAGTCGTCCTCAACAAAGCGGATATCGTGCTGTTTTGGATTGATTCCGAATGCCTGCAATGAGTCCAGATAAAGATCAAGAATGTTGGTTGGGGATGGTTTCATAATTACCTGAAACTGATAATAATGCTGCAGGCGGTTGGGATTCTGGCCATAGCGTCCATCTGTGGGGCGGCGGGATGGCTCAACATATGCGACCTTCCAGGGTTCGGGGCCAAGAACCCTCAGAAAAGTTGCAGGGTTAAATGTTCCTGCTCCCTTTTCCGTATCGTAAGGCTGTTGGATAACGCATCCCTGTTTGGCCCAATAGCCCTGCAGTGAAAGGATCAGGTCTTGAAATGTCACGGTCAACCTCCGTGCTTTTGATGTTTAAAGGCTGACAGAATAGCAGGGAGAGGGGAGCAGGGTCAAGGGTCAAGGAACATTTTGGATAACTGAATTGAGAAGAGACGTGTTTTTTTCTTGATTCATCATCTTGGTTGTTAAAATTATTACCATCATTTCAGTATCTCAAATTCTATTTTTTACTGTAGAGAACCAGCCGACTTTCAATAGTTGGCAACAGATTTTAAAACGGCTATATTTGCATGTACAAGTTGTGAATGGTTATTTTAGAAGCCGCTGACAGGAAAAACAGATAATGCATTTTAAAACCATTCAAGCAAGGTTTGTCGTTATATCGTCCATTTTTCTCATGGTGATCTTCTCAGTTATTGCTGTTGCAACATCTGCATGGTTCAAACAGCAGACAACTGAGTTGATTTATCAGCAGCAATATACAATGCTTACAACGATTGCTGGCGGGTTTGATGATAAATTAACAACATTTCACGATGCCCTAATCAGTAATGCAACTCATTTCCCTGAATATCTTCTGAAAGATCCTGAAGCAGCCCAGCGGTGGCTTGATTCGCGTCGTGGACTTCATGTCATTTTCAATAACGGACGTTTTCTTTTTACACCTGAGGGGAAGCTGTATGTAGAAAGTCCTAAACTTGCAGGGCGTCGTGGACAGGATTTCTCTTACAGGGAGTATTATAAAAAGACCATTTCTGCCGGCAGGCCTTATATATCTGAGCCTTACGCCTCTTCAAAGCACAACCATCCCGCAGTAATGATGACCGCTCCAATCCATGATTCAAGTGGTCGCCTGATAGCAATAATGGGTGGAGCAGTTGATCTGTTGAGTAAGGATAATCTGTTTGAAACAATTACTCGTATCAAGGTTGGTAAGAAAGGGAATTTTTGCCTGTTTGCACCTGACAGAACCGTGATTGCTCATTCGGACTTGAGCAGGATTATGAAAAGGGATCTCTTTCCTGGTGTAAATCATCTGTTCGATAAGGCTTTGAATGGTTTTGAGGGAAGCGGAAAAACGGTAAACAGTGATGGCGTTGCAAGTATAGCATCCTTCAAACGCCTTAAAACCACAGGTTGGATTTTTGGCGTGAGTCAGCCGGAGGGTGAGGTCTTTCAAACAGTTATAAGTTTCAGAAAGGTCTTTTTTATTGGAATGATTTTGGTGCTTCTTGTATCGGCAACCGGTATATGGTGGTTGGCAGGTTCAATTACATCAGGTCTTTCTGAGTTGACAGCCGGAATGGAGCAGGTGGATCCCCGCCATTTGGCAGATTCATCTCCTATAGTTATATCAACAGGTGACGAGCTGGAGCGTTTGGCAACGGCATTTAACAGGCTTCTTGCCGAGGCTTCATCTGTTCAACACCGTCTGGCTGAAAGTGAAGCACGCTTACGCAGCATCACTACTTCGGCTCAGGACGCCATTTTGATGATGGGCTCAGACGGCAATATATCTTTTTGGAATCCGGCAGCAGAATTGATTCTTGGATATAAAGCAGAAGAGGTGTTGGGGAAAAATTTACATAATTTGTTGGCGCCAACGCACCATATAGAAAGGCACCATGCGGCATTTCCTGGATTTGCTCGAACCGGAGCTGGTCATGCAGTTGGTAAGACCGTTGAATTATCTGCTTTGCGTAAGGATGGTAAGGAAATCAATGTATCGCTTTCACTGTCTGCCGTAGAAGAGGATGGCGCATGGAATGCTGTTGGCATTCTGCGGGATATATCGGATTTAAAACATTACCAGCAGGAACTTATTGAAGCCAGTCATGCTGCTGATGCTGCCAATCGAGCCAAAAGTGAGTTTCTGGCAAATATGAGCCATGAAATAAGAACCCCAATGAACGGTATTATTGGCATGATTCAGTTGCTTTGCCATACAGAGCCTACAGAAAAGCAAAAAGAATATCTTGATAATCTTGATAGTTCCAGCAGGAATCTATTGGCTTTAATCAACGATATCCTTGACCTGTCTAAAATTGAGGCAGGGAAGGTTTCTCTTGAACATGCAGCATTCTCTCTAAACACTACTATAAAAGAACTTATAGATATCCAGATGTTACAGATAAAACAGAAAGGGCTTAAGGTTGTAACGAGTATTCCGGAAGAGTTGCCTGACATTGTTATTGGAGACCCTCTCAGATTCAGGCAGATCCTTTTAAATCTTCTTGGAAACGCTATTAAATTTACAGATAACGGAGAGATGACTATTGGAATTTCGGTCTTGGAGCTTTCTTCCGATGCAGTAAAAATTCAATTGGCAGTCAGGGATACCGGCATAGGGATGGAACCTGATACAATTACCAGAATATTTGCTCCATTTGAACAGGCGGATAACTCAACGACCAGAAGATACGGGGGAAGCGGTCTTGGCTTAAGTATCTGCCGTCGTCTGACAGAACTTATGGGTGGCAGGATTTGGGCGGAATCGGTATTAGGGGAAGGCTCGGCCTTTTTTGTTGAATTCTCTTTTGGAGTGAGAACTGGTACTCTTGATGATGCTCAAATCCAACAGGAAGAAGCTCCTATCCATCTGCCAGAGAATCCGCTTAGAATACTGGTTGCTGAAGATAACAAGATTAATGCTGTTACTGCAGTGGCTATGCTTAGTTACCTAGGACATGATGCAGAGGTTGCAGCTGATGGTAGCGAAGCGGTTGAACGCTGGAACAGTGGATTGTTTGACTGTATTTTAATGGATATTCAGATGCCGGTAATGGATGGTCGTCTGGCTGCCGCAACAATCCGTGGACAGGAGAGTAGCCTGGGTGAACATACCCCAATTATTGCCCTTACCGCACATGCCTTGCAGGGAGACAGGGAGAGTTTTGTTGCTGAAGGTTTTGATGGCTATGTTGCAAAGCCGGTACAGATTTCGGATCTTGCAGCCGAGTTGATGAGGGTGACTGCTGACTTGAATAAAAATAGAGAATAAACAGTTTTTGGGTGGTTTCAGGTACGATTAAATAGCTGAAATGTTCTGTAGATTCACTGCTATGGTGGACAGATGGCGCACATCGATTTGAAGAGGTTGGTGCTCAGATAGCGATCGCCACGATCAGGGATGATGACGACAACAGTGCCTCTATCCAACTTTTTTGCAAGAGTGAAGGCTCCAGCCATTGCAGCTCCGCCGGACATCCCGCAGAAAATGCCTTCATGGGCAGCCAGAAGTCTTGATGTCTCAAAAGCTGTATCATCGTCAATTACAATCTTCTCGTGCAGATTTTCTTCATGGTAGATAGCGGGAACAATTGCCTCTTTCATATTTTTTAACCCCTGAATTGTATGACCAAGAACAGGTTCTACTCCCACAATTCTGACAGCAGGGGCATGCTTTTTAAAACATGTGGCAATTCCCATAAGAGTGCCGCCTGTACCCATTCCTGCAACAAAGTGAGTCATTTGGTTGCAGGTCTGTTTTATTATCTCTGGGCCGGTGGTAAGCTCATGTGCCAGTGGGTTGTTAAGGTTGTTGTACTGGTTTGGCATATAATAACGTCCAGGTTCTTCTGTAAAGATCTTGTGAGCCAGTCTTATAGCTCCATCCGTTTTCTCGCAGCCTGGAGAAAGGACTATCTCTGCTCCATATGCTTCGAGGATACTGCGTCTCTCCATGCTTACGCAGGCAGGCATGGCAAGCTTGATTCTGTATCCTCTTGCTGAGGCTATCATGGCGAGTGCTATACCTGTGTTTCCAGAGGTTGGCTCAAGTATTATCTTGTCCGAAGTCAATTCGCCTGAGGTCTCTGCAGCCAGAATCATCTGACGTGCAGGTCGATCCTTTATGGAACCACCTGGATTGTTGCCTTCAAGTTTTGCGAGGATCTTTACATCAGGATTTGGCGCAATTGATGTTATTTGAACCAGTGGTGTGTTGCCTATTGCTTCGAGGAGGGGTTGTCCCAGCATATACGTACCTACCTGAAATAAGAGATGAAATTTATCAAACGATTACTTCTTGAAGAGGCTTCTTATATCTTGTCAATGGCGATGGGTCAAGCAGATATCCACAAGCCCTTTTATGCTAACGTCTTTTTATGAGAACAGACAGAGAACAGATTTACTATTGACATCCAGATGCTCTTATGATTATCGTGGCTGGACTTCTGTCACAACCATCCGCTACGTCTGTTTCCGAAGCATTTACAAGAATTCCCGAAAGTATAAAAACGGCTTACATCTTTCAGATTTACCGCTATAAGTATGAAACCTCGTTCTGCGAGTCAAATTTTTCACCCTATATATGCCAATATGCCCCATTTTTTAAATATAATACCCGCTTCTTCATCTTCATTGAGGAACCTTAATCCTACCAGCAGGAGAATCTTGCCGTGAACCTCCAGGAACTTAAAAACAAGAAAATCAGTGAGCTTAACTCCATTGCCCGCGATCTTAATATCGAGGGTGCTTCTGGTCTGCGTAAGCAGGATCTTATCTTTGCCATACTTAATGCCCAGACAGAACAGAATGGTTCCATCTATGGCGAGGGAGTCCTTGAAACCCTGCAAGATGGTTTTGGCTTTTTGAGGGCTCCCGATTACAACTATCTGCCAGGTCCTGATGATATATATGTGTCACCAAGCCAGATTAGACGTTTCAATCTTCGCACAGGTGATACGGTTTCCGGTCAGATACGTCCGCCTAAAGAGGGAGAACGCTATTTTGCCCTTTTAAAGGTTGAGGCGATCAACTTTGAGCCTCCGGAATCTGCCCGGGACAAGACCCTGTTTGATAATCTCACTCCGCTCTACCCGGAAGAAAAACTTGCACTTGAAACGGTGCCTGATAACTACGGAATGAGGGTTATGGAGCTTGTATCCCCTATCGGCAAGGGTCAGCGTGGCCTGATTGTAGCGCCGCCACGTACCGGCAAGACCATGCTTATCCAGAACATTGCAAATTCCATAGCTGCAAATCATCCGGAGGTTTACCTTATTGTCCTGCTTATTGATGAGCGTCCGGAAGAGGTTACGGACATGCAGCGTTCTGTGAATGGTGAGGTTGTTTCATCCACTTTTGACGAACCTGCAACACGACATGTTCAGGTTGCTGAAATGGTTATCGAAAAGGCAAAGCGCCTTGTTGAACATAAAAAGGATGTGGTAATCCTGCTTGATTCCATTACCCGTCTTGCAAGAGCCTACAATACTGTATTACCTCCTTCGGGAAAGATCCTTACAGGTGGTGTGGATGCAAATGCCCTTCAAAAGCCCAAGCGTTTTTTTGGCGCAGCAAGAAATATAGAAGAGGGCGGTTCCTTGACAATTATTGCAACGGCTCTGGTAGATACCGGAAGCAAGATGGATGAGGTAATCTTCGAAGAGTTCAAGGGAACGGGTAACATGGAGGTTCATCTGGATCGACGGCTTGTTGAAAAACGAACATTCCCTGCCATTGATATCAACAAGTCAGGTACTCGTAAGGAGGAACTGTTGATTGAGAAAGTTTCTTTGAACAGGATCTGGATTCTCCGTAAGGTGTTACATCCAATGAACGTTGTAGATGCAATGGAGTTTTTACTGGACAAACTCTCTGAGACAAAATCCAATCAGGATTTTCTTGATTCTATGAGCAAGTAAAAAAAGAACTTGAACTTTATGCATATAATCCGATACTCTGTAGTTTCGTCAATTGCAGCTTTATAAACGAGCTGTAAACATAAGGAGGTAGAAGATGAAAGAAGGAATCCATCCGATGTATAATGAAGTTACTGTCAAGTGTGCTTGTGGTAATACCTTTCAAACCCGTTCAACCCGCAAGGAAATTTTTACAGAGATCTGCTCTGCCTGTCATCCGTTCTTTACCGGCAAGCAAAAACTGGTGGATACTGCTGGTCGTGTCGAGCGGTTCAAGAAGCGTTACGGCCAGGTGTAAAGTATTGGTGCAACGTTATGAAGGGGGGTGCACCGTACTGCGGTGCATCCCCCTTTTTGTATTCAGAGGGTTAAAATGAATATTGAATTACTTCACCATACTCCTGATCCAGAGCTTACAGTCTCTTTGGCAGCTCGCCTCTGCTATTCACCTATAGGTCTTGATGAGCTTAAAAAAAAGACAGGCAGTTCTGATAACCTGCAGTTTATTGACAAGATAATGTCTCTGGGTCATCATTCCGTGCTGGAGCATGCGTCGTTTACCTTTGGAGTAGAAGGAATATCAAGGGTAACATCCCATCAACTGGTTAGGCATCGCCTGGCTTCTTACTCCCAGCAATCGCAGCGTTATGTCTCGCATGTTGAGCGCTTTGATGCGGTTTTACCCCCTGCTATTGCTTCCAACGATGAAACCAAGAGAATATTTGACTTTACAGTTGGTGTGCTTCATCAGGCCTATAATCAGCTTGTCGAGATGGGTATTCAACCTGAGGATGCCCGTTATCTGCTTCCAAACGCCACAGAGACCAAGATTATTATCACCATGAATGCTCGTGAATTGCTGCATTTTTTCAAATTGCGCTGCTGCGAGCGTGCTCAGTGGGAGATTAGGTCAATGGCTGTTGGTATGTTAAGGCTTGCCAAACAGGTGGCTCCAACAATATTCCGCGATGCTGGTCCAGGTTGTCTCACCGGGCCATGCCCGGAGGGTGAATTCTGTTGTGGCCGCACTGCCCAGGTTCGTAAACAGTTCAGGAGTATCAAATAAATGGAAAAAATATACATAGGTGGTCAGGCTGTTCTTGAGGGTGTGATGATGAGGGCACCCAGAGCTGTAGCTATAGCTGTTCGTCGTCCAACGGGAGAGATTACTGTTAAACGTGAGCAGATGCCTCCACTCTCTGAACGTTTTCCGATAGTCAAGTTGCCGATATTACGTGGAGCTGTAGCCCTTTTTACTTCACTTGTTCTTGGGATAAAGGCTTTGAATTTCTCAGCCAATGAGGCGATGGTTGAAGAACTGGATGAAAAAGGGGAGCCCAAGAAAGAAGAGCTTACATCCTGGGCATTAGCGGGTACTATGGTTGTTGCCTTTGGATTCGGTATTGGACTTTTCTTCTTCTTTCCGCTTTATCTAACAAAATTGCTGGTGCCGGTTATAGGTGATGGAAATCTGGTTTTTAATCTGGTGGATGGTGTAATCAGAGTGATTATCTTTTTGCTCTATATATGGGGTATTGCCAGAATGAAAGATATTCAACGTGTGTTTCAGTACCATGGTGCTGAACATAAAACCATCTTTGCATTTGAGAATGCAGAGGAGTTATCTATAGAAAATGTAAAAAAACACAGCAGGTTGCACCCTCGTTGTGGTACGAGTTTTCTTTTGATAGTGATGCTTGTGAGCATCGCTGTATTCTCTCTTATTCCCAAGGCCTGGCCATTTTTATACAAGGCGCTGTCAAGGGTGGTTCTGTTGCCGCTAATTGCCGGTATTTCATATGAGTTTTTAAAGTGGAGTGCTAAAAACGATAAACATCCACTGGTAAAATTGATGGTTGCTCCCGGCCTGGCCTTGCAGCGCTTAACAACACGTGAACCGGATGATGAACAGCTGGAGGTGGCAATAAGGTCAGTCAAAGAGGCTTTGGATGAGAATGGCGGTTATTCTGATGACAGGATTGTGGTCTGACTTGAACTGAGCAGTTTAAAATCTGCTTTCCCTGCTTTTGCCCTTTCAATCTCTTGTATTATTTCAGTGGCAGACTTTCTCGGGAAGTCTGCTGAAACTATCGCGGATACAACTGCCAAACCATCTGCTCCTGCTGTTATGACCTCTCCTGCATTAGCTGAATTGATTCCTCCAATGGCTACTAACGGAGCTCTTACTGCCATTCTTATCATCTGAAGGCCTTCAAGTCCAAGAGGGGTTGATGTGTCGGTCTTGGTTGGTGTACCAAAGACAGGACTTACTCCAATATAGTCTGCACCTTCGTTTTCTGCGGATACGGCATCATCAACAGATTCGGCAGAAATACCAATGATCCAGTTTGGTGGCCCCAGACTTCTTGCAATCCCTATCGGCATATCATTTTGCCCAAGATGCACTCCATCTGCCCCCACTGCAAGTGCTATATCAATACGGTCATTGATGATAAGCGGTATCCCTATCGGTTTAAGAAATCTTGACAATAGAAAAGCTTCATGCAGAAATTCTCTCGTGCTGCATTCTTTTTCACGCAGCTGCACACAGGTCACGCCGCCAACCACCCCTTCAGTAACCAGTTCCAGCAGTGTACGCCCTCTTGAAAGAGAACGATCGGTGACAAGATGCAAGAGATAACGTGAATCCATTATATCTCTGTTATCCTGCAGCCAGCTTGAAGCTCTTCAGGGGTCATGTTGTACAGGGCATCCAGGAAGCTTGGGACAAAGGAACCTGGACCAGTTGAAGCTGCTGCAGCTTTTTCACCTGCCAGTCCGTAGTATGCAAGAGCCGTTGAAGCTGAAGAAACCGGATCGTTATCTATAGCAGCAAAGGCGGCAATAACGGCAGTGGCTCCACATCCTGTGCCGGTAACAACACTCATCAGCGGATCTCCATTGGCAACCCTGACCATATGATAGCCATCTGTTATAAAGTCCTCAGCTCCTGTTATGGCAACCGGCAAACCCAGCTCCTTGGCCAATCTAACTGCCTGCTCTGTTGCCGCTTCTACAGAAGCAACGGAATCTACACCCCTTGTTTTTGCTTTACTGCCTGCCAAAGCAAGTATTTCAGAAGCATTACCTCTGACTATTTTTACCTTTGTTTCTGCCAGGATCTTTTCTGAAGCTTTTGTGCGCAATAAAGTTGCCCCTGCTCCTACAGGATCAAAAATAATTGGCAGTCCCAGTTCAGTTGCCTTTTTCCCTGCTTTTAGCATTACGTTTACCCATTCATCGGTAAGAGTTCCGATGTTAAGGAGAAGTGCCCTTGCAAATGAGACCATTTCTTCTACTTCATTTTCTGCATGAGCCATAACCGGAGAAGCTCCGGTTGCCAGCAGGATGTTGGCAGTAAAGTTCATAACTACGAAGTTTGTGATGTTATGTATAAGAGGTCTGGCTTCTCGGAGTTTTCGCAGATTTTCAGCAGCCTTGAAAGGCATGGATGTTAAGCTTGAAATGGTTTGAGTCACACTTGTCTCCTAAAAAAAGTTTGAAGTTTACACTTTTATAGAACAAAATCCTACGTTACTTGAAGCAGGTATATAAACAATTAACCAGCTAAATTTATATTGCGGAGGTCTTATATGGTAAAGACGGCAACTTTTGAGGCGTTACTTGAATCAGTTGTTGAAAATGGAGATGGCTGGTTGTTTACCCTTGAAGGAAAACAGTACCGTATAAAAGACAAGGACGAGGTTAGAACTATTGCCGAATCACATGGTTATATAATTATCTATTAACCAGTTGAACTCTCCATTATTCTTAAAATGGCTGTAAACATTGCATCTCTGTCTGTCTGAGATACTGAGATAACCATCTCTACATCAAACAGTCTGCCGCAGACATCTCTTACTGTCTGTTGGCTGGTTGTCCCTATAAGAGTGCTGCTACCAGCCTCGAAATAATTTTTTATGCCGGTTCTTATTGATTCAGGGTCAGCCATGAATTCACAGATGCTCTGTCCGAGAAGCTCTTCTTTGGTAAGTCCAAAAAGTTTCTCGGCCTTTTGATTTGCAATCACAATCTTGCCATCCGGCAGGAATGTTACTATAGGTGATTTTGCAATCTCAATAAAATTACGGTATCTTTCATCTGACTCTGCGCGTTGTTGAGTTCTTCGTTCCAGTTCCGACATAAGTTCATTAAAAGAAGCCACAAGATGCCCAATCTCATCATTTCCTGGCTGCTCAATACGTTGGGTGAAATTTCCGGTGCTGGCGACCTCTTCGATCCCCTTGGCAACGGTTGAAACAGGCCTCAGAATGGCACGATGTATGATCCATCCTGTAAATAACAGCAGTAAAACCAATATTGTAAGTTCAATCATCAGTTCGCTGAAAAGATTGCTGCCGATAGATATATAAAGTTCTTTCATCGGTACCGATACAGATACAGCTCCTATTATTTCACCATCACGGTAATTATATGAAGAGTGCCCTTTGGAGAAACGCTGCTGGACAAAGAGTGGTGCTGATTCAAAGCTGCCATGGCATACAAGACAGGATTTGTCTGCAGTCATTAAGAGCATGTATCGAAGAGTCTCATCAGACCCGTTTTTAACGATCTTGTAACTTTCCTTTTGTTCTGGAGATCTGGATAAGTTTTTGAGCTCAGCTGTCTCGTATTCATCAGGAATATTTTGTGGGTTCCGGTTTCTAAGTGACACCTGCCTTACATAGTATGGGGAGCCTGATCTGATTTTGGTTGCAATCCTTGTTGCTGCTACCTGAGGTATCAAATCTTGGTTTTTCTCTGCTTCACCTTTTTCTGTTGCAGATAGATATTCCCTTATTTCAATGAGCTGATTTGAGATGACTCGCGCTTTGTCAATGGCCTGCTGGTAGATCAGTGAATGTTCGTACCTGTACGAGTTCCATCCCAGAGTGACAAACAGGGCTATTAAAAGCACAGATATGATCAGAGTAAGTTTTAATGTGATTCGCATAAAAGCCTCACAGCTTGTAAACTGCCAACAGCAAGAGTATAGACTGAATTATATAATTGACAAGTCCTCTGAGAATAATCTTAAAGCTAAAACTTGAACCGTTATTGTGAATCAGGTATGTTTCTCTGAACTTAATCATATCTTTAAACATCTAATTAGTTTGTTGAAAGGCTGTTTTTGAATGTATCAGCAGCAAAACAAGATAAACCGTAAGATGGCAAATCAGGCAGGTAGGGGGTTCTTTTCAACCCTGCTATTAATTCTCATTACTATTGCCGTTCTTTCTGTCTTGGCCGCTGGAGGTTATATTGCGTTTCTGATTGCCAAACTCCCAAAGATCGATCGTCTTACTGATTATAAACCACCTATAGTTTCACAGGTTTATGGTGATGATGGCACACTGGTTGGGGAGTTTTACCTTGAACGCAGGTTGGTTGTGCCTGTCAACAAGATGCCAAGAAAACTGATTCAGGCCTTTGTGGCAGCAGAGGATGCCAGTTTCTATTCCCACAAGGGGATTGACTATTTTGGGATTGCCAGAGCTGCTTTTAAAAACCTTGCTTCAATGCGTAAAAAGGAGGGGGCTTCAACTATTACGCAACAGGTTACAAAAACGATGTTGCTGACTCCTGAGAAAAAGCTCTCACGCAAGATAAAAGAAGCTATACTGGCCAAGAGAATGGAAGAAAGACTAACCAAGGATGAAATTTTATATCTTTACCTTAATCAGATCTACCTCGGAGCAGGTTCATATGGTGTTGAAGCTGCAGCTGAGACCTATTTTGGCAAGCATGTAGATCAATTGAATCTGGCTGAAATGGCAATTCTGGCTGGTTTACCCAAAGCGCCTAATGCATATTCTCCCATAAAGCATCTGGATAAGGCGAAAGAACGGCAGGGGTATGTGCTGGACAGGATGGTGCGGGAAGGCTTCATCACTGAGGCTGAAGCGAATCATGCTCGTTCAACATCTCTTGCTATTTTGCCTGGCCGTCGTGAAATAAACGATCAGGTCGCCTATTTTCTTGAGCAGATGAGGATCTATCTTGAGGGGAAATATGGAGAAGACCAGTTATATAAAGGTGGGTTAAAAATATACACCACTATGAACGCAAATATGCAGAAATCCGCATATGAATCGGTCAGGGCAGGTCTTAAGGAGGTTGACAAGCGGCTGGGGTTTAGGGGAGCAACCAAATATCTGAAGCAGGATGAAGTCGACAAGTTCTGTGATGATATTGAAAATGCTATTGATTCTGCTGCATTGAAGGTCGGGGATACATATACCGGTGTTGTTACGGCTATTGATACATTTAAAAGTGTTGTAACAGTTAGGGTAGGAGACCGTTTTGGTACTCTTGACAGGAAAGGGATGGCCTGGGCAGGTAAGCCTACTCTGGTAAACAGCTATGGTAAACCTGCAAAACCATCCAAATCAATTGTTCTTGGGGCAGTGCTTGAATTGCAGGTGCTTACTCCAGATCAAAATCGCCAAAGTGCAGTATTCGCATTGGATCAGGTGCCTGAAGTTCAGGGAGCTCTTGTTTCAATTGATCCAAGAACTGCTGCTGTAAGGGCTATGATTGGCGGCTACGATTTTCGTAAAAGCCAGTTCAACCGTGCAGTCCAGGCAAAGCGTAACGCTGGTTCCGCCTTCAAGCCGATTATCTATGCAGCAGCCCTTGAAAAAGGATTTACAGCTGCAACGGTTATAGATGATTCACCGGTTGACTATCCTGCTGGTGCAGGCAAAATCTGGTCCCCCAAAAACTATGATAATTCATATCGTGGTCCGGTTACCATGCGCGAGGCACTTACACATTCAATAAATGTGGTAAGTGTTAAGATTCTCAACCAGATTGGGGTAGATTATGCTGTAGAGTTTGCCAAGCGGCTCGGTTTTACGGCAAAGATTGAGCCAAACCTCTCTCTTGCCCTGGGTGCTGCAAGCGTCTCTCCTTTGGAGCTTACTTCAGCTTATACGGTGTTTGCTAATAAAGGGATCTACCAGCAGCCATATTACATACTCAAGGTAACTGACAGTGATGGCAAGATTTTGGAAGAATATCGGCCGCCATTACCACCCGAGCTGATAGTTAATCCTCCGTTGGCCTCTAATGTGACGGTTGATCAACAGACTTCGGCGCAGTCCAAGCCGTTACTTCCATCTGCAGCTACGCCTGCGGATCTACGCGCAACGCAGGCGACTTCGCCTGAGGTTGCCTACCTGATCACTAATTTGATGGAATCTGTTGTGCAGAGTGGAACAGGGTATCGTGCTGCAGCTATCAAGCGACCGGTGGCCGGCAAGACTGGCACAACGAACGAGATGAAAGATGCCTGGTTTGTTGGTTATGTGCCACAACTTGTTACAGGAGTATGGGTTGGTTTTGACAATCAGTCCAAGTCGTTGGGGTCAGGTGGCTCTGGTGGGCAGGCTGCAGCTCCTATCTGGGTTAATTATATGATGAAGGCAGTTGCTGGAATGACCGTTGAGCATTTTGAAAAGCCTGAAACAGTCTCTGTTGTGAGAGTAAACTCCAAGAGCGGAAAATTGACTCAAGGCGCAGATGGAACGGAAGAATCTTTTGTCAAAGGTACGGAGCCTTCTGATTACGTAGGAGACTGATCCTGTTTTGCAAAATCGTTGTTTTTTGTTTCGGCCGGTGTTTTCGTTATATCTTCCGCTACTCCGTTTCTGTTTGATATAACCTGCCTTACTTTTTTCCAGTCAACCTTGTCTTCCAGTTTTTGCCGCCTTATTAGCATTTGAGCCTCAGCGGTCAGCCCTTCTGTCTTGTTGTATATATCACCGTGAGCTTCAAGCAGTATCCTGCCATCATCGGTAACAGCAAGTTTTACAGGCTTGTATATAATCTCCCCTGGTGAATGAGTGCTAACCAGCTTGAATAACTCTTCCATCCTTGATGGATAGACTCTTATGCAGCCGTGACTTGCATATGTGTAAATTGACCAGGGTTTTGTTGTGCTATGTATCAGTATTCCAGGCAAAGAGGTCTTTATAGCATACTTGCCTAAAGGATTATCCTTGCCTGGCGGTATGCTTGTTATTACATTTTTACCTTCAAGCCTCATTTCCTCCTGAATAGAGGGCGGAACTGTCCATGTGGGATTTTTTGCCTTGTTGACAATCTTGAATCTGCCTATTGGTGTCTGCCATAGAAATTGGCCTGTTTTGGTGGGAGTACCCAAAGCCACAGCTGTGGAAAAGGTCATGTTACCCTGCTTAAAGAGATAAAGCATTCTGTCCGGGATGTTAATAACTATTCCATCCTTTAAACGATGTTCAGGAATGATTCTGCGATTGTTGTATCTAAGAAGTTGCCCCTCTTTTAGCATCTGCTTTGTATCCAGATTATTCATGGATGCAAGTTTGTAACGGCTGATTCCAAGCTTTGCAGCTATAATTCGGATTGTATCACCTTTTATAACCCTGTATGTGCCAACACCACCAGTGAGTCTGGTAGAGCCCAAATACTCCTGTCCATCATTTATGGAAGGTACTCCGGTATCTAAATTGGAAGATGGTGCTGAGGTTTCAGTAAAAATAGGTACTGTTTTTTTAGAAAATTTGCCTGATTTGTCCGCTTCATTAGCATCTATAGTTGTATTAACCTGCTGTTCTTGTTTTATTATTGGTATCGGTTCTGCTTTATCTGGAGGCGCAATCCTTGAATTAATCAAAGAAACCTTCTGAATAGTAAGTCTATAGTACCTTTCAGCATTCTTTTTATCATTCAGTTGGTAATACATCTCAGCAGTTGCAAGGCTTGAATCAATGCTTCGTATCTCATCGGCCGAGATTTGTGAATTTAATTCGTGTTGCAGTTTAGCAGTAACAGCTAATGCATCAGATCTTGAATCTGCAAATGCAGCGGCAGTTATTGAGAGAGATAAAGTCATGGACAACAGGCAAATCAATTTCATTAATAAAACCTTGTCTGAATATAACTGATGGATTTTCACCTGCTATACACGAGTAGTTTGTTGTGTGCAAGTCTGATTTCGAATAGTTAGAGCAGAATTAATTTTTTTTTGAAAAAAATGTTGACGTATAAAAAATGGATGTGTATAAACGGGATTCCTTGCAGCGCGGAACACCAGTCGCTGTCGGAGATTTGGTCTTTGAAAACCGAATAGC
>DCVL01000005.1 GCA_002328035.1 Geobacter sp. UBA2189
AGAGCCGCCGCAAGTTCGGTGTAGAGCGTAAAGCACGGATCAGGTCTCTGGTTGTTGGATACCGATACAGTGACTTGGCGACAAAGGAGCGAGCCAGTGATTCACGCTCTTCCAGTTTACGGCCAAGCCATTGGGTAAATGCTTTTTTGGGCACATACTTTTCAGCTTGAACAATCTCAAGGATTGAGACCAGACGCTTTTCCTGGTCTGTTAGCGGAATATCGAGGCATTCATCAAGATGGGAAAACAAGCTTCTCTGTACGCATCCCATCAACCATGATAGTCTGGTCTTGAGCCTCATTGGCATCCTCCTGATATTGGTCTCGTCGCAACAGAACAATACCATAAAGCACTATGAAGCTCAATTATTACAATATGTTATTGCCCAAATAACTAACATTCGGATTCTTGAATAAGGTTTTGCAAGAGGCTCAGTCTTTTGTTATTTGTTGAATTGATTTCCTTTAGAGCCTCTGTGGTAAAACCGTTTTTGACATCACTTGTTTTTTGTTCTCACTTGGAAGTACTGTATATTTTACCTCCAGAGGACAATTCACCACGCAAAAAGGGAAAACCGATGCCGGTTCTCCCTTTGATAAAACTGCTCTGTGAGTCAAACTACTTGCAGCTCCAGCTCAATATATCAGCTTGTGGTCATCAAAAGGAGTACTGTGCACTGACTACTGCTCCACCGCCCAGTCCAACTAGGCTTTTGTCATGCCTGTCTCCGGCGTAGGTATAGGCCGCCACCAGGGTCAGGTTTTTATTGACGAAGTACCCAGCATGAACGTTCCAGTAATCAGCATCCTTCCAATTCCCGTAATCTGGTCCCTGCTTATACTCAAACCCGAGAGCCAGCCAGCTGACCGGAATCAGGTCAATATTACCGAAAAAAATCTCTTTTCTTTCGTTCTCGAATCCCAGAATGCCGTTAACGTGTCCCTCTGTGGAAAGCACACCAACAGAAATCAGCACCGGCACAGGTGTCTGAGTGATGGTTTTGGTAGCCGCCAGATAGATGTCAAAGCCGCTCTTGTCAGATCCGGAGACCTGGCCGGTAGTCTGCTTAAAGACAGAACCAACGGAGACCGCAGGTATCCAGGATTGGCCAAAAGAATTTTCGTCCAAGACGCAGACCTTAGCACCGACGTTGCTTTTATGGATGTTTTTTACACCGCCAAGTGCGACCAGTTCATAGCCGTACGAGACCTCTACCCTCTTGTTAATGGCCGTTGCAATCCCCAAGGTAGTCCAGTCTATGTCCGAATCGTTCAGATTGGCGTAGAAAGCGCCAATTCTAGGTTTGGCAATCTCTACAACCGATCCTGCCTTGAAGCCAGGTTCATCAGTCGGAGCAGCTAGGTATGCCAAAGGGTTAAACGCGATACCACCATAACCCTCAAGGGTGACAAAAGGCGCCCCTGCGAATGCAACGACGCTGCATATCATTACCGCCAAAACTACTGCCATTGCTGCTGCAATCTTATATGTGTTTTTCATCATATTTGTGTCCCCTCCCTCTATAAAATTTCAGCTATTATTACTCAACAACGTAAGCCCGCAGCTCGTCCAAAAGTGCGTTGATATCCCCGGTAAAGCGGCTTGACTTGAGGAATTTCTCAATGGAACCCCAGAATGGTTCGCCACAGCGAAGGCAGCGAAAACCTTTCTCCAGAAAGAATTCATTGGCTTTCGGATACTGCTCTAAAAGTTCTTCAATACTGGTCTGTGCAGTAATATCATTACTCTCCATATGGACTCCTCCAACAAAAAAGCCTGCATAATGCCGAAAGATATCCGGCATCATGCAGGCGAAAAGTTTTTAATAGAAGCCGATCTTGGCCTCAGTCATGCTGATAAAGATGTTCTTCATCTGGGTGTAGTGATCAAGGATCACTTTGTGGGTCTCACGTCCAATACCTGAATTCTTATAGCCGCCGAATGGTGCATGGGCTGGCAGATTATTGTAGTTGTTGACCCACATCCTGCCGGTTTCAACCCCCCTGGCAACCCGCAGGGCACGGTTGATATCCCTGGTCCATACGGCACCGCCAAGTCCAAATTCGCTATCGTTGGCCATGGCAATCACCTCTTCTTCAGTCTTGAACTTGATCACCACAGCTACCGGTCCAAAGATCTCTTCCTGGGCAACTCGCATGTTGTTGGTAACATTGGTCAACAGGGTCGGTCGCATAAAGGCTCCTTTATCAAGACTGTTCTCAACCACCCTGACCCCACCGCAGGCCAGGGTTGCACCTTCTTTTACGCCGATTTCAACATAATTCAGAATATCCTTGAGCTGCTTTTCATCAACCTGGGTGCCCATCATGGTATCATTTTCCCACGGCAACCCCACTTTTACCTTGTTAAAGGCCGCTACCGCCTCTTCCACAAAACGGTCATAGATATCTTCATGCACAAAAACCCGGGAACCGGCGCAGCATACCTGGCCTTGGTTGAACAGAATGCCGATCTGTAACCCTTCAATCGCTTTCTCCCATGGGCAATCAGGGAAATAGATGTTGGCTGACTTACCGCCCAGCTCCAGGGTTGCCGGAATCAGCTTCTGGGCAGCAGCCTCGGCCACTTGGTAGCCGATGCCAGTGGAGCCGGTAAAGGCCAGCTTGCGGAATCCGGTATGCTCCAACATGTAGTTACCGGCCCCGGAACCTTTACCGGTAATGACGTTCACCACGCCCGGCGGCAGAACCTGATCCAACAGCTTTGCCAGCTCCAGCAGGCTCAACGGGGTGGTGGAGGACGGCTTGATAACGGTGCAGTCTCCGGCTGCCAGAACCGGCGCAATCTTCCATGCCGCCATCAGGAACGGAAAATTCCAGGGAATGATCTGGCCCACAACACCGAGCGGTTCACGCAGGATGATGCTCATGGTCGAATCGTCGATCATGACCGCCTGCCCCTCTTCAGTCCTGATGGCACCGGCAAAATAGCGGAAATGATCGGATGCCAGCGGCACATCCACCGCCATGGTCTCACGGATCGGCTTGCCGTTGTCCAGCGTCTCCACCATGGCAAGCTTTTCAGCATTGGCATCAATCAGGTCGGCAATCTTCAGCAACATGGCTGAACGATCCTGGGGGCTGACCTTCTTCCAACTATCCCAAGCCTTCCAGGCTGCCTTAACCGCCTTGTCCACATCCTCCTTGCTGGCATCAGCACAGGTAGCCAGAAGCTCACCGTTGGCTGGATTGTAGGTTGATGTGGTCTTACCGGTGCTGGCATCCACCCACTTCCCGTCGATATAAAGTTTGTAACTGTCGTCCATCGGTTTCTGCATAGCATCCTCCCTATAAACAGATAAAATGACCTGCCTGTCCGGCAGGGCGACCAGCAGATGCCAGTCTTGGTATTCTGTTTACTGCAGACGCCATGCCAACCATAAAACCATGTTTGCTTTATATAAAGACAGAAACCAGCAAAATGTATACACAACAACAACTTATCCTCTGGCATCAGCTAATCAGTCATTTTTAGCTGAAATACCATACTCATTTTTTTACTGACTGCGTATTTCCAAGCTGTTACAAAATGTAACAACTGTTCAAAGTTGTTGTAACACCCTGGCGCAACAGCTAAAATAAAGACGTCAAATAAAACCTATTTCTACCAACACTCGGGGGCAGGTATGCAGCTATCTCCACAATCCGGCAGCAGCACCATTGATCAGGCACGCTCCCAATTCTTTTCAAATGGAATACTTCCTGCCGGACTGGTCTCCGAAACAATAGCCCGCTCTTGGCAGCGCTCCTTGGCAAACGGCGTCCAAGCGGACAACAAACAGGCAGCATTTACAGTACTTTCCCAGCATGCACTCCATGATCTGACCACCCAAAATCACGTATTGTTGGAGAATTCCCGACCGGTCATGGAAAATCTGTACGAGCAGATTCAGGACACGTCCAGCATGGTCATTTTGGCGGATAAAACCGGCGTCATACTCCACTCAATTGGTGATATGGATTTTAGCAATCGGGCAGACCTGGTTTCTTTGCGATCAGGTGGAATCTGGTCGGAGGAGATCCAGGGCACCAACGCCATCGGCACTGCGTTGATTGAACAGATGCCGGTAAGAATCACCGGTGTAGAGCATTTTACCACGGCAAACGGTTTTCTCTCTTGCTCTGCTTCGCCTGTGTTCGACCCCTATGGCAATGTATTGGGAATCTTGGACGTTTCGGGTGACTGCCTTGCCTCACAACAGCACACCATGGCCCTAGTTCGCATATCAACACAGCAGATAGAAAACCAGATGTTTGCAACCGGTTTCACGACCGATATCATCCTCCATTTTCATAGCCGCCCTGAATTCATCGGCAGTCTGTACGAGGCGCTGGCGGTCTTCAGTATGGATGGCAAACTCAAGGCAGCAAATCGCAGCGCCTTGCTGCATCTGGGGTTGGACCGCTACCGCTACCAGCAGGTTGATTTTACGGATCTGTTTAGTCTGCGCTTTGATATGCTCCTTGTTCAAGCCCGGCAACTACTGAAACTCCGCACCAACAATGGCGTGCCGATCTTTGCTCGGGCACGTGTTCCGCTTGCTACAACACGAGCTACTGGCTTACAGCATGGTACAAACAGCCGTCCCACTGATCTATCCGCACTGGAAGCTCTGAATCTCGGTGACAGCTCCATGCGGCAGGCCATAGACCGTGTGCGCAAAGTGCTGAAGCATGACATCCCTGTGTTGCTGGAGGGAGAATCGGGAACCGGCAAGGAACTGTTTGCCCGTGCCATGCACGTCTGCGGAATGCGCAGCAACAGACCTTTTGTAGCGTTGAACTGCGCGGCAATACCGGAGGGGTTGATCGAGTCGGAACTGTTTGGCTACCAGGAGGGTGCATTTACCGGAGCAAGCCGTAAAGGAAGTATCGGCAAGATTCGCCAGGCCGATGGCGGCACCCTGTTTCTGGACGAGATTGGCGACATGCCGCTACCGCTGCAGGCTCGGTTATTGCGGGTATTACAGGAACGCAGCGTAACGCCGCTGGGAGGAAGAGAGTCATTCCAGGTAGACATTGCTGTCATCTGCGCGACGAACAGGAAGTTGCGGGATGAGATCTCGGCCGGACGCTTTCGAAAAGACCTCTATTATCGCCTGAACGGCCTGATTGTCTCCCTGCCTCGTCTGCGGGATCGTGAAGACTGCCTGAGACTGGCGCAGATCATTGTTGGCGAGTTAACCGGTTCGGAAAAGAGTGTGCGAATCAGCCCTGAGGTTCTTGAACTGATGGAGCGCCACCCGTGGCCGGGTAACATCCGGCAGTTGCATAGCGTTTTGCGAACAGCAATCGCCCTGCTGGACGATGGAGATGAAATCACGCCTGAGCAGTTGCCAGATGATTTTCTGGATTATTTCAACGAACTGTCTTCACCCAGCGTTGCTGGCCCGACAAATGGGGACGGTACACAGCTAAATCTGGATACATTGGAAGCAACAGCCATCAAGAAAGCACTACACGAATGCGGGGGCAATATCTCGGAAGCGGCACGCAGGCTGGGGATAGCCAGAAACACCTTGTACAGAAAACTACAAAACCATTCGTTAATAGAAGGTTCACATTAACAATCGATCTTCCATCATTCCAAGAATCTTATTTATAACCCTTAATTTTGAGGTCCGTCTCAGTAACCAGTGCGCAGAATTATTCTTTTATAATTGAAAAGCATGAGTTCCATCAGATAGTTATAGTAGCGCGACTAACCATTTTATCTGAGCGAGGAACCCATGCTTGTCAAACAGCTTATTCGCGAGACACTTGAGTTGCAAGGATTTTGCATTGCCTCGGTTTAAAAGCAGCCTTCAGGCATTGTAGTGAGCATAGAGCCAGACCTTCGCTATCACCCGCGCTGTGGCGTTTGCGGTCAACCTGGTGACTATCGGGTCAAAACACTCAATTCTTTTTTAGCTGGACAGATGATTGATTTTATCAACCCAGGCTATAGTTGCGGCTTTGTCATTTCAAAAGAATGGTGCGGTTCTCCCACCTCTAAAGAGTGACCCAGGAACCTGTCGAACCTGGAATAAATCTGCTGCAAATCCGTCTGAACTATCCATGTTTCACCGTTTTGCTGATCAATAGAACGACTATTGACCAGCAAAATCGATTAAAAAGTAACCAATTCTCTTTTCGCATTGTGCTGCATCGTACCCTGCCAGAGTAGCCAATATCTCCATCTCCTTGATGACCTCTTTTTTGCAGACCCTTTTACAAGAAATCAGTTGAAAAGATCATGCATTGTGCGCAAAGATCATCCTGTGCTTTTGGGGATGAACGCATTGTCTGAATACTGAGCAGTGGGGTGAGCGGAACTACCATGGAAAAATTGAGCTTTGAACAACTTGTCGATCTGCCGCAGGTCAGGCAACTGCTGGAATCCCACCACCGTCTTTCCGGTATGGCCTACGGCCTGTTTGACAGCAACGAGAATAATCTCATCGCTGTTGGATGGCAGGATATCTGTACCCGCTTTCATCGGGTGCATCCGGTCACTCTGGAGCGCTGTCGGGAAAGTGATGCCTTTATCAAGGCAGGTCTGTTTGAGCGGAAAGATGACTTTATGGAGTATCGCTGCAAGAACGGTATGATCGATATCGCCATACCGATCATTATTGACGGTAAACATCTTGCCACTTTTTTCACCGGCCAGTTCTTTTACGACAACGACCTGCCCGACCGGGATTTTTTTGTCAAACAGGCTGTTGAAATGGGGTTTCCTTCCGATGATTACCTGACCGCCCTTGATCGGGTGCCAGTCTTCAACCGCGAACATGTGCAAGGCAATCTGCTGTTTCTGTACAATATGGTGTTGATGATGGCGGAGATGGGGATGAAAAATCTTCGTCTGACCCATGAAATGGAAGAACGGCAGGCAGCCCAGGTACAGCTTGAGGATGAACGGCTGTTGCTGCAGACCCTGATCCAGACCCTGCCGGACCCTGTCTGGCTCAAAGACCCCAACGGTACCTTCCTGGCCTGCAACGGGGCGTTTGGCCTTCTGTTCAACGACACACCGTCCGGCATTGTCGGGCGCCGAGATGACTATTACGTTGGTGATGAGCTGGCCACCTTTTTCCAGGAAAAAGACAGGGAGGCGATTGCAGCAGGTAAGTCCAGCACCAATGAAGAATGGCTGACCTACGCCTCAGACGGTCGTCATGTGCTGTGGGAAACCACCAAAACCCCGGTCTATGATGCCAAAGGCCAGTCCGTGGGGGTGCTTGGCATTGCCCGCGACATCACCAAACACCGACTCCTTGAACAAGAGCTGCGCACCAAGGAACAGTACCAGCGGGCACTGTTGGACAACTTCCCGTTCATGGTATGGCTGAAGGATACAGACAGCCGTCTTCTGGCCGTTAACCGGCCTTACCTTGAAGCCGCAGGTCTTGCTGCCGATGCCCCCTATTTTGGTAAAACCGATCTTGACCTTTTCCCCGCTGATCTGGCGGAAGGTTTTCGTGCCGATGACAGGGAAGTCATGGCTACCGGGCAGCAAAAGACGGTAGAAGAGCTGGTTGGTACGCCTGGTCACCTGCGCTGGCACGAAACCTACAAGGCGCCGGTATTGGATGCCGACGGCAACCTGCTGGGTACGGTGGGATTTGCCCGTGACATTACCGACCGCAAGCAGTCTGAACAGCGGTTGCAGTTGATGAGCTTTGCCCTTGATCATGTTGCTGAGGCAGCTATCCTTGTTAACGAACAAGGGCAGCTCAAGTATGTTAACGAAGGAGCCTGTCGAACTCTGGGCTACAGCCGTGATGAACTGCTTGGGATACTGCATGTGGCTGATTTTGATCCTGACTGGCCTGCCGATGCCTGGTCCGGCTACTGGCAGGAACTGCAGAAGATCAAGTCCCACACCTTTGAAGGGCGGCACAAGGCCAAAGATGGCCATATCTTCCCTGTGGAGATCAACGCCAACTACTTTGAATTCTGCGGTCAGGGGTACAACCTCGGGCTGGTACGGGATATCACTGAACG
>DCVL01000052.1 GCA_002328035.1 Geobacter sp. UBA2189
CCTAGCCTGCTCTGGTACCTCAAAAAACAACTCAACAGAGAATTTGCTGCCATGTCCTGCTGTTGATTCAGCCCAGATACGGCCTCCCATCAATTCTGTCAGACGACGGCAGATAGTTAGTCCCAGGCCGGTTCCACCATATTTGCGAGTGGTGGCGTTATCAGCCTGCTCAAACGGAGCAAAGATTCGCTCCAAGGCCTCCGGCGCCATTCCAATGCCGGTATCGCTTACCGACAGGCAGAGCTTCAACCCATTTTCATCTTGTTCAACAGATTGGGCATCTATGATAATGCGGCCGGATCGGGTAAATTTAACGGCATTACTCAGCAGGTTCAAAAGGATCTGTCTGACCCTCAGCGGATCACCAAGTATCAGCTCAGGGATGGTATCGTCCAGGCTCACCACCATCTCCAGCTCTTTTTGGCGCATCAGTGAATGCTGGGCTGCAATCACCTCCTGAACAGTCTGCCGAAGGGAGAAATCGGTCTGTTCAAGCTCGATCCTGCCTGATTCAATTTTTGAAAGATCCAGAATATCGTTAATGATCTGCAGCAGGTTATCAGAAGAGACCTCAATGCTAACCAGATACTCCTCCTGCTCAGGGCTCAGGGCAGTAAAACGGAGCAGTTGAGCCATACCGATCACGCCGTTCATCGGGGTGCGTATCTCATGACTCATGTTGGCCAGAAACTCACTTTTGGCACGGTTGGCTGCATCGGCAGCCTCTTTTGCTTCTATCAGAGCATCTTCTGCCCGTTTTCTGTCGGTTATATCACGGGCGAATCCTACAGTACCGCTAACCTGGCCATCACTGGAAAATAACGGTGCCTTGTAGGTTTCATGCCAGATTCTGAGACCATCTTTTTCAATCAGCTCCTCAAGAAGTATTGGCACCTTGGTGTCCATGACGACAGCATCATCTGTCCGGTATTTTCTGGCCAGCTCTTCTGGCCATACATCAAAATCCGTCTTACCAATCAGTTCATTGGACAAGGGGACACCACAGGCTGATGCAAAATGTTCATTAGCTGCGGCTAAGCAGCCTTCATGGTCCTTCATCCAGGCCATAAACGGCAGGTTGTTGAGCAGTGTCATCAAAGTCCACCAGTTGCTGTGCCACTCCTCTTCACTCCTCTTCAGGCCGGTAATATCCCGTGCGATGCCCAAAACGCCGATCAGGCTGCCGTCATCACCATACATAGGAGTTTTGAATGTCTCCATCATCTCTTGGTGCCCGTCACTGGCAAAGGTAAGAAGCTCTTCATTACGACACGCTTCCCCTGCCCGCATGGCCTTGCGATCATGTTCACGAAAGAAGTCGGCCTGTCCCTTGTCGACAAAGTCATAATCCGTCTTGCCGATAATCTCGGACTCCGGAGCATTGTAGAGCCGTTCAAAACGGGGGTTGCAAGCCAGGTAGGTACCGTGGGGGTCTTTTAGCCATACTAGATCCGGAATGGATTTGATGAGTGTTTTCAGAAAGTTCTGATTTTCATTCAGCTTGTAAACTGCATCGTGGTGTTTTGCAACTTCTGTTTCAAGCTGCTGATTTAAGGACTTTAGTTGTCGGCTCAGCTGCCTCATACCAATAAAACGCCAGATCAGTCCGCCGGCCAGTAACAGTGCAGCGCAAACGAGAATACAGGTAGATCCGTAATCGGAGAGGTTCATGGCAACAATTTGTTCAACAGTGCTCCCGACATGTCCAAAATCTGTCCCATTCATGCAAAACCAACACAGATATTGGTCTGTTCCTGGATCAGATGGCTTTGAAGCATCCCCTCACACGCCAGCACCAGCTGTTCCATGTTCTGGTGACAGGCGCTAAGGGCAACTCCACCAACGCTTACCGTACAGGTGAAGGCTCCTTCCGGCGCATTGATTATGATCTCTCCTGCCTTTTTACGTATCCGTTCGGCAACCAGCAGGGCATCGGAAAGCTCAGATTCAGCAAGCAGGATGGCAAAGGAATCTTTACCAACACGACCGATCAGATCTGTAGTCCGTACTATTGAGCGGCAGATATCAGCCAACTGCCGCATGAACTGGTTCCCCGCCGGGTAACCGAACTGTTCATTACACTGTTTGAAACGGTCAATATCAACGATCAGCAGGGTCATGGATCGACCATACCGCTGTGCTGCAGCAATATCCCGGTCAGCAAGCGCAAACAGAATCTTGCGGCTATAGAGGCCGGTATTCCGGTCAGTAATCGCATATGCGTAGATCTCTTCTTCAAGCCGCTTCTGCCGTGAAATATCTTCAATCACGGCAACAAAGCGGCGGATATCTTTCTGATGGTTGCGGATCGGAGAGATCTGGAGATGCTGCCAGTAAAATTCACCGTTTTTTCTTCGGTTGTACAGTTCTCCGTTCCAGGTGTAACCACGGCTTATGGTGCTCCAGAGGTTCTGATAAACCTCCGGCGGAGTCTGTTCCGATTTAAGGATGCGTGGATTGGCGCCAACCAGCTCTTCGGCGGTATAGCCAGTCAGCTCCTCCGCCTGTTCACTGACATATTCAATCGTACCGTCGGTATCAGTAACCAGAATCAGGTTGGGAGACTGATTCATGGCGGCGTAGAAACGAGCCACCTGCATCTCTTTATGCATGCGTGGCGAAAGATCCTGAGCTACGAATACCAGACAGGGATCCTTTTTCTGTTTTACCAGGGTCAGACGAACCTGAATCCAGCGTTCGCGCCCATTGATGCTTAACGTCAGGTCGCGGCAGAGTTCGCGACCGGTCTCAATCGCCTCATCTGACAAGGCCATTAAACCGGAGTCACGCCACCAGTCAAGCTGCCGGAAATTGCCATTACAGTGATTCCAGCTGGAACAGCCCATCAGGCGGCTCATGGCCATGTTTTTATGGATGCACTCACCGGTGGTACGGAAGGTGGCTATCGCCATTCCGCTTACCTGGTTGATCGGATGCAGGGTAAAGGCCTCGTCAACTGCGCTGGTTTTAAGCTGTGCCAGCCTGAAATTATCCAGAAAGCGATAGCTCTTGTCTGCCTTGTCAAAGTAGATCGGATACCCTGCCACCTGCAGGTGGTTCAGGTAACGATAGATCGTGCGAACCCCTACATGTAAGTCATGAGCCAGCAAGTCAGAATTCAACTTTTCGCCGCTGTCAAGCCTTTTCAGGATGGCGGTGAGTGCATCAATTTTGTTGGTGTATTTGTACATAAACAGCAGAACGTCCTTATGGTATAGGGGGTTGACAACAACACTACCGGAAATATAGCAGACATCATATTTTTTGCTTTCTCACAATTCTTCCCGAATATAGCAGGTGTCTGTGACAGGTGTCTGTCACTCTAAAAAGACTTATTAAAACCTGAATCAGTATCATCTCCCAGATGAGACTGGTGGTTTGTGGTCAGCAGTGTGTTGATTTTAGGGCTGGCTGCCTCGATGTGCCTGGGGAAATACTGGCTCTTAAGTCCTCCCATTTGACATTTTAACTTTTAATGATAGTTAATGTACATCAAGGTCATTTTATGGCTATCCGTATCAAGGGGGTAAAAATGAACAAACAGTATCCTGCCTATTTTAAGGAAATCAGTGGCTTAATGAATGCTTTGGGTAAAGAGATACCTGGTACTATGGGTGCTTTCGGCCAACTGCACCAGAAATCAACCGAGGATGGCGCTTTAAGTTCAAAGTTCAAGGAGATGATAGCCCTCGCTATTGCAATAACCGTCCGTTGCGACGGTTGTATAGCCTACCACACGCATGCAGCTGTGGCCGCCGGAGCTACAAAGAAAGAAATTGTTGAGGCGATTGGCGTTGCTGTGATGATGGGTGGAGGACCTTCTGTGGTCTATGGCTCTGAGGCACTGAACGCGTTGGAACAGTTTGAGCTACAGGGGAAAAAATAATAAAAACCGCCTGGTTGAAGAATGGATCTGCAACCAGGCGGTGTATGAAGACAGATGGGTGGATAATTTAGAAGGTGATATCCAGCTGGGTAGTAAATGCAGGTTTGCCACCAGGTATAGCTTCCCCCCCGGACGTCTTGTAAAATGGGTTAAATGTAACCACACCTACCAGCAGAGATACATTTTTGTTAAATGCCCACGAACCGCCAACCGAAAGAGCTCCGTTGGCATTGTTGCCACTCATGTAGTCAACGGCCAGCCAAAGTTTATCAGAGATCTCCGCCATGGAACGATCCCAAGAGGCCATAATACCGCTGTTCTGGTTCTTGATGTTTGAGTTATTTGCCAAAGCGCGTTCCGAACCGTAGTAGCCTCCGGCTGACAACCTGCCAATAACCGGAAATGTCTTGCCTACGAGACCATATGTAATGTTCTGGCGCGTTGAAAGTCCCTCTTCAATCTTGTCATATGTCCCCAGGTTGTAGATACCTACCGCCAGTGAAGGCATCCCGCTGAAAAAGGCATCTTCAGGCGTTCCCAGTTTTGCATTGAAATAGAAAGGGTGGTTATCCGCTTTGTTGTCATCCTGCTTAAGCGATGTAAGATAGTCAACCCCAATCTCCAGCTTAAGTTTTTTAAAAGGTAGTACGCCGGCCGTTACACCTACATCGTAAAGATTGGTTCCTGCGTCAGACTTCGGAGAAAAACGGATGTACGAATCAATACCGATATTGAATTCACCAAACCCTTTCACATCCGGCGATGGGATCCACACCTGTGTAGATGGTGTAGCCATTGCAATTCCGCTTAAAGAAAGGGTAACTGCTGCTGCCATAATAATGTTGCGAACTGTTTTCATAATGGTTCCTCCTGTTTTTAATTGGCACCAGCACAAAGCCGGTTAATCAAGCCGATGTTGGGATTGCTGTAACAGTAAGCATGCCAAGAGCGCTCCGGCTAAGATTTTTAAAAATATTGCTTTTTATTACAAAAGGTTATCTCTATCAAAAAATGGGATAAAAGGTTACTTAAGTCCTATTGATTATCAAATGATGACCAATTATTAAGCATTTGATGATGTATTGCTAATCAGTTTAAAAACAGAATGGCAAGGTTAAACAACACGGGGGTAATAGTAGATTTATCGGATGAAAAGAAAGGATACAGCATGATGAGCGGAGGTTGATCTGTGAGGGAGTGAGGCAAGATTTCGTATTACTTAGTCATCCGAAGAACAGACAAACAAACGGCAGATTTCTGGACGATCTTCATATATGCTGCAACGGTTGCCATACAGGAACTCGCAGCCGTTTTCAATTATCAGATAATAATGGCCATCAAGGGTAAACTGTAGCCGTTTTGCCCCAAGAGATTCAAGCCTTGCATACTCATCAGCCGTTAGCTCCACAGTTGGGAAACCTCGGCAGCAGGCCGCGTCACAGGCAGCGCAACGCTCATTTCCATCCTCAGGATGGTCAAGAAGCATTCCATGCAGTTTTTTTCTGTTAAGCCGGAAAAGGCTCATGGCCTTTCCCTCCCTATATAAATATAGAAACCTCCGATTTAGGTACCACTTCTGCTTCCTCGGCTCTGCGGAGCAGTTCTGTTATGGCTCGTTCCCCTTCATCTCCCAGGTTTCTGGAAAAATCATTGACGTACAGTCCGATATGAGCAGCACAAACCTCTTCGCTCATCTCCTGAGCATGTTCACGTATATACTGAGCTGCTGCCATAGGATTGTTTCTGGCATATTCCACCCCTGAGGCAAGAGCATTTTCAATTTTACCAATAGTTTCAGCTCCAAGAGAACGTTTGGCCACTATCCCCCCCAAAGGGATAGGAAGACCCGTCTCCTCCTCCCACCATTCGCCAAGATCAAGCAGCTGATGTAGCCCAAACCCCTGATAGGTAAAGCGGGATTCATGGATAATCACCCCAGCGTCCGCCCTGCCTGTCATAACGGCATCCATTATCTCGTTGAACGGCATCTCAAGAAAGCTTACAAGGCGGGGGTCATACAACCTCATAAGCAAATGTGCGGTTGTGTAGCGGCCAGGTATCGCTATAGTCTTCCCCGGCAGTTCAGCCGGTGTTATCTCCTCTTTTGAGATTACAAGGGGGCCGCAGCCACGTCCAAGCGCGCTTCCGGCACGAAGCAGAGCATAGTGTTCACGAATATGTCCCAGGGCGGAGTAAGACACCTTCGTCAAATCAAGCACCCCTTTCACTGCCAGACGATTAAGGGTCTCAACATCCTCAAGTCTCTCGTTAAAACTGATTCCGGCGGTATCCACAAGCCCATGAACAAGAGGGTAAAACATAAAGGTATCGTTTGGACATGGTGAAAAGCCGAGAGTCAGTGGATTTTTCATGGAAAAGCTCCGGAACCGTTATCTGGTTAATGTCAGAAGGCAGCCTGACAAGCTGTTTGAATAAATAAACCATCCGGACAAAGTTATCAACCCTTGCAAACGGCAGAACGGTGGAACGGAGCAGAGCTATCTCAGGTAGTGACAACTGTATCCCCCTGGATTTTTTACCAGATAATCCTGATGATACTCTTCCGCACGATAAAATGTAGTTGCCTTTACAATCTCTGTGACCAGAGGCGACTTCCATTTACCGGAGGCATCAACCGCCCTCTTTACCCTTTCCGCTATCAGCTGCTGCTGACCGTTGGTGTAGAAAATGGCCGAACGGTACTGACTGCCATGGTCATTTCCCTGACGATCCCTTGTTGTCGGATCATGCATCCTGAAGAACCAGTTCTGTAAAAGTTCCTCATAACTCAGTTTGCGAGGATCAAAAACAACCTCAACACTCTCGGCATGACCGCTTTTTGAATCATGCGTATCCTCGTAACGGGGATTTGGCAGATGGCCTCCGGTATAGCCGACCTGCGTCGTTATTATGCCAGGTATCTTTCTGAGAATCCCCTGCATCCCCCAGAAGCAGCCACCTGCGAGTATAGCTGTCTCCCTTTCAGGGGCATCGGTCTTTATACCAGCTGCTTCAAATTCAGGCAGATAACGCCCATAACCTTCAGCCCACAGTTTGGAGACAGGGATAAAACGGAGGGAAGCAGAATTTATACAGTAGCGCTTTCCTGTCTCCCCTGGCCCATCATCAAAAACATGTCCCAGGTGTGAGTCTGTACGACTTGAGCGTACCTCGGTACGGAGCATTCCGTAGCTGTCATCCTGCCTGTTAACGATATTTTCTTTGTCTACAGGTTTGGTAAAACTGGGCCAGCCGGTGCCGGAATCAAACTTATCCTGAGAGCTGAAAAGTGGCTCACCGGAAACAACATCCACGTAAATACCTGGCTGATGGTTATTCCAGTATGCGTTGTTAAATGGCTGTTCAGTACCGCATTGTTGGGTAACCCTGAACTGCTCAGGAGTAAGCTGCTTCCTCAGCTGTTCAGGGGTATACTTCTGATAAGCCTCCGGTTTTGCTTCCATTTTAACCACCTTTTGCTTGCTGTTGTCACAGGATGCAAGACAGACATTAAAAACCGAGATCAGGATTAGGAGGATGATTACGGAAAGTTCTTTCTTAAGAGGGTAAAGGGGAAAGTTGCTACTATCAGGGGATACGGGAGACATGCTGAAATTACACAAAGAGGGAAATTTGGGTTCTTAAGGCCCGCTTCTCGTCAGGAGTTACAGACTCTGAAGGCTTGTGCATCAACTGATTTTTAGCTCCTCTATTTATTGAAGAAAGGGTTACTTCATCTTCAATACCGGAAGATTGGCCACCCTTTGAAGCATTACCTGATTGACGGTTTTTCTTGTCAGCGGCGGACTGATTCTTCAGATCTGCATACTCCAGCTCCATAGGCGAGAGTTCTCTTTTCCGGATCAAAAAGCTCATTGCATGACACCTTCAGATAAGGAAACGGCTGGTTTCTGCTCTGACACAGCAGCATTATCTTCATCAGTGTGAAAAAGATATCTGAGTGCCATCCGTTCATCAAAGGTAATTCCCTGGTAACTGAAATCCGTATCTATAACAGTTTGCATAAAATTCCTGCTTTCATAGAGGTTTCACTATCCATTATCGGCAGGGAACTTACTTTTCTCAAGTCAGAATCAAAGAGGTATCCGTAATTTCTGTAGTTTTCCAGGATCCTTCATCAGATAATCCCAGAAAAAGCATTTTAGGTTAAATATAGGGAGGGCTTTTGCTTCCATAAAGAGCGGGTTATCTCCGCTTTCGAGTAACCTCAACTTGGCATACTGAAACTACTGAATGGGGTAAGGGTCAATCTGCGCAAGAAGAGCCTGTATTTCTGTTTTACGAACGATTTCGCATTGTTCAGTCAATACTGAAGCAAGTATCTCGTCGGTAGTCAGTGGGTTGGCAAGTACACTACGCAGCACAGTAATCTCTTCTTTATAACGAGACATCTGGAGCCTGGTACGGGAGACAAAGGTTTTGCCTGCCTCACGCTGGTACTTCTGCAGCAACAGACAGATCTGATCCAGAATGGCATTTATCCTTGCCTTTTCTTCAGGCGAGACCTCTGCAAGTTTCTGTTGCACTGTCTTGGGACAATAACGGTATGTCAGGATATTAAGTTCCGGTTCGCTGGTAAGCTCAAAATTGGGGTGCTGTCTGATTAACTCCGCAAACGTCCTTGCGCGCTGAATCCCCAGGTCTATCAGAATTTCGTATCCCTTGCGGCCAATGATGGAAAGGCCGGCATGGATCAGGAGAGCCATTCCAGGCCTAGAACCCTCAAGGGTGTGGCTGCCCAGATCCTTGGAACCGTGGCGCAGTATGTAAGCGGCATGGTGTTCTATCGCTGATACAGCGGTAGGATCCTTGAATACAACCATACCGGCGCCCATTGGAACATATAGCTGTTTGTGTGCATCAATTGTGACTGAATCGGCTCTATCTATTCCATTCAGCAGCCTGCGGTGGCTGTCCGAAAACAGTGTCGGGCCACCCCAGGCAGCATCTACATGAAAATAACACCCAAGCTCCTCCGCGAAGTCGGCCATCTCTTCCAAAGGATCGACATTGCCGGTTTCCGTTGTTCCGGCAATACCTACCAGAGCCAGAGGTCTGATATTTTCACCCTGTAGACGACGGCACTCCTCACGCAATGCCTGCATGTTTATACGGTTGTTTTCAGCGGTCTTTACCTTTATCAGATGGTCGCGACCGATGCCTAAAAGGTCAGCCGCCTTTCCCAGAGAGTAATGTCCTCGCTCTGAAACCAGCAGGGCGATCCCGTCAATGCCACGATGCCGAAGCCCCCGGGCAAGCCCCTCCTGGGCGATGCCACGGAATACACCGTCCGGCGCGAATAAGCGGTTGCGCGCCACCCAGAGTGCTGTAGTATTCGCGATGGTTCCACCGGAACAGACAGCTCCAAGTGCAGCCTGGCTGTTATGAATCCATTCTGAATAGAATTCTTTTGGAAAACGGTAGACCAGGTGATGGATCATGGCCAGAACCTGGCGCTCCATCGGAGTGAACGCCTTTGATGTTTCTACCTTTACAACGTTCTGGTTGAGAGCCGTCATTAGACGGGCGAGCGGAAGCATGAAGTAAGGAAGCGCCGATGTCATATGGCCGACAAACCCCGGAGCTGCGGTATGCACTGATTGAGCCACCAGGTTTGCCTTCACAAACTCCGTATATTCGGAAACATATGTAGGCTCTTCAGGGATAGCGCAGGAGGAAAAACCGGCTTCAATCTGTTCCAGGCTCTGCTCGATAGCAACGATATGGGTCTGGAGAAATCCGGCAACATTGTCAGTTATTGCCTGATCTACGGCGCCAAGTGTAGAATCCGGAGTTTCAGGAACGGTGAAGATTCTGTACAGGGTTTCAAGATTGGCACGAGCCTTGTTGGGCATTATGGTTCATCTCCAAGGAGGGTATTGTCAATAAGGCGGGTTGAACCGATCTTCACTGCAAGAGCAAACAGGGTTCCTTTTCCGGCGAGACCAACAGGGGTCAGTGTCGTACCGTCCCTGAGCTCCAGATAATCAATTACAGCAGAGGGTACGGATTCAATCTGACGGCGAGCCTCAGCCAGCAGACGCTCTACCGATGATTCCCCTTGTGAGAAAAGCTCTCTAACCTTCTGGATTGCCTGATAAAGACACAGAGCCTGTTGACGTTCAACCGGAGAAAGGTAGCTGTTACGGGAAGACATTGCCAGACCATCCGGTTCACGCACAATAGGCATACCGATAATCTCAACAGGCAGATTCAGATCCCTTGTCATCTGGCGTATTACGGCCAGTTGCTGGAAATCCTTTTTACCGAACAGGGCTACATCCGGCTGAACAATTCCAAACAGTTTGGTCACTACAACCGCTACACCGTTAAAATGGCCGGGGCGGCTTGCCCCGCATAGGGGCTCTGTAAGTGAACCAAGAGATACCGTGGTCTGGAAACCGGCAGGATACATATCGGCTGCGGTTGGCGCAAAGAGCAGATCAGTTCCGCATGCCTCAGCCAGGGTCATATCCCCCGCCAGATTGCGCGGGTAGTTGCCAAGGTCTTCATTTGCGGCAAACTGGGTTGGATTTACAAATATGGACAAGACCAGGATATCTCCAAGCTTGCGGCCTTCACGGAGCAGGGAGGCATGCCCTTCATGCAGGAACCCCATGGTGGGGACAAAGGCTATTCGCTTTCCGAGCTTCTTTAGAGCAAGAACCTCTGACTGCATCTCCTGCGCATCATGAATAAGTCTCATGAGAACGAGTGTTCCTCTGTAGGAAAATGTCCTTCTTTTACATCAGTAACATATTGGCGCGCCGCTTCTGTGATTACAGGGGCAAGATCGGCATAACGTTTTACAAACTTGGGTGAGTATTTCTCACACAGCCCCAGAATATCATGTATCACCAGCACCTGACCATCGCAGGACGGACCGGCTCCTATACCGATGGTCGGAATATCAAGCAGCTCAGTTATACGGGCTGCCAGTCTGGCTGGAATCCCCTCCAGCACGACCGCAAAGGCTCCTGCATCCTGCACTGCTTGAGCATCCTCCAGAATCTTCTCTGCCTGATCCTTGCGCCCCTGAACCTTGTAACCACCCATACGGTGTACCGATTGGGGGGTGAGTCCCACATGCCCCATCACCGGAATATCCATATCTGTAACAGCTCTTATAATGGAGGACATATTCGTGCCCCCTTCTATCTTAACCGCTTCTGCGCCACCTTCTTTCAGCATCCTGCCACAGTTTTTCAGAGCCTCAAGCTCACCGCTCTGGCAGGCCATAAATGGCATGTCGGCAATCACAAGAGCCTTGGGTCTGGCTCTTACTACAGCCTTGACGTGATAGAGCATCTCATCCATTGTTACAGGCAGGGTGTTCTCACAGCCGCCAAATACGACGCCGGCAGAATCTCCAACCAGTATCGCATCTACCCCTCCGGCATCCACCAGCCTGGCCGTAGGATAGTCATATGCGGTAAGCACGGTTATCTTGCGGGCTTCTGACTTCATCAATAATATCTCAGGTATGGTTGTCTTCTTACGCATTTAGGCTCCAAACAAAACAGGCGCACCCGGAACGGTGCGCCTGTTACCATTAAACCGGCTGCATCTATGCAACGGCAGGTTCCACACAGCAGCCGTCCCAGCCCACTATTACAGCAGATCCAGGCGGTATGTCGTCTATTTGCAACTTGGATCAGCCCCCAAAGGGTGGCTGTCTGAATTATGTATACACTAACATATTAAAAAGTTTGAATACCAGCTGTTTTTTCAGAAACAGAATTACTGCCTTAACACCCCTTCAAGGGCTACAGCTAGAGCCAGATGGTTGTGCGGGGTTCCGCACAACCAAAACCGGTTATTCTGAAAACCTGCAAAATTACCTGTCTTTATGGCCCGTTATAACGAAGAAACACGTTAGATGTTAGATAATTAGCAATCATTTAAGAAACACTGTTATTCGGCATGTGCTTTGCTATTCAGGTTACAGCTGAAATGTTCTGTTTGGTACGAATCTGAGTCAGTAGAACATTTTTATGCCTGAGCGTTTATTGCAGGGAACATAAACGGCGCTTTCAGATACCCCTGGGTATATCTAACACGTCAACTAACAGGAGGAAAAAATGAATGATTTGCACAGAAGGGATTTTATTAAGGGTGTTGCCGTTTTGTCAGGGGCAGCATTGTGTGGTGTGGCAACAACGAATATAGCAAAGGCCGCTGCTCCAGAAACGTTTGTCGCCCCTCCGTTTCCCTGGGGGTATCAGGAGCTTGATCCCGAGTATGTCAGAAAACTTGGTCACTTGGGATACTACCTTGAAGAGTGTGGTGGTGGTGCTTTCTGGGCAATCATGACCGCGTTAAAGGAAAAAATAGGTTATCCCTACACCATTTTGCCTATGCCAACTAAAGAACAGTTTATCGAGCACCTTGCCAGTGGAAAGAAAGAAAGTCCCTTCAACCCGATCTTGATGCAGTATGGCGTAGGGGGGGTGGCAGGCTATGGATCTCTGTGCGGAGCCCCTAACGGATCCGCCTCTGCTATTACGCTGGTTGTCCCCTTCCATGCTGCAGAGAAGATTATTCCAAGACTCATGCGCTACTACGAGACAGAGGCCTTCCCCACCGATAAGTCAAATGAATACGCAGTAAAAAAAGAATTTTATCCGCCAAAATACAAGACCGGAAAATCACTGCCACAATCACCCAGCCACTCGGTTTTGTGTCACGTAAGTGTTGGTAAATGGTGTGAAAAGACCGGCTATGCCAGTGGTTCAAGTGAACGCTCTGAACGTTGTGGCAGGGTAACGGGAGATGTGGCGGCAATGGCGGTAATGCTTTTAAATGCCTACCACAAGGGGAATCTGGAAACCGCGTTCCCCATGAAATTGTCGCAGGAAACAGCAGGTTGTATGACCTGTCATACCAAAGGTGAAAAGTATGAAACAGGTCACTTTACCAGAGGTTCGATGGAGTGCAGCAGCTGTCATACCGACATGAGCCCCCATAAGTCAAAAAACAAGTTGAAGACGGCCTACGGCATGGACGTTGGCACATTAGCCGGTGCCGCAGCGGTAGGGACTGTTACGGGGATTGGCGCCCATGCAATCAGTAGGCGTGCCAGTAAGGGGGAAAACGATGGTGAAGAATGAAACCATTACTGTTAAGAGGCATAGTTTTCTCTACAGGATGCTGCATTGGCTAATTGTGGCGGAGGTGCTTTTGCTGCTGCTATCAGGACTGGGAGTTAGTGAGTATCTGCCGTTTGGAGTTATGAGCAGAGGTGCGGGTAGAAGTCTGCATATTGTCCTCGGTTTAGGCTGGATGGGTACGATCACGTTTTTTGTCTATAATTTTGTGATGAGTGGTGAATATAACTGGTTTGGCGTATCCAAGATAGGCAATGCCTTTGATTTCTTTGTGCATGAAGTCAGATGTCTTGTGGGTGGCAGGAAAATAGAAAATCCGGTTGGATACGAAGTTGATGAAAAGCGATATGTCGAAAAAATCATGGCAACTGAAGTGTTGGCATGGTGGGGCTGGCTGGCATTGTGGATTGCAATGGCGCTAACCGGTCTGGCTCTACTCTTTCCCGAAAGTTTCAGCTTGGTAAACCGGCTGTGCCATGGCTTGCTGCCTGCTTTCAGACATGCTACAGCGGCAACAAGAGTCATCCATATGGCCTTATCTCTGGTGATTGTCGTGTACATCATGATCCATGCATATGCCTCCTGGGCCTTTGGAATGGTCGGTTCAATGATTTCAGGAAATAAAGAAGAGCGGATAGTTGTGTCAAAAAAATAGTGATTCCAACTTGATATATTATTGTCGACCCCCCTTCCCTGTAAAGGAAGGGGGGATCTCTTTACCTTGGGAATGAATTACAATAAATGGTTTTCTGACAGAGAGGAACAACAGCATGTTTGGATTAGGAATGCCGGAACTGGCTGTGATTGGCGGAATTATGCTGGTTATCTTCGGGCCAGGCAGGCTGCCGCAACTGGGAGCCTCTTTGGGAGGTGCCATCAAGAGCTTTCGCGCTGCAACCGATACTAGCGACAAGCAGGTCGAGTGTGGTGACTGCAAAAAACATGAGGAGAACAAGTAGATGGGTAGAATGAAGGGAAGTCCCCGTTACAATGTAATTTCAATGCGCGTCAGTGATGAAGAGCACAAGCAGATGGAAACGTTAGTGCTCTGTACTCGTAAGTCAGTATCGAAACTGATGAGGGAGGCGATGGTGGATCAGATCGAGGGACGGATGCTCGAACACCAGCTACCTTGAATATATGAATACATATCGAATAGTTTGAATCAAAATTTCATCTGATCGTCTTTAGCTGTGGTATTGTAGCATTGTGGGCACAGAAGAAATGATTGATGACATTCTGTCGCGATAAGGCAGTGCGGTTCAGGGGGACGGCGTGTCGAAAAAGGTAGCTATATGGGGATGAATCGCAATCTGGCATTTTTCAGCGGCGTAATAATAACGTTTGTAACTCTGGCGGCTATTGTAGCTGCTTGGGGTATATATAGCCTGAACAATGCCTTTATCTCTCTCCACCAGCATGAAGTTACCACCAAGATTGAAACCATCAAGATTGCCCGTGATGTCAATTATGTTTCTCGCCTTACCCGTAACATCATGCTTGGATCCAATTTTGAAGAGGACATGCAGGAGCTTGAGGAAACTGCGAACAGTATTGCCAGCTCTTTTGACGTGCTGACCAGAGCTGCTCATGACAAAAACGATCAAAAACTGGTGGAACAGGCCAGACGTGACACCATGGCCTTTGTTAATAACTGCATAGAACGGATGGAACGGATCAGGGATATCCCGGCTGGTCTTCGCAATAAGGCGTATAAAAACTACAAAAAAGAGGCCACCCCGCTGGCCATGAAATCGCGGGCAAGCTTCATGGCCATCATTCAGGCCGCAGATCTGCGCTTTGAAATGGGTAATAAGCAGTTCCCCAAAACCATTCACCGTACCTTTACCCTAATATTTATTGCAGGAGCCATGATTGCACTCTTTTTTCAGCTTTCTACCAAGGGATACAAGGAACGCCGCCTTGCAGAAGCCGCATTGCGAAGGGCTCATCAGGAACTTGAACTAAGGATTGCCGAGCGTACCGCAGAGCTCCTGGCTACCAACAGCTCTTTACTCGAAAAAATTGATGAATTAAAGACCACGGAAGGTATTCTGCGCGAATCTCGTGACAATGCAGTTCAGGCCGGGAAACTTGCGGTTCTGGGTCAGATGTCGGCAGGGATCAGCCATGAGATTAACCAGCCATTGACTGCCATTCACACCTATACCGATAACGCGATCAGTTTCCTTGAAAAGGGACGTGTACCGGAAGCACTTGAAAACCTTGGGGTGATCAGCCGCATGACTGAGCGGATTGGAACTATTGTTGCCGAAATAAAGTCATTCTCCCGAAAGTCCCCTGCAGAAAAACAGCGTATCAGTATTATCACTGCCATTAACCATGCCAGTATGCTGGTGGAACCACAGCGTCGCCAACTCAATGCGATACTTGATCTGCAACCATTTCAGGAAACACTCCAGGTCTGGGCTGATCCTGTCCGTTTGGAACAAGTCCTGGTCAATCTGATCCGTAATGGTCTGGACGCCGTTACGGATCAGCCGGAAAAACGGGTAACAGTGTCAATTTTACAACAGAATTCAGAAGTCCAGATCATCATCCGAGATACCGGGCAGGGTATTGCGGATGAAATTTTTCCACACCTGTTTGAATCATTTGTTACAACAAAGCCGATTGGCTTGGGGGTGGGGCTTGGGTTGGCCATATCACATATGATAATCACCGATCTTGGCGGTAGACTCACTGCCAGAAATCCTGATACAGGAGGGGCAGAGTTTACCATTACTCTGGAGGAGGTGGACAGTGGACAATCATAACAACCGGCAGAATAATCTTCCGATCTATCTGATTGAAGATGATGATGACGTTCGCCGTGGGTGTGAACAGACCATTCAGCTCGCTGGTTTTACCGTCCGCTCGTTTACATCTGCTGAAAGCGCAATAACTGCAATGAAAAACACACCACCTGCCGTTGTAGTCAGCGATGTGAGGCTCCCAGGCATTTCAGGTATGGAACTACTGGGTGAAATGCAAAATTATGACCGTGACATCCCACTCATTTTGATTACGGGTCATGGCGATGTGACGATGGCCGTTCAAGCCATGCGGCAGAATGCATATGATTTTATTGAAAAGCCGTTTCACTCTGAACGTCTGCTTGATGTTGTCAGGCGGGCGCTGGAAAAGCGGCATCTTGTTCTTGAGATTCGCCGGTTGCATGAACAACTGGGTGACATGGTGACAATACCGCTGATCGGACACTCTGACGCAATCCAAAAGGTACGTCGATCTATCGCCGCCCTTGCCCCCACTGATGTTGATCTGCTGATCCTTGGAGAAACCGGTTCCGGTAAAGAGGTGGTTGCCCATGCTATCCATGCCTTGAGTGGCCGCACTGGTCCGTTTGTGGCGCTGAATTGCGGTGCACTGCCGGAAAGCATCTTTGAAAGCGAGATGTTCGGTCACGAGTCAGGCGCCTTTACCGGAGCGATCAAAAAGCGGATCGGAAAGGTCGAGTATGCCCAGGGAGGAACGCTTTTTCTTGATGAGATCGAATCGATGCCATTGCAGTTACAGGTGAAACTGCTGCGTGTTCTGCAGGAACGCTGCGTGGAGCGGTTGGGCAGCAACGCTTCCATACCGGTTGATTGCCGCATCGTGGCGGCAACAAAGGTTGATCTGCAACGTTTGTCTGAGCAAGGCGGTTTTCGTGCCGACCTGTATTATCGACTGAATGTGGTCACGATTGAACTCCCCCCGCTCAGGCAGCGTTCTGGTGACATTGCCCCGTTAATGGCTTACTTCATCTCACAGGCCTGCGCCCGTTTCAAGCGGGAACCGGTCAACTGGAATGAGCAGGATCTGCTCCGGTGGCAACAGCATGACTGGCCAGGGAATGTTCGTGAACTCAAGGCTGTCGCTGAGCGACTCTGCCTTGGCCTCAACGATTGTTTGGAACCGTCCAGAATGGTTACCACTTCCCTGGCATCGAAGGTAGAGATATACGAACGAGGTCTGATTCGTGATGCGCTGAAAAGCACAAAAGGAAATGTGGCGGATGCAGCTGACCTACTCCAAATGCCCAGGAAGACACTCTATGACAAGCTAAACCGTCATGAACTGGAACCAGAACAGTTCCGTTAGGCAGTCTACAGGTAGCAGATCGTGCGCTTCTATATAACCAAAAACCTGTCTGGAATGTGTAATGGTGACAAATCAAAATTTATCTGGTCTGTTTTCAAAGGATAGCTACCTGCCACTGGTGTCCTCGGGTTTTGAGCTGTAGCGAATCACAGCATCAACATGGCGAGAGCTGTTTTCAGAAACAGAATTACTGCCTTAACGCCCCTTCAAGGGCTACAGCTACAGCCACCGAAGCGCCAACCATCGGATTGTTGCCCATACCCAGAAATCCCATCATCTCAACATGCGCCGGAACGGATGAAGAACCGGCAAACTGGGCGTCAGAGTGCATCCTGCCCATGGTGTCAGTCATGCCGTAGGATGCAGGTCCAGCGGCCATGTTATCCGGATGCAACGTACGACCCGTACCACCCCCAGAGGCTACAGAGAAGTATTTTTTGCCCTGTTCGATACACTCTTTCTTGTAGGTACCGGCCACCGGATGCTGGAATCGGGTTGGATTGGTGGAGTTACCGGTGATGGAAACATCCACTCCCTCGTGGTGATTTATGGCAACACCCTCCCGCACATCATCAGCACCGTAGCATCGCACCTTGGCATTTTCTCCCCTGGAGTAGGCGATCTCACGCACAATGGCCAGATCGCCGCTGGCATAATCAAATTGGGTCTGCACATATGTAAAGCCGTTGATACGGGAGATGATCTGAGCCGCATCCTTACCAAGGCCATTAAGAATCACTCGTAGCGGCTTTGTGCGAGCCTTGTTGGCTGATTTTGCCAGACCGATGGCTCCTTCTGCAGCGGCAAAGGATTCGTGACCGGCAATAAAAGCAAAACAGCTGGTCTCTTCCAGCAACAACATTGAAGCCAGATTACCGTGCCCGATCCCTACCTTACGATCTTCAGCAACAGAACCAGGGATACAGAAGGCTTGCAACCCCTCTCCTAATGAACGGGCAATATCCACGGCCTTTGTTTCACCCTTTTTCAGGGCAATGGCCCCGCCCAGGATGTAGGCCCAGCAGGCGTTTTCAAAGCAGATCGGTTGAATCCCTTTGACAATGCTGTAAACATGCACTCCTTTTGCCTCACACAATGCACGGGCCTCCTCCAGAGAGACGATGCCGTACTGTTTCAACACAGCGGTAATCTTGTCAATCCTGCGTTCATATCCTTCAAACATTGGCATATCAGGTTCCTCCCTGGTTATTCGTGCCGTGGGTTGATTGTGCGAGCTGCTTCCGAGAAACGTCCATAACTGGCGGTTGCCTTCTTGAGTGATTCGTTGGCATCAATCCCATTCTGGATCATCTCCATCATCTTGCCAAGATGGACGAACTCATAGCCGATCACCTCACTATTGTCGTCCAGTGCCAGGCGGGTCACATACCCCTCAGCCATTTCCAGGTAACGCACCCCTTTGGCAACCGTGCCGTACATAGTGCCAATCTGGCTGCGCAAACCCTTGCCCAGATCTTCAAGACCGGCACCGATTGGTAGACCACCTTCTGAAAAGGCGGTCTGGGAGCGACCGTAGACAATCTGGAGGAACAGTTCCCGCATGGCAGTATTGATGGCATCACAGACCAGGTCTGTATTCAGTGCCTCCAGGATGGTCTTACCCGGCAGTATCTCGGCGGCCATCGCTGCTGAATGGGTCATACCTGAACAACCAAGGGTTTCTACCAAAGCCTCTTCAATGATGCCATCCTTCACATTAAGGGTCAGTTTACAGGCTCCCTGCTGCGGGGCGCACCAGCCCACCCCGTGTGTAAGAGCGGCAATATCCTTTATCTCTTTTGCCTGTGTCCATCTCCCTTCCTGTGGAATCGGCGCGGGACCGTGGTTGGGGCCTTTGGCTACGCAAGTCATCTTCTCAACTTCCTCCGAATAGAGCATCAGCTTCCTCCTGTATCGGTTAGTGCTTTCCGGGATCGTGTGTATAACGGATTACAGTTGCCTTCTCCAGGGTAATCATACCCCCCCCCATCATGGCGTCAATCTGAGGCATAATGCCGTTAATTTTTTCCTGAGAATCAACCACCTCAATGATAACAGGCATATCAGCCGACAGATCCAGCAGCTTCTGGGTATGATAAATCCGGTTGGCTCCAAATCCGCAGATACCGCGTAACACGCTAGCACCGGCAAACCCTTCCTTACGTAAAAGCTCCACCAAAGCTTCATAAAGCGGGCGATGGCCGTGACGATCGCCTTCACCTACAAAGATTCGCATCAATTGTTGTTCACCAATCAGTTTTGACATGATTTCTCTCCTATATTTAAGTTAGCGAACGAACCGTTACAATCCCCAGCCAGGTAAACAGCAGACAGACCACCACGCTGGCCATGATATTGGTGAATGCCATTACAAACTGTCCATCTTCCAGTAGCTTGAAGGTTTCATAGCTGAAGGTTGAAAAGGTGGTTAAGCCTCCCATGAACCCGACCGTCAGACCGATTCGCAAGGTGTCTGGAATCATTGTGCTCCGCATTCCCAGTTCCATAATCAATCCGATGAAATAGGCGCCGATGATGTTAACGGCAAAGGTGCCGAAGGGAAATGATCTCCCCAAAAGGTTATAGACCCAACCGGAAAGGTAATAACGGGTAAGCCCCCCTCCGGCACAGAACAGGGCAATGGCAGCAGCTGTCTTCATAAATTTTGTCTCCTACGCAAAGTGTAGCCGAACTCCGGACATTGTCATCTCCCCGAAAAAGTAAAACTCCTGCCCTTGGGTTTTAGGGCAGGAGTCATCAGCTTAGGCTAGCAAGCGGTTATGGCGAACTCCATCGCCGTAAGGTTTTGGAAAGCATAATCTGCCGAATGCGGCTTGTCAAACGGTAAAACCTGCCGTACTGCTTACTGCCAACCGTATTTCCTGGCAGTCACTCCAAATGCGTTGACCGTCCCTCGGCTTGGGTGGTATCGTCACCACCACGGAAAAACAATCTCATGTTTTTTAAGGGAATTTGTTGATGAACCGTAAAGACATTGCCATAGCCCGCAGCTTTAAGCAGCTTGTCCAACAACGGATACAGCCTCTGAGCGTTCGCGTATTCGGCTCTCGTGCCCGTGGTGATGCCGCTGTTGATTCTGATCTGGATCTATTTGTGGTTGTAGAGCAGACAACCATCGATATTGAACGGTACATCAGTGATTGTGCCTGGGAAACAGGTTTTGCTCGGGATGTTGTTGTTGTGCCGGTTGTAGTCGCAAAGGACAGGATTGACGGAGCGCTCAAGGAATCCGTTTTCATCCGTAATGTGTACCGTGAAGGGATTGAGGTATGACCGGCAACAGAATAGACCTCATAGAATACCGGCTTTCCCAGGCGCGGGATTCCATCAGGGAGGCCGATGTCTGTGAGGAGAAAGAGCGGCCATGCATCCATCAGACGCAGTAAAGATACTATTTGGCGAAGCTGTTGATCTGCGGTGGGTTACCGCTGCCGAGGTAAAATCGTCTTTCCGGCGTCGGGTACGGTAGCATCATCCTGATGCGGCACAGGCGACAACACTAAGAGTCGGTTTAATATGGTGACTTCATGCCTAAAAACAATCTGTTTTGCATTTGCGTTCTGATAGTAGGTGTTCTCCACTTATCAGTAGTAACAGGCAGCGCATCCGAAGAAAACACGCGAATTACCGCAAGCAATTCCGGCCTCGGATGCCAAGAGGTCGCGGTGGGTGTTGTCCGGTTTGATCTCAGTTATCCTTTACTGGGCGGACTGGGGGGGTGGAGCAGAGGGGTGCCGAAAGTAAAAAAGATGGTTGGGGAATTGTATATCTACAACCATCAGAAAAAGGAAGTTCTGCTTGTTGCGACCATTGATGCCCCTCGCAGATGGTCTGCAGATACCCGTTTCACGCTCTATCCCCGAATATTGCCGAATAAGGAACGGATATTCATGATCAGAGGGTGCCCTCCCGACAAACAGTTTTGCCAGGAAGCCCGGTATTACCGGCTTAACAAGAATGGGAAACCGGAAGAAATGAAAGATTGGCCGGAGGTAAGTGAAGAAGAGTCTCGCGGTTACAAAGAATGTACAGCGTATCAAACACAGGTGAATGGAAAACAACGTGTAAGTATTGGTCCGACTGGCGGCCCGTGGCAGGCTGTAATGCTTCTGGATAACCATAAACTGGTTGCAGTTAAATAGGAGAACCTCCGGTGTTGCTACAGCATCGGAGAAAATTAGGAGAAAATAAAGTCAAACGGTAAAACCTGCCTTATCCCTACTCAACGACGACCCGGAATGAACGGTATCAGCCCCCGCTCAAAGGCCTCTTCCTGTAACTCCATCGGCATTTTGCGGATATCCACGGCAAAGCCGTTCAGATTGAGCATCCAGACCAGCGGGTTGCTCTCCATTCTGCTCGGCAGCATCCAGCGCAAATCAAAATAGCTAATGTTCATCAACTTCTCAATACTCCTAACCTTTATGGTGGCAGTGCTCTTGCTGATACCGAACAGTTCGCACAGCCTGCCAAGTTGCATGTGGGGGGGCTGGGTCGTTTTTGCCGTTGACAGCAGCCTTTTAATGGGTGACCCTTGTCTTCCTTCCTAACTCTTACGGTTCGGGGCCATAGTCTGCAATCCATAAAGTCAGCTCGCCTGTTTTGACGAACGGCTATAAGAGCCAAATTGAAAGGGAGTTCTCCTATTGACTTTTTGAACCTTAATGGCTATACAGCAAACTGTTTTAATAATTTCATTAAGTTAGCCAAATGGATCCGGTCGGCTCAATTCACAACAAGGGGGTTTTGATGAAAACCTTAGTAAGTAGTTTGCTTTTGGTTATCTGTTTTTCCGTTTTTGCCTTTGCGGAAGGACAGGTTTTACCCAAACCGGATGTACTCGGTGAGGAAGAAGTTTTTATGACAAAAGGTTTTTCAGATTTTGAAACCATCATTATCAACAATCTTGATATGGAACATGCGGAGTACGGGCGAGTAAATGACGAAGAAAGAGCAAAGATTGAGTCAATGAAACCAATGCTCAATACAATATTTACTACAACTGTAGAGAGAGAACTGAAAGGTAAAAAACTCTTTAAAAACATAAAAATTAACGCAAAACCTGAGGGAAACGAGCTGATATACAATGCGACCGTAAATGAATTTAATGCGGGAAGTCGTGCGCTTACCTTCTTTATTGGATTTGGTTCCGGCAAGGTACACGTCGTTATCACAGGTAAGTTCATCGATGCAAAAACCGGTAAAGAACTTGCCTCCTACAAGGATCAGGAGGCGGGTGGTTTTTTTGGTTCTCAGGATTTAAGCGGCTTTGAAGGAAAATTCCCGGCTTTTGTAGGGAGAATAGCTACTTTATCGACTGAATTTATTGAAAAGCTCTACAAATAAGCCGTCAATGCTGAACACGACTGTCCCCCAGAGCATTAACTCTGGGGGGTCAGCAATGGCTTTTTACAGTTGCCAGTTTGTACCTTTCATAGACTCAAGCTCCTTTACAACCTCGGGAGAAGCGAGAAGGAACGTTGTTGATTAGTTGATTAACTTGGCACTTAGTTGACTAATCAACAACGTCCCCTCAAGGTACCCCAGGCAAGATCCAGAAGTTTAAACTGCGGGAGATGGCGATCAAGGAGCTGCATCTGGAAGAAGATGCGGAAGCAGCATCTCAATTCACCATTTCCAGAGAACGGCGGAGAATATCCGCCGTTCTCGCATTCTGTCTCAAGGAAATAGACCATGAGTGCATCAGACATCACCAGCCTTTCTGCAAAGCTCTCCAACCTCCCCCAACTTGAGCGCACCATCCTGCAACTGTTGGCCTTTTTCAGGGCTCCGGTGGCCCGTTCCCCATTTATCAGTTGTTTGCAACGGGCCGGCATCCGTATGGAAAGCGGCAAGGCGATACAATTAGCCGACATAACACAGCTTTTCCAATCTCTAACCAATCAGGAACTGGTGACCGAAAAGACAGGGGGTTACTACTGTGTCCCGCAGCTTCAAAACGACCTGATTGTGCTTGCTGTAGAACAAGGTACCCTGCAGAACTATCTGGATGCGGTAAAGCCGGTCATCAGAAAGTCCCATTACCACAATCTGGACGAATGCCTACAAGACCTGCGACTGGCACTGTATGAGGGAAAGCGGGAAGAGATCAGCAGAACCTACCTGTATGCCCAGCGCAACTACAGTTTTTACCTGTCGGAACGGACTTCACCCTACGGCATGATCTTCCCTGAGCCAGTTAATAGCAACTGGTTTGCCCCCCTGCCCCAGGATGTCCGTTTTGCCATACTCCGTACACTGGCAGATGACGCCTTCTGGCGGCTTACCCCCGGTGATGCGTTACCGCTGATTGAACAGGAGCTTGCCGCTACAGCTCAACCGCCACCGACCTTACTCTACGACCATGCTTTCTACCTGCTGATGCAGGGCAATGCTAGCAGGAGCGCAGAGCTGCTGAAACAACCGGAACTGGAAACAGCACAGGAACTGAAAGGGATGGTAGCCCTGCTGCAGGGGGATACGGCACAGGCCGTAGAACTGTTTGAGACGCGCCTTGTCCTGCTCAAAAAACAGACCGGAAAACGGAAACTGGCGCTGCCCGGCATGGGCGGTCTGCTGCACCCGCTGGCGCTGATCCGCTGCGGAGCCCCTGCTGATCTGAAGCGGGCTGTGGAATGTGCCGAGCTGTCGTTACGGGATCGGGAACACCCGCTGGGAACCGCCATTCAACTGCTCTGGTATCTTGCACAGGCCCTCCAGGGCAACACCAGATACCGCAAGGATATTGATCAACTCTGGCAAAGCAAATATACCCCCGCCCCCTTTACCCTGCTGACCGGCTGCCTAGTTGCCCTGCAGCTGAAGAATAAACCGTGGCAAGAGGGACCACGGCTGTTGCGGGAACTCACACAACAGGCCAACTTGGCAGGCTTCCACTGGATCGCCGCAGAGGCAACCCTACTGCGGAACACCCTCTACCCCGATGCGAAAAACGTGACTACCGACCGGATACTGGAAATTTATCAGACCCAGCAGCTTCAGCCGCTATTTTCCGATAACGGCGGAGCGGCTAACAACTGGGAGCGTTCCCTGAAGGCGTTGCAGCAACTGGGAAGTGGCACAGCC
>DCVL01000032.1:0-3116 GCA_002328035.1 Geobacter sp. UBA2189
AAAAATGGATTATCTGTAAAACGCCGCACAGGAAAAACCCCCATAGAAAAAACTGTGACAACTGATAATGTAGAAGATAATCCAATATTAGATCTTGATGATTCACAATGGTATCTGAATCGGGAATTAACATGGCTGGCATTTAATCGCCGTGTTATGAGCGAGGCCGCCGATGCCAGAGTGCCCCTGCTGGAGAGGGTTAAGTTCCTGGCCATCGTAAGTTCCAATCTTGACGAGTTTTTTATGAAGCGGATTGGTGGTCTTAAGCAACAGCTTGCCGCAGGTGTTCAGGAACTTACAATTGACGGGCGTACACCACGCCAGCAACTTCAGGAATGCCATACACAGGTTCGAATTTTGGTAAAGGACAAGGCCGAACTCTTCAGACAGATTATGAATCTGCTTGATGAAAAAGGGATTGAGATAGTAGGATGGAAAGGGCTTAACAGTCGTGAACAGAAGTCTTTGAGAGAAATTTACGCCCGCGATATATATCCCCTTCTTACACCTCAATCCATAGACCCCGCACATCCATTTCCATTTGTTTCAAACCTTTCACTTAACCTTCTGGTAACTGTAAGATATCCGAGAGAGAAAGAAGTATCCATGGCAAGGGTCAAGGTTCCTCTGGGATTAGGCGTGCCCCGTTTTATGAGGGTCGGCAAAGGGGACAGATTTGTTCCGCTTGAGGAGGTAATGGCTGCAAACCTTGATATGCTTTTTCCAGGCATGAAACTGGTTTCATGCGAGTTTTTCAGGGTTACCCGTAATTCCAATACAGAAAAAGATGAAGACAAGGCTGACGACCTTGTTTCAATGATCGAATCAGAACTACAGGAAAGAAGGTTCGCCCCTATTGTAAGGCTTGAGGTAGTAACAGGAATGGATCCTGTTCATAAAGGCCGTCTTGCCGCTGAACTTGACCTTGATGAAGAGAGCGATGTCTTTGAAGTCTCAGAAATGCTTGGAATGAGGGATCTCTTTGAGATTTCAAAGATTAATCATCCTAAGCTTCACGATGCTCCCCACCACCCTGAAGATCACCCACAGTTAATATCACCACAGAATATCTTTCATATAATCAGAAAAAGCGGCGATCTTATTGTTAAGCATCCATATCAATCTTTTTCAAGTTCTGTAGAAAGATTTATAAACGAGGCGGCTGATGATCCAAAGGTTTGCGCCATAAAGATGACTCTCTACAGGACATCAAAAGAGGGTCGGCTGATTGAATCTCTGGTAAGAGCGGCAGAGAACGGCAAGCAGGTTGCTGTTGTAGTCGAGCTTAAGGCTCGTTTTGATGAAGCGGCGAATCTTAGAATTGCCGAGAGGATGGAAGAGGCTGGGATTCATGTAACATATGGTGTGGTAGGCCTTAAAACCCACTGCAAGGTAATCCTTGTAGTTCGTCGTGATTTTAACGGCATACGTCGCTACGTTCATATAGGCACTGGCAATTATCATGCTGATACTGCAAGAATTTACAGTGATATCGGGTTTTTCACCAGTGATGATCTTGTTGGACAGGACATTACAGAACTGTTCAACTATCTTACTACCGGCCTGTCTCCTAAGCGTAACTACCTTAAATTACTGCCAGCTCCTAAATTTTTGAAACGAGCGCTTCTTGAAAAGATAGAAAGGGAGATTATTATTCATAAAGAAAAAGGTAGCGGTCTGATTCAGTTCAAGATGAACGCACTTGAGGATGGGGATATTGTTAAAAAATTGTACAGCGCCTGTCAGGCTGGAGTCAAAGTAGATCTGTTCATCCGTGATTCATGCCGATTCAGACCTGGAGTACCTGGACTTTCCGATACGGCGAGGGTTGTCAGTATTGTTGGACGTTTTCTGGAACATAGCCGCTTGTACTATTTCAGAAACGGTGGAGCGGAAGAATATTTCATAGGTTCTTCAGACGCTATGAAGCGTAATCTTGAATCAAGGGTTGAAATTCTGGCACCGATTGAGTCAGAACCGCTCCGTGAAGAGCTTAGAAACATATTGAATGCTCATGATTCTGACAATCGTTACGCCTGGGATATGCAACCTGACGGGAGCTATCTGCAACGCAGATCAGAAAACGAACATGAACAGAATCATGGGTTGCACCAAATCCTAATCTCTAAGGCCAACAATGCAGCCCGAGAGGCTCAGCGTCTTAAGCGTAGAGTCACTAAATTGCTGAACAACTAAAAAATCTGTTTATTCATACTTTTTATTTCAACATCCTGTGCTATAAGGATTGGGTTTTGATTTAATTCCATGAGGGAGGCAGTTATGAGTGAAATTGTTGACATCTATGCTCGGGAGATCCTTGATTCCCGTGGTAACCCGACTCTTGAGTGCGAGGTATTCCTTGAATCCGGCGCATTTGGACGCGCGGCAGTGCCATCAGGCGCTTCTACAGGTGAGCGTGAGGCCTTAGAGCTTAGGGACGGTGACAAGGGGCGCTATCTTGGTAAAGGAGTTTTACAGGCAATTGATAACATTAACAACAAGATAGCAGATGAGCTTATCGGGATGGAAGCAAGCGATCAGATAGCCATAGATCAGCAGATGCTTGATATGGACGGCACCGAGTTCAAGAGTAATCTGGGTGCAAACGCCATTCTGGGTGTTTCCCTGGCTGTTGCAAAGGCAGCGGCTGAAGAGGCAGGCCAGCCGCTTTACAAATATATCGGTGGCGCCAACGCCCGTGAGCTGCCTTTACCGATGATGAACATAATCAACGGCGGAGCTCATGCCGACAATAACGTGGATATTCAGGAGTTTATGATAATGCCTGCAGGCGCTAGCTGTTTTGCAGAGGCACTGCGGATGGGAGCGGAGATATTCCATTCACTTAAAGGCGTGCTTAAGGCCAAAGGCTACAATACTTCCGTTGGCGATGAAGGCGGTTTTGCCCCCAACCTCAAGTCGAATGAAGAGGCTCTGGAAGTAATAATGGAAGCGATCGTCAAGGCTGGCTACAAACCTGGGGAAGATGTCCTTCTGGCGCTTGATGTAGCATCCTCTGAACTTTATGACAAAGAGAAGAATATCTACACCCTTGAAAATGAAGTACAGAAAGAGAAAACCCCTGCTCAGATGATTGATTTCTATGAAAATCTGGT
>DCVL01000032.1:3187-5112 GCA_002328035.1 Geobacter sp. UBA2189
ATCTTGAAGGAAGGTATCCAGAAAGGGATTGCCAATTCAATACTTATCAAACTCAACCAGATAGGCACACTCACAGAAACCCTTGAAGCAATTGAAATGGCCAAGAGAGCCGGTTACACAACCGTTATCTCACACCGTTCAGGCGAGACAGAGGACACCACACTGGCCGATCTCGCTGTTGCTGTAAATGCCGGACAGATCAAGACCGGCTCACTCTGCCGCACTGACCGTGTAGCCAAGTACAACCAACTGCTTAGAATTGAAGATGAACTGGACACAACTGCCATCTTTAACGGACACAACGTGTTTTACAACATCAAGAAGTGACCTATTAACCAACTGATTAACCTTTAAGAGGACGGTGAATATTTTTCCCGTCCTCTGTTTTTATTAGGGCGGCGGACTACAGCTAAAATCAAGGAGAACAGCAAATGACCTGGAACCGTTTTCAAAAATATCTATGCCACTGTCCTGAAATCGGACTTTGGTTGGATATCAGCAAGATAAACTTTCCTGATGATTTTCTGACCAGCATGGAATCTGCAATGCAAAAAGCATTTATCGCCATGCAGGCTCTTGAAAACGGAACTATTGCCAATCCGGATGAAGGCAGAATGGTTGGACATTACTGGCTACGCACCACCAACCTGGCACCAACAGAGAAAATCCGTCAGGAAATAGAGGCAACAGTTACAGGAATCAAAAAATTTACTGATGAAATCCATACAGGAAAGATAACTGCTCCTGGCAACAGAAGATTTTCCAAACTACTCATAATAGGCATTGGTGGCTCTGCCCTAGGTCCTCAATTTGTGGCTGATGCCTTGGGAAATCCTGACGACAAAATGAACCCTTATTTTCTGGATAACACCGATCCGGATGGTATGGACAGGGTGTTTAAACAGATTGGCGACCTGGCAGACTGTCTGGTTATTGTCATTTCAAAAAGTGGTTCTACAAAAGAAACCCGCAACGGAATGCTTGAAGCAGAAGCCGCATGGAAGAGAGCCGGACTTCAATTCAACCGTCAGGCTGTGGCAATAACCGGTGCTGGAAGTGAACTTGATAAATTGGCAAAATCCAAAGGATGGATTGCCTGCTTTCCAATGTGGGATTGGGTAGGTGGACGAACCTCCGTTACATCAGCGGTCGGTTTACTTCCTGCGGCTCTGCAAGGACTCGATATACAGGCCTTACTGGAAGGAGCAAGACGCTGCGATGAACTGACCAGAAAAACCGAAACAGTATCAAACCCTGCAGCCCTTATGGCTCTAATGTGGCACCATTCAACCGGTGGTAATGGAAATAAAGACATGGTCATGCTCCCGTATAAGGACAGATTACTGCTTTTTTCTCGCTACCTGCAGCAATTGATTATGGAGTCCATAGGCAAACAACTGGATCTTGACGGTAAGGTAGTTGAACAGGGTCTGACTGTCTATGGAAACAAAGGATCCACGGATCAGCATGCTTACGTGCAGCAGTTGAGAGAAGGTGTGGATAACTTCTTTCTTACCTTCATAGAAGTCCTTAAGGAACGTGACAAGCCACTGATTGAAGTTGAGGAAGGGATAACAAGCGGAGACTACCTTTTTGGTTTTTTGTATGGCACAAGGAAAGCGCTGGCAGAAAATGGGAGAGAATCCATTACCATCACTGTTGAAAGGATTGACGCTCATGCCATTGGAGCCTTGATAGCCCTCTTCGAGAGAACGGTTGGATTATACGCCTCACTTGTTAATATCAATGCCTATCACCAGCCAGGCGTCGAAGCAGGCAAAAAAGCAGCGGGGAAGGTTATCGAACTGTTGAGGAAGGTACGTGAACACCTTACCGAGCATCCTTTGGAAACTGATGCAGCAAAAATTGCAAAGGCACTTAAAATAGAAGATGAAACTGAAATAATTTATGCTATAATAAGGAAA
>DCVL01000034.1 GCA_002328035.1 Geobacter sp. UBA2189
AATTAAAAAATCATAATATAATATCTGTCAATCTTTTATTGAAGACTGATCGCAGAGTCAGAATAACAGTCTGCAATGAATCAAAATGGCCAGAATTCCAGAAACCAAGTATAATACCGGTATAGATATTGGCTCGACGACCGCCAAGATTGCGATTGTTGACTCCGGTCAGAATATAGTCTTCTCCGATTATCAGCGCCATAATCTGAAAATAACTGATGCCATTATTGATCTTCTTAACAAAGCCAAAGAACAATCAGGAAATTTAAATCTGGCCATTACAATCACCGGTTCTGCGGGGATGGGTCTCTCCGAGCGGGTTGGAATACCATTTATCCAGGAGATAATAGCTTCGATAGAGGTTGTAAAAACTCAATTTCCAGATGTTAAAGCGCTTGTAGATATTGGCGGAGAAGATTCAAAGATGATCTTTTTCGCACAGGGCAAACAGCCGGATATAAGGATGAACGGTCACTGTGCTGGTGGAACCGGCGCTTTTATAGATCAGATGAGTCAATTACTTAACGTCTCGCTTACCGAACTTAATCAGCTCGCTGAAAAACATACAAATATTTATCCAATTGCATCCAGATGCGGGGTTTTTGCAAAGACTGATATCCAGAACCTGCTGGCACGAAAGATACCAAAAGAAGATATTGCCGCTTCTGTCTTTCACGCTGTTTCCATCCAGACCATTAATACCCTTGCCAGAGGCACCAATATATCTCCTAAGATCCTGTTTTCTGGTGGCCCTTTTACCTTCTTACCGGAATTAGGCAAAATATTTAAGACAAATTTAAGACTTAAGGATGATGATGTTATTATGACAAAACATCCTGAGCTTATTTCTGCCATCGGCGCAACCCTGGATCCTTCCGTTAACAGACTTGATATTTCAATTTCCGATCTGATTGATTTAATTTCAAGCCGTTCAGAAGTGATCAACCTTAAATCGGATCGTCTTGACGCCCTGTTCTCTGATAAAACTGAAATGGATGACTGGATTAGCGATAAAAACAAGGTAAGGGTAAAACGCACACCTATTGAGAAATATGATGGTGAAAACTGTTTTATAGGCATTGATTCTGGCTCCACAACCACCAAAATCTGTGTAATAGGTTCAAAAAAGGAACTGTTGTTCAGTTATTACGTTCATAATAACGGAAATCCAATAGAGACTGTAAAAGATGGACTCGAATCCTTCAGGAATGAACTGCGCCATGCAGACAAGGATCTAAAAGCTGCAAGAACCGCAGTTACCGGATATGGAGAGGACTTAATAAAAGCAGCTTTCGGTATTGATGACGGAATAGTTGAAACATTGGCGCACTGCAAGGCAGCCCAGTATTTTAACAAAAATGCAACATTTGTAATGGATATAGGCGGTCAGGACATGAAGGCCATTTTTATCGACAATGGCATAGTTAACAGGATAGAGTTGAACGAATCATGTTCTTCGGGCTGTGGCTCATTTATTGAAACCTTCGGCAATTCACTTGGCTACAAGGTCGCGGATTTTGCATCTTTGGCCTGTACAGCCGAATCTCCATGTGACTTGGGGACACGTTGCACTGTTTTTATGAATTCCAAAGTAAAACAGTCTCTTAGAGAAAATGCTACAACAGAGGATATAGCGGCCGGATTATCATATTCAGTTATCAAAAATGCGTTGTATAAGGTTTTAAAACTTAAAGATGCTTCTGAGTTGGGCGAACATATTGTAGTCCAGGGTGGAACCTTTAAAAATCTCTCAGTTCTTAAAGCCTTAGAAGACCTTACAGGAAAAAAGGTGACCTGTTCCGATATCCCTGAGCAGATGGGAGCTTTTGGGGCAGCGCTTATAGCCTTTGAGTCATTTGGATCAAATCAAAATCAGTTAACTACCGATTCTGCTCCAGTTGTGTGCTGATAAACATCAATCTCCATTCAGAAACCACTTAATATGCCCCTAGATTTAGCAAATCTCAATTCTACAACTGCATACAAGACAAAACAGATTACCTGCAAAGGATGTGAAAATCTGTGCCTGGTAACAGTTTACACATTTCCAAATGGCAACGTCTTTCATTCAGGAAACAAGTGCGAAAAGGTTTTCTACAACAAGGGGACTAAAAACGATAAGGGATTTAATCTTTATGATTATAAACTGAAACTGCTTTTCAACCGTGATACTAGTGCGGTGGGAAAGAGACGTTGCAGCATTGGAATCCCTAAGGCCTTAAGTATTTTTGAAAATTTCCCGTTTTGGAATACACTGCTCACCAATTGTGGAATAGAAGTGCTGCTTTCCTCATTTTCAACCATGAAGCTGTTTGAAAAGGGATTAGGCACTATTATGTCCGACAGCATCTGTTTTCCTGCAAAATTGATCCATGGCCATATTTTTGATCTTGCCGAGAAGAAAGTAGACAGAATTTTCTACCCTCTCGTCGTTTTTGAAAAAAACAGCTTCAAAGAAGCTGAAAGTTCCTATAATTGTCCGATTGTAAGCAGTTATTCTGATGTACTAAGAAGCGCTGTAAATACGGAAGAAAGATTTAATATTCCGTTTGATTCACCTGTCATAAACTTTAATGATGAAAAACTGTTGATAAAGGCTTGTTATAATTATCTTAAACAATTTAGCGTTTCTAAATCTCTTTTTCTTGAAGCTTTTGGGAAAGCCATAGAAGAACAGCAGAAGTTTAAAGAGCTGCTTGAACAAAAAACTTCAGAGATTATAGATATTGCAAGGCAGGAAAGTCGATTTGTTGTTGTATTGGCTGGAAGACCCTATCATATAGACAGCCTTATAAATCACAAAACGCCTGAAGTCCTTGCTGATATGGGTGTTGATGTTTTAACTGAAGACTCTCTCCCCCAACCCCACAAATCCAGGCTTGATAATCTGCATGTAATCCCGCAGTGGAATTATCCTAACCGGATATTTAACGCTGCTCAATGGGTGAGTGAACAACCGAATAATTTTCAGTTTGTACAGTTTAACTCTTTTGGCTGTGGCCCTGATGCAATTGTTGTTGATGAATGCATTGATATTCTTAAAGCTGGCGGGAAGATTCATACACTCATCCGAATAGATGAGATCACAAGCACAGGTTCCGTCCGGTTACGTCTGCGCTCAATGATAGAATCTATAAGGCTTAGAAATGATGACCTTGAAACATACAAAAAGAAACGTATTGTAACTCCTCCATTTGAAGTTAAAGATAGGCAAAGAATTATTGTTGGGCCTTATTTTGCCGATATCTATTCAGATCTCTTGCCTGCTCTTTTCGCAAATGCAGGTTACAAGTACATAAACCTCCCAAAGCCTGATAAAAATTCTGTGCAGTATGGCCTTAAATATTCAAACAACGAAATCTGCTATCCGGCAACCATTATCGTCGGAGATTTTATCAAGTTTCTTAAATCAGGAAATTACAAGAGAAACGAGATAGCTGTTGCAATTACACAAACCGGTGGCCAATGCCGTGCATCAACATACCTGCAACTTATAAAAAAGGCGATGATAGCAGCCGGTTTTGATGATATTCCACTTCTGGCAATAGGAACAGCCGGCAAAACAATAAACCCTCAGCCAGGGTTCACTATAGACTGGAAGAAATTGCTGCCAATCACTTTTTCAGCAATGTTATACGCTGATTCTCTTGCAATGATGTATTACGCTACAATTGTCAGAGAGGCCAATAAGGGTGACACTCAGCTAATACTTGATAAATTTATTCAGTCCTCATTTGAACCTATTAGTAACAATGAGACAAAAAAAATATTCGAATTACTCAAGCAGGCTGTAAAAGAATTCAACGCCATCCCAATTATTGATAAAAACTACCCCAAGATTGGAGTGGTTGGTGAAATTTATGTTAAATACAACTCGTTCGGTCACCATAATGTTGTTAACTGGCTGATTAACCAAGGAATTGAAACCGTAGTTCCACCTATTGTAGATTTCTTTATTCAGGAGTTGGTCAATATCAAGGTTAACGACAAGGCTCATCTCTCAGAAACCGGTTTTATGACCAGCCTCTTTCTTACTTACACAGAAATTATGGCAAACCGGATGATTCATAAGTTTGACAATATCAATAAGAAATTTCGCTATTACAGACCGTTTCACAAGATTAGACATGCAGCATATAAAGCCTCAAAGATTCTGAACCTTGTAAATCAATTTGGTGAAGGCTGGCTCATACCTGCTGAGATAGCCATGTTTGCTGAGAGTGGAATCAACAATGTGATCAGTTTACAACCGTTTGGATGTATTGCTAACCATGTAATTTCAAAAGGTGTTGAAAAGAGGATTAAGGATATTTATCCAGATATGAATCTGTTGTTTTTGGATTTTGATGATGGTACCAGCGAGGTAAATATTTTGAATCGTTTACACTTTATGGTCAAAAATGTAAAAAACAGTTGATAATTCCTTCCATATTCAAGTCATTCGGTTGAGCAGGCAGTATTAGATTACAACCTGCTCAACCGTTCTTTTATCTTATTTTACCGCCTTTACCATAAGTTCACTTACAAGCTTTGTAAACTTGAGCGGATCCTTTATTGGCGTACCTTCAGTCAATAGAGCCTGATCATAGAGCAGATCTGCATAATCAAGGAGACGAGCATCCTCTGCACTCTGTTTGTGCATCTCGCTCATTACCTTAACTATAGGATGGTCAGGGTTCAGTTCAAGTACCCGCTTTGATTCAGGCACGGCCTGATTCATAGCCTTCATTATACGTTCCATATTTGCATTCATGCCATATTCATCGGCGACAAGGCAGCAGGCGCTGTCAGTGAGTCGGTTACTGAAGCGAACCTCTTTAATCTTACTATCCAGGCGGGTTTTTATCAGCTCAAGCAGCGTGCCAAACTCTTTCTTGGCCTCTTCCTGTTTCTTTTCCTTTTCCTTCTTCTCGTCCTCGCTATCCAGATCGAGATCACCGCGGTCAACAGCCTTAAGTTTTTTCTCCTTATATTCAAAAAGGGATTGAACCACCCACTCATCAACAGGATCCGTCAGAAAGAGTACCTCAAATCCCTTTACACGGAATGCCTCAAGAAGAGGTGACTGTTCAAGAGCCTCACGATTCTCACCTGTGATGTAATAGATCTCTTTCTGGCTCTCTGGCATACGTTCAACATACTGTTTGAGGGAAACAAATTCTCCATCCAGGTTTTTTGTACTCTGAAAGAGGATCAGATCCTGCAGCTTTTCTTTGTTGGCATAGTCAAAGTGCAGCCCTTCCTTAATAACAGGACCGAACTCTTTCCAGAAGGTCAGGTAATCTTCATATTCCTTTTCCTTAAGGTCTGAAAGGGTAGAAAGAACCTTGTTTACAAGACTCTTCTGAATCCGCTTTATCTGTACGTCCTCCTGCAATATCTCGCGGGAAACATTCAACGGCAGATCGGAAGAATCAACAACACCACGAACAAAGCGAAGGTAATCAGGAAGGAGCGTGTCACACTTTTCAGTAATAAAAACCCTCTTTACATAAAGCTGTATTCCACGCTTGCGCTCTGCCATAAAGAGATCAAAAGGTTTCTTTGCAGGAAGATAGAGCAGCGCCTTAAATTCACTGGTTCCCTCTGCAGCAAAATGTATGGTCTTGAAGGGATCCTCAAAGTCATGTGAGACATGCTTGTAAAATTCCTTATATTCCTCTTCCGTCACCTCACTCTTGGGACGTGCCCAGATCGCCTTCATAGAGTTTAGTGTCTGCTCCTTAATCTTATCTATAGTGCCAGCCCCTTCAATTTCCTCTCCATCTACACCTTTGGGAGTTTCGGTACGGGTAACATCCATACAAACAGGATACTGAATAAAATCGGAGTATTTCTTTACTATATTCCGGATCTTCCACTCATCCAGATAATCTTTGAACTCCTCTTTAAGGTGCAGAACTATCTCAGTACCCCTATCCTCCTTGGTACAATCCTCAATGGTGTATGAACCATCGCCGATTGACTCCCAACGTGTGCCATGAGCAGAGTCTCCGGCTCTACGAGTTGTCAATATAACGTTGTCTGCAACCATAAAAGACGCATAGAAACCAACTCCAAACTGACCTATCAACTCCGGTTGCTCTGCTGCGGCAGCATCCTTCATCGCCTGAACAAATGACTTGGTGCCAGATTTTGCAATTGTGCCAATATTTTCTTCAACCTCAGCCATTGACATCCCGATACCGTTATCACGAATTGTCAATGTTCCGGCATCCTTGTCCGGGACAAGTTTGATCTTCCAGTCACTGTTACCTTCAAGAATAGACTCATTTGACTGGGCTTCAAAACGAACCTTGTCAATAGCATCAGAGCTGTTTGAGATCAGTTCCCTCAGAAAGATATCACGGTTTGAATATAGCGAATGAATAACAAGATCCAGCAGTTGTTTTACTTCAGTTTGAAACTGTTTTGTTGCTTTGGACATATTGACAGGTCTCCTTGAATAGAATGTAATTAGAACGAAAGATAAACATCAAGACTTAAAAATCAAGGGGCATGCTGAAAGTAATAACTGATAAGAATATTGGAGTACGAAGAACCTCTATTTTGTGGCAGGAAGCTGTTTAAGCATCTCTCTTGCCTGCTGGGCAAGACTGCTTGTTTGATCGTGTTTCAAGAGAGATTCAAATACCTCGCGAGCCTTTTCAGGTTTTTTAAGATCTACCGCATAGACAATGCCTATATTGTAAAGGGATTGAAAATGATTTGGATCAACCTTGTTTGCTTTTTCAAAATTTGCAAGGGCACGATCGAAAAAGCCGAGGGCACGCAACATAACCCCCTGATCAGTAAGTACGTTAGCGTTATTTGGTTCAATAGCCAGTGCTTTGCTGTAGGTCTGCACCGCTTTTTGTGCCTGATTTGAATCAAAGTACTTGTTCCCCAGCTCAATCAAGGCTCTAAGGTTCATGGGCTCTTTATCAACAAGCAGTTCAAGCTCTTTTATGCGTGCGGTTATCTCCGCAGGTTCCAGGCCTGAAGCTGCAACCTGTTGTTCTTTTTGGTTTTGAGTTACAGATGCTGTAGCACTGGCAGAAATAAACCTGGCACCTACAAGCAAACCAAGTAAAAATCCGATAATCAGAGCGGCTACAGCAATAATGGCTGATTCTTTTCTCACGTTTTTATGCCTTTGCCGGCTGTGTATTTCCGGTTTTGCCTGGTTCCTTGTTCAAGGCACGCTGCTCAAGCAGGAGAACTACGGGGCTGGCAACAAATACTGAAGAATAGACTCCAACTATAATCCCTACGAGGAGCGCAAAAGAAAAGTCATGAATAACTTCCCCACCCCAGACAAAGAGTGCAATTGCTGCAAGAAATGTTGTAAGCGATGTTATGATGCTTCGAGAAAGAACTTCATTTATGCTGTTGTTAAAGATCTTGTGAAGAGAACCTTTTAAATCTTTATGAAGATTTTCCCTTATCCGGTCAAAAACAACAACTGTATCGGTAAGTGAGTATCCTGCAATGGTTAATACCGCAGTTATAAACAACAGGTTGAACTCCCTGCCTGTAAGATAGTAGACAGCAAACATTGCCAAAACATCGTGGAGCGTAGCTATTACAGCTCCGATTCCAAATTTGAAATCAAATCTCCAAGCAATGTAACAGATTATCCCCAACATAGAGATAGCAACAGCTATAATGGTGTCTTTGCGAAGTTTTGCACCTATTGAAGGACCAATCTCCGTTGTGCTTTCAACCGCTACCTTCATATCAGGATAGGCTTTTGTAAAGGCAGCAGGAACTATCTCTGCCGCCTTTCCAACAGCCAAAGCACTTTTTTGTGGAAGTTTGACAAGAAGTTTGTTCCCGTCCTTGACCTCCTGTAGCTCAAACTCCGCAATTCCACCATTATGAAGAACTTTACGTGCGTCAGCTATTGGAACTGCTTTATCAAATTTAACCTGGATTGATGTACCACCTGTAAAGTCAATCCCCATGTTGGCAACTCCTCTTGCCATCTGGATAATAGCAAAAAGGCCAACAAGTGAGATGATAATTGAGATAACAAAAGAAATATTGCGTTTTCCTATAAAATCAAAACTGGTTTTTCCAAGAAATTCCATCATGGCAGAATACCCCTCTATATACTCATCTTTTTGACGTTCCCTTTATGCAGGAACAGGTCAAAGATCACCTTGGTACCCATCAGCGAGGTAAAGAGGTTGATCATGATACCAAGACTTAAAGAAACGGCAAAACCTTTGACCGGACCGGTACCAAACTGGAAAAGCACCGCTGCTGTAATAAGAGCAGTAACATGGGAGTCCATGATAGTAAGAAAGGCCTTGTCATAACCTGCCTCAAGGGCAGATTTTGGCGACTTGCCCAGACGGAGTTCCTCTCTTATCCGTTCAAAAATAATAACGTTTGAGTCAACAGACATCCCAACCAATAGCACGATAGCGGCAATACCTGGCAGTGTGAGGGTCGCTCCCAGGGCTGACATGGCACCCATCAGGTATAAGATGTTAAGAACCATCCCCAGGTTGGCAATCATGCCTGACAATTTGTAATAGATTGCCATAAAGCAGATAACCAGAGAAACGCCGATAGCCCCTGCCATTAACCCCTTGTCAATGGAGTCCTTGCCAAGCGATGCACCCACGGTAACGTTCTGGATAATTTTAACAGGAGCCGGAAGAGCACCGGCACGCAGGACAATGGCAAGATCCGAAGCGGTCTTTTCGGTAAAATTACCTGAAATCTGCGCCGAACCGCCTGAAATACGCTCACGAATCACTGGAGCCGAATAGACGGTGCTGTCAAGAACAATGGCAAAACGTTTATTTACATTGGCAGCAGTAATCTGATCAAACAGACGAGCCCCCAACGAGTTAAATTCTATACCAACATATGGCTGGTTAAATTGTGAATCAATACGAACCTGGGCATCTGTAAGAAGATCACCTGTTATAAGAGCCTTTTTCTGAACCACAATAGGTATTTCTGTAGTGGCGCCAGTGGTTGGATCCGTATGTTTTTCATAAAGCACTTCGGCATCTTCAGGGACAGCTCCACCTGTTGGAGAAACCCCTTCCTTTACCATCTTGAATTCAAGCCTCGCTGTGCGGCCTATCAGTGCAATGGCTCTCTGTGGATCCTTGATTCCGGGAAGCTGAACAACAATCTGATTAACTCCCTGACGAGCAATGATCGGCTCAGAAACACCAAACTGATCAATCCTGTTACGAATTGTCTCCAGAGCCTGGGCAACAGCCTTATCTTTCCTGTCCTGAATATCCTGTTCCTTCATCCGAAGGGCAAGACCAACAAGCCCCCCCTCTTCCACAGTCGGAACAATCTCGTAATCCCTGTACTTATCCTTAAGCAGCTTCTGTACCTCGGCAGAGGTATCCTTTTCATACATAAGGATTGTTACTTTGTCGCTTCCGGTACGGCTAACCCGCTTGAAACGGAGATTTTTACTGTTAAGGGTGTCTTCAAGATCTGTTGCCACAAGATCAAGGGTACCCTCCACCGCCTTTGCCGTTTCAACTTCAAGAACAAGGTGGGTGCCTCCCTGAAGGTCAAGACCAAGGTGAATCTTGTCTTTAGGGAGGATCCCCTTCCACCATTCAGGCAAATTGGGTGACAGTGTCGGCAGCAAATAGACACAGGATATAACAACAAAGGTTGCAATCAGGGCAATACGCCATCCGGCTCCCTTAGGCATTGGCACGGTTCCTCACTTTTATAATTTTTAAATTGCGGTTACTACTTTACAACAGTGGTTACAAAGGGCTTGTCGATCTTGATCTTGACACCTGTAGCGATCTCAAGGGTTACAACCTGATCTTCAAGCGCTGACACCTTGCCATGTATTCCTGCAGCGGTCTTGACACTGTCACCAACCTTCAGAGCATCAAGCATGGCTTTATGCTCTTTTGCTTTTTTCTGTTGCGGGCGGATTAACAGAAAATAAAAGATGGCAAACATAAAAATGAGCGGAACAAAGTTCATAAAAGCTGCTGCCCCACCCTGCGGCGCAGCTCCGCCAGCCGGAGCCCCCATCGCAAATGCAATACCTGAAAAGTTCATACCTCTATTCCTCCTTGTTATTTTCAGCTTCACTGTTCTGCTGTTGATAAAACTCGTTGCGAAACGATTCAAAATAATTATTGGTTATGGCGTCGCGCATTCTCGCCATCAGATTCAGATACCAGGCTATGTTGTGATGACTGTTCAGCATTGACGAAAGAATTTCACCCGAACGGAACAGATGGCGCAGATATGCTCTGCTATAATTCTGGCACACATAACAGTTGCACTCTGTATCAATCGGTCCGTCATCATATTCATACTGCTTCCGTTTAATATTCAGTCGCCCATTATTTGTGAAGAGCATCCCGTTACGGGCATTGCGTGTGGGCATAACGCAGTCAAACATATCATATCCACGCCATACAGCCTCAACCAAATCTTCAGGAGTACCTATCCCCATGATATAGCGAGGATATTCAGGAAGCAACAGCTCGCTGCATCCATCCATCACATCATGCATAACCTTTTTTTCTTCACCAACCGAAAGGCCTCCAAGCGCATAACCGTCAAAACCTATCTCCATAAGTTCTTCAATACTGCGACGGCGCAGTTCGTTAAAACGCCCTCCCTGCACTATTCCAAAGAGCAGCTGATCCGGCCTTCTGTGAGCCTCCTTGCATCGAGCCGCCCATCTGCCGGTCATTGCAAGAGAACGTTCAAGATATCCATAATCGGCATCTGCCGGAGGGCATTCATCAAAACACATTATGATATCTGCACCCAAAGACTCCTGGATCCCGATTGAAAGTTCAGGAGTCAAAAAATGCATTGAGCCATCAATATGAGAACGAAACCTGACCCCATCTTCTGTAATCTTGCGTAACTCTGAGAGGCTATAGACCTGAAAACCGCCCGAATCAGTCAGAATAGGAGCATCCCATGACATAAAGCGATGCAGGCCGCCAAGTTGTTCAACAAGATGATGACCTGGGCGCAGATAAAGGTGATAGGTATTTGACAGTATAATCTGTGTGCCGGCATCCTTAAGATTTTCCGGACGCATAGCCTTTACAGTTGCATTAGTACCCACAGGCATGAAGATGGGCGTTTCAATCTCACCATGACCGGTAATAAGCCTTCCGGTGCGCGCCTGACAGCCCAAGTCCTGATGCAAAACCTTAAAATGATCGGGCACTGCAACTCCTACACGATCAGCATGGCATCACCATAGCTGTAAAATCTGAACTGTCTGATTATTGCCTCTTTATATGCTGACAACACAAAATCGGTTCCTGCAAAAGCTGATACCAGCATCAATAATGTTGATTCCGGCAGATGAAAATTTGTGAGAAGAGCATCCACTTCTTTAAACTGATAACCAGGATAAATAAATATATCAGCCTCGCTACCACCCGCTTTGAGTTTTCCAGCTGTACTGGATGAGTGTTCAAGAGTTCTACAGGATGTAGTACCAACAGCAACTACCCTGCCTCCCAACTCCCTTGTTTTCTCTATTGCCTTAATAGTTTCTTGTGGGATCAGGTAACGCTCTCTATGTATCAAATGTTCCTGAACCTTTTTAACCCGCACTGGCTGGAAAGTTCCCAATCCGATATGAAGAATCACCTTTGCCAGAAGAACACCCTGCTGCTGCAGCTGCTCCAGAAGTCGAGGAGTAAAATGCAAGCCTGCCGTGGGAGCTGCAACAGCCCCTGGCGCATCTGCATAAACCGTCTGGTATCTTGTTCTGTCAAGTTCTTCACTCTCCCTGTTAAGATAGGGAGGTATCGGCATCTGTCCTATATTCTGCAGCCAGGAATCAAAATCCTCTGTACCTGTAAAACGAACCTGCCAGTCCTGTTCTCCATGACGGTCAATAACTTCAGCATTAACTCCTTGAGGAAGCGAGATCCTCTGTCCTATGTGGCAAGGTTTTGAAGAACGAAGCAGGCATCGCCAACCTTCTCCCAGAGGTTCCACAAGGAATATCTCAACCCTGCCACCTGTCTGTTTATGCCCGAAAAGACGTGCAGGAATCACCTTTGTTGCATTAAGGACAAGAAGATCGTTCGGTCTGAACCAATCAACTATATTACTAAAATTTGTCTCCGTCAGCGACATGCTGTCACGCTGAAGAACCATCAAACGCGAACTGTCACGTTCCTTGGCCGGATATCTGGCAATAAGTTCATCCGGAAGGGTATATGAAAAATCAGTAACAAGCATAAACAGATCGTAGAGCTACAACTCAGACAATTTGGTAAGCCTTGTTCCTGGATAGTAATAAGAGAGTATCTCCTTATAATTGAAACCATCCAGGGCTCTCTGTTTTGATCCATATTGACAAAGCCCAACTCCGTGACCATAACCCATGCCGTTGAAAATGGCAGTTTGTCCCTCTACATGAACATTGAAATTCGTGCTTTTCACTACTGTTGAGCCGACTGCCATCCTGAATTTTGTTGCAGGCATAGTTACATTTCCACGACTTGTAACAAGAATAATAGTCTTAAGACGTCCTCTGTTATTAAGAGTTCCCTCTTTAATATCAAAAAGATCACCAATTTTTTGACCTGCTGTTCTTAATGCAGACTCTACCCTGGAGAGTGGTATATTTAATTCCCAACTGCTTGTAGACGATGTCAAACCGTATTGACACTCAACACCCCTCAGATATGGTAAAGCAAGCCCCCAAACATTTTCTGACGACTCTGTACGACCACCGCTGTTGGCGTGATAGAACGCCTGTATCACCTTGCCATCGTAAGTCAGAACTTCACCTTCGGTTTCATTGACTCCCCTGCTGGCTCGGTTGTCTTCCTGATCACTGCCAAAATAGGCTTGATCCATTGTTGTTGATTCAAGATGGTACAATGCCCTGGCACGCTCTTTTTTCTTTGCAACGGCATATGTTCTGGCAATTACGGCCTGGGTCTTGATCGCCTCCATAGGCCAGGTTGATGAAATTTCACTGTTAATTACCCCTATCAGGTACTCTTCCAACAGCAATTCGTTAACAACAAGCAACTTTCCGCTCTGTGCAGAAAGCTCAATTATGCCACGGTAGGATTTACCATTTACCTTTAGCAGATCAAAAGCAGCAATTCGCAAAACACGGCTTGCACTGTTTCCGCAAATGACCTTGCCCCTGCTATTTGTAAAGTTTGCAGGAAATTCCAGAGCTACAGCCTGCTCAGAATCGTTTGTAGCAAGGAGGCCTGCGCCATCTACTGTAACATTTTCAACCCCTTTAAGTATGGCCACCCTAATCTTTTCACCATATAAAGATGGCTCAAAGGCGAAAGCAGTACCAGATGAAATAGAGGCGGTAAGCAGAAAACATATTATGAAAAGAAGGAGATGAGTATATTTCATAATCAATCCAAAAAAGAGAGATAAGACCATAAAGCAGTATCAGTGTCAAACAGTTTCCATCTTGTTGATACAGCTGTCAGATCAATAATTTTAATATCTCTGTTCTTTTTTAGGTATATACCACTTGATAAGATTATAACCAATACCGGCTGGAGCTGGCTCTATACCTCTAATTCTGGATGAGACAACCGGAAGGGCATCAGGAACATAAAGAAACGTGTAAGGCTGCTCCTCAGCAAGTATCTCCTGAATACGAAAATAGGCCTTCTTGCGCTTTTCCATATCAAAGGTGCTACGCCCCTCCTCAAGAAGACGATCCACCTCTGGATTGTTATAGCCTATAAAGTTAAGTTCCCCTGGCTTGGTCTTACTGGAATGCCAGATATCATACATATCAGGGTCTTGCGAGGTAAGCCAGGCTAGCAGCACCACCTCAAAATTCCCCTTGTCAATAAATTCCTTTAAAAAAGCAGCCCACTCAACAACCCTTATACGAACATCAATTCCAACCTTTTTTAACCTTTGCTGGATAATCTGGGCTGTCAAAAGACGCTGTTGGTTGCCTTGATTGGTCAGAATAGTAAAACGGAGAACCTTACCATCCTTCTCTAAAAAACCATTAGACCCTATTTCCCAACCTGCTTCAGAAAGCAGTTTCTGCGCATATACCGGATCAAACGGAATATCATTAACCCTTGAATTATATGCCCATCTACCTGGTATCATCGGGCCATTGGACTTTTGCCCCATACCAAACAGCACCCCTTGAATCAATTCGTCCTTGTTTATCGCAGCTGTTATTGCGCGCCGAACGCGAAAATCCTTAAAAAGTGGATGTCTAAGGTTGTAACCAAGATAGAGATAACCGTTTGAAGGGTAACGATATTTCTTGAATGCTGCATTGAAAGCAGGGGTATCAGTCTGACGGGCATACTGCACAGGGGTAAGATTCATCTGGTCAATACCGCCTGCCTTAAGCTCCATATACATTGTTGATGTATCAGGGATAAGTCGAAAAACATAACGATCAAGATAAGGTCGCCCTTCAAAGTAATCCTTGTTTGCCTCAAGTTCAATCTTCTGGCCTGAGACCCATTCCTTGAAACGAAATGGACCAGTACCAACAGGCTTGCGTGCCAGCGGACTTTTGGTTATATCCTGCCCCTCCAGAAGATGGGCAGGCATAATACTAACCCCCCATGAAGACAAGGCAGGGGCATATGGCCGGGCATAACGGACTACAAGAGAATGGCTGTCTGGAGCGGTTACAGACGTAACCTGTTTGAAATCCTCAGAATAAGCGGTGGGGGTCTTGGGATCTATTATGACTCGATAGGTGTAGAGGACATCACTGGCTGTAAAAGGTTTGCCGTCATGCCAGGTAACATTATGCCGCAATTTAAAGGTTATGGTTAAACCATCTTTGGAAACGATGTATGAATCAGCCAGATCACCTACGATCTTGAGATCCTTATCATACTTTACAAGACCATTATAGATGAGGCCAGCTACAGCAAACGAGGCACTGTCCGAAGCAAGAACAGGAATAAGGGTAGAGGCTTCTCCAATGCTACCTTCCACTACAGCATCACCATAATCAGCGGCAGTATTTGATAAGCCTGTCCGAACAGGTTGAGGAGCTTCAGAAACGTTACATGCAAGCAGGAGAAAACAGACAAAAAACAGGGCTGTAAACTTAAAAAAACAATAACCCACCGCCCTGAGAATCATTTTTCTTCCAGTTCTCCCTGCAGAATCCGTTTAATCTTGTCGTCCAGCGACTTCTTTTTAGGTTCTATAGCACGAGCCTTCTTATAATATTTCAGGGCATGCTTTTTTTCCTTAAGGGCAAAGTAAGCATCTCCAAGATGCTCAAGAATAGTGGCATCATCAGGGACAAGAGCAGCAGATTTTTCAAGATAGCGGACGGCATCGTGATACCGTTTCATCTGGTAATATACCCATCCAAGGCTATCAATAAAAAAACCGTCATCTGGTCTTATCTCGAGCGCACGTTTTACATGACGGAGAGCCTCTTCAAGGTTGATACCCATCTCTGCATATGTATACCCAAGATAATTGTGAGCCTGTGCATCAGCCGGATTAAGATCAAGAACCCTTTTCATACGCTCTATGGATTGAGGGCGTTTGCCCAACTTGTCATACAAGACACCAATTCTGAAATGAAATCTGTAATCGTTCGAAAAACGGGATTCAGCTGCAATCAGAAGTTCAAGAGCCTTAGCTGTATTTCCCATTGAGTCTTCAAGTGATGCAAGAGAAAGATACAATTCAAGCTTGTTCTGATTGGCAGCAATAGTCTTTTCAATCAGACTGATCGCTTCTTCATTCTTACCCTGTTCCTTGTAAATAAAGGAAAGATGTCCCACAGCCTCTGGATAAAGAGGCGAATCAGGCGGTATTTTCAGAAACTCTATTGCGGCAGCGGCAAGTTCACCCTTTTCTTCATATGCGCTACCAAGATACAACCTTAACTGATGTGCCTCAGAATCTGCCTGAAGCATCTCACAAAAAGTATCTATAGCTTCGTCATAACGTTCTAGCTCAAGATATATAAGACCTTTTTTACGGTTACTGTCAGTTGTGGAAAGACCCATAGCATCAAGTTTTTTAAGATAAGTCAGAGCATCTTCATAACGCTGGTTCTGTATAAAAAGCCGAATAAGGTGCTGGATCAGAGGAGCCCTATTATCAGCTTCGTCAAGCACCTTCTTATAGGTGGCAATGGCCTTGTCGTAATCATCAAGAGCCTCAAAAGAAATAGCCATATCAATTGCCGCCTGGGCAAGATCCGGCCGCAGCTCAAGAGCTCTCTGGTAATATGTAACAGCCTCGCGATACAACTTCATCTGACTGTAGACCTTGCCAAGATAGTAATTACCAACAGCAGATTCCGGTTTTACCTTTATTAAGTTTTTCAGTACGTTGACAGATTCTTCATATTCAAAAAACTGCATAAGTGCCGTCACAAGGTGAAGTACAGCATCTTCTTTGCCTGGCTCAAGCCTTACGGCATTACGAAGGTAAACAGCCGCCTCTTTGGGTTTACCCATAGAAAACTTTATACTGCCACCAAGGAGATAGGGTGGACGATAATCAGGCGCCACTTTAACAGCACGGTCAATTGCAGCAAGTGATTCATCAATTCGGCCAGATTTTACCAGGATCTCGGCCTCAAGCATTATCGGATAAGGAGAAGTAGGGTCAGCAGTCTGAGCCTCACGGGAAAGAAGAAGAGCCCGCTCAGCATCACCCTCGTTCCAGGAAAGCCGTGCTTTGGCATACAAACCCAATCCACTGCCAAAACCTGACACCAAATGTTCATACTCAGGAGAATCAACGGGATGAACAGAACTACATGCCGCAAGCAGGAAGAAAGCAACACAGCCGAGTATATATTTTAACATGGGACACCATCCGGAATTCAGGGGGTTGCAGGTACTATTACTAATTTTTGGAACGCTACCATACTACAGAAGGTGCGTCAAACGATTCCGTTATCTTCCAATATATGCCCTGGTAGCAGAGTAATTGGTGTTTAGCATTTTATTTGACCTCTACCTGCCTTGCTGCTACTCTTAATGGCGTACAGAAGCTGTTAAAAACTGTCCAGCGTTCTTTAGCCCCGGGAAGAGTTCGGGGTTTTTTGTTTCTATACACAAAGCCTGCTAAAACGACAATAAATATAGCAGGTGCAGCACAATCATATACAAGGAGTTGGAGCATGATTCACCTTTCAAACATAACCAAACAGTATGGTTCGCAGATACTGTTTCGTGATGCAAGCTTTCAGATTCTCCCAGGTTCACGTTCCGGTCTGGTTGGACCAAACGGCGCTGGGAAGACCACCATATTCCGCATTATTAATGGAGAAGAGGAAGCTGACAGCGGAGAGATCTCCTGCTCAAAGCGAACCACCATCGGCTATTTTTCTCAGGATGCAGGCAACATGACCGGTAGAAATGTGCTTGAAGAGGTAATGGCAGTTTCATCAGAGACCATGAGGCTTGCTGCTGAACTTAAAGAGATGGAGGCTGCCATGTGTGAGCCCCAAGACGATGAGGAGATGGCTGCTCTTCTTGAACGCTATGGTACGGCTCAGGAAGAGTTTGAACATCGAGGTGGCTATGACCTGGAGAGTCGGGCACAAACAGTCCTCACCGGACTCGGAATCGGATCTGACCGATTTTACCATCCAGTGGAGTCCTTCAGCGGTGGCTGGAAGATGAGGATCGCTCTGGCTGGTATACTAACCGTCAAGCCCGATCTGCTGTTGCTTGATGAACCTACCAACCACCTGGATGTTGAATCTATAGTCTGGCTCGAAGACTGGCTTGCCAATGAATTTAAAGGCGCTTTATTAATGACCAGCCACGACAGGGAGTTCATCAACCGGATTGTGAGCCGGATTATTGAAGTAGCCAATAAGACAGTCACAACATACAGTGGCAACTACGATTTTTATGAGAAAGAGCGTGATATAAGGAACGAACAACTTTTGGCAAGCCACAAACGCCAACAGGAGATGCTTGCAAAAGAGGAAGAGTTTATATCACGCTTTGCAGCGCGCGCTTCCCATGCTGCGCAGGTTCAGTCACGGGTGAAGAAGATCGATAAAATTGAGCGGATTGAGATACCTGCTGAAGAGCGGGTCATACGTTTTGAGTTCAATGAACCTCCACGCAGTGGTGATGATGTAATCGTTATGGAAAACATTTCAAAGGAATGGATGTTGCCGGATGGAGGCATAAAACCGGTCTTTTCAGGAGTAAGCGGGATTATACGCCGCCAAAACAAAATAGCGGTAGTTGGGATAAACGGAGCAGGTAAATCAACATTTTTAAAGGTGTTGGCCGGACAGGCCGAACCGGGCAGCGGTACAATAAACAGAGGAGCCAATGTTGAGCCTGGATACTTCAGTCAACATGCGATGGAGATTCTTGAACCAAAGAAGACAGTATTTGAGACCGTTCAGGCTTCAATGCCTCTTGCAAATATTGGTGTAATCAGGAATCTTTTAGGCGCATTTCTGTTTCAGGGTGATTCAGTTGACAAAAAGATTGAAAATCTCTCAGGCGGTGAAAAAAGTAGAGTTGTACTCGCCACACTACTGGCTCGTCCCGTAAACCTGCTTGTGCTTGATGAACCTACCAACCACTTGGATATCCGTTCACGAGAGATCCTGCTTGAGGCTTTGCAGAATTTTACCGGCACAGTTATTCTGGTCAGTCACGATCGTCACTTTCTTCGACTGCTGGTTGACAGGGTTATAGAAATAGATCACGGCGAGATGCGGCTCTACGATGGTAACTACGAATATTATCTGGAAAAATCACAACCTACACAAGATTGATTCCCTCGCATGGAGCAACGGAGACTGAGAAATCAAAAGCTTAACCGCGCCCTCTATACCCATCTGTTTGATTGAAATTTTCCAGATAGAGGCTTTTAGAACCTGAAGTAATACTGAAGCTAAAACCTCTTGTTAGCCTCGGGATTACTACGATTACTAGGGATTTAAGAGCTTAAACCAAAACAAAAATGTCTGAAATCTTAAGAATTGTCCGGTTAGATAATTACAAGCCACAAAAATTATGTTTTTAGCCCCCCTCATGTATAACACACTTGCTCCGTTGCTCCGTGTTTCAAATGCTTTTTATATGATGATTTCAGTAGCTTACAAACTGGATTCCCGAACATAATTGCTTCGGGAATGACAAATTGCTACTGGATCAAAAAAGGGTCTCCAATATCTTCGGAGACCCTTGAATTAGTATAATAACTTATAAAACTGTCTACATCTTGCTTAAGAGAGGCACTATCAGCAAAGATACGATGTTGATGATCTTGATCATTGGGTTAACTGCAGGACCGGCAGTATCCTTGTACGGATCGCCAACTGTATCGCCGGTGACAGCGGCCTTATGAGCCTCTCCACCTTTCCCGCCAAAGTAGCCGTCTTCAATATATTTTTTTGCATTATCCCAGGCACCGCCACCAGTAGTCATTGAGATTGCCACAAATATACCGGTGACGATGCTACCGACGATCATGCCCCCCAGAGCCTTTGGGCCGAGTGTAAAACCAATGATAACAGGGGCAGCTATCGGGATTATACCAGGTATAACCATCTCTCTCAGGGCTGTCTTTGTAACAATATCAACACAGGCAGCGTAATCAGGCTTACCGGTACCTTCCATTATACCTTTAATCTCACGGAACTGTCGGCGAACCTCTTCAACAACCGCTCCTCCTGCCTTGCCTACAGCTTCCATGCACTGAGCCGCAAAGTAGTATGGCAGCATCCCGCCGATAAACAGACCAACTATCACGTACGGGTCAGCAAGGTTAAACTCTATATTTTTACCAAGCAGTTTCAGTTCATCAACATATGAGGTAAAGAGGATAACGGCAGCCAGACCTGCTGAACCGATAGCATACCCCTTGGTAACAGCCTTTGTTGTGTTTCCTACCGCATCAAGCGGATCGGTTACAGCGCGGACTGAATCATCAAGCTCTGCCATCTCTGCAATACCACCGGCGTTATCGGTAATTGGACCGTAAGCATCCATGGCTACAACAATCCCAGTAAGCGAAAGCATTGATACAGCGGCAATTGCAATTCCATATACACCGGCAAAGTTGAACGCAATGATGATACCGGCGGAAATAACTATTACAGGTAATGCTGTAGACTTCATAGAGATACCAAGGCCGGCGATGATGTTTGTGGCATGGCCTGTAGTGGATGCCTGGGCGATATGCTTTACCGGTGCATACTCGGTAGATGTGTAGTATTCAGTAATCCAGAAGATGGCTCCGGTTACTGCAAGACCAACAATGGCAGTTACAAAAATACTGTTGGCGCTGAAGGTTTCACCTACAGCATTTGTCAGACCAGCAGGGAACATGCTGGCTGTTACAAAATAAAAGGCTATTGCGGCAAGCACGCCTGACGCTATCAGACCTTTGTAGAGAGCCGGCATTATCTTCTGGCTACCACCAAGCTTCACAAAGAATGTTCCTATAATTGAGGTTATGATAGAGATTCCACCAAGTATAAGGGGATAACTGACAGCGGCGTTGTTATTTGTAAAGGCAATGGCGCCGAGCAGCATGGCTGCAATCAGGGTAACTGCGTAGGTTTCAAAAAGGTCTGCTGCCATACCGGCGCAGTCACCAACGTTGTCACCAACGTTATCGGCAATGACAGCAGGGTTACGAGGGTCATCTTCAGGGATACCGGCCTCAACCTTACCAACGAGATCGGCGCCGACATCTGCACCTTTGGTAAAGATACCACCACCCAGACGGGCAAAAATGGAGATTAGTGAACCACCAAAACCAAGTCCAACCAGCTGGCTGACCACATCCTTTACAGGTGCGCCCGGCATAAGTTTTTGAAGGATATAATAATAACCGGCAACTCCCAGAAGACCAAGCCCAACTACCAGCATACCGGTGATTGCACCACCTTTGAAGGCAACATTAAGAGCCTTGTGAATACCGGATTTGGCAGCCTCAGTAGTACGAACGTTGGCACGTACTGAAACAAACATCCCTATAAAGCCTGTAAGACCGGAAAATATCGCTCCTATTGCAAAACCTATCGCCGTTTTCCAACCAAGAGAAGCAAAAAGTGCAACAAACATGACCGCACCCACCGCAGCAATGATGGTGTACTGGCGCTTCATGTAAGCCCCTGCCCCTTCCTGAATCGCCGCCGCAATCTGACGCATCCGCTCATTGCCTTGGGGTAATCCCAGAATCCATTGGGCAGAGACTAACCCGTACGCAACTGCAGCAACTGCACAGGCCAAGGCAAAATAAATAGCATACTGTTCCATTCTTGTTCCCCCTGCTTAAAAATATATTTCAGCCAATAAAAGAGTTTCTGGCTATAGGTAAAAACCTTTGGAAGATAATTTTCCGACATCATCTTGTCAATCTTTTTGTTTTACCCTGACAAATAAAAAGGGGGGCTTTTGCCCCCCCAA
>DCVL01000066.1 GCA_002328035.1 Geobacter sp. UBA2189
ATGTTCTCCAAATGCTTCTAGTGGTAGTCGGTTATCTCTACGTCATACGCATGGCCATCTGCAAAAACAAAGCATACCCGCCATTGGTCGTTGATCTTGATACTCCATTGCCCTTTACGATTCCCCACCAATGTCTCAAGGTGGTTAGACGGTGGCAACCGTAAATCTTCAACAACCGTTGCACTGTCAAGCTGATTCAGGCGCATAGCTGCCCGATTGATAATGGCAGGGAGCAGGCGCTTGGATTTACCTGTTTCAAAAAACTTCTCGGTTGCCTTGTCTGCGAAGCTCTTGATCATGATTGTACTCTAAACAATATGTTTATATTTGGCAAGCCGAATCAGCTTTTTTCTGCCTTGGTCTATTGATATGGTGCCAGGGTGACATGGATAGGTTTGAAGGAAGTGGGACATATGACAAAGGCGATAGCATAAACTGTAGTCGCCTTTGGTGTTAAGTAATGTTGATGCAGTCGCAATTTGTCATTCCGGCACTGTTTTGAGCCGGAATCCAGTCTTTAACATATTGAAATCCTGTTATAGACGATCAAAAAGAATAAAGCCCCGATTTCTCAGGGCTTTATGTGCTAACTCGGCATATACCGGACTATGTACTGGAGCCACCTGCCGGAATCGAACCGGCGACCTACTGATTACGAATCAGTTGCTCTACCATCTGAGCTAAGGTGGCAATGTGTTTGGAAATGTTTACTGATATCAGATTGTTATAACAGGAAAAAGCAGTTGATTGAGAGACTAAGTTGTTGTTCCTTCTCTACTTTCGAGACCTTAACACAAGATTTATCTGCTGTCTACCCGCTCTGCTCAAGTCCAGAATTTACCTCCAAGCCTTGACATTTTGCTACTCTTGTTTTAGATAACCACGAAGGTAGTTATTTCCCTGTTTGGCATCAAACAGAACAAACAAAGTGATTACAATGAGTTTTGAGTTATTATTTAAATCGTTTCAATGAAGTTCTAAAAGAGAACCGGTGCGGTTCTTCCAGAACACCATCTTGCCTTATTCCCTCAAATGACTGATTGCTTCCTTTTCGCGTCATGCCAGGGCAAAAGAGGCATGAATGCAGTTAAAAGGAAAACAGTCACCTCGGCTTGAAACAGATAACAGCACATTATTCAATCTCAAGCGGCAAAAACCTGTTTCTTTAAATAGTTTTATCTTTAATCTCATCCGTAATTATCAGCTTTAATACGAATGTTCAGCGGCGGAAACCGGAGATCTATAAAGTAATGACAAACAAGAAGATCAAGCTGACTCAAACAGTCAAAGCGGCTGGCTGAGCGGCTAAACTTGGCCCGGAGGGTCTTGTCGCCGCTTTGTCTGGACTTAAACGTCCTGCTGACCCAAGATTGATCGTCGGTTCCGAAACATCCGATGATGGGGGAGTCTATTATCTTACTCCGGAGATCGCCCTGGTTGAAAGTTGTGACGTAATAACACCTGCTGCCGACGATCCCCGAACCTTTGGAAGGATTGCCGCTGCCAACGCCCTTTCAGATATCTATGCAATGGGTGGAAAACCGCTTACTGCAATGAATATCGCCTTTTTCCCCAACTGTTCACTTCCTCCTGAAATTCTTGGAGAGGTGCTGGCCGGAGGTCAGGAAGCACTTAACGAAGCAGGCTGCTGCCTGGTTGGTGGACATACGGTTGAAGATGAGGAACTTAAATTTGGCCTGGCAGTTACCGGCACTGTTCATCCTGATGCCGCTGTTCGTAACAGCACTGCACGGCCTGGAGATATTCTGATACTTACAAAGCCTCTGGGTAGTGGAATTTTATCCACCGCTGTCAAAGGGGAGATGGCAACAGATAAGCAGGAAGCGGAGGTTATCGGCTGGATGTCTCTTTTGAACCGTCGTGCTGCAGAGCTTATGCTAAAGCATAAACCTTCGGCCTGTACCGATGTCACAGGCTTTGGGCTGATTGGCCATGCCTGTGAGATGGCTCAGGGAGCGGGAGTTACTATACGCCTGACTCTTGATTCAATCCCTTTGATGGAAGGAGTGGCAGAACAGGTTGCCGATGGTATGGTGCCGGCCGGTTGCTATCAGAACAGAAGTTTTTATATTTCAAATATGGATTCAGCTGATTATCCAATAGAAAGACTCCTACCTTTATCAGATCCACAGACATCAGGTGGTCTTCTGATAGCCTTCAGCCCGGAAAATGCTAACGGTTTTCTGATAGAAGCAAAAGATAGGGGGATATTTGCACGACAGATAGGGGAAGTTCTGTCGCGCACTCAATTGCCTTTGATTATCATCTAAAACTTCCCTGCCACCCCCTGCTTTATAAACATCTATAGAGCAAGCAGCTAACCAGCCTCCATCAAGATAGCAATTTATCATTTCAAGACTTTCTGACTGTTTCATTTTCTTGAATAATCCATAAATTTAATATATTTTTGTATCTTTAATTTTTATGAAACAGATTATCGGAGAGCTTCATTTGAATATTACTTCTAAACAGGTTGAAGATTCATCCGCTCTTATACAGCCGGAAAACCTCGGCGACTCTGCTTTTTGTCGCGAACTTGGCATTAAATACCCCTATCTTGGGGGATCAATGGCAAAGGGAATAAGCTCTGTAAACCTCACTATTGAGTTAGGCAAGGCAGGTATGCTCGGTTTTTTTGGAGCAGCCGGACTGCCGATAGAAAAGGTTGAAGAGTCCATTAATCAGCTTATGGACTCTAAAGTTCCTTTTGGAATCAATCTGATACATTCCCCAAATGAGCCGGATCTTGAAGCTGAACTGGCCGAGCTTTACATCCGCAAAGGGATCAGGCTTCTGGAAGCTTCAGCCTTTTTGACACTAACCATGCCCCTTGTCAGATATCGGCTGCATGGCATACACCGCACCCCTGATGGAAAGATCATTACTCCAAACCGGATCATAGCCAAGGTATCTCGTGAAGAACTGGCCGAAAAGTTCTTCTCCCCCCCGCCTGAAAAACTGCTCAATAATCTGCTGCAACAGGGTCATATTACCACTGAACAGGCTGAGCTTGCCCGATTAATCCCGATGGCTCAGGAGGTTACAGCCGAGGCTGACTCTGGAGGGCACACGGATAATCGACCAGCCCTAGCACTTTTTCCAACTATCCAGTCCCTGGCTGCCAGGATGCAGAAAAAGAATGGTTACAATATGCCTTTAAGGGTTGGGCTTGGGGGAGGGATCGGTACTCCAACTGCCGCAGCGGCCGCATTTGCAATGGGTGCAGCCTGGATTATGGTAGGCTCGGTTCATCAGGCATGCCTTGAATCAGGAACCTGCGACACCGTCCGGAAGATGCTTGCAGAGGCAAAACAGTCGGATCTTTCAATGGCTCCGGCAGCTGATATGTTTGAGATGGGAGTAACTGTGCAGGTTCTGAAGCGGGGAACCATGTTTGCGATGAGGGCGACAAGGTTATATGAGCTTTACCGCAGTTGTGAAAGCATCAATGATATCACTGCCACAGAACGGGAAAAACTTGAAAAGACTGTTTTTATGGCTCCGCTTGAACAGATTTGGAACCAGACACGGAGCTTTTTTCTGCAACGGGATTCACGTCAGGTGGAACGTGCAGAAAGGGATCCCAAGCATAAAATGGCATTAGTTTTCAGATGGTACCTTGGCCAGACAGCAAACTGGGCGAAAACAGGTGAACCGGATCGCAAGATTGACTATCAGATCTGGTGCGGACCCGCCATAGGAGCCTTTAACGAATGGGTTAAAGGAACTCCGCTTGAAGATCCCGCCAACAGGGGTGTTGCGAAGGTAGCAGATGCTATAATGAAAGGGGCGGCGGAGATAAGCCGTTCAAATATCATCCGTTTTTATGGGGGGGTCTCTGAAACTCCCCTTCAGATACAATAAGATATCAAGGAGTCCCTCGCGTGAAACAGGAAGAAAAGAATCGGAAACAGTCTGATGCCAAACTTGCTCCGCTTGCTATTATCGGCATAGGCTGCCTCTTTCCCAAATCAGAGGATAAAACTGCATACTGGGCCAATATTAGAGAAGGCGTGGATGCAATAACCGAGATTCCTGAGTCTCATTGGCGCATTTCAGATCATTATGACAGCGATCCAAAACGTGCAGATCATACCTACGGAAAACGTGGCGGTTTTCTTTCCGAGATTCCTTTCAATCCGATGGAGTTCAATATTCCACCGAACGCCATTGAAGCCATTGATACATCGCAACTTCTTGGACTGGTGGCTGCAGGACAGGCTCTTAAAGATGCCGGATACGGCTCCGAGAAGGAATATGATCGCAGTAAGGTAAGTGTAATACTTGGCGTTACCGGCGCCCTTGAAATGGTTATTCCACTGGGTGCAAGGCTTGGCTATCCAAGATGGCGTGAAGCCCTTAAAGATGCCGGGGTAGAATCGGATGTTGCCGAAGATGTTGTACAGAGGATCTCTGATTCATATGTGGGTTGGCAGGAAAACTCTTTTCCCGGCCTTCTGGGTAACGTGGTTGCCGGACGGATCAGCAAGCAGTACGACCTTGGAGGCACAAACTGTGTAGTTGATGCCGCCTGTGCAAGCTCTTTCAGCGCACTTCATCTTGCAGGCATGGAGCTGATGACTGGCGCAGCCGATATGGTTGTAACCGGAGGGGTTGACACATTTAATGATATCTTCATGTATACCTGCTTTAGCAAGACCCCTGCCCTCTCTCCATCAAGCGACGCAAAACCGTTCGACATATCGGCTGATGGCACCATCCTGGGAGAAGGGCTTGGAATAGTTGTAATAAAGCGGCTGGCTGATGCAGAACGGGACAATGACTCTATTTATGCCGTTATAACCGGAATCGGCTCATCAAGCGACGGCAAGGGAGAGGCAATCTACACTCCAAGCGCCTCAGGCCAGAAAAACGCAATTATCAACGCATGCAGCAATGCCGGTGTAACCCCAAAAGAGATAACCCTCCTTGAGGCTCATGGAACAGGTACAAAGGTGGGGGATGCGGTTGAGATCTCGGCAGCAAGGGAGATCTACGGAAAGGCCGAAAAACCCTGGTGTGCAATAAGCTCTGTTAAATCCCAGATAGGACATACCAAGGCTGCAGCAGGGGCTGCAGGACTTATAAAGGCCGCTCTGGCACTGCATCATCGCGTTATACCTCCTACCATCAAGGTAACCAGGCCAGCAGAGGATATCATTTCCAATGGCACCCCATTCTACATCACAACCTGCAAACGTCCCTGGATTACCAGAAACAATATACCACGTCGGGCTGCGGTAAGCGCCTTTGGTTTCGGAGGCTCAAATTTCCATACCATACTTGAGGAATATCGCCCTTTAAAAGAAGCCGCTGATTGGGACAACTCCGTACAGATACTTTCTTTTTGTTCAGATACATCATCAGCAATGGAACAGCAGTTAAAAACGGTTCCTTCAGATCTCAGATGGAATGAACTGAGGGGAAAGGCTACGGAGCTACGCAAGGCTTTTGACATCAAAGCCAACTGCCGTCTGACGCTGGTTATTGAACGTGACAAAAACACTCTGGCAGCTGTTCTTAAAAATGCGACTGCAATGTTGCTTAAGCAGCCTGACTCATCATGGTCTACGCCAGACGGCATCTACTACAGCATCGGATTACAGCAGGGGAAACTTGCACTCTTGTTCCCCGGGCAGGGGGCACAATACACCGGCATGCTCCGTGACATCGCCTGTGCCTTCCCGCAATTTATTCAGGTACTGGAACAGGCTGAAAATAATATTGAAATATCCATTACAGACTCTATTTATCCCCCAACTGCATTTACTGCTGAAGCCCTTGAACAGCAAGAATCAACTCTTAGAGCAACCGAAACAGCGCAACCTGCAATAGGCACAGTAAGCCTGGGAGCCTTGCGCATTCTGGAATCATTCGGACTTAAGGCAGATGCCGCAGCAGGTCACAGTTATGGAGAACTTACAGCCCTCTGTGCTTCTGGCATGCTTGATGAATCATCATTTCTCAGGCTTTCTCACCTACGCGGCAGGCTGATGGCTGATGGAAACGGTGACAAAGGGAGCATGCTGGCCGTATCAGCACCAATTGCAGCGGTTGAACAGATGTTGGCGGAAGAAAAGATCAACCTTATTATTGCCAATCGTAACGCCCCGAATCAGGCTGTTCTTTCCGGTGCAACTGATGAAATAAACAGGGCTCTGAAGATCTGCGAGAAACGTAAACTTGCCTGTAAACAGCTGCAGGTTGCAGCTGCATTTCACAGCCCACTCGTTTCTGATGCCTCAACCCCTTTTCTTGCAGAAATGTCAGAGATGGCTCTTAACAAGGGAAGGATTCCGGTCTATGCAAACAGTACCGGCGGAACATACCCTTCTGATGAACAATCAGCAAAGGAACTGCTTGCGGAACAATTGGCTCGTCCGGTTGAGTTCATATCCGAGATTGAGGCAATGTATGCGGCAGGTATCAGAACATTCGTGGAGGTTGGTCCTGGGGCAAGGCTTTGCGGACTTGTCAAGGCAATTCTAGGTGAGCGGGAGCATACAACCGTGGCAATTGACAGTTCAAACGGCAAACGCTCCGGTATCGTTGATCTTGCAAGAACCCTCTCTCATCTTGCCGCACTTGCTTATCCGATAGATCTGACAATATGGGACGAAGGGTACCAGCCACCTGCAGCTTTGGCAAAAAAGCCACTGATTACTGTACCATTATGCGGCGCTAACTATATGAAGCCAAAGACAAAACGCCCCCCAGTTGAGCAAAAAACTCAGACAGCAACCATTAAAAGCCTTGAAGTACAGCATGAAGAAACCGTTGTGAAAAAGCAGGAATTCAATCAATCTTTCATCTCAAATGACGCCCTTGCTGAGTCTTTAATGGTGGCACGGGAAGGGATGGCAGTGTTGCAGAAGATGCAAGAGGATACGGCTCAACTCCATCGCCGTTTTCTTGAAGGGCAGGAAACCGCCTCCCGTACGATTCAAGCTTTACTCTCCCAGCAGCAGCTTATCCTTAATGGACAAGGCTCATCGCTCATAGTTCAGGAACCTCAAAGAATGGATCTGCCTGTCAAGCAGGAATCAAGGCCTGATACCAGAACAGCCCCAAAACAAGGCGTACCAGCCTCTATCACAACTGCACCTACAGCCCTGACTGTCTCTTCCCATATAACCCCTGCGTCAACAGTTGTTCCTGATAATATCACCGAGACCCTGCTTGCCGTAGTAAGTGAAAAGACTGGCTATCCTGTCGAGATGCTTGAACCTGGCATGAGTATGGATGCGGATCTGGGGATTGATTCTATCAAACGGGTCGAAATACTCTCCGCGCTACAGGAAAAACTTCCATCTTCACCGGTCATAGGCCCTGAGCAGATGGGTATCCTTAATACACTCGGACAGATAGCAGAGTTTCTGGGACAAGGGTCAGTGGTAAGTGCTCAGAAAACATCAAAGGTTTCTCCATCAGTTCCTGCCTCTTCCGGCTCACCAAATACGGCTTTAGTCACCGAGACCCTGCTTGCCGTAGTAAGTGAAAAGACTGGCTATCCTGTCGAGATGCTTGAACCTGGCATGAGTATGGATGCGGATCTGGGGATTGATTCTATCAAACGGGTCGAAATACTCTCCGCTCTACAGGAAAAACTTCCATCTTCACCGGTCATAGGCCCTGAGCAGATGGGTGTCCTTAATACACTAGGACAGATAGCAGAGTTTCTGGGACAAGGGTTAGTGGCCAGAAGTCAGGATTCATCAAAGGCTTCTGCATCAGTTCCTGCCTCTTCCAGCTCACCAAATGCGGCTTTAGTCACCGAGACCCTGCTTGCCGTAGTAAGTGAAAAAACTGGCTATCCTGTCGAGATGCTTGAACCTGGCATGAGTATGGATGCGGATCTGGGGATTGATTCTATCAAACGGGTCGAAATACTCTCCGCTCTACAGGAAAAACTTCCATCTTCACCGGTCATAGGCCCTGAGCAGATGGGTATCCTTAATACACTAGGACAGATAGCAGAGTTTCTGACTGTTTCCTCTTCAGCCGCTGACAAGGTTCTTGTTGCAAAGGAAAAATCCGAGACCTTGAAGCAATCATCAGATTCATCTTCACTCCTTAATCGCAGCGCAATCTCCGTCAATCCACTCCCTTTAACCAGTGAGAAAATAAGACTGGCTCCTGACGGGCTTATAGTGGTCACTGATGATGGTTCCGATTTTTCAGCGGAGCTATGTAGCAGGCTGACAGCGGCTGGACATGGAGTAAGACTTACAAAGGTCATGGATATTCTGGAGTTTCTCCCCGTTGATCAGATTAATGGCCTTGTCATAACCGCTCCTGCTGAGGGGACTGATGATAACTTTTTGAACAATGCTTTTCAGCTTTTAAAACAGGTGGCATCCGGCCTTAAGAGGGCGGCACAGGAAGGTGGAGCCATCTTTGCCACGGTATCACGACTTGATGGCAGTTTTGGATTTGGAACAGGGAGTCATATAGTTGACCCGCTGTCCGGCGGACTTGCCGGCATGACAAAGACCGCCAGACATGAGTGGCCAGGGCTTATATGCAAATCTATTGATTTGGGAATCTACACAGATCCAGCTGAGGAAGCTAAGGCTGTTGCTGATGAACTGTTCCAGGCCGGTTCTATTGAGGTAGGACTCTCACCTGCAGGCAGGGTCAGTCTTGCATTGACAGATCTTCCAGATCTTCAACCCGTATTAGAACCCGTAATAAACGAACTGGATCTTGTTATTGTAACAGGTGGAGGTCGTGGAGTAACAGCCGCAGCCTCGGTAGCTCTGGCAAAGGCATGGAGGCCGCTGTTGGTAATGCTCGGGCGCAGTCCACAACCGGAGTCTGAGCCTTCATGGCTGGTTCCGCTTACCGATGAGGCCAAGATCAAGCGAGCTATTCTGGAACATTCCAAAGAGAAGTTGCATCCGAAAACCATTGAGGAACGTTATCAGGCGACCATAGCAGGTCGCGAACTGAGGGAAACCATCTCAAATATTGAAGCTGCCGGTGGCAAGGCCATCTATCGTTCAGTTGACATAAGAGACGGCCAGGCTGTTGCCGAACTGATTAGCTCCCTAAGGAATGAGTTCGGTTCTATAAGAGGTATCGTCCATGGAGCCGGTGTGCTTGCCGACAGGCTTATTGTTGACAAGACAAGGGAGCAGTTCAGCCAGGTTTACACCACCAAGGTAGTTGGGCTCCGTTCCATGCTTGAGGCTCTTAAAGGTGATGAGCTCCGTTTTATAGCCCTGTTTGGTTCTACAACAGGAAGACTTGGCCGCTCGGGTCAGATTGATTATGCAGTTGCCAATGAGGTTCTTAATAAACTGGCACAGTCCGAAGCACGAAAACATCCGGACTGCCGGACAGTATGCATAAACTGGGGTCCCTGGGATGGCGGGATGGTCACTTCAGCCCTTAAGAAACTGTTCAGCAATGAAGGTATTGGACTTATTCCCCTGGATACTGGCGCTGAACTGCTGGTACGCGAACTGGCTCAACCCAAAGGTCCGGTAGAGGTGATCATTCTGGCCGGTATAAGCGGTTCTTCACTGGCAACAGACACCCCGATAAAACCTGCATCGCCCCTTAAGGAAGCTCTACATCTTACACTTACCGTTGACGATTTCCCATTCATCCGGTCTCATGTAATTGACGGCAAAGCGGTACTGCCAATGGCAATGATGGTAGAATGGCTGGCTTCAGGAGCACTCCACGGCAATCCAGGCTTTCGCTTCCACGGCTTTAATGATCTCCGTATCTGCAAAGGGGTCATAATCGATCAGTCAAATCCATGCGCCTTGCAGTTAATGGCCGGCAAGGCACAGCGACAGGATGCTCTCTATGTAGTGCCCGTTGAACTTACCAGTCATGCAGCAGAAGGCCAACGGATACTTCATGCCAGAGCCGAGATAGTTCTGGCCAACCGTCTCCCAGAAGGGATCAGATCCATAACAGATCTCCCATCTACCCCTTACCGTCAGACAGAGACCGGAATCTACGAACAGCCATACCTTTTCCACGGTCCTGATCTGCATGGCATCGAACAGATAACATCCTGTTCCGGCAAAGGCATAGTTGCAGTTGTAAAAGCAGCTCCACAACCGGCCAACTGGATAAGACAACCGTTGCGCAGCAACTGGCTCACGGATCCGCTGGTGTTGGACAGTGCATTTCAGATGATGATTCTATGGAGCTTTGAACGGTTTGGCGCCGGTTCTCTTCCATCGTTTGCAGGGAGGTATCGCCAGTTCCACGAGACCTTCCCCCGTGATGGCGCCCAGGTGGTTGTAAGGATTACAGCCGAGCAGAGCCATAGCGCAATAGCAGATATTGAATTCCTTGATCGAAATAACAGCAAGCTGATAGCCAGACTTGAAGGGTATGAATGTGTTATTGATGCCTCTCTTGAAAAGGCATTCAGGCGGAATAGCCTGATGAAACAGGAAAAAGCAAAGCTGGAAGCTGCATGATGCTTTCGTACAGCAACACCGTAGCAATCGTCGGAATAGGGGCAATATTTCCTGACGCGCCTGATACTGACCGATATTGGGAAATGATCCGTTCCGCTGCAACTGCCGTAAGGGAAGTGCCGGCAGAACGCTGGAACCTGCCTCCAGATTCCGTTTTTGATCCCGAAATAGGCAAGCCTGACCATGTATATTCCAAAATGGGGTGTTTTATCAGTAACACCCCTTATCTGGCAGAGCTGAAAGGGCTGGATCCGCTGTTTCACCTGCTGGTCACAGCAGGCAGACGCGCCTTTGATGATGCAGTGACAACGGGGATTGATCTAAGCCGTGTCGGTGTCATCATCGGCAATCTTGCCCTGCCTACAGAATCATCCTCCTTACTGGCTCACAACTGGCTTGGACGTTCGTTTGAAGAAAAACTGCTTGGATATTCATCAATCCCATCAGACATATCCCCTCTCAACAGTTATGTTGCAGGTCTACCAGCAGGTATCCTTGCCAGTTCACTTGGTCTCGGAGGGATTACAACAACCCTAGATGCTGCCTGTGCCTCCTCGCTTTATGCGATAAAGCTGGCAACCGATCAGCTCCTCTCCGGTCGCGCAGATGCAATGCTGACTGGAGGTGTCTCCCGCCCTGATCCCCTTTATACCCAGATGGGATTTTCACAACTCCGCGCCTTATCAAAAAAAGGGGTTTCCGCTCCTCTGGACGCCTCCGGTGACGGACTCCTGACAGGCGAAGGGGGAGGAATATTCGTGCTTAAACGCACAGAAGATGCGGTTGCCTCAGGAGACAGGATCTACGGTATAATCAGGGGTATCGGACTCTCAAATGATATTGGCGGTGGACTGCTTGCACCTATATCCGAAGGGCAGGTTAGAGCTATGAGATCCGCCTACAGGATTGCAGGCTGGAAACCGGAAGATATAGATCTGATTGAGTGTCACGCAACCGGCACCCCTGTTGGAGATGCCGTTGAGGTGGCAAGCCTGAAGGAGCTCTGGCAAGGGTCAGAAACTTCTGGCAGACAATGCATTATAGGTTCCGTAAAATCAAATATCGGCCATCTGCTGACTGCTGCAGGAGCTGCCGCTCTTACCAAGGTGCTGCTTGCCATAAAAAATGAAACCCTCCCCCCAACGGCAAACTTCAAAAAACCCCAGCCTGTAATGGATCTCGAAAAAACCCCGTTCAGAGTACTGTCTGAAGCTGCCCCGTGGAATCGCCGAGGCCAGGACATACCCAGACGCGCCGGAATAAGCGCTTTTGGTTTTGGAGGTATCAACGCACATCTACTCATTGAGGAGTGGTTGCCAAACAATGCATCCCTTGCAACTGATTCAACCTCCAATCTTCCTTCATCAAACAAGAAAAACATTATCAGGAATGAACCTGTTGCGATAGTTGGAATGGATGCCTCTTTCGGACCATGGCAAGGTCTTAAGGCTGTTCAGGAATATGTTTTGGGAGATTCTGACAAGGTTGCGCCAAACCCTCCTGAAAACTGGTGGGGGGCTCAGCAGAGCAGTTGGTACAAAGAGCAGGGGCTTAGCCTTGTCCCTTTTAACGGTTATTTTATGGAGCAGGTTTCTGTAAGCCCTAACCTTTTCCGGATCCCTCCAAAAGAGATGGAAGAGATGCTGCCTCAACAGCTTCTGATGCTGCAAACTGCAGCTAATGCATTTAGGGATGGCGGCCTGGACAAACAGAATAATCAGAAAACCGGTGTATTTATCGGTATAGCGCATGAACTTAACAGCACAACCTTCGGACTGCGCTGGCCGATCCCTCAAAAGGGAACTGAATGGGCGAAGCAGTTGGATCTGAACCTTACAGAGAGTCAGCTTGAATCGTGGTCAGCAGAGCTGAGGGACGCTATATCACCGCCTTTGACCGCAAATTGCACGATGGGTGCGCTCGGAAACATAGTAGCAAGCCGGATTGCAAGAGAATTCAAGGCAGGAGGCGCCAGCTTCACCCTTTCAAGCGAAGAAAATTCCGGTATTCGTGCCCTTGAAACAGCTGTAGGAATGCTACAGCAGGGAGAGCTTGATCAGGCATTGGCCGGGGCTGTAGATCTGGCCGGCGATCTGAGGGCGGTTCTGGGACGCCACTCTGTACAACCGTTTTCTACAACCGGCAAGTCTCGTCCTTTTGGCAAAGAGGCAGACGGTTCAATAATCGGAGAGGGTGCCTGTGCCCTGGTTTTAAAGAGACTCTCCGATGCTCAGCGTGATGGAAACAGGATCTATGCGGTAATAAAGGGGATCGGCTCCAGTAATGGTAAAATGAGCGCATCTGCTGACTCAGCATACATCAACTCTCTGAAAAGAGCCTATCTGGAAGCAGAAGTCAACCCTGAAACGGTGAGCTTTATTGAGGCAAATGCGGATGGAACCCCCGAATCTGACCGGATAGAGGCCAGAAATCTGAACAATTTCTTTGGATCAGCAACTTCCGGTTCATGCCTTATTTCCAGCCTTAAAGGAACAATCGGGCATACCGGAGCAGCATCAGGTCTGGCTGCTGTCATGCGTGCTTCCATGGCGCTTTATCAGGAGATTATACCCGGCTCTCAAAATTCTGGTGATATCTGTAGCGAACTGGCTGATGGAAGGCTTAAACTTTCTACTTCCCCCAGATACTGGCTGAGAAACAGGATAGATGGACTAAGGCACGCAGGGATCTCTGTCTCAGGAATTGATGGTTCATGCAGCCATATTGTCCTTGAGGGATGGGAAGAACAGCCTGCTGCATACAATCTGGAAAGGTCTGCCCCACTGGGAAATCTTTCGGAATTTCTGTTTCCTATTGCAGCAAGAAACCTGCCTGAACTCTCGGCAGAACTGGATCTTCTCTTTCAGAGATCCAGAGCCGCAGCGCCAAAAGACCTTGCAAAACTCTCTTCAGAATACTGCAGAAGGATAAACGTAAAGTCGGAAGAAGCTTACGGCTTGGCAATGATAGCTTCAAATACGGAGCAGCTTGAGGCTTTAATTGACCAGGGAAGACAGGCTATAGATTCAGGAATGGATACTCCGGATCTCCCTCCTGCACTTCGAGACAGACTGTTTTTCACCAGTTCACCACTTGGCAAAGAAGCTAAAATTGCCTTTGTTTACCCTGGTTCAGGGAATCACTACAAGGATATGGGTAGAGAACTTTTCAGCCGTTGGCCAACGATCCTGCGTCAACAGGATAAAGAAAACGGGCTGTTAAGGAATCAGTTCCAGCCGGAACTGTTCTGGTCTGATTTTGATGAGACCTTAATCAAAGATAACCATCGAGCCGTAATCTTTGGCCAGGTCGCAACCGGCACAGCCAACAGCGATCTGGCAAGAGCCTTTGGCATCTCGCCTTCAGCGGCAATAGGTTACAGCCTGGGAGAATCGGCTGCTCTATTCTCAATGCGAGCCTGGCGTGACAGAGATCTGATGTACGAACGTATGCAGGAATCAACCCTTTTTACCGATGACCTTGCAGGAGAATGCCGCGCTGCCAGGAAGGCTTGGAACCTTGACTACAACGAGAAAGTGGACTGGAAGCTAGGGGTCGTGATGGCTCCGGCCGAACAGGTTCAAAAGTTTATCACCTCATTAAAAAGGGTTTATCTCCTTATCATCAATACACCTGATGAATGCGTTATCGGAGGGGATTCAACCGCAGTAAACAGTCTGGTTTCACAACTTGACTGTCACTTCTTTCCCCTTTACGGAGTTACAACCGTACATTGTGAGGTTACAAAACCGGTGGCAGCCGCTTACCACGACCTGCACCTCTTTAATACAACCCCGCCGGAAGGAGTTTCATTCTATAGCTGTGCAAAACAGGGGCGATATGAGCTTTCAACTGAAGCTGCCGCTGATTCAATACTGCAACAGGCATTGAAAGGGATAAATTATCCGGCAACTATTGAGGCCGCCTACGATGATGGAATAAGGCTATTTCTTGAGATGGGACCAGGAAATTCATGCAGCAGGATGATAAACAGGATCCTGGAAGGGCGTCCACATCTGGCTCGCTCAATCTGTTCAAGCGGACAGGAACCGGTTCTTAACCTCCTCAGACTGCTAGCAAGCCTTATAGCAGAAAGGATCCCTCTTGTTCTATCCCCTCTGATGACAGAGCAGAACTCTGAAATGCTGGATAGTGACAAACAGAGGAAGTTACACCTTCGGATTGGCAGAAACCGTTTTGTTCCTCCTCAACCACCAAAATCGGAGATTACCTCCTCTCCTCAATCTATAGAAACCGAAAATCAGGGATACGGTATTGATAAACAGGCAGATGTTCTTGGTTTATCTGACGAGCTATTCACAATCAAGGCACCTCCAGGTAATTCTTTGCTGAATCAGTTTGCGCAGACACAGGCAGCACAGATAGCTGCGCATGAGGCGTTTCTTGATTTCAGCTCCAAAATTACGGAAGCAATGTCGCAGGCAATAACATTACAGGCAACATTGCAACAAGCTATAGGTGGAGAAGCGCCACCACCTGTACAAAACAGTTCATATACAAAAGAGTCACAGCAGACAGAAAGAACAGAACCAATCTGTGCATTCAACCGTAAACTATGTATGGAATTTGCGACAGGTTCTGTTGCAAAGATGCTTGGCTCACGCTTTGCCGAAGTAGACAGCTTTCCAACCCGTGTCCGTCTGCCTGACGAGCCGTTGATGCTGGTGGATCGCATAATCAGCATCGAAGGTGAACCCTGCTCAATGACCTGTGGCAGGGTGGTCACGGAACATGACATACATAAGGACGCCTGGTATCTCGATGGCGGAAGGATACCAACCTGCATAGCGGTTGAATCAGGTCAGGCAGACCTGTTTCTTTCCGGTTATCTCGGGATAGATTTTATAACAAAGGGACTCGCTGTCTACAGATTGCTGGATGCTGTGGTCACTTTCCATGACAGCCTGCCTGGCCCAGGGCAGACTATCAGGTATGATATAAGGATTGAACGGTTCTTTTGCCAGGGAGATACATGGCTCTTCAGGTTCTGTTTTGAGGCAACCGTAAACGGCAAACCATTGCTTTCCATGAAAGACGGTTGCGCAGGATTCTTTTCCTCCTCTGCCCTTGAAGAGGGAAAGGGGATTGTCCGTCCGCTTGTTGACCCAAGGCCAACCAAAGGAATTCGTCCGGCCGACTGGAAGGAACTGGTTACTCTGAAAAGGGAGAGATATGATGCAGCCCAATTGGACAGGCTGCGTTCAGGTGACCTCTCCGGTTGTTTTGGGCGGTTGTTTGAACATCTGAAGCTCAAAAATCCGCTTACCATTCCAGGCGGAAGGATGCGGCTTGTACACCGTGTAAATGAGATAATACCTGATGGCGGCCGTTACGGAATGGGGCTTATACAGGCTGAAGCTGATATCTCACCTGATGACTGGTTTATAACCTGCCATTTTGTCGATGACAAGGTAATGCCTGGAACTCTGATGTATGAATGCTGCATGCACACCCTGAGGATTCTTCTCTTAAGAATGGGCTGGATCGCTGAGGCAGACAAGGCTGTATGGGAACCGGTTCCTGGTATTGCAAGCAAACTCTGCTGCCGCGGACAGGTTCTGGAGACCACCAAAGTGGTTATATACGAGGTTACCATCCGTGAGATAGGCTATCAAACTGAGCCATTTGTCCTGGCTGATGCTTTAATGTACGCTGATGGCAAGCCGATAGTTGAAATAAGCGATATGTCTGCCAGATTAAGTGGTGTCAACAGGCATGAGCTGGAAGAACTCTGGCACGTGGACGGGGCAGAAAGCTGCACAAAACCGGCAATCTACACAAAAGAACAGATTCTTGCTTACAGTAACGGAAAACCGTCGGAAGCTTTTGGCGAACCATACAGAGTATTCGATTATGAACGTAAGATAGCCCGTCTTCCAGGGCCCCCCTTCCAGTTTATGGACAGGATAACCGAAGTCAGGGGTGAGCCTTTTAAAATGAAGGCTGGGGCAAAGGCTGAAGCACAGTTTGATCTGGAACCTGATGCCTGGTTCTTTACAGCGGAGCGTCAGCCAAGGATGCCGTTCTGTATACTACTGGAGGCTGCCCTTCAACCTTGTGGATGGCTGGCGGCATATACAGGCTCTGCACTTGTTATTCCTGACGATATCTCTTTCCGTAACTTGGGTGGCACAGCAATACAGCATCGTCAGGTCACTCCGGAAACGGGTCTCCTTACATGTAGTGCAACTATGACCAAGGCAGTAAACAGCGGAGGGATGATTATTCAGGAGTTTGATTTCAGCGTAGCTGACAGGGATGGTGTTCTCTATGAAGGGGATACTATGTTCGGATTCTTCTCCAAAGAGGCCTTATCCCAACAGGTCGGAATACGTGATGCTCAAACTTATTTGCCTTCCGATAATGAAAAAAAACGTAGCAGATCTCTCCCCTACCCTGTAGCTGAACCATTCCCTGACAGCATTTTACGGATGATTGACCGGATCGAGCTTTATATCCCTGATGGCGGACCAGCGGGACTTGGCTATATATCAGGGATCAAGAATGTCAATCCTGATGAATGGTTCTTCAGGGCACACTTCTATCAGGATCCGGTCACCCCTGGTTCACTTGGCTTGGAATCATTCCTGCAGCTGCTCAAGTTTGCCGCCGTAGAACGTTGGGGCTGGCAGAGAGGCAATATCCTCTCCAGCATTGAAATGAATAGCTCGCACAGATGGCTGTATCGTGGCCAGGTTGTGCCTGACAACAAACAGGTGAAGGTTGATCTCTGGATTACATCGGTTGATGATGGAAAAAAGGCTCTTACTGCCAGTGGATTTTTATCTGTGGATGGCAAGATGATATATCAGATGACCGATTTTACTTTAAGAATGGAAACAAACGGATGAAGTATAAAAAGGTCTTTATAGAAGCGCTTGATTATGAACTGGCACCGGTAGTTGTATCAAGCAGTGAACTGGAGGCAAAGCTGGAGCCTCTTTATCGTGAACTGAGAATAGCTCCCGGACAGTTGCAAGCTCTTACCGGAATCCGTGAAAGGCGCTGGTGGGAACCTGGCTACCCACTTTCACAGGGGGCAATCGCAGCAGCACGCAAGCTCCTTTTGAACAGAGGTATTGATGCCGCCGATATCGGTGCTCTTGTTTACACCGGCGTATGTCGTGAACAGTTTGAGCCGGCAACGGCATGCAGGGTTGCCGCCAGTCTGGGAATTAACGGAAATGTATCTGTATACGACCTCTCGAACGCATGTCTCGGGGTTTTAAACGGTATACTTGATATGGCAAACCGGATTGAGCTTGGTCAGATAAGAGCCGGTCTGGTTGTTTCCTGTGAATCAGCGCGGGAGATTAACGAAATAATGATTGGAAAGATGCTGGAAGAGAGGAGTATGCAGCATTTTGCCCATTCACTGGCAACATTGACCGGAGGTTCCGGAGCGGTAGCGGTTCTTCTCAGCGATGGTTCCTTTGGTTCCAGAACTCCCCACCGTCTGCTGGGCGGCATAACCAAAGCTGCTCTCCAGCACCATAATCTATGCCTCTGGGGTGTAGGTCCTGACGGCAAAGGAGGCTTCCAGCAATCAATGGCCACTGATGGTGTGAACGTGATGAATCATGGCGTAGAGCTGGGACGTAAAACCTGGGAGGATTTTCTTCCACAGGTCGGCTGGAGGGCGGATCTTGTTGACAGGGTAATATGTCACCAGGTCGGTTCAGCACATCAGAGCCTTATCCTCAAAACATTGGGAATCCCACCTGAAAAGGATTTCACAACATTTGAGTTTTTAGGCAACATGGGTACTGTGTCACTGCCCCTTACAGCCGCCCTGGCGGTAGAGCGTGAGATACTTATACCTGGTGACAAGGTTGCTTTTCTTGGGATAGGAAGCGGACTTAACTGCATGATGCTGGCAATAGAATGGTAATTAAGGAATTACTAGCCAGAGAGTACCCGTTTGCCAGTCACTTTTTAGATCTTGATGGTCTTAAATACCACTATCTTGACGAAGGAACCGGTTTACCTGTTGTCATGCTGCACGGCAACCCTTCCTGGTCATTTTACTACCGTAATCTGGTAAAAGCCATTTCCGATCGTTTCCGTTGTATTGTGCCTGATCATATAGGTTGCGGATTCTCTGACAAGCCCGGTGATGATCGCTACGACTACACCCTGCCCCGCAGGGTTGATGATCTGGAAAGATTACTTGAACATCTGAAGATTAACGAAAAGATTACCCTGGTGGTTCATGACTGGGGCGGCATGATAGGGATGGCATATTCAGTAAGACATCCTGAACGGATAAGCCGCCTGGTAATACTTAATACCGGCGCATTCCCACTACCGCAGGAAAAACCTTTTCCACTGCCTCTATCTATCTGCCGCAATACCTGGCTCGGCACATTTCTGGTTAGAGGCTTCAACGCCTTCAGCCGTGGAGCTACACTGGTTGGCTGCAAACAGAATCCGATGTCTGACGAATTGAGCAGATTGTACCAGTTACCATACAATTCATGGAAAAACAGGATAGCGACACTCCGCTTTGTACAGGATATTCCTCTTAAACATGGAGACAGAAACTATGAATTGATCTGCAAGGTATCTGACGGTATCAACCAGTTTTCAGGGTTGCCTATCCTTATTATATGGGGAGAAAAGGACTTTGTTTTTGACTGTCACTTTCTGAATGAGTGGAAACAACGTTTCAGCTCCGCTGAAGTTCACAGTTTTCCTGAGGCCGGTCATTACATCCTGGAAGATCGGCAGGATGCCGTGATCCCCCTTATAAGTGAATTCCTGTACAGGACAGGTTAATGAGATTAAATCTTTAACATTCCGGCATATTTTAATTCCAACTCAAGGCATTCTCTTCATCAAATCCCTCTCCCCTCCTCGACCTTTTTTTAAAACATTCAGTTGACTCTCCTTGACTTACTGAGAACTGATGCTTAACTCAATTGACAGGGGATAAATTCAACAGAGAAATTTTATATTCCCCTTGCAACGATTGAGGAGGAAATTTATGGATATCAACCGTTTTACACAAAAATCGCAGGAAGCTCTGGGCGATGCACAGGCAAAGGCCACAAGCTACGGCCATGTTGAGGTAGATGGTGAACATCTGCTCTGGGCGCTATTGAATCAGGAAAATGGTCTTGTACCGCGTATCCTTGCCAAAATGGATATCGATGTCACATCTCTTACAAAAGCCGTTGAAGCCGAGCTGGATCGTCGGGCACGTGTCTCAGGGCCTGGCGCAGAACCTGGGAAAATACATGTTTCACAGCGGTTCTCACGCCTGCTTCTTTCTGCAGAATCTGAAGCAAAAAGACTTAAAGATGATTATGTATCTGTCGAACATCTGCTTTTGGCATTGATGGCAGAAGCGGATGGCTCCGGTTCTGGAAGGTTATTGAAGCAGTTCAATGTAACCCAGGATCGACTGCTTGCAGCCTTGACGGAGGTGAGGGGAAACCAGAGGGTGACTTCAGCTAATCCGGAAGAGACATATGAGGCGCTTGAAAAATATGGACGCGACCTTGTAAAGATGGCTCGTGCTGACAAACTTGATCCTGTAATAGGGAGGGATGAGGAGATACGGAGAGTTATACGAATACTCTCACGCAAGACCAAAAACAACCCTGTGCTTATAGGTGAGCCAGGAGTCGGCAAGACGGCTGTTGTTGAAGGCCTGGCTCAACGTATAGTAAAGGGGGATGTGCCAGAAGGACTTAAGGACAAAACTGTTTTTGCGCTTGATATGGGTTCGCTGATTGCGGGCGCAAAGTATCGTGGCGAGTTCGAAGAGCGTCTTAAAGCAGTGCTTAATGAGATCAAGCAGGCTGAGGGCAGGATTATCCTGTTTATTGACGAACTCCACACGATTGTAGGGGCTGGCAAGGCTGAAGGAGCAATGGATGCGGGCAACATGCTGAAACCGATGCTGGCCAGGGGTGAGTTGCACTGCATAGGGGCTACCACACTGGATGAATACCGTCAGAACATAGAAAAAGATGCCGCGCTGGAACGCCGATTTCAGCCGGTTATGGTAGAACAGCCAACCGTTGAGGATACCGTATCGATACTTCGAGGACTAAAAGAAAGATTTGAGGTTCATCACGGGGTAAAGATACAGGACAATGCACTGGTCGCGGCATCTACACTCTCACACCGCTACATCACTGAACGCTTTCTTCCTGACAAGGCGATTGACCTTATTGATGAGGCCTGCGCCATGTTGCGGACAGAGATTGATTCTCTGCCTTCAGAGCTGGATACTATCAGTCGCAGGGTAATGCAGCTTGAGATTGAAGAGCAGGCTCTGAAAAAAGAAAAGGATCAGGCAAGCCGTGACCGTCTTGACGCACTGCGTAAAGAACTGGTGGATGAGCGGGAAAAGGCAGCAAGCATGCGAGCCCAATATGACTCTGAAAAGGTTGCAATTCAGAGGGTGCAGGGTTTGAGGGAACAGATAGAAAAAACCAGACGCGAGATTGAGCAGGCCGAACGTTCTTACAATCTTGAACAGGCTTCAAAGCTCAAATATTCTGAACTGCCAGGCCTTGAAACCGCACTAAAAAATGAAGAGTCCAATCTTAACCATAAACAGGGTGGGCAGAAACTTCTGCGTGAAGAGGTTACAGAAGATGAGATTGCAGAGATAGTTGCCAGATGGACCGGTATCCCTGTTACCAGGCTGGTTGAGACTGAAAGGGATAAACTGCTGAAACTTGATGAGATACTTCACGAGCGTGTTATAGGTCAGGATGAGGCGGTACAGCTGGTTACAGATGCTGTGCTTAGAGCAAGGGCAGGGATCAAGGATCCAAAACGTCCTATCGGTTCATTCATATTTCTGGGCCCAACAGGAGTTGGCAAGACTGAGCTTGCAAGAACCCTTGCACAGTCACTGTTTGACTCTGAAGAAAATATGGTCAGGATTGATATGTCGGAATACATGGAAAAGTTCGCCGTCTCGCGCCTTATCGGAGCCCCTCCAGGTTATGTAGGCTACGAAGAAGGTGGCCAGCTGACTGAAGCGGTACGACGCAAACCATACTGTGTGCTTCTGTTTGACGAGATAGAGAAGGCTCATCCTGATGTCTTTAATATTTTGCTCCAGATACTTGATGATGGACGAGTCACAGATAGTCACGGCAGAACAGTCAGTTTCAAAAACACCGTAATAATAATGACTTCAAATATTGGAGCACCGCATCTGCTTGAAGGTATAACCCCGGACGGCGATATCCGTGAAAGCGCCAGAATTGCGGTAATGAACGAATTGAAGGGGGCTTTCAGGCCGGAATTTCTTAACAGGGTTGACGATATAGTCCTGTTTAAACCGCTACATCTTGATGAAGTAACAAGAATTGCCGGACTTTTGACTCAGCAGCTGGTCGATAGATTGAAAGAACGACGGATTACCCTTGAAATATCAGACGAAGCACTTAAACAGATAGCAAAGGCAGGATACGATCCGGTCTATGGCGCAAGGCCACTCAAACGTTATATTCAGCGAGAACTGGAAACCAGAGTTGCAAGAGCCATTATTTCAGGGCAAACTGTTGAAGGCGGAAAACTCAAAATAGATCTGGAGGATGGCAGACTCTCAATAAAATGAAATCAATTTATGCACATACCCCATGGCTGAGGCAAAGCGAGTTTCTACCCTACCTTGTTGAGAACAGGATCAATCCTGAACTTTATCTCTCTCCGGAACCGTTTGAAGGGATAACTCCCGCCGATCTGAAGGAATTACGACAAACATTGGAAGACAATGGACTTTCTTGTAGCATGCATGCACCATTCAACGGGATGGATCCTGGCTCAACAGACAGGAAAACGGTAGAATTAACAAACCTGCGAGTCTCTCAGACATTACGTCTTGCTGAACAGTTAAATCCAAAAGTAATCGTCTTTCACACAGGTTACCATCGTAAGCTGACCTGTAGAAAGCTGGAGCGCTGGATGGAAGTCAGTATCTCTTTCTGGAGAGACTGGCTTCCACATATAAAAAACAGACAAAGTATCGTTGCACTTGAAAATATATTTGAACAGGAACCATCAATAATACGAAACATTATTGATGGACTAAATGATCCGATGATACGGCATTGCTTTGATATAGGACATTTCAATATCTGTGGAGAGGTATCATTGGAAGAGTGGTTTTCAGAGCTTGGAAGCTGTTGTGTGGAGTGTCATATACATGATAATAAAGGGAAATATGACAGCCATCTACCTGTAGGAGAAGGAACTGTTGATTTTAAACTTCTACAGAAGATGCTTGACAGCTACGCGCCTGACAGCATCTGGACCCTTGAAGCTCACAGGCTTGAGAAACTAAAAAGAAGCCACACCGTTTTAAAGAGCATGATTCAGAATTTGGAATTGGAATCAGGCATTAATAAGACCATGCTTCTTTAATAAACCATAGAGGGTGGGTCTGCTTACACCAAGTATTTCAGCAGTCTTCATTATATTGCCATCCTGCTGCTCCATTTCAGTAACTATCATCTCACGTTCAAGCTGGTCTTTGGCCTCACGAAGTGTAGTTCCTGTGCCGTTGTTCATATTCAGTTCAGATGTAGGAAAGAACTCTAACGGCAACTGTTCACAACCAAGATCAACAGCCTCAATTGCTCTTGATTCGCACATAATGACAGCACGCTGAATCCTGTTTCTAAGCTCTCTTACGTTGCCCGGCCAAGGGTGAAGCTTAAGGAACGCAAGAGCTGAACCACTGAAACGCCTTACCCTCTTATTGTACTCTTCGCTGAACAGCTTAAGATAAAAATTAGACAGCAGTATAACATCATCACCCCGCTCCCTTAGTGGGGGAAGGTTAATTACAATCACACCTACGCGGTAAAACAGATCTTCCCTGAAGCGCCCTTCCTTTACAGCAGCGTTTATATCAATGTTGGTAGCGCAAACAGTCCGTGTATCTATAGATATATTTTCTCTGCCCCCTACCCTCTGCAATACACCTTCCTGCAAAACCCTTAGCAGTTTCACCTGAAGATTCAGAGGCAGCTCGGCTATTTCGTCAAGAAAGAGTGTGCCTTTGTCTGCCTGCTGGAATTTGCCCTGAACAGTTGCATGAGCACCGGTGAATGATCCCTTTTCATGTCCGAAAAGCTCAGATTCAAGCAGGTTTTCCGGTATAGCGCCACAGTTAACCGCAACAAACTCTTTTTTATTGCGGGAACTGGCATCATGTAACGCCCTGGCTACAAGTTCTTTGCCCGTTCCACTCTCGCCAGCTATAAATATCGGTACATTTGTCGAAGCTACCTTTTTGATATTTGCGAAGACCTTCTGCATCTCCGCACACTGTCCTATCATCCCCCATGAATCACCAGAAGTTATCTCTATGGATCTCTGTAACTGACGATTCTGTTCTTCTATATTTGCCAGATGTATAGCACGTGAGATGATAACCTTCAGTTCATTAAGGCAGGGCGGTTTTGGATAAAAGTCATATGCCCCCATGCTGATAGCCTTTAAGGCGTTATGTCTCTCATCATTTCCGGTCAGCATGATTATCTTGGATGCAGGATTCATATTAAGCATCTCACCTAGACACCTAAACCCCTCTACCTCGGTATTTTCATGTGGTGGCAACCCAAGATCCAGAACAACTACCCGGGGATTATGCTCTTTAAAGAGTTCCAATGCCTCACTGGCATCACCAGCCTGAAATACCGTATATTCATCAGCAAGCCCCCACTTTAATTGGGTGCAGATAACCATATTGTCATCAACAATCAGAATTTTTTCCAAAAGCCGCTCTTTTGGAGTCAGATTATCAGAGACAGCGTAAGTAGTCATGCCAACTCCTGTTTATAAGGTAGCCAGACAGTAAATATTGAACCCTTGCCCAGAGCCGTTTCAACCTCAATTTTTCCGTTATGAGCCTGTATAATCTGGCGGCACTGGAAAAGACCAATACCAAGACCTGAAGCCTTTGTCGAGTGGAACGGCACAAAAAGTTCAGACTCAACAAACTGTGGAGACATGCCACAACCAGTATCCGTTACCTTTAAATAAGCAAATTCATCCATAGTTCCTACTTCAGCATTAACAGGCACCCCTGGAGCGGAAGCTTCTACGGCATTGACAAGAAGATTCATAACAACTTTTTGTATCTCGGCTCTGTCCACATTTACAAATTCATGTTCACCTGAAACGATAATATGTGCACCAGCAAGTTGAACAGAACATTCAGTAAGAATATCCAATAGATCGGCATGTTCCAAATACAATAGTTTTTGCTTGTCAAGTGTCTTGAGATTACCTATAAGTCCCTGCATCTTCTGTACTGTCCCCTGCAAAGAAAGCAGCAGATCTTTCTGAAAATCTGGATTTGTAATAAGCCTTGGCGCATTTTCTGAAATAAGGGACAAAGCGGTCAGCTGGTTTTTGAGATCATGCATTACAAAAGTGGCAACATTACCAACAGCAGCCTCTTCTCGGGTCTGCAAAAGCGCGCGTGAGAGTCTCTGCTGCCTTATGGCTTGAACAGCCTGACGGGCAAATGTCTTCATCAGGTCAAAGTCCTCATAGATGTAAGCCTCATCCGGCTTGACCATCTTGCCAAGAACGATAAAACCTTCAAGCCTGTAGGTATCTGGCAGCGGTACAATAAAGGATATCTGATGTTCATCAAATAACTGTCTGTTTTCTTCAACCACATCTTTAACCTGATCACGAATGAAAAATACCCAACCTTTTTCCTGCATGAACTGAACCAGGCTATTGTTGGGAAGTATAATCTCATTTTTCATCTTCATCTGATAGGTTGCTGAAACTAAATAGGCTCCGCGATTTTCCTCATAAAGAAAAAGCGTGGCACCTGAAATTCCAAAAGTCACGGTATATATTTCAAGAACCGACTGCAACAAATCATCCCAGGAAGGAGATGATAATTTTTCAGTAAGCAGCAACCACTGGGTACGATAATCATGCTTGTTCTGATAGAAATTCTTGTGCAGAACCACTTTTACTTCTCTCCTCACCCTATCGGAAAGCATGAGAAGAAGTAATCCGGTTCCAAGCAAAAATGCGAGAGAAACTCCAAATGAACGAGAGAAGTTGCCTGAACAGTATTTAAGACCTTCTCCCATTACTCCAAGCACCACCAGATATATGCCAACTGAAAACAGTACTACAGATTTGAGAGCCATCTGACGGGAAATTGTTATCTTGATATCGTTATCCCGTTTAATGTTTCCATAGACCATCATCATGGCAGCAACAAGGAACATAAATGCTCGCAACTGCCCATAGCCCATATTTATAGTTCTATAAAGAATAGCCTGGCTGTAGTAAAAAACCTGAACAGCCAGAATAAGAGACAGGGCTATAAGATGGAACTTGATGCTGGATAGTGCCTGAGGGGATGCATTAGTGAGGGTTGTTTCAAACTGTATAAGGGCAAGCACCAGATAAAACATGATTACTACATAGTATAAAAAACCGGTTGATGTAAGAAACAGTACCCGTTCGTTCAAAAAATCAGGACTATAATAGAATGTTGTAAGTGGAAACCATAATGGAAGCAGCACAACCAAAAATGAAAAAACGAGGGCGAAACGGATAAATTTGCCGCTTAAATACCATTGGCCTGGCTTTCTGGCGAAGGTAAGGCTACAGAACAGCCAGAGAGGGATCATAAATCCCTCTGCATAAAGAGTACAATTCAGAAAGAACAAGGATCTTTCGGGGGAAGCGGAAAAAACTCCAAGATCGAGCAGTACAAGAAGTGCCGTAATGCCTAATGTACCTGTCATGAAGCCAGATGAAGGCCAGACAAAGAGATTGAGACCCCATACGGCAAGTCCAATCAATAGTGCAGCCGTCACTATCGCTATGATAAAACCAAAATCAGGCATTAATCCAAACCTTCAGAGTTAAATAGAGATTTTTAAAAATTTTTATAGTCTCCAGCATCTGACTCCTGACTTCTGTAGAAGAGACTGGTCAAAAACCCCCTTCACATCAATAAGCAACGGTGATTCTCCCATAATCCCGCACAATTCTTCGATATTCATATCACAATAAGGCTGATGTGACACTGCAAGTACCACCGCTGCCGCCGGTTGCAGTTCCTGATAAGGACAGAGAGTCACCCCGTATTCATGCAGTGCCTCCACAGGATCAGCAAATGGATCAGTCACCTGAACCACACACCCGTAATCCTCGAGCTCTCTAATTATGTCAATCACCTTCGAATTTCTCAGATCAGGGCAGTTTTCCTTAAAGGTTAATCCCAAAACTGTTACTCGTGCTCCCAGAATTCCATGTCCGGCATGTATCATTTCTTTGACCGTACGTTGAGCTATAAAACGACCCATTCCGTCATTGATACGACGACCCGCAAGTATAACCTGCGGTATGTAGCCTATTTTCTCGGCTTTATGTGTCAAATAGTAGGGATCCACTCCGATACAATGCCCACCGACCAACCCAGGCTTAAATTTAAGAAAATTCCATTTTGTACCGGCAGCCTCAAGAACTTCATTTGTATCGATTCCCATTCTATCAAAAATAAGGGCAAGTTCATTCATTAGTGCGATATTAAGATCACGCTGGGTATTTTCAATAACCTTTGCAGCTTCAGCTACCTTGATTGAGGCCGCACGGTGTACTCCAGCGGTTACAACGGACTCATATACCCCAGCCACCGCTTCAAGGGTTTCATAATCCTGCCCTGAAACAACTTTTTTTATCTTGGTAAAGGTATGTTCCTTATCGCCAGGATTGATTCTCTCAGGACTATAACCAACCGTAAAATCCTTGCCACAGAAAAGACCTGACACCTGTTCCAGAACCGGCACACACTCATCTTCTGTAACACCTGGATATACCGTAGATTCATATACAACAATATCCCCGCGTTTCAATGCCTGTCCAACTGTTCTGGATGCCTTCAACATCAGAGCAAGATCCGGCTGGTTAGCCTCATCAACCGGTGTAGGAACCGCTACAATGTGAAAATCAGCAAGCGCAAGCTCTTCAATCTTTTCAGTAAACAGGATATCAGCAGCTTTAAGATCGTCGGTAGTTACCTCCCCGGTCCGATCATGCCCGTTGCCTAATTCTGCAATTCGCAACGGGTTGATATCAAAACCTATCGTCCGACGTACCTTACCGAATGCAACAGCAACAGGAAGGCCAACGTAACCAAGTCCAACGACCGAAATGATCCGTTCTTTTTTCACAGCAGCTCCTTTTTAATATTTTTACTATGTACAGTTTTTTACATGCATTAAAATATTTCTAATAATTGTAAAGTTTTATCAGGGTAAAATACAATTCAAGGCCTGGCTTAGTCAATAAGATAAAAAGCCTGTTTTTAAAGTGCTATAACGGCTTTGTCCCATTGAGAGCATAAACAAAAAACACCTGCCAGCAGTAGATACCGGCAGGTGTCATCAAATCAGACAATATCCGCCTGAATAGTTTTAGGCCTCAGACTTCCATTGTCCATGGAGATTACAGTACTCCCGAGCGGTAACATCCTTTGCGGTAACGCAGAATGTAGCTTCAGGGGTCTGTCCTGGCTGGAGATACTGACGATAGACCTTATTATCAGCAAAAAGCTCAATCCACTCGATATAATGTTTTTCTTCCATAGGGTGAGCAACTCCGCCAACTTTCACAGTTATGGTTCCATCTCCTATTTCAATTACCGGTACATGCTTTTCTTTGGCTGCATCAACTGTATTTTCTGATTGAAGCTGCATATTCTCACCACAGCAGACAATATTTGCTCCGCCACCATGCATGATCTCGACGATATTCCCACAGTGTATACATTTATAAACTTCCGAACGTTTAGGCATTTGATCAATCCTCCATTTTAAAAGTATAGAAACCGGTTACCAGTTTTCACCAAAAAGCTCAAAATGAGCCTTTGGATGGGCGCATGCGGGACATAGCTCCGGAGCCGAGGCATTGGTATGCAGATAGCCGCAGTTGCGACAACGCCAAACAACGATCTGCTCACGCTCAAAAACACGCCCTGCCTCAATATTTGCCAAGAGGTCGCGATAACGCTTTTCATGCTGTTTTTCAGCGACAGAAATGGCATTCCATACAGCAGAGATCTCGGCAAAGCCTTCTTCTTTTGCTGTTGCGGCAAAAGCAGGATAGAGATCGCTATGCTCTTCATGCTCACCACAGGCTGCTGCCAGCAGATTTTCTGTAGTGGTGCCGATCTTTCCGGCAGGGAAACAGGCGGTTATTTCCAAATCCCCCCCCTCAAGAAATTTGAAGAAACGCTTTGCATGCTCTTTTTCCTGATTAGCTGTTTCTTCAAATATATCAGCTATCTGAACATAACCTTCCTTGCGTGCTACTCCTGCAAAATAGGTGTAACGATTACGAGCCTGACTCTCGCCCGAAAATGATTTTAGCAGGTTTTGTTCTGTCTTTGTTCCTTTTACCGATTTAGACATCTAATAGCTCCTTTCAGTTATTAAATTAAATACCTCTGTGAAGAAGTCTACCTTATTATTTTTTGATTGCAAGCAAAAAGACAAATATTGTCCTGTTAGCATTTTATAATAAGTCAGAAAAAAGCTTGATCTTAATTTTACACATTGAAACGAAAATGCATTACATCCCCATCTTTTACGATATATTCCTTGCCTTCCAGCCGCATTTGACCTTTTTCTTTTGCACCTGATTCTCCATTGCAGGCAATATAATCATCAAAAGCAATAACCTCTGCCCTTATAAAACCTTTCTCAAAATCTGTATGAATGACCCCTGCAGCTTGGGGAGCCTTTGTTCCGTTTGTAATTGTCCAGGCTCTTACCTCTTTAACTCCAGCAGTAAAATAGGTGATCATTCCAAGCAATTCATATGCGGCGCGTATAAGTCGATCAAGACCTGATTCCTTAAGACCCATTTCTTGCAAAAAAGTTAATTTTTCATCAGAATCAAGTTCAGAAATTTCAGCTTCAATCTTTCCACATATAACCACAACCCCTGACCCCTCTGCAGCAGCAATTCCCTTAACCTGAGAAACAAATGGATGTTTACCATCAAGATCATCTTCAGATACGTTAGCAACATAAAGAACCGGTTTTGCGGAAAGGAGATGCAAATCTCGCAGCCAAATACGCTCTTCTTCGTTTTCGGCGCAATCACGAACTTTTTTACCCTGTTCCAGCAAAGTCGTTACTCTTTCATAGAGAGCAACCTCTTCCTTCGCCTTTTTATCTCCGCTTCTAGCAAGTTTTTCGGCACGCAACAACTTTTTTTCTACAGTTTCAAGGTCGGATAGTGCCAGTTCAGTATTTATGATCTCAATATCATCAACAGGCGAGACCTTACCTGAAACATGCACCACATTCCCATCATCAAAACAGCGGACTACATGCAATACGGCGTCAACAGAGCGTATATGACCAAGAAACTGGTTTCCCAAACCCTCGCCAGCACTTGCTCCTTTTACAAGTCCAGCGATATCCAGAAATTCGATGGTTGTGTACTGGCATCTTTGTGGACGAACTATAGCTGAAAGCTGTTCAATACGTGGGTCTGGCACCTGTACAATGCCAACATTCGGATCAATTGTACAAAAAGGGTAATTGGCAGACTCAGCGCCAGCCGATGTTATTGCATTGAAGATAGTTGATTTGCCAACATTTGGAAGTCCAACAATACCACAGTTAAATCCCATAACTATAATCCTTCCAGATACGTTTTGTTATTAAATAGACTCATTGCCTTTGGCACTCCTTCATCAAGTGCCAGCTCAAGCATATCCAGCGCCCCATCCAGAACTCTGGTAAATATTTCCATTTCCTGGGGGGAAAATGTACCAAGAACGTGGTTTGTTACATCACCGTTAAGCGGCCTGCCTATCCCCAAACGAACCCGTGTGAAATTTCCCTTGCCCAAATGTTCCATAATTGAACGGAGGCCGTTCTGTCCTCCATGCCCACCTCCCATTTTAAGACGGGCTGTTCCCAGGGGCAGATCAATCTCGTCATGCACTACGAACAACTGTTCAGATTGTAATTTGTAGAACTGCATGGCAGGAATAATTGAACGACCGGATAGATTCATAAATGTCTGGGGTTTAAGAAGAATCAACCGAATCCCCTTCCGCTCCCATTCAACAGTGAGACCGCCAAACTGTTTACGGACTAAAGAAAGTCCATTTAAGGCGGCAATCCTGTCCAAAAACAGAAAACCCGCATTGTGGCGGGTCCATTGATACTTTGAGCCGGGATTACCCAACCCTGCTATTAAAAATGTTTCCATTTACTTTACTCAATCCCTTGCCTGTAATGCTATTTCATTACAGGCAAGGGACTAACATTGTCAAGCCGGGGCAGCAGCTTCTTCTTTTACCTTACCAAGAACACCTACAACCTGGGTCTTGGGACTATCAACACACTTTACACCCTCAGGCAATTTAATCTCTGAAACATGTATGGCATGACCAATTTTTAAATCGGCTACATCCACATCAATATGGTCAGGAATCTGACCTGGCAGACATTCAATATGAAGGCTGTGATGAGCAAAATCAAGAAGTCCACCTTCCTTGACTCCTGTAGCTGTCCCTAACAGGTTAACCGGCACATTTATCCGAACTTTTTCATTCATGTTAACCAGATGAAGATCAACATGCTTTGGATTCCTTTTAATCACATCACGCTGAATTTCAGCAACGATCACAACCAGTTTATCTAGTTCGCCTCCACCCTGGAGAGTAATCAGGTTATTCAGTCCACCTTCACCTGCAATCGCAGCATTTAAATCTTTTGGCTCCAAACTTACAGGAACCGGCGCCATGTTCCGTCCATAAACTATACCTGGTATACGCCCTGTAGCGCGCAACCTGCGGCTGACACCTTTGCCGGTACCAATACGTGTTTCAATCTTCATCTGGGTCTGTTGCATGGTATTCCTCCAAACTTGAAAGCGGCCTTTATAACCGAAATTTTTCCTGCCTTTTTATATAAACAAAGAACTTACAGATTCATCATCATGTATGCGGCGTATAGCCTCACCCAGAAGTGGAGCAACAGACAAAACCTTGATTTTTGAAGTACGGGCACCTTTTTCACCCAAAGGGATGGTATCGGTAAGGAGAATTTCTTCTATAACAGAACCATTAATACGATCAATAGCGGGGCCGGAAAGGACTCCATGAGTGGCACAAGCATAAATACTTTCAGCGCCATTCTGTTTCAGTGCGCCTGCCGCCTGTGTCAAGGTTCCTGCTGTATCAATCATATCATCAAGAATTATTGCTATTTTACCTTTTACATCACCTATCAGATGCATAACTTCAGCCACATTGGGACCGGTGCGTCTCTTGTCAATAACAGCCATTGGACATTCGAGCCTTTTTGCAAATGCTCTTGCCCGCTCAGTACCGCCTGCATCAGGAGATACCATAACAATATTTTGATGGTTAAAACGATCCTTTAAATGATTCAGGATAACTGGAGCGGCATAAAGGTTGTCAACAGGAATATTAAAAAATCCCTGGATTTGTCCGGCATGAAGGTCTGTGGTAACAACACGGTCTACACCGGCTGTAGTTATAAGGTCGGCAACAAGTTTTGCGGAAATAGGAGTACGTGGGGCTGCTTTACGATCCTGTCGGGCGTAACCGTAGTAAGGGATAACGGCTGTAATTGTGGCAGCAGAGGCTCTTTTAAGGGCATCTGTCATAACAAGCAGTTCCATAAGATTGTCATTTGTAGGTGCGCAGGTTGACTGTACAACATATACATCACGCCCACGAACGTTTTCGCAGACCTCAACCATTACTTCTCCATCGGAGAAGTTTCTTACGCTGGCCTTACCAAGAGGGACACCCAGGACTTCACATATATTCTGTGCAAGGTCAATATTTGAGTTACCTGAAAAAACCTTTATCTTGTCGTACATGGTGCCTGTTTTACCTTTCAAGGCAGTGAAATTCCGTTTCATACAGTCTGAACAACAGCAACAAACCAGTCGCGATTATTTCGCAAAACATCAGATGCCTTTATAGCCGTTGCCTCATCATTAAACAGGCCAAACACCGTAGAACCACTACCTGACATCAATGAACAGAGCGCCCCATTGGAAACCAGTTCATTTTTTATCTCAGAAATAACCGGAAATGCTGGAATAGTTACAGTTTCGAGGTCATTTGACAGTATATGACAAAGCGATGCAACATCTTTAAACGAGTCGGGAATTGTAGCTAGAGGTTTCTGTTGTGTCAACTGCAAATTTTTATATACCCATGCAGTTGAGACAGGCAGATTTGGATTTACCAGAACTACCCAGGCATCAGGGATGCCTGTCAGCTCTGTAAGGCGTTCGCCAATACCTTCTGCCAGAGCTGTATGCCTAAACAGAAAAAAAGGCACATCTGCGCCGAGTTTGGCGCCAATAATCATAAGACGCCCCCTTGAAAGCCCTAGCCCAAGAAGCTCATTCAATCCTAGCAATACTGCAGCAGAGTCACTACTGCCTCCCCCAAGACCAGCGGCTACAGGGATATTCTTCTTGATATTTATTTCACAACCGAATCTACACTCAGAGATCTCCAAAAGAGCCTTGGCAGCTTTCCACCCGATATTAGCCTCACCATCCGGCACATTTTTACTATCACAGTAAACATTAATATCAGGAGAGTAAGTCAATTGAATCCGTACTTGATCATACAGGCTGACTCTCTGCATAATCATCCGAAGTTCATGATATCCATCAGGACGTTTGGAAATAACATCCAAAAGATAATTTATCTTGGCAGGAGCCTGCAATGTAATGCTCTGAAGCATGCTTTCACTCCGTAAAACATAGTAAAACACAATTAATATGACACTGCTTTTAAACCAAAGACTGTGTCAACGCAAGGCCAAAGAAACTTGCAGCTGCTATCAATCACCGCTATACTCTGCAAGTTTTTTAGATAAAGATTTTATTTTTTGGAAAGGAAGATCCGGTTCTATGAATATTAGATTCCCTGCTGAATGGGAAAAACAGGATGGCGTTCTTATCGCCTGGCCTCATCCGGCAACAGATTGGAATGAGCAACTTAATGAAGTATTGGATGTATATACCGAATTAATCCGTACAATTATCCGTTTTGAGAAGGTTTTGCTGGTAGCACCTGATCCTGAAGCTGTAACAGCACACCTTCTTTCAGAAGGTATTTTACTTTCCAATGTTATAATCTGCCCCACCTTTACAAATGACACCTGGACACGTGATTTCGGACCGATAACAGTTTTAGAGGAAAATCAACCCCTTTTACTTGATTTTGGTTTTAACGGTTGGGGACTGAAGTTTTCTTCAGACCTCGATAATCAGGTAACACGCAAACTTAAGGAGAATGGATTTTTTCAACCTGAAGTCAAGACTATCGGTTTGATCCTTGAGGGTGGTAGCATTGAAACAGACGGTTGTGGCACTCTTCTTACAACTAGCCGATGCCTGTTATCCCCAAACCGCAACCCTCATTTAAACAGGGAGGAACTTACCAGTGCCCTTGTTAATATCTTTGGTCTGCAACAGATTATATGGCTTGAACATGGACACCTTGAGGGGGATGATACAGACGCCCATATAGATACTCTGGTTCGCTTATGCCCTAATAATACAATCCTATATACTGATTGCAACAATCCGAACGATCCACATTACATCGATATAAAACTGATGGAGAATGAATTAAAAACACTCAAGAGCAGCACAGGGGTTCCATACAGACTACTACCACTGCCATGGCCGGAGGCACGTTACGACTCTTCCGGAAATCGCCTTCCAGCAGGATATGCCAACTATCTGTTAATAAACGACGCTGTTCTGGTTCCGACATACAAAGATCGATCCGATAATGAGGCGCTGAAGACAATAGCAATGGCCTTCCCCGAACGCGAGATTATTGGAATAAACTGCTTGCCGTTAATTGAACAACATGGTTCACTACACTGCATAACCATGCAGCTGCCATCAGGGGTATTAAAATGATAAACCTTAAGGTTGCTCTAATCCAGCAGAGCTGTGATGACAACTACAAACTGACCTTTAAAAAAACCTGCAATATGATAGACAAGGCAGCCTCTGAAGGAGCTGAACTTGTGGTTCTTCAGGAACTGCACGGCGGTTCGTACTTCTGTCAAACGGAAGATACAGAACAGTTTGACAGGGCAGAGCCTATCCCAGGTCCGACAACAGATCTGTTTGGAAAAGTGGCAAAACAATATGGGATAGTTCTGGTAACCTCGCTTTTTGAACGAAGAGCCTCCGGCCTATACCACAATACCGCCGTGGTATTTGAAAAAGACGGTTCTATTGCGGGTACTTACCGGAAGATGCATATACCTGATGATCCAGGTTTTTATGAAAAGTTTTATTTTACCCCCGGCGATCTCGGATTCATACCTATTAAGACATCTTTAGGCTGTTTGGGGGTATTGGTTTGCTGGGATCAGTGGTATCCGGAGGCAGCAAGGCTGATGGCGCTTGCAGGGGCAGAACTGCTAATATATCCCACAGCAATAGGCTGGGATCCTTCTGATGAAATAACCGAGAAGGAACGTCAGGTTGATGCATGGCGTACGGTTCAGAGAGGGCATGCCATTGCCAATGGGTTACCTGTAATTGCTGTAAACAGGGTTGGATTTGAAGCCTCGCCAGATTCAAGGGCAAGCGGGATCCTATTCTGGGGAACCAGCTTCATCGCTGGAGCACAGGGAGAGATACTGGTACAGGGCAGTGTTGAAACGGAGGAGGTAATAACTATAGAACTGGATATGAAACGGAGCGAATCTGTACGAAGAATATGGCCTTTTCTACGGGACAGGCGTATTGATGCCTACAATGAACTCAACCTGCGATACAGGGATTAGGAGAGTCACCGGTGGACAACCCAAAGGATAACGCGGAATTCCTTGATGAAGAATACATCAGAATTAATTACCATGAAGCTGGTTTCAGCTACCTTCTACCGGAGATACTGACACTATTCCTTGAGCAATCAGCAGTTCATCTTCAAAAGCTTGAACTGCTGTTTCAGCAGAGCAATCTCCACGAATTATCAGCAGAAGCTCACACACTTAAAGGTTCAGCCAGCTCAATAGGCGCTACAATTCTGGCTAATGCAGCTCAATCTGTTGAAGAAAATGCCGAATCATCAAATCAGGAAAATTTAACCCTGATGTTTAACAAACTAAAACAGGCTTCGGAATCAACGAACATAGCGATTGCTAAAGAACTTAAAGTGCTTTCAGAGGCAGAAAACAACGACCTTGAACTTTTCTAGGGAAATTACTTTCTAAGACCCACCTCAACAGCCAGTTGTTCCCAGGCGGGAATACTACGCTCAATCATCTTCCTGTTTACACAATAAGCAATCCTGAAATAACCAGGTGCTCCAAAACCTGAACCCGGAACCAGAAGGATATGATGTTTCTGAGCCAGCTTCACAAACTCAACATCATCTGCAATTGGTGATTTTGGAAAGAGGTAAAAGGCTCCATCTGGCTTCACCATACTGAACCCGAGCCTGTTGAGATTTTCTAAGAAAAGATCTCTTTTGGACTGGTAATCAGAGATATCAACGAATACATCCTGAAGCCCGGCCACCAGCCTTTGCATCAATGCCGGTGCATTTACAAATCCAAGTGTACGATTACAAAAGACAGCTCCCTCTATAAACTGCAGAGCAGTTGGCATTTGAGGATTAACAGCCAGATAACCTATACGCTCCCCAGGCAACGCCAAATCCTTGCTATGAGATGTAACCACCACGCTGGATTCAATAAGCTTGAATATAGATGGCACCTTGATACCATCGTATGCCACCCTTGAATAAGGCTCATCAGAAATAACATAGACTTGGTGACCTGTCCGTATCTGTGCCCGCTTTACAAGTTCACCCAAACCGGACAGTTCTTCCTCATTATAGATGACACCAGTAGGATTGTTTGGAGAATTAATAATAATTGCGCGGGTTTTATTAGTAATAGCCGCAGCTATTGCATCCAGATCAAGCCTGAATGTTTCTCTGTTTGTCCAAGCCTCTACCGGCACACCTCCATGATTATCAATATAAAACTTGTACTCAACAAAATATGGGGCAAGAATTATTACCTCTTCACCCGGGTTAAGAATGGTCTTCAACACAACATTTAATCCACCACCTGCTCCGCAGGTCATAATCAGATGTTCTGCAGTCACTTGAAGTCCTGAATCTTCAGCCAGCTTACGAGCAATTGCAGTGCGGGTTTCAGAATAACCGGCATTGTTCATGTAGCGATGCATTCCAGGCAGAGGTTTTTTTGCAAGCTGTTGAAGAGCCTTGTGAAACTCTTTAGGCGGCTCTACATCAGGGTTACCAAGAGTAAAATCATAGACATTTTCAGCCCCGAATTCCTGACGTAAACGCTCTCCCTCTTCAAACATCTTGCGAATCCAGGATGAACGGGAAATATAGCCAGCTATCTTATTTGCAATCGCCATTGATTTATATCCCCGGTTTTAAAAGCTTATTTCTTCAACTGTTCAACTATGGCAGGCACAGCACGCTTAAAGGCAGAGGCAAATGCCTTCTGAACAACACTCTGATGAAGTTTTTCCCTGTCTTTTACAGCAAAATCTGAAAAACGTGACTCAAAACTCAATGTTGTGGTTTTGGCTCCCTTGACCCACACATCAACAGAAAAACTTACGCGACAGTCTGCCTCAACCTTTACCAGTGATCGTATCTCGTCAAGATGTACTGTGGTAGAAGAGAGCACCAAGCCGCTTTCTACACCCTTTTTCAAGGATTTATCGATTTGAACCGCATAGCCTGCCTTCAAAAGTTCCTGCTGCAGGGCGTCACGTAGAAGAGCAGATGGAGCTGTAGAGCTGGTAACATTACCTTTTACTTTTCCATCCGTATCCTTGACCTCACCCAGTATCCACTGGATTCTTTCACCAACTCCCGGTACAGTCCCTTCAAGGGTAGAGGCAAGGATTAGGTTCCCTGAACCACCAGAAGTTTCACCGACAGGTTGATACACCGGCTTTAGCTGAATATCAGATGTAGCACATCCAGTCAGGAGAATAGAGACAAGAAAGAGAACAGAATAACTGAAACTTTTGAAGATATTAAAATAAGCCATAAAAGTCATCTCCTGTAAGGTTTTAGAAGCAGGTCGGCATAATATACCCTGAAGAGATTTAAAGGCAAGAGCCTGATAAAGAATTCTCTTTTTCGAGACAGCCTCGGCTACGGTCAGATATAGAAAGTAACTGCTGTTTGACGAGAGCAACAGCCACCTTTCGTCGCGCCTCGGAAAGTATACGCTGAACCGTGCCGCGCGAAATTCCCATACATAATCCGGCCTGTTCCTGGGTCATCCCCTGAGCATCACAAAGATAAAGCGTTTCAAGCTCATCGTGAAACAACATGACTGTCTGAAGTTCATTAACTGAGACCCCAGCAGGTTTGTAAATTGCCACAACCTTTGTCCTGTCAGGACAGGCACATTTTCTAGGTTTTGGTGGGCGTCCCATTTATGATCCCTCTTTAAGGCTTATCATTCTGGTACACAGACCTCGCCTTTCAGCATCGCCTTAACAGTATTAAAAACAAGCAGCAAAACCATTAATGTTAGAAATATCAACAATCCTGTAACGATTACGGCAAAGAAGGTGCCTCCGGTCTTTTCAAGCATAAGAGTGGAAGCTATTGTTATCGATGCTGTAGGAAATGAGTAGGCCCACCATGGAAGAGCAAATTTTACTTTTGCAAACTGTTTCCACTGGAAGAATAGCAACATTGTAGTAAACAGGGCTGCGTAGTACATAATCCTGCCAGGATCATCCAGAACACCTTTGTGCAGGCGCATCCATGCAATAAACCCTACAGCAGGGGGGGCAATAAGTATAAAAAGTGTTGGCAGAAGTTTGGCAGGCATAGGGTTATGAAAAAAGAATCGGTTCATCAATATGCAGAGAAGGACAATCCAGAACAGGATACCAACGCTAAAGAAGAACCATGATATTTCTGAATAACCAAGAGGAACCCCTGCCACAGGCACCAGAATGTTACCCACTATTGGAATAAACCAAGCCGGATTACTATGGTGCACCTGAAATTTTTCATGATGAATCCAGGCTGAGAGGATAATCAGCGTAAAGACAAGCTGAGCGGCGCTACCCAGCATCCATAGAATATTAAGGATGCTATGCGGCAACAAACCTTCGCCAGCTATTGTAAGAAGCAGAATACCTATAGAGATTGTCGGAAAGAAACTCAGGCGAATCGGATGCCTAAATTCTTCAACGACATGCTGCGTGTGGCGCATAAGCTTAAAAAGATAAGTAGCCGCTATAAGGAAGTAAAGTAACGCGGAGACAATGAACAGCAGAGGGCTTATCTGTGTTTGCCAATTCCATATGTGTTCAACCTTCTTGAATGAAATTGTAAGACCGGCAAACCCCATAACAATTGCGAAAAAAGAGATTGGAAAATTTTCAAGACGAGCATTATTTGTATCTATATTTGATTCCATTTATTAAACTCCAAAGCATATTTTGAGAGGTTCATACAAGCAGAGCCCTGTCCAGCAGATCTACAATTACATCGTAGTTTTTGTCGGTAGCTACGGCAAATTCCTTATCCTGCACGAGCTCCTGGATCATTTCTGAATGCAGGCGCAGCATCCGTATCTGAGTCTTTCCATTTTGGGAAAAAATAGTTACAAATTTTGGAACAAGCGCTGCACGCTCAGGATTTTTCTGTAGACTGGCGGAGGCCTTTTCAGGATTACACAACTGCAACATATGGAGATCAAATCCCTCCAATACATCAAGACCATGCTTACCAAAGGTATTAGCCATTTCCATACTATCTTCATTATGGATTATATAACCGCTAACCTCCCCTATTTTCTGAAAATCAGCAATAAACGACTCAATACTCTTATCTGTTTCACGACGCACAAGTGTTGCATATTCACTCATTATTCCACTTCTCCTTTGTTTCCGTCTTTGGCCTTCGCCATATCAACCTCAAAATCTATTGGAGAACTTTCCCCTGTAATAGTAGTTATATACTGTGCAATGGCAGCATGAACCGCTGATGCTATAAGGTTTGAACAGTGTTCTTTTTCTCCTGGCAGGCCCCCAAGGGCAACAGTAACAGATTCATCTGTTATCAATAAAGCCTCGTTCAGGGTTTTTCCCTTAACCATTTCGCTTCCCATTGAAGAAGTTGCAATAGCAGCGCCACAACCTTTAATAAGATATTTTACATCTTCTACACTTTCTCCAACTATCTTCATAAACAGAAGAAGGGTATCCCCACAATCAGGATCTCCAACCTGTACCACTACATTTGCGTCATCAAGGGTTCCTACATTACGCGGGTTGCGAGCATGGTCTATCGTTAATTCAGTATAATTGTAAAATCCTTCACTCATTTACAGATAACCCCCAGTAATGATAATTGAATTCCTCATTTAATAGTCGGTAATGCCCTGAATCATTTCAGGTATATGCACATTAATTAACAAAATACAAACTGTCAAGATTTTTTTGTTCATATACACATAATGCATTCCTGCTTGCGTTTAAATCAAAACTATAGTAAATGCAAGTCTCTTTTGGGCAAATATCTGTCCATTACTCCTTGCTCCGGATAAGACCGGGGCTACCAATCCATGAGGAGGATTACAAAATGAGGAAGTACGAAACAATCTTCATCCTCCAGCCAGACCTTTCTGAAGACGATACCAAGTTAGTCACAGACAAGGTTCAAGATGTGGTTGCATCCTACAAGGGTGATTTCCACAGGCTGGATGACTGGGGAACCCGCAAGTTAGCCTATTCTATCAAGAAATTTCCACGTGGACGCTATTACTATCTGCGCTTTGATGGTGGAGCGGAACTGGTTGCTGAATTGGAGCGTCGTCTCCGGCTTGACGAAAAGGTGCTGCGCTTTTTAAGCGTTAACATCACTGATGAGCCAGAGAAGAAAACTGCAGACCGCAAGACTGTCGCAGAAGCCCCTGAAGCTGCCGAAGCCGCAGCAGAATAACGTTCCCGGAGGATGATACAATGAGCGAAGAAACAACAACTTCAACCCCTTCAGCATTTCGTCCGGCTGGACGTCCGTCCGCTCCTCGCAGCGATCGAGGAGGTTCTGGCGGACCACGGAAGAAACGTCCTTTCCAGCGCCGCAAGGTTTGCCGTTTCTGTGCAGAAAAAGACACCACTATTGATTACAAAGATCCCCGTACATTACGTTATTTCATAACTGAACGTGGAAAGATTGTACCACGCAGGATCTCAGGAAACTGCTCAAAGCATCAAAGAGAAATAACAGAGGCAATAAAACGGGCACGCAATCTGGCTCTTCTGCCACTGGCAGCAGGTCACACTCTCCCGTAATAGCGGGAAGATATGGAAGAAACCATAAAGCAATCAAACGGCGGCCAAGTACTGGTCGCCGTCTTAATAGGGGCTGTAGGTTCAGGATTACTCTTTAGCGCCAGTCTTGCAGTACCTATATTTGGATTTATTTCCGCCTTACTGGCTCCTTTACCACTGGGACTTGCCCGTATAAGAGGTGGCATTGCAGCTGCAGGTTTTGCGACTATTCTCGCCACCTTATTAATTGCGATACTTTTTTCTCCTCCTGTTGCCGCATGGTATGCGGTACAGTGCGGCCTTGTCGGTCTTACTGTCGCTGAGCTTGTACTTAAGGGCGTAACTCCGGCTAGAACCATATTGTGGAGCACAGCTCTGGCAGTATCATTGTCTGCAATAATGATCTTGATATTTTCATTAAGCACTGGCGCCAACTTTCAAAGCTTCGCTCAAAAAGAGATAACAGACGGAATTAATCAGGCTATAAAGCTTTACGAAAAGCAGTCTACATTACCTGCAAATGATTTAGAAACATTAAAGCAGGGTATGGTAAAAGCCGGAAAGTTGATTTCCAGGATCTACCCGGCGTTAGCAACTGTCAACCTGGCATTGATAAGCATGATCAGCGTATTTGGTTTTATTAAAATAGCTGCTCGTCAATCAATTCCTGTAAACAAGACAGAATTTAAAGAGTTCCGTACACCTCCTGTTATGGTATGGGCTTTGATAATCAGCGGTTTTTGCATGCTTGCACCAACAAAACTGGTTACAACGCCTGCCCTTAATATTCTGATACTTTTATGTGTCTTGTATTTTATGCAGGGTCTGGCGGTTCTTCTTACGACAATTAACCGCAGTAATTTCAGCGGAATATTAAAAGTGATAATGTCGGTTCTTATATTAACCCAGCCATATCTGGCAGGCATTATATGTATTATTGGAATTTTTGATTATTGGGCTGATTTTCGCCTCCCACGAAAACCACAGGGAGAAAACCTGTAAAACAGGCTTGAAAGGAGAAACAACAAATGAAGGTCATTCTGAAAGAGAACATCGAAAACCTGGGGCAGATTGGTGACATCGTCAAGGTTGCACCTGGCTATTCACGTAACTATCTGCTCCCAAAAGGCCTTGCCATTGAGGCAACAGATAAAAATGCGAAGGCTCTTGAACATGCCAAACGTCAGTTGGCATACAAGAAAAACAAGGCTCTTGAGTCCGCAAAAGCCCTTGTAGCAAAACTAGAAGCTCTGGCTGTAGAACTGACACACCAGGCAGGTGAAGAAGGAAAGCTTTTTGGCTCTGTTACTAATATGGAAATTGCAAATTTCCTCAAGAATAACGGTTTTGATATTGACCGTAAAAAGATTGTTCTGGCTGAGCCTATCAAACAGGTTGGCGAATACAGTGTACCTGTTAAAATTCATCCGGAAATCACAGCTACTCTAAGCGTTAAGGTCAAAGCAACCGCTTAGAGCAAACATATAGAAACAACAAAAAAAGCCCGCCTTAACAGGCGGGCTTTTTTTGTTGCCAGACAGAAAATCAGATAGCCCTGAACAGTTTTTCAAAGCTCTGATAAAGCATAAATTGACAATCCGTCTATTCCAGTGGAAAATGCAAGCATATATGAACACAGTAACACTCGAACTAATCTTGATTCTGCTTCTTATTGCTCTGAACGGTTTTTTTTCAATGGCAGAGTTTGCCATCATATCTATCCGTAAAGGCCGTATTGCCCAACTAGTTGCAGAAGGTGACAAACAAGCCGAAATTATTGAACAATATCAGAAGGATCCACATACTCTGCTGGCAGTTATTCAGATAGGCGTCACCGTAGCTGGCTCAGCAGCCTCAAGCATTGGCGGCATTATAGCTATTGAACACCTCCGTCCTACCCTGCTTAACTTACCATGGCCTTTTGTTCAAAGACTTGCTGAACCAATCGCTGTTATTGGAATAGTTATATTCGTTTCATATACATCACTCATTATAGGTGAACTTGTCCCCAAAGCCATTGGTCTGCAATACGCCGACCAAATAGCGCTTAAACTGGCAAGACCTATGCAGATCATCGCCAGAATAACATCTCCAGTAGTTATTATCCTTACATCATCCAGTAAAGCCGTACAGCGTATTATTGGCCTTAAACGTGAAGAAGATGCCTTCATAACAAGAGAAGAGGTTCAGCATCTTGTTCTTGAAGGCCATGAAAGCGGGGTTTTCAGTGAGACTGAACATGAGTATATCCGGAATGTCTTTGATTTTACACATACCTCTGTACGGGAAGTTATGGTTCCTCGCACAAGAATAGTAGCCCTGGATCTGGAACTGCCACTAGAACAGCTTGTAAGCACCATTCTTGATTCCCAGTATTCGCGCTATCCAGTCTACCGTAACAGCATTGAGGATATAGTAGGTGTTCTGAATGACAAAGACATAATGGGAGCTCTGGTCAGGGGCGAAGCGCTTCAACTGGAGCAGGTTATGAGAGAACCTGTTTTTGTTCCCGAAGGTAAAAAAGTAAATGAGCTCCTTAAAGAAATGCAGCGAACCCGTAACCATATGGCTCTAGTAGTTGACGAATACGGCGGCATATCAGGGCTTGTTACCACAGAAGACCTGCTTGAAGAACTTGTCGGTGAAATAGAGGATGAACATGATGCAGGAGAACAGGTAAAACTGCTTCAGCAACCTGACGGTAGCTGGATGGCCGATGGCCTGGTTTCAATCTTTGACCTTCAGCATATATTAGGGGTTAAACTTGATGAAGCGCCTCAGTATGAGACCATTGCAGGGCTGGTATTAAGTGAACTTGGATATCTTCCTCTAAAGGGTGAGATTGTTGAATGGAACGGATTTAGATTTATATGCGAACAGGTTACCAGAACGGCGGTGCTACAGGTAAAAATAGTGCCCATTCCTTCAGAAACGTCAACGGAAAGCGCCTGCAGCGAATCAGCCGATTAACCGAATGAGACACAAATGCAAATTCTCCCAAGACCCTTTTTTTTAAAGATCGTGCTTATCATACTGATATTCATCGGAACAATCTCTCTTGTACTCACAGTCGCATTGCCACGTCTGCTTGATATAAACAGCTATCATAAACAGATAACGGAGCTGTTACAAAAAGAGCTTAATCGCCAGGTAAATCTTGGGACAGCCCAGTTTTCATGGCTGCTAGGTCCCTCGTTTACTTTCAATGAGATATCAATCAAAGAACGTGACAATGCCAGTAACTTTCTATCTGCCAAAAAACTCTCATTCAGACTCAGACTTATACCTCTCCTAAGTAAGAAGATTGATCTGAGAGAAATAGTTATAGATGAACCACGTATTAACCTTAATAGAAACAAACAGGGAATATTGAACATAGCAGACCTAATAAAGACAGATTCAGACGGATTCGCTCTTCAAGCCCGTGGAATAACAATTAATAATGGTACCGTGTTATGGCACGATCTAACATCTGCAACATCCTGTAGCCTGATAACTGTTTCTGGGATTAATCTTGGTATTGGAAAAACGATAAGGGGCAAAAAATCTTCCTTCAGACTGGCTGCTACACTCGAGGGCAAAACAGATGGCAAGATAGACACATCCGGAACCATCAAAATTGCTAAAGAAGGAAGTTTTTTTAAAGATTCTGAAATTAATGCAAGATTAAGGATTAATCAGGCCGAATACTGGAAATTCTGGCCATATTTTGCTTCACTTGTCCCTTTTTCATCAACAGGTGGAAGCATCAGCACAGATCTGACCATTAAGGGGCGCTGGCAGAATATGCAGGCAAAGGGAGCAGTACAGCTCCATAAGCCTTCTGTCGACTGGCCAAAGGTATTTCATTCCGTAGTTGCTCCGGAAAAAGTCGAGATGGCTATAGATTTAAAATGGACACCTGACATATTAGATATTACGGATCTAAAATTAACACTCGACGGTTTCAGTATAAAAGGCAGCTTTAGTCTTAAAGAGCTTAACACAAAAGACCCTTTAATAACGGTAGCTGCAACCAGCGATAGTTTTGAATATAGAAAGGTGAAGAGTTATATCCCGTTTGGTATCATAACCGATGACACAGCTGAATTTATTGAAAACAGGATACGGGGTGGAATTTTCAGATTAACAACCGGAACATTAAATGGCCGCTTCTCACAGTTGTCTCATTTTGGAATAAACAACAATTCGTCTTGCCTCTACATAAACGGTACAGCAGAACAGGCAACAATACAATATGGAGAGAAAACTCCGACCTTCAAACAGATAAAAGGCAATCTGGAAATGAAGGACAGGGACTTTAATCTGACCAACATGAGCGGTATATTCGGCACAGCTCCTTTTACACTTAACGGCAGCATAAAGGAATATGCCACTGAAAAGACCCCAACACTCTACAATTTCAGCATGGATATTTCTCCTCGACCTACAGAGGTATCTTGGTTCAAAGAGATAGTAGGAGCTAATGCACTAAGTTTTCAAGGCACTAGCACAAAACTAAAACTTATAGGTGAAGGGCCTGTTTCGGCTTACCGTCTTTCAGGTGAATGGAATCTTACAGAGGCTTCATATACTTATCCGGCATTGATAAAAAAACCTGCAGGAATTACAAACAACCTGACCTTCAGTACCATTATTGATAAAAATGCAACAAGATTCAGTTCTGTATCATATCAACTGCCACCCCTTAATCTTTCTGCCAGCGGAATACTTCAATACAAAGAAGATATTCCAAAACTATCATTTGAGATTGAAACAAACCGATTTCAACTTAACGGGCAACTTCCTGTCTTGACAGACTGGCAAAAATACAAACTACAGGGATTAGTACGAGCTCATATAAAGGGAGATGGGATTCCAAGTTCTCTAAGCTCAATGAAATTCTCTGGCAACATCAATCTGAACCGATTTTCATTCAGTCCCCATAATAATTATCCTCCTCTAAAAGATATAAACGCAGATATCAAATTTAACGGCAACTCCCTTGAAACATCAGATTTAACTGTGTTTTATGGCACCACCCCCCTTAAAATCAAAGGTAAAATGGCAAATATTACAAATCCGGAAGCTGAACTATTCATAACATCAGAGTCTCTTAATCCTTTTGATTTCATATCAACCACAACAGACAAACCAACCAGGGTCAAACACTTTACTGCCCATTTAGGACTGCGTAACAACCTATATACAATCTATAATATTTCCGGAAAACTTCCCAAAAGCAGTATCAGTGTCTCAGGGACAGTTTTCACTGAAGGAACCCCGGATATCAAGCTTCGTATCGCCTCATCTTACCTTGACCTTGATGAAGTGATTCCACTTTTGGCAATATCAGCTGAACCTGCTTCAACCCAGAAGCCATCATCCCCTAAATTTAATTTGCAAACAGAGATCGTTGCAGAAACAGGAAGCTATCTGAAAACAGATTTCAATAAAATGAATGCATCATTAAAAGGGGAAGATGGAATATTAAAGCTTCGAAATCTTAAAAGCAATTTTCTGGATGGGAGGCTAACACTAAATGGCCAGATGAAACAAATTGTCGGAGAACGACCGCTATGGAATTTATCATTCGTACTTGATCATGCCAAATCATGCGAATTTTTAAAGATTTTCGGGATAGAACGTGAGATACAAGGAAAAATTACAGGGCAAGGGAAGCTAAGGGCTAAAGGCAGCGATTTTAAGGCAATAAAAAAGAGTTTAAACGGAAACCTCACATTTAAGGTAGAACGTGGCACCTTGAAACGTTTCAACATTCTTTCAAAGGTTGTTTCAATACTCAATGTATCACAATTGTTAACATTCAGCCTGCCAGACATGGCAAGCAACGGCATGCCTTTCAATGAGATAAACTCAACTATTGGTGTCAAAGACGGCATAATGACAACTGAAGATTTCTTCATTGACAGCAATGTAATGCATTTAACCACTGTAGGGTCTATTGATCTTGTAAATGAAAAACTCGACATGCTCATAGGTGTACAGCCTTTGCAGACAGTGGATCGGATAGTAAGCCGGATTCCTGTCGTAGGCTGGATATTGAGTGGAGGTGATGGCAGCCTTATAACTACATATTTTGAGGCAAAAGGTAGCTGGAGCGATCCTGAAGTAACAGCTATTCCAGTTAAAGGAATGGCCGTAGGCACACTTAACATCTTCAGAAGAGTCTTTGAACTGCCTGTCAGATTATTTACAGATACCGGAGAAGTAATTTTGGGAAATCAGAAGGAACGCCCAAAGGCAAAACCGCATTAATACTTTAATCCGCCAAATGAAGCTATTTCCAACAACCGAAAGCAAATGAATTATCTCTAAATTTCTCAATATGATTTAATTTAAAAGTGCTTGATTATACTGAATATTGACAAATAAAGACGGTATCTGATATAAGTGGCAAAACTTTGCGGGAATAACTCAGTGGTAGAGTGTCAGCTTCCCAAGCTGAAGGTCGCGGGTTCGAATCCCGTTTCCCGCTCCAAGCTAACTAAAGGGAATCCCTAGGGATTCCCTTCTTTTTTACCCCGACTTTCACTAAGACTTTCACTAAGAAATCATTAATGTTGGGGAGACCATCGTGTTTTGCGGGAGTTGAAATGGGAATGATCGACTGAAGCAAGGGAGCTTCTGCTGGAGCTTGTAAAAAACTATCCGATGAAAAGCAGAAGGATAAATATGTAACAATGTTGAGGCAGATTGTAGCGTCTTCTCCCTCTCCGTGACAGGGTCTTTTGCGACAATATACGACACAGGCGCAAGGAAAAGGTCCTGTCGTTTGTTTACCTATGTCCTGAGATGCGATATACAAGTTCTAAATGTGTGACTTGTCTGACGTGATGCTTGAACAGTGCAGGGCTTGATGCACTGATATAATCTTTCACCTTATGTGTCTGTAAAAATGGAGTCCTAATGGCCCGCCCGAAGAAGACCGCAACCACCGCCGCCAATATAGGCTATGAAGCCCAGCTCTGGCAGATGGCCGATGCCCTGCGGGGCAGCATGGATTCAGGCGAATACAAGCATGTCGTGCTTGGTCTGCTGTTCCTGAAATACATCTCTGATGCCTTTGAAGAAAAACATGCTCAGCTTGAGGCGGAGCGCAGCCAGGGAGCTGACCCTGAAGATCAGGATGAATACCGGGCCGAGAATATCTTCTGGGTGCCGCCCGAAGCCCGCTGGCAACACCTGAAGGCCCAGGCCAAGCAGCCGACCATCGGCCAGCTGGTAGATGATGCCATGACCGGCATTGAGCGGGACAACCCGGCCCTTAAAGGTGTGCTGCCCAAGGACTACGCCCGCCCGGCCCTGGACAAGTTGCGGCTGGGGCAGTTGATTGACCTGATCAGCAATATCCGGGTGGGAGACAGCGAAAGCCGCGCCAAGGATGTATTGGGCCGGGTGTATGAGTACTTCCTGTCGCAGTTTGCCAGTGCTGAAGGCAAAAAGGGCGGTGAGTTCTACACCCCCCGCTGCGTGGTTCGCATCCTGGTTGAGATGATTGAGCCGTACAAAGGCCGGGTCTATGACCCTTGTTGCGGATCGTCCGGCATGTTCGTTCAGTCGGAAGAGTTCATTGCCGCCCACGGCGGCACGCTGGGCGATATCAGCATCTATGGCCAGGAAAGTAACTACACCACCTGGCGTCTGGCCAAGATGAACCTTGCCATCCGGGGGATTGACGGCCAGATCGCCCACGGTGACACCTTCCACAACGACCGCCACCCCGACCTGAAGGCCGACTATATCCTGGCAAACCCGCCCTTCAACATCTCCGACTGGGGTGGTGATCGCCTGCGGGAAGACAAACGCTGGCAGTATGGCGCACCGCCGGTAGGCAATGCCAACTTCGCCTGGGTGCAGCAGATGGTGCACCACCTGTCTCCAACCGGTGTTGCCGGGTTTGTTCTGGCCAACGGTTCCATGTCCTCCAACCAGTCCGGTGAGGGTGAGATACGCAAGAACCTGATCGAGGCCGATCTGGTGGACTGCATGGTGGCCATGCCTGGCCAACTGTTCTATGCCACCCAGATTCCGGTCTGCCTCTGGTTTGTTGCCCGTGACCGCAAGAACCACAAGTTCCGTGACCGTCGCGGTGAGGTACTGTTTATCGATGCCCGCAAGATGGGGCAGATGGTTGACCGCACCCACCGGGAACTGACGCCTGAAGAGATCAGCCGGATTGCCGCCACCTACCATGCCTGGCGTGGCGAAAAGCCTGCCCTGAGCGGAGTCGAAGGGAAAGCAGGCGCGTATGCCGACATCCCCGGTTTCTGCAAGGCTGCCAGCCTGGATGAAATCCGCAAGCATGGTCATGTGCTGACACCGGGCCGCTATGTGGGAGCCGAGGCCCAGGAAGAGGACGACGAGCCGTTTCAGGAAAAGATGCAGCGTCTGGCTGTTACGCTGGACCAGCAGTTTGCTGAATCAGCACGGCTGGAGAAGGCGATCAGAGAGAATCTGAAGGTGTTGGGGATAGCTGGTAAAATGTGAATTTGTGCAAGAGACACTTGCACAATTAACTTGGTATCACAGTTTGTGATGGCATAAAGCGGGTCGGATTGTGCAATTGTGCAACATGCTGTTGCACAATTGCACTGACCCCAAATTTGGAGAGAAGTTATGTTGGATACCACGCTGCTGGCAACATCGCCACTTGAGGCCCGGATACACGAGTTTCGAGGTTTGAAGGTAATGATTGACGCCGATTTAGCTGAGCTGTACGGCGTAACCACCAAACGTCTGAATGAGCAGGTGCTCAGAAATATTGAAAGATTCCCGCTAGATTTCAGGTTTCAGCTTTCGGATGAAGAGTTTGGTTTTTTGAGGTCGCAATTTGCGACCTCAAAAAACCCTTCAGGTCGAGGGGGGCGCAGACACCTCCCTTACGTCTTCACCGAACATGGCGCCATCATGGCCGCCAGTGTGCTTAATTCCCCCCAAGCCATTGAAACCAGCGTCTACGTGGTACGGGCTTTTGTCCGTATCCGCGAGCTGATTTCCACCCATAAAGAGCTTTCCCACAAGCTGGATGAACTGGAACGCAAGGTAATGAGTCACGACCAGGCCATCACCGGCCTGATTCATGCCATCCGTGAATTGATGACGCCGCCTGCCACCAGGAAGCGTCCCATCGGCTTTGGCCGGAATGCGGAGGAGTAGCGGGATGGGGGAATGGCGTCCGTCTTCGTGGGGCGAAGAAATATCTCTGGAATATGGCAAGTCGCTTCGTGGGTATGAGAACACTGCTGGTCAATACCGTGTATTCGGTTCAAACGGCCCCATTGGCTGGACCGATGAATTTCTTGCCCGAGGCCCAGGAGTTATTCTTGGGCGCAAAGGCGCTTACCGGGGAGTTCATTTTTCTCCAGCCCCCTTCTTTGTTATCGACACAGCATACTACGTTGTTCCCAAAACTGAACTCGATATGCGTTGGCTCTATTACGCCATCAAGCACTATAAACTTGGTGAGATTGATGACGGTTCTCCAATACCATCCACAACCAGAGCAGCAGTCTATATCCAAGAGCTTGAAGTGCCGCCACTTGACGAACAACACACGATCGCCCACATCCTCGGCACCCTGGACGACAAGATCGAGCTGAACCGGCGGATGAACGAGACGCTGGAGGCCATGGCGAGGGCGCTGTTCAAGTCGTGGTTCGTGGACTTCGAGCCGGTGCGGGCCAAGGTTGAAGGACGGGACACCGGCCTGCCCAAAGAGATTGCCGACCTGTTCCCGGATTCGTTTGAGGATTCGGAGTTGGGCGAGGTGCCGAAGGGGTGGCGTGCTGTTACTCTCGGTGACATCGCATGCAACATCTCCAGACCATTCAACTTCAATCAGATTACAGATGTTGTCTTCATCAATACTGGGGATGTGTTGGAAGGAGAGTTCCTGAACTCGAAAAGATCATCACATATAGGGCTACCAGGACAGGCGAAGAAGGCAATACAATCAGATGACATATTATTCAGTGAGATCAGACCGGCAAATAAAAGATATGCATATGTAGATTTCTCCGCCAGCGATTATGTCGTATCGACAAAGTTTATGGTTATTAAGGCATCGGATGAAATTCTGCCACGACTGTTGTACAGGATACTTATAAGTGATGAGACGCTGTCAGAGTTCCAGGTGCAGGCTGAATCACGGTCAGGAACATTCCCGCAGATAACCTTCGATTCAATAAATTACTTACCCATAGTACTACCGACAATGCGCATTCAAGAAGCCTTTCAGCGTACTGTCAGAGATATTGATGCTCGCATTAAGCTCAACAACCAAGAATCCAGTACCCTTGTTACTCAGCGCGACGCTCTACTGCCAAAGCTGCTGTCGGGGGAGATCAGGGTTACATCGGAGAAAGGAAATCCCTCGTGACCCTATCAGCAGAGTGGTTTTTCCTACAACGTGAAGCCCAACTTTCTGCCGAGCAGATTGCCATCGGTGTGACAGCCCTCGGTCGCGCAAACCATGCACAGCCGGGACTTTATGCTCAGGCGTTCTTCAGTCTTTCAATTGGTCTTGAGCGACTCTGCAAATTGATAATCGTTGCCGACCATGCAATCAATACTAATGGCCAATATCCCACTGATTCAGTTCTACGCGAAGTTGGACATAACCTCATCAATGCCATCAGGAAGTGCGAAGAAATAGCAATATCAACCAACACGTCAAGAGATTACGCGAATCGTCCCAATGATATAATCAATCAGTCAATTGCCGCTGTTCTTTCAGATTTTGCCAACAAGACACGCTACTATAACCTCAGTTTTATCACAGGCACAACTGGTGAAAGCGTGGACCCAATCAAGGCGTGGTGGCAAAAGGTTGCCATACCGATCTGTGAACGCCATTACTCAGAGCGGCAACGAACGAAAGACCTAGAGAACACAGCACGATTAACCGCATTGTTTGGAGATAGTTCAATGATTCTGCATTTTGCAGAAGATGGTGCCATGATAAAAGATGCACAAGAGTTCTTTGGCCGTGCAGGTACAACTGCAACTGTCCAAAAATTTGGTCGAATGTACACACTACAGATAGTACGATGGCTTGCCATGATACTATTTGAGCTATCGCATAAAGGCGCATATCTTCTTAGAATTGAATCATTACTAGATCTGCATAGCCCATTTGCACTTTTTTGTAATGACGACTCATATTTACGGAGAAGAAAGTCTTGGTCTATCTATAAACTTTGAAGTTATTATAACAACATGAATTGGTAACTACTATGAACGACACCATCTACATCTATTGTGATGAATCGTGCCACCTAGAAAATGACCATCAGCAATCTATGGTGCTTGGGGCAATTTGGTGTCCGGCGTCACACAGGTCTTTTTTAGGGCGTAAGATCAAGGCCATCCGTGAGCAATTTGGCTTACCCCCAGAAGTTGAAATCAAATGGACGAAAATTTCACCGGCCAGACTCGACTACTACATGGCACTTGTCGATCTATTTTTTGATGAGCCTTTGTTGCGCTTTCGGGCTGTTGTTGTGCCAGATAAATCAATACTCGACCACGACCGCTTCAGCCAATCTCACGACGACTTTTACTATAAAATGTGGTATCTGCTCCTCACTCACCTGGTGGATGATCAGCACTCCTTCAGAGTCTTCATTGACATAAAAGACACAAGAGGCCGCGACAAGGTACGCAAACTGCACAAAGTGCTATGTAACGCCTATTATGATTTTGACCGGAAGCGCATCTCCGACATTGAACAGGTACACTCCCATGATGTACCGCTGATACAATTATCAGATTTGATGATTGGGGCGTTGTCATATGTCCATCGAGGCCTCGATGGTTCTGAAGCCAAGAAATCCATCATCGCCAGGATACGTGAGCGGAGTGGGCATAACCTGATGATGTCTACACCTCCAAGGGTTGAGAAATATAATGTACTCGTATGGCAGCCTCGGGATTCTCTATGACCACGCCTCCAACCTTACTTCCTTTTAGTGGTGATTGGAGCACTTACGAGGATGTCATTTATGAGGCGTTCATGGAATCTTTTGTCCGCCCCAACATTCAGTTCAGGGGGTGGCGCGTAACAGCTCAATACCGGCCTGAAACCCGTGGGAAGGGCTATAGCTTTTGGCATACCATCTCGGAATCACCAGACAAGAAAAACCGTAATGAAGACGACCGAATTCCCGACTTTAGGCGGTGTGAGCGTATTATGTGGATATCATGGGTTATCGAAAATGCTGGCAGCACCGGTTTTCCTTGGTGGGAGAACACTCGGGGGCGTGATACTCATGTTGTCATCTGGGCACGCGAACACGATTTTGCCGTGGTGCTCGCAAAACGGCGTGATTACTACATGTTGAAGACAGCCTATGCTGAGATTAGGACTGGTAGGAGAGCAACATTTGAAGCGGAGCTCAATGCGTTTTGGGCACCCTAGAAAGGCTGAAACCCCGCGACATTGCTATCGAAGGGTTTCGGATGCTCCTTCCACACATGGTGGATGAGACACTTAAATATTAATCTGTATTGAATACATCGTCAAGCGCGCACACTGTATACAGTTGCTCATATACAGTTGTCAATACTATTTTCGGTATGAAGCACCGTGAACTTGAGAGATATTTTAACCTATAGGTACATTGGTAGGCCTACAATGTCGGAACAACAATGACTGCCTCGTTCAACGAATCCATCATCGAAGAAGCCACGCTTGCCTGGCTGGAAAGCATCGGCTACACCATTAAGAATGGCCTGGATATTGCCCCAGGTGAACCTGCTGCCGAGCGGGCTGATTACGGCCAAGTAATCCTTGAAGACCGCCTGCGTCATGCCCTTGCCCGCCTTAACCCCACCATCCCCACCGATGCCCTTGATGATGCCTTTCGCAAGCTGACCCGCCCGGAAGGGCCAACCCTGGAGGCCCGTAACCGGCTGCTGCACCGCTGGCTGATTGATGGTGTTACTGTGGAGTACCGCCATAAGGACGGCCACATTGCCGGTGCCCAGGTACGGCTGATCGACTTTGCACAACCGGACAACAACGACTGGCTGGCCGTCAACCAGTTTACCGTCATTGAAAACAAGCATAACCGTAGGCCCGACGTGGTGCTGTTCATCAACGGTCTGCCGCTGGTGCTATTGGAACTGAAGAACGCAGCAGACGAGAACGCCACCATCTGGAACGCCTGGCAGCAGTTCCAGACCTACAAGGCCGAGCTGCCGACCCTGTTCAGCTACAACTCCCTGCTGGTGATCTCCGATGGCGTTGAGGCCCGTATCGGCACCTTGACCGGCGGCAAGGAGTGGTTCAAGCCATGGCGCACCATTACCGGTGAAACCCTGGCCGGACCACAGATGCCGGAACTGCAGGTGATGCTGGAGGGGGTGTTTGACAAACGCCGTCTGCTGGACCTGTTGAACTACTTCATCGTGTTTGAGGATAACGGTAGCGGTAACCTGATCAAGAAGATGGCAGGCTATCACCAGTTCCATGCGGTCAATACGGCGCTGCATGAGACTATCCGAGCCGGACAACTGGCCAAGACGGAACGGGTGGCAGAAGAGCCCGGCAGGTATGAGAGCGGCCAGCAGCCCGGCGGTGGTCCGGGCGACCGACGGATTGGCGTGGTCTGGCATACGCAAGGTTCCGGCAAAAGCCTGACCATGGCCTTTTATGCCGGGCGGGTGATCCGTGATCCGGCCATGCAGAACCCGACCCTGGTGATCCTGACCGACCGCAATGATCTGGATGACCAACTGTTCGGCACTTTTTCCCGTTGCAGCGACCTGCTGCGCCAGCCGCCTGCCCAGGCCATTGACCGGGCCGACCTGCGTGACAAGCTGGCCGTCAATGCCGGTGGGGTGATCTTCACTACCATTCAGAAGTTTTTCCCTGAAGAAAAGGGAGACCGTCACCCGCTGTTGTCCGACCGTCGCAACATTGTAGTGATGGCTGACGAAGCCCACCGCAGCCAGTATGATTTCATCGACGGCTATGCCCGCCACATGCGGGATGCCCTGCCCAATGCCTCGTTCATCGGCTTTACCGGCACCCCCATTGAACTGACCGACAAAAACACCCGCGCGGTATTCGGCGATTACATCAGCGTCTATGACATCCAGCGGGCTGTGCAGGACGGCGCGACAGTGCCGATCTACTACGAAAGCCGCTTGGCAAAGCTGGAGCTGAAAGAGACCGAGAAGCCACACATCGACCCCGAGTTTGAAGATGTCACCGAAGGGGAAGAGATCGACCGCAAGGAAAAGCTGAAATCCAGATGGGCGCAGCTTGAGGCGCTGATTGGATCAGACAAGCGGATCAGGCTGGTGGCTGAGGACTTGGTGCGCCACTTTGAGGACCGGCTGGCCATTATGGACGGTAAGGCGATGGTGGTCTGTATGTCTCGCCGTATATGTATTGACCTCTACAACGCCATTACTGCCCTGCGTCCTGATTGGCACCATGACGATGATGACAAGGGAACAATCAAGGTGATTATGACCGGTTCTGCCAGCGACCCGCTGGAATGGCAACGGCATATCCGCAACAAGCCCCGCCGTGAAGAGTTGGCCAAGCGGTTCCGCAATCCCAAAGACCCGTTCAAACTGGTGATAGTGCGTGATATGTGGCTGACCGGCTTTGACGCCCCCAGTCTGCATACCATGTATGCCGACAAGCCGATGCGAGGCCACGGCCTGATGCAGGCTATTGCCCGCGTCAACCGGGTGTTCAAGGATAAGCCGGGCGGTCTGGTGGTGGATTACCTGGGGCTGGCCGATGAACTACGCAAGGCGCTGGCCACCTATACCGAAAGCGGCGGCACCGGCAAGACAGCTCTGGATCAGGCCGAGGCGGTTAGTCTGATGCTGGAGAAGTACGAAATCTGCCAAGGGCTGTTCCACGGCTTTGATTGGCTACACTGGACATCCGGCACCCCTCAGCAGCGGCTCACCCTGCTGCCGCTGGCGCAAGAGCATATCCTGAGCCAGGAAGACGGCAAGAACCGTCTGCTGCGGGCGGTTACCGATCTGTCCAAGGCGTTTGCCCTGGCAGTGCCCCATGAAACCGCCCTGTCGATCAGGGATGACGTGGCGTTCTTTCAGGCTGTGCGGGCAGTTCTGGCCAAGAGCACACCCAGCGACAAAAAGACCGACGAGGAGCTGGACCACGCCATCCGCCAGATCGTCTCCAATGCGGTGGTGTCCGATGAAGTGATCGACATCTTTGACGCTGCCGGGCTGAAAAAACCGGATATCTCGATCCTGTCCGACGAGTTCCTGGTTGAGGTCAAGGGAATGCCGCAGCGTAACTTGGCGGTGGAACTGCTGCAGAAGCTGCTGAAAGGAGAAATCAGCAGCCGCAGACGCAAGAACGTGGTGCAGGCCCGCTCCTTTGCCGAGATGCTGGAGCAGGCGTTACGACGCTACCAGAACCGGGCCATTGAGACCGCCCAGGTGATTGAAGAACTGATTGCCCTGGCCAGGCAGATGCGGGAGGCAAACGCACGGGGTGATGAGCTGGGACTGAACGAGGACGAGCTGGCCTTCTACGATGCCTTGGAAACCAACGACAGCGCCGTAAGCGTGCTGGGAGACGACACCCTCAAGACTATTGCCCGTGAACTGGCCGACACCGTCCGCAAGAACGTTACCATTGACTGGACCATGCGAGACAACGTCCGTGCCCAACTGCGGGTGCTGGTGAAGCGGATCCTGCGTAAATACGGCTATCCGCCCGACAAGCAGGAGAAGGCGACCCAGATCGTGCTGGAGCAGACTGAGGTGCTGTCTGAGGGCTGGGTGAATGGGTGACTCTGATCAACGCCACTCCTTGCTCCATCAAGAACTTGCCAAAGAAGAAGCACGGCTCAAGCAGTTGGAGGAAGAGCGCAAAGCAACCCTTACCAATATAGAAAAAATTCGTAATCAACTGGCGGCATTCAAAGCGCCAGTTTCACAAAATCTTCCAACATCACACCTTTCATCAGAAGCAAAGATTGACCTGTTCCGCTCCTTGTTCAAAGGTCGTGAAGACCTCTACCCAAAAATGTGGTTAAGCAAGAGCGGAGACCGTAAGGGGTACATGCCAGCCTGCGGCAATGACGGCGACTATTCACTCTGCGGCAAACGGCGTACACCTCGTATCAAATGTGTTCATTGCAAGTATCAGGCATACCTACCGGTAACGGACAAGGTGATTAGAGAGCACCTGCAGGGCAAACAAACCATTGGTGTCTATCCGCTCTTGACGGATGACACCTGCTGGTTTCTTGCTGTCGATTTTGACAAGGCATCGTGGCAGGAAGATGTTGCCTCGTTTCGTAATACCTGTAGTGCAATTGGTCTTCCGGCAACCGTTGAACGTTCACGATCCGGGAATGGAGCGCATGTCTGGTTCTTCTTTTCCGAGCCGATACCAGCCTCTACTGCCCGGGCAATGGGCTGCTTCCTGATTACCGAGACCATGTCTCGAAGGCATCAGATCAGTATGGAGTCCTACGACAGGCTTTTCCCCAGTCAGGATAGCATGCCAAAGGGTGGTTTCGGCAATTTGATTGCCCTACCGCTGCAAGGGGAACCGCGCAAACAAGGCAATTCAGTCTTTGTGGATGAGGACCTTGATCCGTACGCTGACCAGTGGGGGTATCTTTCATCGTTAAAGCGTCTGTCACCCTTGGAGGTTCAGGCCATAGCTGACAAAGCGGCTCAACGGGGGCAAGTTATCGGCTTGAAACTGCCATCAGACCAAGAAGACGATCAAGCACCGTGGGAACGCTCTCCATCCGGCATATTACCAGTGCAGCGGATTACAGGCAAAATGCCCAAAAAAGTTGCGGTGGTTCTTGCTCAACGAATTTTTGTCGAAAAGAAATCGCTGCCATCGGAACTACTCAATCGTATCAAGCGCCTTGCTGCCTTTCAGAATCCTGAATTTTACAAGAAGCAGAAGATGCGGCTCTCTACACACAGCACCCCACGAGTTATTGCCTGTTTTGAAGAGACAACAAAGCACGTTGCTCTACCACGCGGTTGTTTTGATGCCCTTAACGACCTTCTGGGGTCATATGACATTACCCTGAAGCTTACCGACAAGCGGCAGAGCGGCAGTGCTACAACATTCGGGTTTCATGGTACGTTGACAGATATCCAACAGCAGGCTGTTGCCGAACTTGCAGCGCATGATATCGGTATCTTTGTAGCACCTCCCGGTTCAGGTAAAACCGTCGTCGGAGCATGGATGACTGCCGCCCGGAACTGCTCAACCCTTGTGCTGGTTCATCGCAAACCGCTCCTTGACCAATGGGTAGCACAGCTTTCCTCTTTTCTCGGCTTGAGCAAGAAGGAGATTGGGACTATTGGCTCTGGAAAAAACAAGGTGACCGGTATCTTGGATGTTGCCATGATGCAGAGTTTGGTCCGTAAGGATGCGGTTGCCGATCTTGTTGCCAATTACGGTCAGGTAATAGTGGATGAATGCCACCATCTGCCTGCCTTTTCCTTTGAACGGGTACTTGCTGAGGCGAAGGCTAAATATGTTGTCGGCCTCACTGCTACACCGTACCGTCGGGATGGCCATCAGGCGATCATACACCTGCAATGTGGCCCGACCAGATTTGCAGTAAACCGTAAGCAGCAGGCAGGTAATGACGGCTTCATCCGCAGGCTGATACTTCGTGAAACAGGTTTCAACCTACCCTCAGGAACCAGCGAGCCGACGATTCAGGAAATCTATGCCAAGTTGACGGAAGACCGGCAACGGAACAGGTTAATTCTGAACGATATCAGGCAAGCACTTGCAGAAGGACGTTCCCCACTGCTGCTGACAGAACGCAAAGACCATCTTGAGTATTTGGCATCTGAACTGAAAGACGCCGTACAACACCTGATTGTATTGCAAGGTGGTATGGGTGTAAAACAACGGCGTAAGATCATTGAGCAGCTGAAGTCCATTCCAGATGAAGAGGAACGGCTGATTCTTGCTACTGGACGCTATATCGGCGAAGGTTTTGACGATGCACGTCTGGACACCTTGTTTCTTGCACTTCCTTTCTCGTGGAAAGGGATGATTGTTCAGTATGCCGGACGCCTGCACCGCCTTCATCCTGGTAAAGTAGAAGTGCAGGTGTACGATTACGTTGATAGTGAGGTCCCGATGCTGGCAAAGATGCATGCAAAGCGTATGAAGGGATTCAAAACGTTAGGGTATGAACAACAGGCAGTATAAATTGCAATCAATGCGGTTCTATTGTACTTTAAGAGCATGACCTTTGAAGCAGACAAAACCATAGCCTATTGGGCTGAAAGTTCCACATACGATCTGGAGACCGGCGCAACCCTGCTGCGCTCCAAGAAATACCCGTATGCCCTGTTCTTTGGTCACCTTGCCATTGAAAAGATTTTGAAAGCATTGGTGGTAAAGCATACCGGTACTCATGCCCCCTACTCCCATTCTCTGGTCATGCTGGCAAAGAAAACCGGCTTTGAAATACCGGATGAAATGTTTGACCAGTTGGCAGAGTTCATGGAATTTCACACTGAAGCGCGGTATCCTGATGTAAAAATGGATTTTTACCAGAAATGCACCAAGGAATTTGCTGCTGAGAAGTACAAAGAGATCAAAAAGGTTTACAAATGGTTACGAAAGAAATCAGAGATATAGTCATCAGGCTGCTAGATGCCGTATCAACAAAGGGAGTCCATGTTGACAAGGCCCTTTTGTACGGTTCCTTTGCAACCGGCAAACAGACGGTTGACAGTGACCTTGATATAGCCATTATCTCCAACGACTTTGGCAGGGACAGGTTTAACGAGGGCAAAATGCTGATGCAGCTTGCCTGGCGGATTGATGCCAGACTCCATCCGGTTCCTGTATCAGCTGACTCATACAAGAATGATACATGGGTTCCCCTGATTCACGAAATACGTGAACATGGGGTAGAGGTAGCCTGAAGACTTTCACCCAGCTTTCACCAACTGGATGACTTTCACCATATTTTGATGGACTTAAATGGACGTTGGTCGGCGAGCTAGGATGCGGAAATCACTTCAAATAAGTGGTTTTATGATTTTGTAAACTGTTAACCGGCAGTCTTCGAATCCCGTTTCCCGCTCCAAAGAAATCAATGACTTAGCCCAATATGGTTAAGTCCTTTTGTTTGGTTCATTCGTAAAAAAGTTGGAGTTCAAGTATAGTACCTGAGGCGCTCTGTTTTTTTTGAAATAGAATAACTGCACCGGATCAAGCCATTTTCTGGTAGGTTTTTGTTTCCCGACAAATTCCCCGGAAAGTAGACCTGATCCGATGCATCTTGAGACTATCGAGGAACTGCTCAACCTTCCAGAGTTGAAGGTGTTTCAGGTGATCGAATCCACTGACGATGCCATCTATCTGCTGGTTGTGCCTGTTGACGACTCAAAACCTGCTGTTTGCTGTCACTGTGGTATGGTTCACACCTCTGTCCATAGCAGAGGATCGGTTCTTGTCGAAGATCAGCGCATGAGCGGCAGACGGGTATTCCTTTATCTGGATAAGCGTAAGATCCGCTGTAATGATGGACACATACGGGTCGAAGAGCTACCCTGGCTGCGAGGCCGTTTCACCAGACGATTTGCAGAGCAGGTGTTCCGTCTGACCTCCATTGCCACCAATACCGAAGCCGGTTGGTTTCTCGGACTCGATGATGAGGTAGTCTACCGAATCGATAAAACCATTCTGCAAGAGAAGGCTGATGTTCAGCTTCTGCCGCCACCGGCACCAAAGGCCATGAGTGTTGACGAGGTGGCTTGGAAGAAGGGTCACTCCCCCCCAAAGTCTTTGACATATTCCGGCATCAATAAAAACCACATCAAGAACCTTAAACTAAAAACCCCTAAAGGAATAATCCTTGAGGGGTTTTTAAAAAGAGTTTACCTTTTTGAGTAGGATAAGCATCACAACAAATTACGTATAGAGAGAAGTTCTTCTCTTACAGTGCTAAGCAGTTTCTGTAGGTTATCGTCAGTTGGTTTCACATTTGAATTTGTCTTGCCAGACAAAAATTTCTTCCGTACACCCTCAATCGTATATTTTTCATGATAAAGCAGTTGCTTTATCTGCAGCACCATATCAATATTTTTTTTTGTATAGAGGCGCTGTCCCGAAGAACTCTTTTCAGGAACAAGAAAAGAAAATTCTGTTTCCCAGTATCTGAGAACAGATGTTTTTATACCAATCAGGCAGGATACTTCACCTATCTTGTAATATGTTTTGTCCGGGATTCCTGGGCACATACCCTACCCGTTCAATCAGATTATTCTTCGTTATTAATGCCGCTTTTAAGAACCTGACTTGGCTTGAATGTCAGGATACGGCGGGCAGTTATAGTTATCGACTCTCCGGTCTGAGGATTGCGGCCACGGCGATCAGACTTCTGTTTGACAACAAAATTGCCAAAACCTGCAATCTTAATCTTTTCTCCGGCCTCAAGGGTATTTTTCATGATACCGAAGACCATCTCCACCATTTCGGCAGACTCCTTCTTGGAGAGACCGATCTTCTGATGAATGCGTTCAACAATATCAGCTTTCGTCATAAAAAACCCCACTTATATAGAACAGTTATAGTAAAAAACAATAGCGGCAACGAGTTTTGGTTTATATCATAGGGTGTTGGTAGCTGCAACTCTTTTTTAATGTTTTTAGAGGTTTTAGAACTAAAATACAACTACCTGACTGAGGTTGCTGACAAACTACAGCCAGGTAGTTGTAAAAATTAAACCCTATTGTTCATCAAACTGAAGGTACTGATAGATCTTGTCTTTGTTTGGCTCTATACGCTCATTGTAGATGGCAAGGAATTCAGCAGGGGTAGGCAGTTTGCCTAGTCTTGCTGTAACAGCGCCCAGCTCTGCGGAGCCCAAGAACACTTTGGCTCCGTTGCCAATCCTGTCGTCAAAGTTACGGGTAGAGGTTGAAAACATGTTTACACCATCCGGAACCCTTGCCTGGTTACCCATGCAAAGCGAACATCCGGCAATCTCAATCCTTGCGCCAAAGGCGCTGTAAACAGAGAAGTATGCCTCATCCTTCAACTTGGCCTGATCCATCCTTGTAGGAGGAGCAATCCAGGTACGGACATTTGGATTGAATTTCTCACCACGCCAGATCTCAGCAGCAGCACGGTAGTGGCCAATGTTTGTCATACATGAACCAATAAACACATCCTGAATGGAAGTTCCAGCGACATCAGACAGAAGTTTCACATCATCAGGATCATTCGGACAGGCAAGGATCGGCTCTGTTATCTCCGATAGGTCAATCTCGATAACAGCTGCATATTCAGCATTCTTGTCAGCCTCAAGGAGTTGGGGATTTTTGAGCCAATCATTTACGGCATCAATACGATTCTGTAATGTTTGGGCATCTTGATAGCCATCGGCAATCATCTGCTTCATCAAAGCCACGTTTGAACGGAGGTATTTTGCCACTGACTCTTTTGAAAGCTGGATGCAACCAGCCGCAGCAGAACGCTCAGCAGCTGCGTCGGTAAGTTCAAAGCCCTGCTCTACGGTCAGTTCAGGCAGACCTTCCATCTCAAGGATACGACCATTGAATACGTTGATTTTATTCTTCTTTGGAACAGTCAGCAGCCCCTGTTTGATTGCCCAGTAAGGAATGGCATTTACAGCGTCACGAAGCGTGATGCCCGGATTGAATTTGCCTTTAAAACGGACAAGCACTGATTCAGGCATATCAAGAGGCATGAATCCCATAGCTCCGGCAAAAGCTACAAGGCCTGAACCGGCAGGGAAAGATATGCCGATAGGGAAACGGGTATGAGAATCGCCACCGGTACCAACGGTGTCAGGCAAAAGCAGACGGTTCAACCAGGAGTGGATAACACCATCACCCGGCTTGAGAGGTACCCCGCCACGCTCAATAATAAACTGTGGCAGTGTTTTGTGCATCTTTACATCAGCTGCCTTGGGATAGGCAGCGGTATGACAGAAGGACTGCATGAACATCGGAGACAGAAATTTGAGGCAAGCCAACTCTTTAAGTTCATCAGCGGTCATTGGACCTGTTGTATCCTGCGAACCAACAGTAGTCATTGCAGGCTCACAGGCAGTACCTGGAAGAATACCTTTAACTCCGCATGCCTTGCCAACCATCTTCTGAGCCAGTGAGTAGCCCTGATCAGCCTTTGGAACAGGGTTTACAGGCAGTGTAAAGACATCTGTTACTCCCATTCCGAGAACCTTGCGAGCCTTGTCAGTAACTGCACGGCCTATGATCAGAGGTATACGGCCACCAGCGCGGAATTCGTCAGCAAGAGTATTGGGGCTTATCTTAAAGGTGGAGATAACCTCTCCCTTTTCGTTGCTGATTTCACCTTTGACTGTGTTTATGGTAACAACATCACCATCATTCATCTTTGTTACATCTGCCTTAAGCGGAAGCGCGCCTGAATCCTGAGCGGTATTGAAGAAAATCGGGGCAATAACTCCACCAATAATTACACCTGCCGTCTTTTTGTTGGGTACTGCAGGAATATCCTGACCTATATGCCACAAAACGCTGTTACAGGCTGATTTCCTGGAAGAACCGGTTCCTACAACATCTCCAATAAAAGCGACCTGATTCCCTGCTGCACGCCAGTCAGCTATATCTTTGAGACGATTAGGGAAGCGGGTCTTGCCCATTGCAAGGGCATGAAGCGGGATATCAGGACGGCTCCATGCATCACCTGCAGGTGAGAAGTCGTCAGTATTGATCTCTCCTTCAACCTTGAAAACCTTGACCTTGATAGTCTCAGCCAAAGCAGGTTTATTGGTGAACCATTCGGCATTTGCCCAAGAGGTAAGGACTTTCTTTGCAGCCTCATTTGATTTGGAAAGTTCAACGACCTGATCAAAGGCATCATAGACAAGAGTCATTCCGGACAGGGCTTTGGCAGCCTCTTCGGCAAGATCAGCAACCTTAAGTGAATCAACCAGTGGTGCAACGTTATAGCCGCCCATCATGGTTCCAAGAATACGTACAGCCTCAGTCTTGGAAATCAGGGGAGAGCTTTTGCTGCCATTGAGAATTGCTGCAAGAAACTCTGCCTTTACCTTAGCTGCAGGGTCAACCCCTGGTGATACCCGCTCTTTAAGCAGGTTCATAAGAAATGCCTCTTTACCGGCAGGCGGATTTACCAGCAGTTCACAAAGTCCTGCTGTCTGTTCGGGGTTCAAGGGCAGAGCAGGGATCCCCTGAGCTGCGCGCTCGGCTTCATGGGTCAGATATGCTTCAATCATTTGTACATCCTCCTTGTGGTGATAACTACTTATCGTAGAGAGGGAACTGAAAAAATCAGGATAGTGTATACAATTTATAACAATGGATGTCAACGGTTTGACAATCAAGTCAGTAAAATTTTAAAACTATTCAAAAAGAAGCAGATATTATCTGCCAACAAATCAAATGATGCGGAATAGTCAAACTCTCCCATAAAGCTTAAGCAATTTTGAATATTGTTTTTCCAACCCTTCTCTAATCTGCTCTTTTCTGTAACGCCAATTCCAGTTACCCATTGCAACTCCAGGCCTGTTCATCCTTGCCTCTGCAGGAAGCCCAAGCAAATCCTGCATAGGGAAAATTGCGTATACTGAAACAGACATCATGGCCAGTCTAATCAAGTCCTCAACAGGGTTTACCCCATTAAAGCCCATATAATTGTACATTTTTTTCTGAATTTTGGGACTTAATGACTCAAACCAACCTCTTGTAGTGTCATTGTCATGTGTACCGGTATAAACAATACTATTAGGTATATGATTGTGCGGGAGGTATGGATTGGATGGATCAGAATCAAAAGCAAACTGTAAAATCTTCATTCCAGGCATATTAAACTGGTCACGCAGTTTTTCCACCTCTGGAGTAATTACCCCCAGATCTTCAGCAATAAATGGAAGATTACCAAGATTTGCCCTTATAGCCTCAAAGAAATGAGCGCCAGGACCTGGAACCCATGAACCCTTAATCGCTGTCTTTGCAGTTCCCGGGATCTGCCAGGCAGCATCAAATCCCCTGAAATGGTCGATTCTTACAGTATCAAACAGCTCAACCATAAGTCGAAAACGTGCAATCCACCAGGAATAGCCGTTTGCAGCCATAGCCTCCCAGTTGTAGAGAGGATTTCCCCAAAGCTGTCCCGTAGCACTAAAATAATCCGGTGGAACTCCTGCAACTACAGTTGGCTTTCCGGAACTATCCAGAAGAAACTGCTCCCTGTTACACCATACATCGACAGAGTCATGGGCTACGAAGATCGGCAGATCACCTATTATAGCTATTTCCAGTTCCTGTGCAGCAGATTTTATCCGCTTCCATTGACGAAAAAACTGCCACTGCTTGTATTTTTCAACACCTATGGCAGTTCCTAAATTTACGGAGGCATTTTCTACAGCTACAGGATTACGCATTGCGAGATCAGTCGGCCAGCGATACCACGGTTTGTTCTTGTAATGTAGTTTCAATGCCCTAAATAGCGCATAATCGTGCAACCAGTATCTGGTATCACAAAATTGCCAGAACTCTTCCAGCCTTTCTGTATGACCATAACTGAAAAAATTGTTGGCTGCTTGCACAAGCAACGCTTCTTTCCATGGTATCAGAAGATCAAAATCGACAAAATCTGAAGGGAATCCATTATGAATATCCTGCTTTTGCAGATCTCCCTCTTCAACCAACTGTTCCAGATCTATAAGCAAATGATTACCGGCAAAGGTAGAGTACGCAGAATATGGAGAATTACCAGCTGCAGGAGGTGTTAATGGAAGCACCTGCCAGAGAGAAAAACCTGATTTTGAGAGAAAAGAGAGGAATTGATGAAGCTCATGACCTAAGACACCAATACCACCGGTTCCTGGAAGTGATGTAGGATGCAGTAGCAGACCAGCCCTTCTTCCGTTAGCCATATATCACCTCATGTCAGGGTTTTTGTTTGAATTACCGGATTTGTAAGCTATAGTCAAAGTATTCTACTATTTGGGGAATTTTTGTGGCTGGATCCAATTCAAACGATATCTTCTCCCAGATTAATAAGATAAGGGCTATTGTTGCTATTGCTACGGATCTTAATGTTGCAAGACGCAACTACAACGCCTACCCCGTCGGACACCCACTTGTTGAGTCTTCAATCACAAAACTTATCAACTCATTCAAGCTTTTGTACAACGATACTGGTGAGCTGCAACTGGGCATAACCCGTGACGGCCTTTTGCTTGAAAATGAGTTTGTTGAAAAAAACAACCAGATTTGCAGGAATATCGCTTCTGCCATGTTTGAACGGAGTATAGGAACCCTGCTGCTAAAAGAAGTCCCTTCTCGGGAAGAGATGTTAAAACTTTTGAGAATACTTGCCCTTAAACGTGAAGAGATCTTTTCCCTTGGCGGAATTGAAAAGCTCTGGGTGGAAGCCAACATTACAGCTATCAAGATCTTTGCAGTTCGTTATGACTGTTTTTCAGGAACCGAAGAAGCAAATTTGCTTCAGAATGCTGATTCAGAGAGCCGTGAAACATCTGTGTGGGAAAAACTCTTAAAATTATTTATGCAGGGGACTTTGGGGGGGATCAATACCGATTCAGGCGAAGATATCAAGCCGGAGAAATTAGCAGCGGCCATGAATGCCTATTTTACACAGAATATTGGCGCAGGCAAGACCTTCCCCCCTGACACCATAAAAAACGTATCAGGTATAATAACCAATATTTTTAATGCTTCTGATGATGAAACCGGTAGCAGCCCCACCGACGATGGAGAAAACACTTCAGACAAAACATCCAATAAGTCAGGGAATTTTACAGACTGGTCGGATGTTGTCATTCATAATCCTTTACCGATAAAAGCAGAACTCGCCTCATTTATCTCTGTTCTTCATCCTGAACTACGCCGCCAGATTCTGAATGGATTTTTTGAAACAGGGCAAGATGATAACTCAGCCGGGTCAGAACTTTTTCGCTATCTTGGCTCAACAACTATTCAAAAAACTTACGCAACAGCAGAAGAGTACGCTTCAGCCCCTAAACTTCTACAGAAAATTCTTAGAAAATTACTGCCACATCTTGATGAAAATTCTGAATTTAACAGTTCAGACGATGAGATTAGAACAAAGATGCATACTCTGCTTCAAGAACACCAGATTGAAACATTTATGCCTGATGAGTATATGCAGGGTATTCAAAGCATGTTTGAATCCGGCGAATCAAGCGTGATTGACGATGCCACACGTAATGAACTCCTGAACACCCTAAATTCAGGATTTATTGACAACCGCAGCAGCGAGATAATTCTGGAACTCGTATTTGCGGATCCAACAGGGGAAACGGCCTCAGAACTTATTCAGAATCTTGCAGAGATGTGCGGCCACTTCCTTGAGCTGGGAGACTACGAACAGGTTTTAAAGATTCTTGCACAGGCTGCTGATCCCCGCTTGCCTCAACCTTTAAGGATTGCAATGCGTGATGCCTTCTGCAAACAAGAGTTTATGGATGAAATTCTCAGCGGTCTCAAGATATGGGGCAAACCCAAATATGAACAGGTAACTCTTCTTATACAGGTACTTGGACGAGCCTTTATTGAACCTCTTCTGGATCAGATGTCCGAAGAAGAGAACATGTCATTGAGACGTTTCATGATGGATCGGATACAGTCCTTTGGGGCTGTAGCACGTCCAAATCTGTTGGCCAGACTTTCAGATACCAGATGGTATGTACTCCGTAACATAATAATAATGTTGCGTGCTTTGGGGTCAATCGATGATCTTGAAAGGCTTCGTCCATTGTTAAAGAACCCTAACCAGAAGGTTCGTGCGGAGGTGCTAAAATTGTTGTTACAGCTAGGGGATCCAGTTGCACAACGTCAGTTGCTACGCGAACTTGAGTCTTCTGACAGGGAAACCCAGCTTGGCGCAATAAGCATGATTGATCGCAACAGTTCTTCCGAAATAGTCCGTAAACTGGCCGGTATGGTTAATTCTGGGGGTTACACCGCTGTTGAATGCGAGTTAAAATCAGCCGCTATTCATGCTCTGGGTGAGATTGGAAAAGCAGAGGCTCTGCCAGAGTTAGCAAAACTTCTGACCGCAAGAAGTCTGATAGCGTTCAAGGCACTTAATCGTTTAAAGTTTGATCTTATTCAGTCACTGGAACAGTACCCACCGGCAGCTTCCTTACCTATCCTGGAGAGGATCTCAACCGGAAGTGATGAAAACTCGAGATATGCTGCCAATCTGCTTAGAACCATACGGAGCAGGAAGAGATGATAAGCAGAACACTCTCATATCAACTTCACGAATTCATAAGGCATCTTCTCTCTGCTGTAGCCGCAGCCTCCCTGTATACCTTGGAACATCCACAGGTAAAACGCCTATCAGATGCTGCAGATAAAAGCCTAAGACATGCACTGGATGAAAGAGCTGACATTCCCCTCTTTGCAGTGGAGGGTGAACTTGTCATTGATGCCGAACCTCAGCCATCTTCCCTCGTACTTGATCGTTTCATTCAGATCCTCAAGCAGCATTCCATCGGCCATCTTCGCTTTCTTTCCGGAGCAACAAAAACCGAGATTGAACAACTGATTGCATTGCTGGCAGGTCAGTCAAACTATGCCGAGGCAGGCTCAACAGAGCATATAAGAATTGGCAAGCTTGAAATATCCGGTCAGGATGACAGCACAGCAATTTCGGGCGGGGAAGGCACGCTTAACGCTGGAGGTCACCAAAAGGCCGTCAGCCTCAAAGATATACCTGCTTTAGAACTTAAAAGGCTTTCAGATGTCTACGAAGCAATAAAACGTAAGGAGCGTCTTAAAGTAAGCGCAATAGCATCAACAGTATCTGATCTCATTGAAGCTTTTAAAAGAGAAGGAGAGGGACTGCTCCTTATGGCGGCTCTAAGGGAGAAGGATGAGTACACCTTCACCCATGCCGCTAATGTATCTATATTAACACTCGCACAGGCTATCTCTCTGAAAATTTCAGGAACAATGCTAAACGATATCGGTGTTGCAGGAATGCTACATGATGTAGGCAAGATGTTTGTCCCTGAAGAAATACTGTCAAAACCTGAACGTTTGAACGATGAAGAATTTGAACAGATGAAACTTCACTCGATTCTTGGCGCTCGCTATCTGATGGAATCGTCTGGAGTTCCAAAGCTTGCAGCCATCGTTGCCTTTGAGCACCATTTAAGATACGATCAATCCGGTTATCCCAAGCTAAGGAGCGGCTGGCAGCAAAACATAGTCAGCCAAATGGTAGCAATTGCCGACTGCTTTGATGCCATGCGCACCCGTCGCACCTACCAGGAATCACGTGAAACCAGTGTGATAGTAAATACCCTGATTGTGGGATCCGGTAAAGAGTTCAATCCCCTGCTGGTTAAAAATATTATACAGATTTTATCCCGATTTAAAAAGATTTAATGATTGACATCATAGACTTCTATGCGCTACTGAACTCATTCTAACGTTGTTATAGAATTGATTTACAAGAAAGGGGAGACATACTGATGAGCCTTGTAAAACTTTATGATACCACGCTGCGTGATGGCACGCAGGCTGAGGATATTTCGTTTCTGCTTGAGGACAAAATCCGTATTGCAAGGAAGCTTGATGAACTTGGAGTACATTATATCGAGGGTGGATGGCCTGGCAGCAACCCCAAAGATGTGTCGTTTTTCAAAGACATCAAGAAGGAGAAACTCCATCAGGCAAAGATAGCTGCATTTGGTTCAACCAGGCGCGCAAAAACCACACCGGATAAGGATCATAATATAAAAACCCTTATAGCTTCAGAACCTGATGTTATTACAATATTCGGCAAGACATGGGATTTTCATGTCTATGAGGCTCTGCGGATAACTCTTGAGGAAAACCTGGATCTCATCAACGATTCACTTCTATTTCTGAAGCAGAATGTTGCTGAAGTTATTTACGATGCCGAGCATTTTTTTGATGGTTACAAGGCTAATCCTGATTATGCCATAAAGACCCTGAAGGCAGCAGAGGATGCAAAAGTTGATTGCATAGTTCTTTGTGATACAAACGGCGGCTCAATGCCAGGTGAAGTGGCAGAGATAATCACTAAAGTTAAGAAACAGATCAAAACCCCCCTTGGAATACACACTCATAACGATGGTGAATGCGCAGTTGCAAACTCAATCATAGCAGTTGAACATGGAATCGTTCAGGTACAGGGTACAATCAACGGATTCGGTGAACGTTGTGGAAACGCAAACCTTTGTTCCATCATCCCAGCCATAAAGTTAAAGCTAAAGAAACAGAGTATAACCGATGAACAATTACGGGGGTTGTCTGACATTTCACGCTTTATATTCGAGATAGCCAACCTTTCACCAAACAAGCATCAGGCATATGTTGGTAAAGCAGCGTTTGCTCATAAAGGAGGCGTCCATGTTAGCGCCATCCAGCGACATCCAGAAACATATGAACATATCCGCCCCGAGCTGGTTGGAAATGCAACACGCGTATTGATATCAGACCTTTCAGGCAAATCAAACATCATGGCCAAAGCTGAAGAGTTCAAGATCAATCTTGACAGTAAGGATCCGGTTACACAGGAAATTCTTGAAGATATCAAAGAAATGGAGAACAGAGGGTTCCAGTTTGAAGGCGCTGAGGCATCATTTGAGCTAATGATGAAAAAGGCGTTGGGCACCCATAAAAAATTCTTTCAGGTAATGGGTTTCAGGGTTATTGATGAAAAGAGGGCTGATGATGACAAACCAACATCGGAAGCAACAGTGATGATAAAGGTTGGTGGCAAGATTGAACATACCGCAGCTGAGGGTCATGGCCCTGTTAATGCTCTGGACAATGCCCTTCGGAAGGCATTGGAAAAATTCTATCCCAAGCTCAAAGAAGTTAAGCTACATGACTATAAAGTGCGGGTTCTGCCTGCCGGTCAGGGAACTGCATCATCCATCAGGGTTCTTATTGAACTTGGCGACAAGACTGGGCGTTGGGGGACTGTAGGGGTTTCTGATAACATTATTGACGCATCATACCATGCACTGATTGATGGAATAGATTACAAACTGCACCACGAGGAGTAGGTATAGCTGCTTGATGAACCGACGCATTGCATTATTTTTAATTGCATCAATAATGTTCCTATCGCTCTATTTGAAGAGCCGTCATAACGGAATCCATTCCGGTAAGACGGCTCTTCCTGCTTCAGAACTGCCTGTCGAAGTTGTACAGGTATCTGGAGATCTTATTCATCCTGGCATTTACGAAATTAGCGCCAATGATTTGACTATTAACGTCATTAAAATGGCTATCCCACTTTGCCCCGAGCAGCTTAACAATCTGAACCCAAGACTCCTCCCCCCCCTGCAACCAGGATACAGATATGATATTGCATGCAAACATACCCAAAAGAGACCGTTAGTTGCCCTAAACAAGATACCACCGGCTCAAGCCCTTACCCTTGGAATCCCGCTTGATTTGAACCAGATAAAGGAGGCCGAACTTGAGCTTTTACCAGGAATAGGCCCTGAGATTGCAAAAAGAATCACCGAATATCGTCAAAAATATGGCGATTTCAAAACAAAAAAAGAACTCTTGCTGATAAATGGGATTGGCGATAAAAAATATAAAAACATTTCTAGATTCTTTAACTCACCGGAATAAAAGCCTAAAACTATAATTTAGTACTTTGGACTTTTTTTAATTAAAACCAAAAAGCGATTGGCACAAATACTGTATTGGACAGTGACTATCGTACTACTTTTATATCACCTGTCTTTGAAGGAGGGTATGTTATGAAATGTCCGCGTTGCCAAGGTCGCATGTTTGCTGAAAAGTACTATGATTTTGTACGTTCTTTTGATGCATGGAAGTGCAGCTGTTGCGGAGAGATGCTTGATTCAACCATACTTCAAAACCGCGTGAGGAGTAGCAGTTCCTTTCTTGGATAAATTCAGCTGATTTAAAATCTTGATTAGATAAGAGGGGGGGAATCCGTTTAACGGGTTCCCCCCCCCTTTTTGTTTGACATAAGATGCCTCTATCCGTACATTTTCAATATTCTGCAAAAACAAGGAGACTGCATGCAAAGAGAAGGAAGAAGCCTCTCTGAACTAAGAAGCATTACAATAACGAGGCATTTTATCAAGCATCCTGAAGGTGCTGTTTTAATTGAGTTTGGCGACACAAAAGTTATCTGTACCGCTTCAGTCGAGGAGACCGTTCCACCGTTTTTACGTGGAAAGGGTACAGGGTGGGTAACTGCAGAATATTCCATGCTCCCAAGGGCTACCCATACACGTTCCCCACGTGAGGCCGCCAAGGGGAAGCAGAGTGGCCGTACACTTGAGATTCAAAGACTTATCGGTCGTTCTCTTCGTGCCATTACTGATATGACAAAGCTTGGTGAAAGAACCATCTACCTGGATTGCGATGTTATTCAGGCAGATGGTGGTACACGCACTGCTTCTATTACAGGTGCTTACGTAGCGTTGAATGATGCAATTAAATCATTACTGTTATCAGGCAAGATTACTGAAAATCCGTTGAAGGAAGCAGTGGCAGCCGTAAGTGTTGGAATACTGGATGGCAAGGCTATTCTCGATCTTGACTATCATGAGGACTCATCTGCAGAAGTTGATATGAACTTTGTAATGACATCTTCCGGACGTTTTGTGGAGGTACAGGGAACAGCCGAAGCAGAGCCTTTTACTATTGAACAGATGGATAGCATGAGAAACCTCGCCATAAACGGGATAAACCGTTTGTTTGAATATCAGAAGAAGGCTATTGGAAGATGAAAAAGCTGCTCGTTGCAACAAGAAACAAAGGTAAAATGAAAGAGATAGAAGCCTTGCTGGATGGTCTTATAGACAAGGTTTTTTCTATCTCCGATTTTCCAGAATTACCTGAAACAGTTGAAAATGGTGCTACATTCAGCGAAAATGCCTTGAAAAAGGCTCGTGACGCATTCAATGCAACCGGACTTGCTGTAATTGCTGATGATTCAGGTTTGATTGTTGAATCGTTAGACGGAAGACCAGGAGTATTTTCTGCCCGATTTGCAGGAACTGATGCAGATGATTCTGCAAACAATAAAAAGCTGCTTGATGAACTTAAGGCTGTTCCTGAAACCTGTCACAAAGCAGCTTTTATCTGCTCGTTGGCATATATTTCAGAGGAAGGTCTTGAAATGATATTCGAAGGCATACTGTCAGGCTCAATTGTCGAGCATCCCAAAGGAGAAAACGGTTTCGGGTACGATCCTCTCTTTCTCGTTGATGGCTACCGCCAGACAATGTCAGAGCTTTCAATTGAAGAAAAAAACAGAATCAGCCACCGTGCCCAGGCTTTGAAGGCATTTCGTGAATATCTTGCAGACAAATAGATGACAGTATATCTTCTAAAACGTGTAGCCATGCTGGTACCGTTAATGTTAGGGATTACCCTGATTACATTCACGGTAATACATCTGGCACCAGGTGAACCGGTGGATATGCAAATGGCAATGAACCCCAAGGTAGGCAAAGAGGCAAGGGAACGTCTTACCAAATTCTATGGGCTTGATAAACCGCTGCATGAACAGTATCTGACCTGGCTTGCCAAGCTTGCACGCCTGGATCTGGGTCGCTCCTTTTCAAGCGATAATCGTCCTGTTCTTGACAAGATAAAAGAACGCCTGCCAATCACCTTATCACTTAATATAATTGCCATTGTACTGGAATTTGGACTTGCAATACCGATTGGAGTCATGGCAGCGGTATATCGTGACACTTGGCTTGACAAAGGCATTACTGTCTTTGTGTTTTTGGGCTTTGCAGTTCCTACCTTCTGGCTGGCTCTCCTCCTTATGTACTTTTTTGGAGTAAAGTTAAACTGCTTACCTATCTCGGGTCTTCACACACTTGGGTATGAAGCCTATAGCTGGTCTGCCCGTTTGTGGGATTTATCCAAACATCTCATTTTGCCCATAGCTGTCGCCTCATTTGGCTCCCTGGCCGGTGTTTCCAGATACATGCGTTCTGCGATGCTCGGCGTAATTGAACAGGACTACATAATTACAGCAAGGGCAAAGGGATTATCAGAAGGGGTTGTAATCTGGAAACATGCGCTACGCAACGCACTGTTACCTCTGATTACACTAGCTGGTTTCTCCATCCCTGGGCTCATTGGCGGAAGTGTAATATTTGAGACCATTTTTGCCATACCTGGCATGGGACAGCTCTTCTATCAGGGGGTAATGTCCAGAGATTATCCGGTTGTAATGGGGATCCTTGTTATTGGAGCTTTTCTGACTCTAATAGGCAACCTTATTGCCGATATAGGTTATGCACTTGCAGATCCACGGATAAGGCATCAGTAATGTCGTTTCGAACCTCATTCATAGCAACCGTATTCTGGCCCAGACTTAAGGCAAACCGCCTGGCGCTGGCGGGATTATTCGTTGTAATCCTGCTTTTTCTGGCATCATTGCTGGCTCCTTTTATAGCCCCATACAACCCCTCCGAAATTAACGCATGGCAGGTACTTTCCCCTCCATCGTTGTCACATCTGTTTGGAACTGATGAACTTGGCCGCGATGTATTCAGCAGGGTTTTATTTGGAGCCAGAATATCTCTCAAAGTAGGTTTTGTAGCTATCGGAATCGCAGTTCTGCTCGGTTCTGCAGTTGGACTTGCCGCAGGTTATTATGCTGGCTGGGTTGATACAGTTTTGATGAGAACCGTTGATATAATGCTATGCTTTCCTGCCTTTTTTCTTATACTTGCAATAATTACATTTCTTGAACCCTCCATCTGGTACATCATGGCTGTAATAGGACTTACAGGCTGGATGGGAGTAGCCCGTCTTGTTCGGGCAGAGGTGCTATCCATAAGAGAGATGGATTATATCCTTGCCGCACGCTGCATAGGCTGTTCAGATCTGCGTATCATTGTGTACCATATCCTCCCCAATGCCCTTTCACCGGTTCTTGTTGCTGCAACTCTGGGAGTCGCAGGAGCAATACTTACAGAGTCTGCCCTCTCCTTCTTGGGTATAGGAGTACAACCACCAACCCCAAGTTGGGGAAATATTCTTACATCAGGGAAGGATTATATAGAATTTGCATGGTGGCTCTCACTTTATCCCGGTCTGGCTATTCTGGTGACCGTTCTGGCATACAACCTTCTTGGAGAAGGTATCCGCGATGCCCTTGACCCAAGATCAAAGAACTAACTACGAATCAATATGCAAAAAGAGACAGAAAAATACAGTTTCGTACCTGAAAATTTTATCTTTGAAACTATTGAAGAAGAGATAATAGCGGATCAGCAGTGCCAGAAACTTCTGCATCAATTTTATATCTGGCTTCAACAAGCCGCCCTGACTCCGGAAAGAGCCTCTGATATGGCTTACAGTGCTGACTATTATCTGCGCGATTATATCCTGGATTTTCTGCAAAAGAATCCATTATATCCAGAAAGAGGACATGTCAGGTATTTTGGAGGTAATTGGTATATTTGCAATACTCTTGAACCTGAAATTGCAATGCTTGAGAGACATCTGGACAGCATCTTGAAGCTCTACGAATTCATTCAAGAAATTGCACCGGTAAACAAGGAAAAGATTGCTCAACTAAAGATAGAAGCGACCGATAGGATTTTTTATAAAGAGAGGATTGACAGCTTCCTGGCTCTCAGAGGTAATGAATATGATGCTTGGAATATGGCCTGCCAATTAAATCAAACAAAAGTGGAGTTTCTATAATGAAAAAAAAACGCCCTGACTTTGATAGCCGTGCAGCCGAATGGGACAAACTCCCACGCAGGGTTGCATTGGCAAATGCTGTGCTTGAACTGATAAAACGGGAGATTGAACCTCAACCCTGGATGCGTGTTCTAGATTATGGTTGTGGAACAGGCTTGGTAACGATGGGACTTCAACCACTGGTTAAAGAAATTATCGCAGTTGACAGTTCAGCCGGAATGTTGGAGCAGTTGCAGAGCAAAGCTCTGGAAACGGGTGCACTCAATCTATCCACCTTTTTTATAGACCTGGATAAAGAGTGGAAACTGCCTGCAGGAATTGACCTTCTCGTTAGCAGCATGACCATGCATCATGTACCTGATGTAGCACCTCTGCTTGCTCACTTCAGATCCGTGATGAGCCCTGGAAGTTGGCTCTGCATTTCCGATCTTGAAAAAGAAGACGGAAGTTTCCATGATGACCAGAGTTCAGATATTCCACACCATGGATTTGAGATTGAAGAGATGGAATCATTTTTTAAGAAGGCAGGATTCAGCGATATCAAAACTATGCCTGTTATGAATGTGAAAAAAGAACGGAATGAGGGTTTGCATCTGTATCCGGTAAATCTCACAATCGGAAAAAACTGAAATCAGATGACAGACAAACTGGTTACCATCCAGGAACATTGACAATTACCTTAATATGCCGTAATTAAATCAGGCCTGATTACATTCAACAAAATTACCCCTCCGGAGGGCTGTATGTCCCAGGTAACACTGCCTGAAACTGTCAGAAAACTTCTGGCCTCACAGCCAATAGAACTGCCTATATTCCATCCGGTTGCACTTAAATTGCAGCGGATGCTTTCTGATTACGACTTTACTGTTGATGAAGTGTCCCAGGTTGCCAATGAGGATCAGTCTCTCGCCAGCCAGATGCTGAAGATGGCCAACTCACCTATGTATCTGGGACGAACCAAAGTAGCAACAATCAAGGAAGCTGTAATACGTTTGGGAGCACAACAGGTTATAAATATTGCCATAGCTGCTTCACAGTCGTCCGCCCACGCCTCTGAAAACCAGGAATTAAATGCATACATGCATGAACTGTGGCTACACAGTCACGGTTCTGCTCTTGGCGCAAGATGGCTTGCTCATAACTGCGGTATGAGAGGGATTGCAGACGAGATCTACCTAGCTGCTCTGTTGCATGATGTTGGTAAGCTCTATCTGATTAAGGCTATTGAACGCCTGGTAAAAGCTGGCGTAATCAGTTCAATGTTTGATGACGATCTTATCAGGGAAATCCTTGAAGCAATGCATGTTGAACAGGGATATCGCCTTATGCAGCATTGGAACTTCCCGTCAATGTATTGTGACGTGATAAGGGATCACCATCTGGAACAGTGGGATCCAGTTAACAAGATGCTTGCCATTGTCCGTTTCGTCAACCTTGCCTGCCATAAGGTTGGGTTGGGGTTAAACAAGGAACCTGATTTAAACCTTCAGCTGACTTTGGAGGCTGAGATTCTCGATATAGGTGAACTGCAGATTGCCGAACTTGAATCCTTGCTTCTTGATACAGCCAATTTTGGCAAGACTGAAAATGAGTAAAAACAGGGGGAGGATGACGCATTTTCCTCCCTTTAATTGGGGCTAGATCCTGGAACCAAACAGAGCCCACAAAAGTGCACCGACAGTTAGAATAAAACTGAAGATTGCAAGTATATGATGCAAAACCCCTTCATTTTTTTTGCCATTGTAACCTAAGATAAAACCCAGCATTATTCCGCCTAATATCCCACCGCCATGCGCCCAGTTGTTTATTCCGGGGAAAATAAAACCAAAGATAAAAAGGCTTACAACCCATCCACCCACCTCTTTATAGACAGAACGTCCATAAACGCCACCTCTGCTTTTACCAAAGTAGAGAAGAGATCCTATAAGACTGCAGATAGCAGCTGAAGCACCGACGGTAAACGGTATACCTGCAATATATGAAATGAAATATCCAAGGATTCCACCAAATGTATAAATAATCGCCATTCGGCTGTTGCCATACTCAGCAATGACCCATGGTGCAAGCTGACGCAACGCCATAAGGTTAAAAACCAGATGAAGTGTACCTGCATGCAGATAATTTGCAGTCAGCAGAGACCAGAACCTGCCATATTTATCAATAGGGATTGTCCCTGAAGCACCAAGCATAAAAAGGCTATTCTTTCCAGGGGTAACAAACCCTGACAAGCTGTCAACCTTTGTGCTTAGCAGAATGGAGATAGCAAAATATATAATATTCAATGTGATAATGGCTCTTACCAACCATACGGTTTCTGATGCACCTCTGGTTATACCAATAAGTTTCCACCAATGATTGGAACGTGATGTACCACACGATGAACATACGGATTCTTCGCTGCCTATAATCTGTCTGCAACGTGGACAGAGCACTGCTCGATTTTCCATCAGTTTTACCCCAGCAATTAATTGTACAATTATAGAAAACTAGCTTGACCTTTGACAAACGTATTGATATCAAAATCAGTACGTTTTTTTATATTCAAACATCTGATAATCGACATTTAAAATTAGTTGCTACTGGTTTATCAAGGGGAACAAAGTAAAAATGGCCTCATATGAACAGACTTTTCTTGAACAGTTGACCAATATCCACGGAGTTGACTTTTCAACCTGGCAAGGTTGGGAACAGTTAATGGGATGGATCAAACGTCAACCCTGGCGTGAGGAATTTTTTGGCGGAGAAAAGATACCAGCCCGTCTCCTCTATCCTCAAACACTTTCTGAAGAGCTTACCAGATATCTGGGTGGATAACCTTTTTAATCTTATTTGTTTGTTCTTTCATTTCTTTTAATCAAAAATAATCCGTAAGAAAGGATTAGCTGATGAACTTCTTTATACATTGCAGCATGTTACTATTACTCCTATTGATATCTGTCCCATCAATAGCCACAGACACAGATCTATTCAACAAGATTGATACCGACAAAAGTGACCATATAAGCAAAGATGAACTTTTAAAATCTGATCTTGTGATAACCAATTCACCTGATGGTCAAAAAGTTGTTGTACATCGCAATATGACTAAGGGAGGAGAGGCAGCAGCATTAACAGAAGAGCAAAAACATAATCTGTTCAAGAAGATAGACTCAGACAAAGATAACTACATAAACCGTAAGGAGTGGAGCCGTGCTTCATCAGACGGTTTTATACTCTTTAAATTCTAAAAACCGGTTTTCTATTAACGAGGAGATATTTGAAATATGCAGATAACAGCGACCACCTTGAAAAATGCAACAGTTGTTGAACTTGCAGGCAGAATGGATGCCATGACAACAGCAGAATTTGATCGTTGGTTCTCTGAACAGGTGGCTTCAGGTGGCTTTCAGATTATACTTAACCTGCAAGAACTGGATTATATAAGCAGTGCCGGATTGCGCTCATTGCTGGCGGCAGCAAAACAGTTGAATACAAAAAATGGCTCATTACTGCTATGTTGCATCAAAGGTACAGTTGAAGAGGTTTTTAAGATATCGGGATTTCTTAGTATCTTACCAACATTTCCGAGCGTTGAAGAGGCCTGTGCCTCATTAAAACAAGAAAGTAAGCCACAGAATATCTTCTGATATTCCTGCTATTTAATAAAGAGAGCCATCTCCATAATCTCATCATTTCCGACATGTATCGGAAACGATACACCACGGTAACCATCAGGAACAGGAAGCCCACTAACAGGAGGATGAATAGTAATCGGAGGATTAATCTCAAGATTTATCCCAGACTGTGATGCCTTTGCTACTACGTTACCGCAGACTATATTAATAAACTCCATCACTGTATCTTCAAGTATTTCAACAGACTCCTCTTCAACATTCTCTTCCCTAAGTATTGCTCTGGCAATTGCCTTCTGTGTATTTGAGGAAACAGAGAGCATGTATCTGGCTGTAAGATCTCCACTAAGATCCATTGCAGCTATCATATGGTTATTCGAAAGAGCCGCAATCTCCATAAACTTGCCGGGGCGAAACTGTATACCAACAACCCTGGTTATCATCTTGTAAGTCAAATCAACAACGGCTTCCCATGTAGCAACATTTTCATTCAACCATTCTGGCAATTCAACCCGCTCAACCACAAATGGAGCCTGATCTGCCTTGAATTGTGCAAGATAGTAATCAAGCTTGTCAGCTGTCAGGGCTCCAACCTTCACAAGTGCTTCGCCAATGTATAAATGAGTTGCCTTCTGACGCGCAATAACCTCTTCAAGTTGATTCAGACTAAGGAAACCAAGATCAAGCAGCAAGTCACCAAGTTTCATGTCTTTAGACAATTGTGCCGAGTGAGCAGTTTCAATATCCTGATTCGTAATAAATCCCATCGCAACGGCCATCTCGCCCAGTTTAAGATTCGTTCTCTCCTGAAGCTCAATAGCATGCAACAGAGATTCGCCAGTAACAGCATCCTGCTCAACCAAAAATTGTCCAAAGAATTTTACTGCCATCGTTTTATACCTCCATCAAATCAGAGCGCCCGCAGGATACGGAGTACATTTTCCGCTTCAAACGGTTTGGAAATGACATTTTTAGCCCCAAGTTTAATGGCTTCAGTAAACTTGTCACCAACGCCCCCCAGGGATGTTACCATAACAACCTGAACATCCTTATCAAGCATTACAAGGCTTCTGAGAGCAGTCAAGCCATCCATGCCAGGCATGTTCATATCCATGCAAATAATATCAGGATTAGCTGAATGATTCATTTTTATCGCCTCAGCCCCGTTATTTGCGTGCCCCACACAGATGAAATCACCAGATTCGTTAAGAATTTTTTCAAGCTGACGGACTACGGAGAGGCTATCGTCAACAACAAGCACTTTTTTCATGGACTGTTTCCCTCTCGGTTGGGTTTCATTCCTGGCAGTTAGGATAACTCTGCTGAAAACTCTAACCGAAAGAACATGAAAAGTCAAAAATGATTCTAAAAAAATCGCTTTTTACTCGCCTGTCAGCGTGTTATACATCTTCAACAAATTATTATAAAGGAGAGCATATTGTCATGATGTTTAATCGTGGTATCTCAATTGCGGTACTGATGGCTACAGTAACAATAGTTGGTAATTATAAAGCAGAGGCAGCGGACAAAAAGAATCCCCCCGCTGCTACAGCTACCAAGAAAGCCACATTGCCAGATCCGGTTGCCAAGGTTAATAGTGTGGCCATTCCAGCTTCTGATCTTCAAAAAGCATTGAATGCATTCAACAAATCACCTTCAGCAGCACAGGTTCCACCTGGTAAGGAAAAAGAGGTTCAACTCTTTCTTTTGAACCAGATGCTTGGCGCTGAATTGATGTACCAGGTTTCTAACAAAACAGTGGTCAAGGATCAGAGCAAAAAGGTTGACGATGCCTTTGGCAAGATAAAATCCCGCTTTAAAACAGATGATGAATTTAAAAAGGGACTACAGGAGCAGGGACTTACAGAAAAGGATCTTCTCGAACTTATTCGTCGTAACGTCATTATTGAAAACTATATTGAGCAGGAAATACTGCCCAAGCAGCAGGTTACTGATACCGAAGCCAAGGATTTCTATGACAAAAACCCTGAAACCTTTACCCAGCCTGAGCAGATCCGTGCAAGCCATATCCTGATCACTGTAGATGCCAAAGCTACTGATGCTGATAAAAAGAAGGCTAAAGAAAAGGCAGAATCACTTTTAAAACAGTTAAAGAGCGGAGCTGATTTTGCGAAGCTGGCACAGGAAAATTCAGGATGCCCCAGCAGCAAACAGGGTGGTGACCTTGGATATTTTGGCAAAGGCCAGATGGTAAAACCTTTTGAGGATGCAGCTATTGCTTTAAAACCCGGCGAGCTGAGTGCTGTGGTTGAAACCCAGTTTGGCTATCATATTATCAAGTTGATTGAGAAAAAACCAGCCAGCAAGATCGCTTTTGCAGATGTAAAGCTAAAAATTATTGATAATATCAAGCGTAAGAAGGTAAGCGAAGCGATAAATGCAACACTTGAAGATGCAAGAAAGAAGGCTAAAATAGAAATTTTTCTGAAGTAAGACAGATTTATTTCACTAAATTTATTTATAAAACAGGGTTGCGCTTTTAGCTTGCGCTTCCCTGTTTTTTTGAAAACAGCATGAGAAGCGCTGGCAAAAAGAGCAAAAAAGCAAGCACGATAGAAACCATTCCCAGGGACATTACAGCCCCTATACTGAATACCCCCTGATGACGAGCCACCATTAAGACACCAAAACTGAACATTATTGTCAGTGCATTAAGCAATACTCCTTTTCCAGCACTACTGCTAACAACCTGAACCGGTGACTCTCCTCCCCTTAAATGGCGGTTGATTATATATATGGCAGAATCAATTCCAACCCCCAAAAGTAGCGGCATTACAATGATATTGGCTACGTTGAATTTAAGACCAAAGACCCACATACCGGCAACCATCAAAAGGAGCCCTGCAATCAGAGGAGCTATCCCCAGTGCTGTTGTAATAAAACTGCGAAATGCAATCAAAACTATTAAAACAACACCGGCCAGTGCATACAGAAATGCCTGCATATAAGAGTTTTTAAGGATCTTGAACGATTCATAGACACTTACAGGTTCACCAGTGGCATGGGGATCAACAGATTTGACCTGAGTTACAAACTCGCCCAATGGACGTTCATTAAAGATTTCATTTTTAGGAGCAATTTGCAGCAGAAACCTGCCGTCCTTACCGATAAAACGTTGCCTCAACTTAACAGGAATATCAGTCTCTGTAACATGATGAGCATTAAGGGATTCCTTAAGCAGTCGAAGCTTCTCAGGTAGCGGCGCAAACATCTTTTCCTGCATATCCCTAAGTATATTAAGGGCATTTTCATCCTTTTCCTTTTCAAGCCCTGCAAAGAATCTGTCAAGTGTAACAAGGAATGCTGCAACAGGCTTTGCCTCTTGAGCCTTTTCTGTTTCGAGAGCGTTTTTAAGTCTTTCCACCCTCTCACGGAAACCCTCAAAGATAGCTGGCAGCTCCATTACGTTAAGGTTTTCCTGATATGGCAGAGGGTTGACATCAGCCATAATATGCTTAATTTTTCTTATTTCTAACAGTTTTTCAGGCTGATGATCAGGAACTAGGGTATTAATGCTGACAACATGATCAACTGTTGGCAGCTTCTCAAACTGACTGGTTAATTTTACAGCCCACTCCTTGTCTTTGGCCATAGAAACAGCAAAATATCCGGAGTTTTCTTTGCTCTTCATCAACTTATAGGCGTAGTTTACAGACTCAAGCCCCTTTGCCTGAAGATTAAGCATGTTAAAGTCAAACGGAACACGAGTTAGAGCCACTGCCCCAGATAGCGCAAGTATAACAGTAACCCCTACAATCAAGGTTGGGCGCGCAAACAGGCTTTCTGTCCACTGCCGTTTTAAAACTTGAGTCTGTTTATATTTTTTATCTGTATCTTTTTTCTTTTTTAAAATAACCAGCATTGCCGGCAGAACAGTAAAGGTTCCAAGAAAACAGACAAAAACCCCTACCGCAGCGATCAGACCAAGCTCCGCAATCCCACGGAAATCTGTAAGCAGAAAGGTGAGAAAAGCCAGAGCAGTAGTGGCACAAGCAAGCAAAATAGGACGGAGGTTCGATATCAGACTCTCCTTCAACGCCTGTTCAAAAGGCAGTCTTTCCAACTGTTCCTGAAGGTTCAGAACAACCTGAATCCCATATTCAACTCCAAGACCAAGAAGCATAACCGCAAAGGCCATTGAGAGTATATTCAGATGCCCTACCAGAAGAGTAGCCATGCCGAAGGCAATGGCAATAGCGGAGAGAAGCGCCGTCATTGCAGCCACAGTATTTCTGAGACCTCGGAAGGCTATAAACAGTAGAATTACCGTAAGAACCAGTGAAAGCAGAGAGGCTATCTTCATATCGTTTATACTTGTTGCCATCTCTTCATACTCCAAAACCGGCACACCTGTTATCCCTGCGGTGATTCCTTTAAACTCCTGTTTTTGTTTAAGTATATTCAGTTCTTCTCGCACCTTTTGTATTGCTTTTTCAGCAGGCACAAAACTGCCCTGCTCTTTTAATGGTCTGATTGCAATCACCTGTTGTTTACCAGCATTTTCCATCATTGATGGTTTCCCATCTTTGCCACCTGACAGGAAAGAATCCATAGAAATTGCGCTGTTTTTGCCATCAAAACCCGTAAATCCCTTATCCAGGGTATTTAGCATAAAGGTCAGGCGGTTTAATTTTTCAGGTGCTGGCTTAAGCAGATAATCATCAATATGAGCCGTAAGAGAACTGAAAAGGGTTTGGATAGAAGGGGCAGCTGCCAGTTCCTTCAAAATTGGCCCAGCCATTTCAATGGTTTTACTCATATTCTTCAACTCATCAAGAGGCGTGAAAAGCAATGCATTCTGACGAAAATAAGGAAGCCCACCGGGGTATAAAATATCAACAAACAACCGTTTTTCCTGAGATAAACGAGTATAAAGAGCATCGCTAAAACGACTTACAAGTAGAGGGTCATCCCCTTCAATAACTAAAGCCACCTCTTCCTGATCCCCAAATGCTGTGCGATATGCCTGATAGTCCTGCTGAAAAGGGGCATGCCTTGGCATAAGGTCATCACGACCTGTTAGAAACTCAAGATTATTAACCGTATAGACAATGGAAAGTATTGTCATAAACAGCGCTATAATAATCACCGTCCATGGATTGCGGATGATAAAACTGAAGAGACGGTTCGTTTTGGGTGATTCAGACATCTTTTATACTCCTGTCAGGGGCAACAGATTTCCTGCCCTGTTGTTTACAAATCCTCTTCCTCTGGATTGCTTAACAAACCATCAGATGTTTGGTAAATTTTTAAAGTAAATAAAGGCTGTTATCGGCGAAAGGAGCGAACATAAAGGTATATAATCAGCAGAAACGGCAGTGTGGAAAACGCCGCTGTAAAATTACCGGTAAAAAGTTGCCATGTGCCAAAGCCTATTACAGACAATGTAAAAAAGATGACAAAATAAGCGAGCGGTTTAGACATGTACTGGACTTTACCTGATTTTTTGCAGAAATAGAAGTCACAGATTCAATCCAATCTGAAAAGACAGATTTGTTCGCTATTAGAAGAAGAAGACGATGCTATAAGTTTTTTGGCTGGCTTCAAAAAAAATGGTGCCATAAAGAGCTGTTCTTTAGCGCAGCCAGCTTACCCCCAACAGGAATTTACTGGAATTTAACGGCTCGTTGGGGCTGGCTGTACCGGCATTTGAAATATGGTGATAACGGTACTCAAGAGTAAACGCCAGATCTTTTCTGATATAATATTGAACGCCGGTTCCCCCCTGATAGCTAAAATCCAAACGGCTTCCCATACTTGGCAGGCCAAGATCAACAAACAGCATTCCTCCTCCGGCAAAGATATATGGAATCAGAGGATTTAAAGCTGTAAACTTCCAGCTCCCAAGCAGATATCCACCTATCATTGAACGACCACCCTGATCAATAGCCAGATGATAAGGAAGCTCAACCAACAGTTGATGTCTTCCCTGATACCAACTCCCCTTCCCTACCTCATCAGAAAGAAACCATCCAAATCTCGCAATGGCATCCCAGGTCTGTACCTGAGTACGGGTATCCCCAAAACCTCTGTGGGTTATTCCGTAACCGGTGAGCAACGCAAGTTCATAGTTTGCGTCTTTTAGATTCACAGCAGATTCATCGGCAATCGCGGCAACTGGCAGCATAATTAGAATGAGAATCAAAAAAATGTTCTTTACCATTTCTGCTGCCTTTCAAACTTCAGAATGGTTGGCAGGTTCTTTAAAAAGTCCAGCACACTATGAGGAGATTTCCAGATCATCTTTGTATAACCCCAATGAATACCTGTGCGACGATAAAAACGCCTGATAAATTCATTATAAAGGTCATCAAGCTGCTGTTTGGTCATACCTGTCGGAATAAAGACAAAGTTCATGCAATTCATAAGGTTCCAATCCTCATGATATTCACCAAACTCAAGAAGTGTTTTATAGAGCGGAGCCCCGGGGAAAGGGGTAAACTTGGTGACATTTATCTCATCCAGAGGCAGAGTAAGCGCGTAGTCAATCGTGCGTCGGATAGTCGCCTCATTCTCTCCTGGCAAACCTACCATAAACAGACCTTTTACCCGCATTCCAATATCTTTAACCATCTTCAACTTCCGACCAACCTCGTCCAGACCATAAAATTTTCGATGCTGCTTCAATATTTCAGGGTCTCCTGACTCAATCCCGAAATTTACCTGCCAACAGCCTGATCCTTTCAAAAGAGAGAGCAGTTCCGCATCAACATGCTCCAATCTGGCTATACAGTTATAACTGACATCAATGCCCTTCTTTCTCTTCAGTTCACAGAATTCAGCTACCCGTTTCCTGTCAAAGGTAAAGAGGTCATCATAAAAGAATACATGCCTAATTCCATAATCGCGCTTAAGCATCGCCATATGTTCAAGAATATACTCAGGGGAGTTAAATCTGAACCCTTTCGAAAACACCGAACGATCACAGTAGGAACACTGATAGGGACACCCACGGCTGGATATTATGCTGGAATTGGGAAAGCGGGGGGAACTAAAAAGCGGCAGCTTATATTTTTTGGGAAACCCAGGAAGCAAATGATATGCAGGGAATGGCAATACATTCAGATCGGGGATCAGCTCGCGTGGTGCAGTAACAACGGCATTCCCATCTGCATCACGAAAGGCAAGCCCGGGAATCAAATCAGTATTGCTGAATCCTGATTTGACAAGCTCAAGCATCGTCTGTTCGCCTTCTCCAAGCACAAGAAAATCAATAGCAGGGAAACGTTCCAAGAGTGGGGCTCCCATGGTACAGGCATGAGCACCACCAAAAACTATCCTGATCCTTGCATCCTTGTTCCTGACAGCTTCTGCAATCCGATAAGCCTCAAGAAAAGAGGATGTAGTGCTGGAAAATGCAACCAGATCAGGCTGCCTCGCAATAATCTTCTTTACCAGAAGCTCATGCGGCAGCGGTGTGGCATAGCAGTCAATAATTTCCGAAGGAACAGCATGACTCTCAAGCCATGCCATTATGGATAACAGACCTAACGGCGGCATTACGTTGAAGATAGTTGTAATGTCCGTAACACCGGCCATGAAGTTGCTGCCGTAAGGATGGATAAACAGTATTTTCAAGTATACCTCTTGCAATAACAGGGAAAGATGCAGTTGATTATTACAGAGTTTTATATTTATTGGAAGCATCTAACGGTTGCTTCATGTTGACGACTAGAGTCTGATCAGTATAAAGTCCATTCAAGTTCAGCAAGGGGGCATCTATGGCCGCAGAAAAATTTGAGACCTCTCTCAAAAAGCTTGAAGAGGTTGTCAGAAAGCTTGAAGGAGGTAATCTCCCACTGGATGACTCCATAAAGGCCTTTGAAGAAGGGGTCAGGCATGCCGCTTTTTGTGCCAAAAAACTGGATGAGGCGGAACAAAAGGTGGAGATGCTGATTAAACAGAGAGACGGCTCGTTTCGCAGGGAACCCTTTAATGCTGTTGATGAGGATGAATAATGGATCTCAAGTTATACCTTAAAGAAAAGATTGCTCTGGTTGATACTGCACTTGAAAACTGGTTGCCAAAAGAAAAAGAGATGCCGCAAAGCATTCACAAAGCTATGCGTTATTCCGTTTTTGCCGGCGGAAAACGTGTCAGACCGGTGCTGATGCTGGCCGCCTGCGAAGCGGTTGGCGGTGTTATTAACAAGGCAATGCCCGCAGCCTGTGCAATGGAGATGATTCATACCTATTCATTAATCCATGATGATCTTCCCGCAATGGATAATGACGATTTCAGACGCGGACGTCCAACCAGCCATAAGGTCTTTGGAGAAGCGATAGCAATCCTTGCAGGTGACGGTCTTCTGACAGAGGCATTCAAACTGATAAGTGACCCTCGTTTTGCCGCTGGCATTGAGCCTGCCACAAGATTGGCTGTAATCCATGAAATTGCAACATGCGCCGGAACATATGGGATGGTGGGCGGTCAGGTTGTGGATATGGAGAGCGAAGGTAAACCGGAAATAGATCTGCCAACAGTCCAATATATACATACACACAAGACTGGAGCTCTGATTAAGGCATCCGTTGTGGCGGGGGCCCTGTTGGGAGGGGCTGATGAAAGTCAGCTAGCCGCAATCAGGCGTTATGGAGAGGCAGCAGGACTGGCCTTCCAGATCGCTGATGACATACTTGATATTGAAGGCACAACCGAGGAGATAGGCAAAGATGCCGGCAGTGATGAGGCACGAGGCAAAGCCACCTATCCAGCGGTGATGGGGATTACTGCCGCAAAGGAGGAGGCAAAGGCTATGATGGATGAGGCAATGCTTGCTCTGGAACCGCTTGGCAAACCTGCCGAGCCACTTCGTGAGATAGCAAGATATATTGTTGAAAGAAAGAACTAAAACGTTATGAACATCCTGAACAAGATAAATTCACCTGATGACCTCAAGAAAATCCCACAATCAAAACTGCCTGAACTGGCTCAGGAAATACGTGAACTGATAATTGAAACCTGTGCAAAAAACGGAGGTCATGTAGCCCCATCACTTGGCGTTGTAGAGTTGACTATTGCGATGCATCGTTCTTTTAACTCCCCAAAAGACAAGCTAATCTGGGATGTTGGACACCAGGCATATGCCCACAAGATACTGACCGGACGAAGGGACTCATTCCACACACTACGCACCCTGAACGGTATAAGTGGGTTCCCGAAACGCTGCGAATCAGAACACGATATATGGGAAGTGGGTCATTCATCCACCTCTCTCTCCGCCGCTACAGGCTTCGCCGTTGCAAGGGACATTGAAAAGAAAAAAACAAAGGTTGTAGCTGTAATTGGCGATGGTTCAATGACCAGCGGAATCGCATTTGAAGGTCTTAACCATGCAGGGCACTTAAACCGCGACATGATAGTTATTCTTAATGATAATGAGATGTCTATTGCAGAGAACGTTGGTGCATTGTCAGGATTTCTAACCAGAACATCCAGCAGCGAATTCATCTACAAACTTAAACGGGAAACCGAGCAGTTTGTGAAGCAGGCAAAAAGCGAGATGGGTCATGGAATTATCAGGCTTGCCCGAAAGGTTGAGAACTCCTTCAAAGGGCTTTTTACTCCTGCAATGATGTTTCAGGCCTTCGGTTTTGAATATATAGGCCCTATAGACGGGCATGACTTGCCCCTCTTGCTTGAGACAATGGAACGGGTCAAAAAATTCGACAATGCCGTTCTGATCCATGTAATCACTACTAAAGGAAAGGGATACAAACCTGCTGAACAGAATCCATCACTTTTCCACGGGGTTGGCCCCTTTGATGTTGAAACCGGCAAGCTCAAAAAAGGAAAGGCAGGGGCGGCATCTTACACGGCCATATTCGGAAATACCGTTGCCAGACTGGCAGAGGAGGATGACCGTATAATTGCAATAACTGCTGCAATGCCGGATGGCACCGGCCTTACAGCATTTGGCAAACAGAATCCTGATCGCTTTGTAGATGTCGGAATTGCGGAACAGCACGGGGTTACTTTTGCCGCAGGACTCGCCTGCGAAGGAAAGAAACCGGTGGTCGCCATCTATTCGACATTCCTTCAAAGGGCTTACGACCAGGTACTGCACGATGTCTGCCTCCAGAATCTCCCAGTAGTTTTTGCCCTTGATCGTGGCGGAGTTGTTGGCAGTGACGGTCCGACCCACCACGGAGTCTTTGACTTATCCTACCTCCGAATGATTCCCAACATGACCCTCATGGCTCCAAAGGACGAGAACGAGCTGCAACATATGTTAAAGACAGCGGTTGAATTTAACGGCCCGATTGCAGTCCGTTATCCACGCGGCAACGGTTATGGAATACCGCTGGATCAGGAACTTAAAACCTTGACGATAGGCAAAGGAGAACTGTTGTGCCACGGCAATGACGGCGTTCTTGTTGCAGTTGGATCAATGGTCTATCCTGCTCTTGAGGCAGCAGCACTGCTTGAGCAGGAAGGTTTGAGTCTCACAGTGCTCAATGCCAGATTCATCAAGCCGCTTGACACAGAATTGATTCTTGATTTGGCAAAAAAATTCGGCAAGATGATAACCCTTGAAGAGAACTCCGTGCAAGGAGGATTTGGCACTGCAATACTTGAAGAACTTGAACAACATGGCATTACAGGGGTATCAGTCTTAAGAATGGGTTATCCAGACATCTATATTGAACAGGGTGAACAACATGAACTAAGGGCAATTCATGGACTGGATCGAGACGGAATAGTAAAATCCGCACGTAAATTCTTTGAAAGAAGCTGATTATGACCTTTAATGACCTTAAAGAGGCACTATACCTCTTTGGATTCCATGAAAACGACCTTTTGACCATAAAGAGGATTAAACAGCGACATCGTTCACTTGTAAAAAAAAATCATCCCGATCTTCATGTAAATGCTGATCAGGAAAGGATGCGCAAACTGAACGAATCAGCAAGGATTATAATGGATTACGTCAACTCTTACCGTTTCGCATTTACTGAAGAAGAATTTTACCGTCAGATTCCGGAAGAGCATTTAAGGTATCAGTATTCCTGGGATCCGGTATGGTCAGGGACACTGGAAGAAAAAAAATAAACATCCCTACGGTCAATTAATTCTTGCAATCACCAAGCCATTTCTGATATAAGTCTCATTCTTTCGGAGCGTAGCGCAGCCTGGTAGCGCACCTGCCTTGGGAGCAGGGGGTCGAACGTTCGAATCGTTTCGCTCCGACCAATAAAAACAACGGCTTACAGATTTTGTCTGTAGGCCGTTTTGTTTTGAAATTAGCAACATTTAGCAACATAAAAAGCCCCTCAAAATAGAGGGGCTGTGTCGAGGCTGGCGACCCGGCGGAAGGATACCAGGGCGTTACGGATGCGGAGGCCAGCCTTACATTGGTTTATCCGGCTGTTACTGTCCACACTGGCAGCAGTATCCATCTCCATTAACAGGTTCACAGTATATGCAGCGGTTGTGGCAGGCCATTAGGCGATACCACCGGAGGTGATCTGCATCGGTTCCTGTATCTCTCGACAGAATCCAGTAGTGGTGTTCTTAAATTGCAGCAATAGATAATAATCGCCTGGTGTCTGGGCTGTGGCGGTGCCTGGAATGCGTACCTCCCGGGTAGATGTATCGACGCTCTTGCTAATTCCTCCGCTTGCAAGCGCGGTTCCGCCAATACTGGCTACAAAGGCCTCAACTGAAGGATCTATGACGAATTTACCCGTTGACAGTGCGTCTTTATTGTGTGAAATCTTTTATTGCATATCATAACAATTCCAGTCATATCAGCCACGGATACGCATGCACAATCTCAGCGAAGACGACATCAGCGTAAAATACATCACGCCTGCGTTGACCAAATCAGGTTGGGATGAAACCACCCAGATCCGTCGTCAGGTGTCCTTCACCAAGGGGCGGATCATTGTGCGCGGCAGGCTGGTTAGTCGTGGCAAGGCCAAAAAGGCTGACTTTGTTCTGCATTACCACCATCTCCCCATTGCCCTTATAGAAGCCAAGAAGAGTACCTTTAGCGCTGGCCACGGGATGCAGCAGGCCCTTGATTATGCCGCTACACTGCAGGTGCCCTTTGTCTTTTCAAGCAACGGTAAAGGTTTTGTGCTTCACGATAAAACCGGATTGATTGCTCAAGGTGAAGTTGAGCTATCTATGGGCGAATTCCCCCGCCCTGAAACCCTGTGGCTAGCATACCGGCAATGGAAAGGCCTTACCCCTGCTGAAGAGAAGATTGTGCTGCAACCATATTACGATGATGGCAGTGGCAAAGAGCCCCGCTATTACCAGCGTAATGCCATAAATGCAGCGGTCGAAGCCATTGCCAAGGGACAGGAGCGGGTGTTGCTGGTCATGGCAACCGGCACCGGCAAGACCTACACCGCCTTCCAGATTATCTGGCGGTTGTGGAAATCAGACTGGCGAATTGGCAAACAGAAGCGGGTGCTGTTTCTGGCCGACCGTAACGTGCTGGTTGATCAGACCATGGTCAACGACTTCCGCCCCTTTGGCGCTACCATGGCCAAACTCAGCACCAGCTCAAAGACCATTGAGCGGGAAGACGGTACTGTTACAGAATTGACCACTGCCGTTGATAGCAAACGCCGTATTGACACCTCGTATGAAATCTATCTCGGCCTGTATCAGGCTCTGACCGGCCCTGAAGAACGCCAGAAACTCTTTAAGGAACTCTCCAGCGACTTCTTTGACCTGATCATCATTGACGAATGCCACCGTGGAAGTGCAGCGGAGGATTCTGCATGGCGCGAAATTCTGGAGCATTTCAATACCGCAACCCAGATCGGCCTTACCGCCACCCCCAAAGAAACCGAGTATGTCTCCAACATCAATTACTTTGGCAAGCCGGTCTACAGCTACTCACTCAAACAAGGGATCAGCGACGGTTTTCTGGCACCGTATAAGGTTATCAAGGTGCATCTTGATATCGATGTGGAGGGCTATCGTCCCAAACAGGGTCAGGTTGATAAGCAAGGTCTGCCGATAGACGACCGGATCTACAACATCAAGGATTTTGACCGCACAATCGTCATAGACACCCGTACCCAACGGGTTGCCAAGTGGATCTCTGACTACCTCAAGCAGAGTGGCGACCGTTTTCAGAAGACCATCGTCTTCTGTGTTGATACCGAACATGCGGCTCTATTACGACAGGCGCTGATTGTTGAAAATCAGGATCTGGTGTTGAAGAATGAGCGTTACGTTATGCGGATTACTGGCGACGATGCTGCCGGGCAGGCACAGCTGGGCAACTTCATTGATCCTGAAAGTACCTATCCGGTGATTGTCACTACTTCGCGGCTGCTCTCAACCGGGGTTGATGCCCAGACCTGCCGTTTGATCGTGCTGGATCGTACTGTCGGTTCCATGACCGAGTTCAAGCAGATTGTCGGACGCGGTACGCGGGTGCATGAAGACACCAAGAAATACTTCTTCACCTTGATTGATTTCCGTAAGGCCACTGCCCACTTTGCCGACCCTGATTTTGACGGCGAACCGGTACAGATCTATGAACCAGACGAGGATGATTCGGTCACACCGCCAGACGATGTTCCGCCGATTATTGACGAAGAAGATCCCATTCAGCCAGAGCCGGGTGATGATGAGGAGATTATTTCAGACCCGCCACCGATTGGGCCTGATCCACCGCCGCCACCTCCGCCGCCCAAGTATTACATCAAGGGTGAGCCGGTTTCAGTGGTAATGGAGCGGGTTGAATACCTTGATGAATATGGCAAGCTGATCACTGAGTCACTGCGTGATTTTTCACGCAAGGCGATCCGCGCCCAGTACAGCAGCCTTGATCAATTTCTGCGACGCTGGAAAACAGAAGAGCACAAGGAAGCAATTATTGCAGAGCTGGCCGCCGAGGGACTGCTGCTTGACCCCCTGATGGAAGAGGTCGGCAAAGAGCTGGACCCGTTTGATCTGATCTGCCATATCGCCTTTGACCAGCCACCGCTTACCCGCCGGGAACGAGCCAACAACGTCAAAAAGCGGGATGTCTTCACCAAATACGGTCCACAGGCCAGGGCGGTACTTGAGGCCCTGCTTGTCAAATATCAGGATGAAGGGGTGGTAAGTGGTCTGGACGATGTACGGGTTCTGGAGATTCCACCTTTCAACAGTATGGGCACCCCACTGCAATTGATCAAACAGTTTGGCACCAAGGCCAAATTTGAAGAGGCTGTCCACGAACTGCAGAATGCGCTTTACCAAGAGGTCGCCTAACCTATGTCTGCACGCAACACTGTTAAGTCAATACAAGACATCATGCGCCAGGATGTGGGCGTTGATGGTGATGCCCAACGCCTTTCCCAACTCTGCTGGATGTTCTTCCTCAAGATCATCGACGACCAAGATCAACAGCTGGAGGTTATGCAGGACAACTACCAGTCCCCCATACCGGAAAAATTCCAGTGGCGTACCTGGGCTGCAGACCCGGAAGGTATCACCGGCGAGCTGTTGATGGCCTTTATCAATGAAGAGCTGTTCCCTGCCCTCAAGGATCTTTCCGCCAGCGGCACCAACGCCAACCGCGCCCGCGTGGTCAAAAGCGTGTTCGAGGATGCCTACAACTACATGAAGTCCGGCCAGCTGCTGCGTCAGGTGATCAACAAGATCAGCGGCGTTGATTTTAACGATCTGGCTGAGCGCAAGCACTTTGGCGACATCTACGAGCAGTTGCTGAACGACCTGCAGAGCGCCGGTAACGCTGGCGAGTATTACACCCCCCGTGCTGTCACCGCCTTCATGGTAGATAGGATAGATCCAAGGCCAGGCGAGATCCTGTTTGATCCATCCTGCGGTACCGGCGGCTTCCTTACCTGCTCAATCCGCCATATGCGGGATCGTTATGTGAAAAAGGTAGAGGATGAACAGGCCATGCAGGCCGGATTGCGGGCGGTGGAAAAGAAGCAGCTACCCCACATGCTCTGCGTTACCAACATGCTGCTACACGGCATTGAAGACCCCAGCTTTGTCCGTCACGACAATACCCTGGCGCGGCCTTACATCAGCTACGGCAAAGACGACCGGGTAGATATCATCCTGACCAATCCCCCCTTTGGTGGCCGTGAGGAAGACGGTATTGAATCCAACTTTCCCGCCCACTTCCGCACCAAAGAAACCGCTGATCTGTTTCTGGCCCTGTTTATCCGCCTGCTCAAGAAGAGTGGCCGTGCCGCCATTGTTCTGCCTGACGGCTCGCTGTTTGGTGAAGGGGTAAAGACCCGCCTGAAAGAGCACCTGCTGGAGGAGTGTAATCTGCACACGGTTGTGCGCCTGCCTAACAGCGTGTTCAAGCCCTACGCCAGCATCGGCACCAACCTGCTGTTTTTTGAAAAGGGCGAACCGACCAAGGATGTCTGGTTCTTTGAGCATCGTGTACCAGAGGGGCAAAAGGCCTACTCCATGACCAGGCCGATCAAGGTAGAGCATCTGCAAGGCTGCGTTGACTGGTGGGGAGGAGCAGAGCGCAAGGACAGGCAGCAAACCGAACAGGCCTGGAAGGTTACCATTGATGAGATCAAGACGCGTGGCTACAACCTGGACTTCAAAAATCCCCACACCGTGGCCGATGACCATGGTGATCCTGAAGAGCTGCTGACACTGTTGGAAGAGAGCGAGCAAAAGACCGCACAGCTGCGTGATCAGTTAAAGGGGATTCTGGCGGAGGCGTTGTTGCGGTGATAGCTGAAAAAGTCTCACCATCGGTGACAATTAGTGTACCAGTGATGTCACAAATTGATTTTGTGGAGGCATGATGTCTGAAAATATGGGTATCAGTTTCTATAACGGCCTGTTAGGTGACATCAAAATTCGCATCCGGCAGGCGCAGATAAAAGCGACTCTTTCCGCCAATGCGGAGATGATCCTGCTGTATTGGGACATCGGGCGGATGTTCCTGGAGCGGCAGCAGCGGGAAGGATGGGGAACAGGCGTTCTGCGTCGTCTTTCGTGTGACTTGAAATCCGAGTTGCCGGAAGTCAAAGGGTTTTCAGAACGAAACCTTAAGCGCATGACACAATTTTATCGGGAATACCCGCAACTCTCCCCAATTGAGCCACGGCCCGTTGCCCAATTAGAATCAGAAGTAACAGAGTCTGTAATCAGGCCACGAGCCGTGGCCCAAACGAGTCCAGTTGCATCGTTGCAGCAGCTTGCAATGCGAATAAGCTGGGCGCACAACATTCTCCTGATTCAAACAGTAAAAGACCTGCAAACCCGTCTCTGGTACATGCAGCAAGTTATCGAACAGGGCTGGAGCCGCGACACGCTTGGGCAGATGATAAAAACCAGTGCCCACAAACGCCAGGGAGAGGCGGTCACCAATTTTGAAAAACGCTTGCCTTCTCTGCAATCCGAACTTGCCCGTCAACTGCTGAAAGATCCGTACATTTTCGATTTTCTCACTTTGGAAGAACCATTTCATGAACGGGAGCTGGAGACCGGCCTTGTCCGGCATCTGGAAAAGTTTCTGCTGGAGCTCGGCCAGGGTTTTGCTTTTGTCGGTCGTCAGTATCAGCTTGAAGTCAGCGATAAGGATTTTTATGTCGATCTGCTTTTCTATCATCTAAAACTGCGCTGTTTTGTGGTGATCGAACTGAAGAAAGGGGATTTCAAGCCGGAATACGCCGGGAAGATGAATTTTTACTGTTCCGTGGTGGATGACCAGTTAAAGCATGAAACCGATCAGCCCACCATTGGCCTGATTCTGTGCCAGACCAAAGACAAGATACTCGCCGAATATTCGCTGCGTGACATTAACAAACCAATCGGTGTCTCTGATTATGAGCTGACCCGCGCCCTGCCTGACAGCCTGCAATCGGTGTTGCCGACCATTGAGGAGATTGAAGCGGAGTTGCAAAGTGAGTTGGGTGCAGACGAATGAACCGTGAACTGCTGTTACAGCACTTCGACCGGATCAGCGAAGCGCCGGATGCGATACCGCGTCTGCGGCGGTTTATCCTTGATCTGGCCGTGCGGGGCAAGCTGGTGGAGCAAGACCCCAATGATGAACCGGCTGGGGAGTTGTTGAAGCGGATACAGGCGGAGAAGGCGCGGTTGGCGAAGGAAGGAAGAATTAAGAAGGAAAAACCTCTGCCAATGCTTGAGGCAAAAGACTTTCCTTTTGTTCCGCCGTCAGGTTGGGAATGGACACGTATTAGGCAGGTGACAGGTGACCGTGGTCAAACGGTGCCAAAACAGGATTTTACCTACATAGACGTAACAGCAATCA
>DCVL01000039.1 GCA_002328035.1 Geobacter sp. UBA2189
AAAAACACTGTATACAAAAGGGTTACGTGCAGTTTATTTAAAAAATATTAATGATTTCAATTAACGAGCATACCCTTTTACAAAATAAACAACCGTAATGCAACTATTAATTCATTGTATACAAATATCCGAATATATCTAATTTTAATGTTATTACCCATATTGTAAATTTTTGACAAGATTGTAGCTGGCTTCAAGAGCCCTTATATTTGCAGGTATAAGCTTGTGGTTTCGTTCCGGAAGGGTGTCTTTAAGCGCCTCCTTTAATGATTCAAGCTGTAAAGCCCCTGTTGCTGCAGCATATCCTCCACAGGCCACCATATTCACCATCCTTACATCGCCAAGGTCAATCGCTATCTGGTTCATTGGAAAAGAGATCATCTTACGACCATCCAGACCAACTCCATTGATATTTACCAATGAGCTATTGACAAGACAGATGCCACCCTGCTTAACCTTATCAGCATATTTATCAAAGGAAAGCTGATTAAGGATGATAGAGACAGATGGTTCTCCAACCACAGGAGAACCTGTTTCTCCATCCGCAAATACAACTGTGCACATCGCTGCCCCACCCCGTTTTTCAACTCCATATGAGGGGAAAAAAGAAACGTTCTTGCCTTCTCTAATGGCAGTATATGAAAGAAGGTTTCCGGCAAGCAGCACCCCCTGACCACCATAACCTGCTATAAACAGATCATATCGCATATAAGTATGCTCCACTTAAAGATTATCGTTGTTTTTAAAAACACCCAGAGGGAAGTACGGAATCATCTCATTACCGACCCGTTCATTTGCAACAAGAGGATTCATTCCCCAGTTTGTAGGACAGGCAGCCAATGCCTCAATAAAAGCAAAACCCTTTTTTTCAACCTGATATTGAAAGGCTGTTTTAATCGCCTTTTTAGCCTGAATGATATTTTTGGGACTATTAACAGCAATACGTGCTGAATAGGCAACTCCATCAAGATTTGAGAGAAGCTCCGCCATCCTGAATGGTTTTCCGTCATTGACAACATTCCTGCCATTGGGAGACGTTGTTGTTTTCTGACCTGGCATGGTAGTGGGCGCCATCTGTCCACCTGTCATACCGTAAGTGGTGTTGTTAACGAAGATAACTGTAATCATCTCGCCACGGTTGGCTGCGTGAATGATCTCGGAAGTACCTATGGCAGCCAGATCACCATCCCCCTGATAGCTGAATACAATCCGATCCGGACGCGCCCTTTTTACACCGGTGGCAACTGCTGGGGCACGTCCATGCGGCGACTCAACAACATCAATATGAAAGTAGTTGTAAAGAAAAACCGAACAACCTACAGAAGCACAGCCTATTGTCTCTCCTGCTATGCCAAAGCTATCCATCGCCCTTGCCACCAGACTGTGGATTGAGCCATGATGGCAGCCGGGGCAGAAATGGGTCTGTACATCCTTTAAACTGGAGGGTCTTGAAAACAGTTGCGTCATATAAACCTCATAAAATCTGCTTTTTTATCTGATTAAACAACTCTTCGGGTGTTGGCAAAGAACCCATACCTGGCGGGCGACCATAAAAACTGACCTCAGCATCTCTTGCAACCGATAAACGGACATCATCAACCATCTGACCGGTGGAAAGCTCAACCGTCAGCCAACGTTTGCAACGGGATGAAAGGCTAGCAATCCCCTTTTCAGGAAACGGAAACAGTGTAATAGGGCGGAAAAGGCCTACCTTTATCCCTTCGGCTCTTGCCATTTCTACAGCTGTGCGGGCAATTCTGGATGTTACACCAAAAGCGGCTATAACAAGGTCTGCATCTGATGTCTCATACTCTTCCCAGCGTGATTCCTTTTCAGCCAGTTCCTTATAACGGGCATGCATCTTCCAGTGAAAGGCCTCCATCTCACCGTCACCAAGATAAAGAGACTTTACTATATTCTGCTTACCACCGCCTGTCCCGCGTACAGCCCAGCCTTTAGACGGAAGAGGGATTGCAATGTATGGATTGGGGGTTATTGACTCCTTCATCTGCCCCAATACAGAGTCGGCAAGCACCATTGCCGGTATCCGGTACAGATCAGAGAGGTCAAAAGCCAGCATGGTCAGATCGTACATTTCCTGAACAGAGTTTGGAGCCAGAACAATAATCCGGTAGCCACCATGGCCACCCCCTTTGGTGGCCTGATGGTAGTCTGCCTGTGAGGCATCAATTCCACCAAGGCCGGGTCCTGAACGCATGATATCAACAATTACACAGGGCAATTCAGAACCTGCCATGTAAGATATACCTTCCTGCTTCAGGGAGATACCGGGGCCAGATGATGATGTCATAGTACGAACTCCGGTAGCCGATGCACCAAGCACCATATTAATAGAGGCAATTTCACTTTCAGCCTGAATGAAAGTCCCTCCGGTTTTAGGAAGTTCGCGAGACAGATACTCCGGAATATCGCTTTGTGGTGTGATCGGATAACCAAAATAGCAGCGCAGGCCAGCCTCAATGGCAGCCATAGCCACAGCCTCATTGCCTTTAACAAACTTTTTCTTAAGGGAATTCATCTGAGATCTTCCTTAAATACAGTAATTGCAACATCAGGACATATCTCGGCACAGAAACAACAGCCGGTACAGTTTTCTTGGTTATTGAATACCGCTACTGTATAACCGAGCGCATTTGGCTGGTCGTTCAAAGACACCAGTTTTTTAGGACAGGCAACTGTGCAAAGACCACAGCCTTTACAGCGTTCTTCATCAATAATAATATAGGGCATAAATAGCCACCTCAGTAATTGTTGTCTGGCAATTTTAATTTAACTAGCAGAATGCGATTGATCTGGTCAAATATTTTTTATTCACTGTTTAATTGATTAGAAACAAAGCTGTTGATTTAAGTATTATATGCTGTTAGATAAAGCTCATCATATTTTAGAATAAGTATTATTGTAAGGAGAAAATATGTCATCTATACTCGTGGAGCTAACTGCCAATATTGTATCTTCCCATGCTTCAACTGTTGAAATGTCATCTGATGAACTTTTGATTGAAATACAACGTATCTACAATACCCTTAAAAATCTGGATTCTGATGTTATAACGGAAGAAGAACCTGCTATCAAAGAATCTGCCACAAAACTGAATCCTAAGAAGTCTATCCTTAAGGATCAGATTATCTGCCTTGAATGCGGTAAAGGTGGATTCAAGACACTTTCACGGCATCTAAAACAGGCACACGGCATGAAAGCTGGTGAATACCGCAAAAAATACGGGTTTAAGGCTAATACGCCACTTGCTGCAAAAAATTATTCTGAAGCTCGCAGACAGACAGCTATAAATAATAATCTTGGCGATAAGATGACCGAGGGTCGAATTAAACATCAGACAGAGATGGCTGCAAAAAAACTGGAATCAAAAACCAATGGAGCCAAGAAGGCCTAAAAAAACATTCAAACAATTGCATTCAGAAGTTAGCCTGCTGTCAAAAGGCGAGCTTTTTTGTTTAATCAGGCAAGAGCCCTGGATAGCATTGCAAACTCATAAATATCTAATGTCTCACCCCGACGTTTTCCATCGATAGAGCATGAATCAAGCGCCTCTTTAAGCATTGTCAGATCCGCAATAGAGGAGCTTTTCAGACAGTTCCACAAGGTTTTTCTACGCATTGAGAAGGCAGACTTTACAAGCCTCTCAAACAGAGCCTGATTTCCCACATCAACCCTGGATGAGATCAAGGGAGTCATGCTGATAACTACAGAATCTACCTTTGGAGAAGGGAAAAAACAGCCGGGCGATACAATAAATTCATGCCTTACATCAAACCACTGTCGGAAGAGTACCGTCAGAACTCCATACTCACTACAATCAGGCTCTGCAGCCAAGCGTTCTCCAACCTCTTTCTGAAGCATAACTACAAAACGTGAAAAATGCTTACGTTCTTCAAGAAATCTGAACAGTACAGGAGTTGAGATATTGTATGGGAGATTAGCCACAACCTTGTATATTTGATTATTCAGCAGACTCTTAAAATCAACCTTCAATATGTCCTGCTCATAGATTTTAACATTTACAGAGCCGGCATATTTTTCTCGAAGAATGGCAGAGAGGTCACGATCAAACTCTACAGCCAACAGATTACCAACCTTCTCCGCCAACAACTCTGTCATGGCTCCTCTGCCGGGTCCTATCTCCAGAATATTATCTCCAGGTTGCAAATCCGCTACAGCCAGTATTTTTCTTATTATGTTATGGTCTGTCAGGAAGTTTTGCCCAAGACTTTTTCTGGGTCGTGGAAATAAACCGTTCATAAAGAGCAAGCCTTGATAACAGCCTTGTCAAGTGGCCATGTGGCAACAGCATCAAATGCCAATCCATCATTGCGCCCTGAAGAAAGATAAAAATCTCCGGCGACTGCGAGCATTGCGGCATTATCTCCACACAGAACAGGGGGTGCCATCTGCAGTTCAATCCCTATTCGTTCAGACATAGATAGCAAAGCTGCCCTCAAACCGCTATTACAGGCAACTCCCCCACCAACCACCAGTCTTTTCAATCCCTCCTGTCTCAGTGCTGCTTCTGTTTTTTTTATCAGCAGATCACAAACTGAGGCCTGGAAAGAGGCACAAATATCATGCAAGTGCGCTCCTTCCGGTGGGACAACCTGTTTTTTAAGGTAGGTCAGAACCGATGTTTTTAACCCGCTAAAACTAAAATTAAGCGTACCATCATACATTAATGGTCGCGGAAATGATATTGCAGCAGGATTTCCATCTTGCGCCAGTCTGTCAATCATGGCTCCGCCAGGATAAGAAAGACCAAGCAGATTTGCTGTCTTATCAAAAGCCTCGCCTACCGCATCGTCAATTGTGCGGCCTAAGGTATGATAAATCCCTATCCCGTCAACTCGATAAATATGTGTATGTCCACCAGAAACAACCAGAGCAATAAAAGGAAAATCGACCGGTCTATCAAGAAATCCTGCAAGCAGATGACCTTCAATATGGTGTACTCCAACCAAAGGAATGTCACAGGCAAGGGCAAGTGACTTTGCCATTGAAACCCCAACAAGAAGAGCACCCAAAAGCCCTGGGCCTCTTGTTACAGCAATACCTTCAATTTCTTCAAGAGTGACAGAAGCATCTCTTAAAGCCTGTCTTACAACCGGAATAATCATCTCAAGATGTTTACGGGAGGCAATCTCAGGTACAACTCCGCCATATTCGGCATGTACCTCAACCTGCGAAGAGACTTGATTCGACAGCATAAAGCGACCGTCGCGAACTACAGCGGCGGCCGTTTCATCACAGGATGTTTCAATAGAGAGCAAAAGCATTACAGTAGATTAGCCGCCAATTCCGCCAGCTCGGATCTTTCTCCACGGGTCAAGGTTACATGGGCTGAGATCCGCTCATTCTTAAATCTTTCCACCAGATAGGAAAGCCCGTTACTAGATGAATCCACATATGGATTGTCTATTTGATAAGGATCACCGGTAAGAATGATCTTTGTACCCTCTCCTGCTCTTGTAACAATGGTCTTGATCTCATGTGGAGTCAGATTCTGGGCTTCGTCTACAATCAGATACTGATTAGGGATGGATCTCCCTCTGATATAGGTCAGTGGCTCAATATCCAAGAGCCCCATAGCCATGAGCTCTTTATAGCCTTTATTGCTATGGCGTTTCTCTGATTCATGCCCGGATATCAAAAGCTCGACATTGTCAAAGATCGGCTGCATCCAGGGTGTTAGTTTTTCTTCAATATCACCAGGAAGAAAACCGAGATCCTTACCCAATGGAAAAACCGGTCTGGACACAAGCAGACGGTTATAGACGTTCTCCTCAGCTACTTTTTGGAGGCCAGCCGCAATAGCCAGAAGAGTTTTACCTGTACCGGCCTTCCCAACCAGACTTACCAGCTTGATACTGTCATCTGCAAGGGCATCCAGTGCAAACTGCTGTTCGCGGTTTCGTGGGTGTATGCTCCAGACCCCCTCTTTTGGAACCTTGCGAACAGGAACCAGTTTACCCTGCAGGGCATCAAACCTGCAGATAGCCGTATGGGATGGATTTGCAGCATCTATAAGAGTTGCATACTCATTTGGATACAAGCCTTGCGGAGCTTCCAGCCAGCCCTGTCCATAGAAACGATCAACAGAATCAGAACCAAGATCGACACTTCGAGCCCCGGCGTAAAGTTCCTGTATGTCAACTTTATCAGATTCGTAATCTTCAGTAACTATACCTATAGCATCTGCCTTTATACGAAGGTTGGTATCCTTTGTTACAAAGATTACCGTTTCATCTGGAAAGCGTTCTCTTGTTACAACGGCAACCGCCAAAATCCGGTTATCCCCTTTATCATCCCGAAGATCCTTTGGCATTCTGTTAAGAGCCTGCTCTTCACAGAGATCTACCCTTAGAATACCGCCTCCAGGCATAGTGACGCCGGTTGAGAGAGAACCTTTTTCACGTAGCATATCAAGTATGCGAGAAACAGAACGAGCATTTCGGCCTGTTTCATTCATATCCTTTTTGAAGCGGTCAATCTCTTCAATTACTGTAATCGGGATTATTATTGCATTGTCCTCAAATTTGAAGAGAGCCTGTGGATCGTGAAGAAGAACGTTAGTATCAAGGACAAAATATTTCATGCATACCCTTTCTTGATAACGGTATATAGTGGTAAACTTCAATATTGAACCTATCGCAAAATTCTTGTCATCCCCGAATCTCTTTATAGGGGATTCGGTCTGTTCAATCAGTTAAAATCTGGATTCCGGCTAAAATCCTGCCGGAAGGACAACTTTCAGGACTATTGTAAGAACCTCTATTGATAAATGAGACACTATAAGCTGCTAAGGAAAAACAGCAGGTCTAAGCTTTAAAAATGGGATATAGAGCACTCTAGCATTATCAGACTTCATTCCAGAATCAGTAATACTGCCTGATACTTTTATTTCGTCCAGAGAACCCCACCAATTAAGAATGGCAATAAACAGCTCATCTCCCTTGTTATGCAGGTTTGATATTTTGTTGTCATAAAGCGCTGAACCCACCATGATCCCACGCGTATTTTCCATTTGTATACCAAAACCAGAATTACCAGTGAATAATGAGTTGTTAATTTTGATTCTGATGTTCTTTAATTCTAAACCATTCTCTCTGTTTTGCTGAAAGCGTGTGAGAGTAATTTGCCCTTCTCCTCCGTTAAGGGTGGCTCCGGTTCTATTTTCTGCTATAACGCCGTTGCTAATCCTGTAACGAGACTGCTCAGTAAAAATACCTTCCTGGGAGTTATTTACAATCTTTACGTTTATCAGACTAAAAGAAGAATTTCTGGCAAAAAGTCCTTGACGGTTTTCATGCATCAGACCTTCACGAAGCTCCAGTTCACCATCCAGAGTCTTGCAAGCGGTGTCACAACGTGAGATATGAACATCTTGGAGGCGTGCTTCAGCATCATACAGAGCTATCCCTGTAACTGCTTTTTCAATCTTTAGACCCCTACCGGTAAAATTTGAAAAATATGCAGCTATACCGTTCTTTGCACCTTCGATTTTAGCACAATCGAGGATGTTCTTTTTCTCGCTGTTCATCAGCAACAGACCGCCCCAGTCACCTGGCATGGCATCATCAAAAGCCGGTGCAAAGAGAACAGGTTTTTGGAATGTACCTGCGATGACGAGCCTGCCCTGTACTACAAGCTGAGACAGTTGTTCAGAAAGTGGCTGGGATATAAACCTGATTACGGTGCCTTGTTCAATTCGAAGTGTAGCATTTGGCGAAACGACCAATGTACCTCTTATAAGAACGGTTCCTCGCAGCACAAGGTCTTCTGTTAATACCCTACCTTCAATCACCTTGTCTGCCTTGAGTATTGCAGACCTGGTGGCTTTTTGCTTGATGGCCAGATCGGAGGAAGGAGTATCTGTTGTAATTTTAAACTGTTCTGTAGGTCGCGGTTCTGTTTTGGGAATCAGACGACTCTGAAGCGGTGGGGTAGCTTTTTTAACTGTAGAATCAGGATTTTTCTGACTATTCTTTATTGGCTTTACAACTGGAAGTGGCTTTTCAGGAACCGTCACTGATACCGTAACAGTTTGTCCTTTGAGAGGAGCATCCGAAGCGTGAAACAGTTGCTGACAACCTGCAATCAGAGTCAAAAGACAGACAAGAAGAGCAAAGCGTAATGCAATATTTAAGCTTTTTGGACGTATGTACTGTAAAGACAAGAAGATAGCCTCTAGCTAGTTAAATTATTGAATATACGACCTAAGTTTCATAGCATAATCTTGAAAAAGTGTAAATTTTTTAAAATACTTTTCTCTTCAAAAGCTTCTCTTAAGTTTACTCATTAAAATCAAAATACTGTTGACAGCTAATACATGTTGTGGTTTTATCTATACCCAAACACTAAATATTGTGTTGCAGACTAAGTATCTGTTCTTAAAGGGACCTCTGCTCATACTCATAACTAATCCCAGCCTCTAATTATCCGACAAGGAGAAAATAATGTCCGTTCAAGCTTCCTCTGTGCCACTACCATCTCTTACTCCCAATGCAATTACCGTTCTTGAAAAGCGATATCTGAGGAGGGACGAGTCTGGAAACCCCCTTGAATCTCCTGCAGATATGTTCAGAAGAGTAGCGGATACCATTGCTGAAGCAGACAAGATCTTTGATGAAAACAGCGAAGTAAAAAAACTGTCTGATCGTTTTTATGAGATGATCACCAGCTTTGATTTTCTTCCAAACTCTCCCACACTTATGAATGCAGGACGCGAACTGGGGCAACTCTCTGCCTGCTTTGTCCTCCCCGTCGGTGATTCAATTGAAGAGATCTTTGATGCTGTAAAGTACACGGCTATGATTCATAAATCTGGCGGAGGGACAGGTTTTTCATTCTCCCGCCTACGTCCTGCAAATGATCTGGTGAAAACTACTACTGGCGTTTCAAGCGGTCCAATTTCTTTTATGCGTGTCTTTGATGCAGCTACTGAAACCATAAAACAGGGCGGAACACGCCGTGGCGCCAACATGGGTATATTGAGGGTAGATCACCCTAATATCATGGACTTCATAATGTGCAAAGCTGACCAGAAGTTGTTTAACAATTTTAACATCTCTGTTGGCCTTACCGAGGACTTCATGCAAGCGGTAGAACGTGATGAAGATTTCGATCTCCTGAATCCTCGCGATAAAAGCAAGGTAGGAACACTTAACGCACGCAAGGTTTTTCAGCGGATTGTCAATCAGGCCTGGGAAAATGGCGAACCTGGCATTATATTTCTCGATCGTCTTAACAGGGACAATCCAACACCGCATATTGGAGAAATTGAATCCACGAATCCATGCGGTGAACAGCCGTTGTTACCTTATGAATCCTGCAATCTCGGTTCACTAAACCTTGGCCGTTTTGTCAAGGAAGGCTCTATTGACTGGAACCGTCTTAAAGAAGTTGTACATACATCTGTTCATTTTTTGGATAACGTAATTGAAGCAAACAAATATCCACTTAAGCAGATTCATGATATGACCCATGCAAACCGCAAGATCGGTCTTGGAGTAATGGGTTGGGCTGATATGCTTATAAGACTGCAAATTCCTTACAATTCTGATGAAGCTGTTAAACTAGGTAAAAAGCTCATGCAGTTTATTAACGATGAAGGTCACATCGCATCTCGTGAACTTGGTCAGAAAAGAGGCTCATTTCCTAACTTTACAGGTTCAATCTATGACAAAAAAGGGGCTTTACCACAGAGAAATGCTACTGTAACTACCATTGCTCCAACCGGAACAATCTCAATGATAGCCAACGCTTCTTCAGGAGTTGAACCTCTATTTGCGGTTTCTTATATAAAAAATGTTATGGATGGCACGAAGCTAGTTGAAGTAAATCCAATATTTGAACAATTGGCAAAAGAAAGAGGGTTTTATTCTGTAGAGTTGATGGAAAAAATTGCAGAGCATGGTACTTTGCATGACATTGAAGAAATACCGGCTGATATCCGTAGAGTATTCGTAACTGCACATGATATAACCCCTGAAGATCATATCCAGATGCAGGCAGCCTTCCAGTATCACACCGATAATGCCGTTTCCAAGACGGTAAACTTCCCCAACTCTGCTACAATTGAGGAGGTTGAGAAGGTTTATATTCTTGCGTACAAGACCGGTTGTAAAGGGGTCACCATTTACCGCGATGGTTCACGTGATGAGCAGGTTTTATCTACTGCAAAAAAAGATGAGAAAACTACTATTGCCACTATACAACTTGAAGAAGAGAAACATGCTATTAAACGTGAAAGACCAAAGGCTCTTAAGGGCTGGACATACCAAATGCAGACAGGATGTGGGCCACTTTATGTAACCATTAACGAAGACAAAAACGGACTGTTCGAACTTTTCACAACAATGGGCAAGGCTGGCGGCTGTGCCGCTTCTCAGTCTGAGGCGATGGGTCGTATGGTTTCTCTTGCCTGGCGTAGCGGAATACAGGCAAGACAGGTTGTAAAACAGCTTATTGGCATCTCATGTCATTGCCCTTCGGGGTATGGCGAGAGCAGGATACTTTCTTGTGCAGATGCTGTCGCCAAGGCAATTCAGACACATATGCTTGAGAACGGCTATGATATGAACGCCCAGACTGAAAATCATGAGCGCGGCGCTTGCCCTGAATGTGGAGGGATTGTTGAGCATGAAGGTGGTTGTATGGTTTGCCATATTTGTGGTTACTCTGAATGCGCCTAAGTAGAGAGCCACAGAGACGTACGCCGCCGCCCCCCCATTGAGAAAATGAACTACCCCGCAGCAAGCTACGGGGTATCACTTCAGTAATTGTTTTCTCTCGTCGAAGCAAGCTTCAGGGAGTTTCACACGTAGAGATTAAAACAACTGAACCAGCAGGGCTAAAACCTCCCTATTGGTTTTTATTAAGGTAATTAAATTGACATCATTGCATCTTCTGCTGCCATTACAATGACATTACCAGCAGGGAAGAATGATTGATAAGGCTGGGCAGAATAACTTAAAAACGACAGAGCCTCGACTGTCATTTTATTTTGAATGGCAAGGGTTATTAGATCAATTATTGGCGCAACAGGATCCCCACTAACTGCCTGTCCTCCAATTACTGTGTTATTCTCAGCATTAACAATCAACTTCACCCTGATCTTTTTAGCGCCTGGCATTATAGGAAACATGGTTGTAGCTGTTCCATAACCCGTAATAACATCATATCCTTGATTTTTTGCAACCTTTTCAGTAAATCCGGTACCACCAATATAGTAACTACCTATTTTAGTCGCAGCTCCATTATAAAAACCCTGATATGCTATCCTTTTACCTTTTAAGTTTTCGGCCAAAATCCGTGCCATTGGCACTGCATTAGTTGCGAGTTTACCGCCAACAACAGAACCATTAATTGCACTCTTGAACTGAACTACATCACCGCATGCGTAGATATTTTCAACAGATGTATTCATAAACTCATCAACGACAATTCCCCCATTTTCAATTTTTATATCTGTTGCCTTTAAAAATTCAAGTTCGGGTCTTACACCTACTGCAAAGACAAGAATAGCATCAAGGTGTTCTGGCTTTGAGCTTGTATTTTTCAATTCTATCTTTTTACCACTGGTCAGCATGACTGTCTCAGCAACATGGGTTCCCTTAACTGACTGAACAGATTCTCCGAGTATCAGATTAATTCCAGAAGAAAGTAGCAGCTTACATGGTTCTTCAACCATTTCTGGATCTGCAAGGTTGGGTAAAATGTTTTTTTCCATATCAACCAAATATGTTTCAACATTTACTGCATTTAAAGCATATGCCAGCTCAATCCCTATTGCCCCTGCACCAACTACAACCGCTTTTTTTATGCCTTTTTTTAAATAGTTAAGAATTCTCTCCAGGTCATCCTGTTGTTTAAATGTTAATATTCCTTTTAACTCAACTCCTTTTAAAGCAGGTAGTATAGGATTTGCACCCGTTGCAATAACAAGTTTATTATATTTTAGAATTTCACCATTATCGAGTTCTACAGATTGATTTTCCTCATTTACCTTTAACACTTTCGCTCTGATTAATTTTGCACCACTTTCAGTTATATGCTCATCAGACTTGAATGTCTTTTCAATATCCAGTATTCCCTCAATCACATATGGGAAAGCACAATATATCATACTGTAATCTTCAGGACGGATTACTGCCATTTTGAACCTGCTTCCAAGACGCTTGGCAAGCGTAATTCCTGCAGGTCCCCCGCCTATAACAATTAACTCATAATCTCTCATTTTCAGACTTTTCTCCTTAATCTAGAATATAAACAAGACAAAACATTAAAAATATCTTACAAATATAATGCCAATATAAAAATATTCAATATATACAGATTATTAAAACAAAATTATAATACAATAAAATCAATATAAAGTAATTTTAAGGAATATAGGTAGCTGTTTTGCTACTGTTAAATACTACTGAACGCTACTCAATGAGTATTCTTTAAGAATGATAAGGAAGGTATATAGAAGGGAAAAATTATGAGGTTTAGGCTGGGTGAACAGATTACTCTGTCCACCCAAAGTGTGATATTTTTTAAACAGGGTTATTAAGGTTAGTAAGTATGCGAGGAGTAATAAAAATCAACAGCTCTGTTTTTGTCTTTCTGTAACTGGTAGACTTAAATAGATTTCCAAAGATTGGAACATCCATCAGCCAAGGAAGACCTTCTTCACCTTCCTGTTCATCATCTACAAATATTCCACCAATAACAGTTGTTTCACCATCCCTCAAAAGCATTTCTGTAGTTGCCTGCTTCTTATTAATAGGTGGTGTTGAGGAGGAGGAGGTAGAGTCAACAGCATCATTTTTAGCATCAATCTTTAGGACAATAGTGCCGTTGTTATTTATATGTGGAGTAACTTCCAGAGACAATGCTGCCTCTACAAACTTTGTCTCAACCTTATCCGAAGTGGAAGAAATGTATGGTATCTGTTTACCTTGGGTGATCTTAGCTGACTTATTGTTGAGAGTTGCAACTTTTGGAGAAGATATAATCCTCACTAAACCAGCCTTTGCAGCAGCATTCAATCTCATTGAAAGCTTTACGTTTGCTCCAATTGTTCCAAATGTTATATCAGCCGCTCCATTGGTACTACCTATAGTTGAGGCACCTGATGAAGGAGTAAGGCCACCAAAAACGGAATTAAGGCTATTTACAAAAGGCCAGTTTTTCCCTCCAGCAGCAGGATTTGTACCAAGCCCCCAACTAATTCCCAACGATCTTGAAAAATCTGATTGTGCCTCAACAATCCTGGCCTCAATCATTACCTGTTTCTCTGGAACATCCAAATCTTTAAGAATTTTATGCATATCAAGAAGTGCAGGCTTTACATCTTTGACAATAACTTTGTTCGTACGAGCATCTGAAGTAATCATTCCACGGTCAGTCTTAATAGCATTAAACTGCGTTACTATACCGGCCAAATCAGCGTAGTTAACCTCAAAGATCTCTGTTTCAAGTGGCTCAGATTTTAAGGTAGCCTTCCGTATCTCAAGTTCTTCATCCAAAAGCGACTTAAATTTACCCTTACCACGAACAAGAATAATGTTACCATCCTCCCTTTTATCAAGCCCTTTTGTATCAAGTATTATATCAAGCGCCTGATCCCAAGGGACATTAACCAGCTTAAGGCTGATATTACCGGTTACTTCATCACCAAGAACAAAGTTTTTATTACTTACTTCTGATAAAAGCTGAAATATCTTTCTAACCTCTGCATCTGCAAATTCAAGAGTAACCTTACGACCGGAATAACCCTTCTTAATACTGGCACTCATCTTATCATTATTTGTTATCTGTTCAGCCTCTAGAGCTGCGGCAGCTGCAGGAGCAGCTTTTTGAGAGGTTTTAGCAGTAACTTCAGACTGTTGACTTGTATATTGTTTTGCAGTCTGTTTAAAATCAAGGTATACAACATCAGCTTCCTGTTTTAAATTGTACTCGGCATTTACCTTGAGCGTTGCTCTTATCATTACATCACTGCCAGCTTTTGTCTTTACAAGCACTGGCGTAATCCTCAAAACTGGAGAATTAAATTCACGGGTTTCGAGGGATCTCTGTAGATTTTTGGGCAACTGAGCATTTTTAATTCTAAATGATACATTTGTAGCTGATTTAATCGGTTGTTCAACAGTAGATACACCGTTTAACTTTACGATAACCCTACTCAACTCACCCACAGTCTGAAAATCTATCGCCGTTACTTGCAATACGGACTTTGCAGGGATTGCCTGTTTGGTAATTACCGTGCTATCAGGAAATACATTTTCTGATTTAGATTGCTTTGCAATAGCAGATGCAGGAATTACAGCTTCTTTACGATTATTCGTCTGATTAAATGAAACCTGTAAACCTGTAGATGTTTTTATAATAGTAGCATCAGACAAGCTACCGTTGGAGGAATCGAGTACAATCCTTACTTTATCGGTATAACTACCAACTCTGGCAGTAGAAACGCCAAAGGCGTTTAGCTGAACAAGCTTTTCTGGAATGCTGGCCTTTGCACCAGGAATATCGATAATCACTCTTTCCGGCTTATTCAGACGAAACGTTTTATACTCTTTAACTACCACACCTGTCTCAATCTCAATAAAGTCCGAAGCAGCTCTGATCCCTGCTATTACGGGAACTGAATTATCAGCATTAAAGACTTTTTCTTGTTTACTATCAGATTTAGAACTGGTTACCAGAGGCTTTGAATCAGCAGATTTTCCCGTAGAAACTGGATTTTCAGATTTTGAAGACTCTATATTTGCCTGTGTTTTGAAACCTGGAAAGCTGATTTTTAATTCGCCGGGCTTTTCGGTTGAAGGTATGATCACCGGTTCTAAATCCTGAGCAAGAAAGATCTCCATCCTTGTAAGGACGCCGGCATCGGTATCAAAACGCTTGAGAGCAACTCCTTTAACCGGACCTTTATCAATTTTCAGGTTTGATAAAGACTCTGCTGGAGCTGTTTGAGAAAAATCCAGCACGAGACGACTGGGGGATGATGTTTTATAACTTGTATAAGTAGCAGGAACTGACATGGTAACGACCAATTCCGCCCCTTCACCATCTCCAACCAGTTGTACTGACTGAATCATGGTTCTTGTAACATTCTGTTCCTGTTGTTCCGTTGCCGTGGCTGTACTGATTAACGCAAAGACAATCAGCACTGAACAGAGTATAAAAGCGACAAATGATTTCATACTGGTAATCCTTTTCATCGGGAACACTCCTTACGGTTTCCTCAGCAAGGGAATTCTGATTGTTTCTTTACGTATTTTATTATTATCATCACGGAACTGCTCAAGAACATCAACACCTGACTGATCAATTTTTATAACCTTGCCCTCATTTTTACCCATGGTCATTCCAACTCTAAGAACATATCCCTTGTTACCAGGATCAACAACCATAGCCTTATTGCCTTTTGGGTCGTTTACAGTTCCAATTAGGCGGAATTGTGAAACATCAAAACTGTGTATTGGCAACCTCGGTTTCATTTCACGCTTTTGTTTTGCAATATCAGCCGGAGTTAATGCCTTAACCGAAACAAAGGGTTTGAATGGATCCTTTTTTGTGCTGAAATCGAGCTGATTTGTCTGAGCTGGCGCCATTTTAACAGAACTAATCTGCTTCTGAATCACCGGTTTTGAAGGCTGTGCCGATGTTGCTGGCGGAGTTACAGGTAGTGGAGCCGGTGGCGCAGCCTGCTGCTTCTTGCAGCCCACAAACAAAGAGAGGCTACAAAGAAGTCCTGTCAGCAAAAACCGTTCCAGATTATTATTTTTTTGGCTTCTTCGTATCATCCTTGATCTCTTCCTTGCCTAGGAACCGAAATGTTGTAGCTAAACAGTTAACCTTGGTCATCATTCGGTTATTTACATTCTTAACCTCGGCAAAATCAACATTGGCAATATTGACAATTCTTGGAAGGTTGGCAACTGCAGCAAAAAAATTGGCTACACTGTAATAAGAGCCATATATGGTTATATCAACCGGTACTTCAGCATAAAAATCTTTTTTCACTTCCGGTTTTGGCTTGAATACCAGAAAGTCAAGCCCCGCACCTTTACCGTTAGCAGTAATACTGGTTAAAAGAGATGGTATTTCTTTAGAGTTTGGCAGCTCTGTAAGAGCCTTTTCAAGCTCTAGATTTAAATCATTATATTCTTTCTGCAGTTTTGGCAGATTGTTCGCTATTCTTGTTTTTTCCTCAACCTCTGCATAGAGTTTAACCTGCTCAGCCCTTAGCTGTGTAAGCTGTTTCTGTTTAGGCATGTACAAAAACCAAACCAAAACCACAGCCTCAATTAGCAGCACAGCAACAAGTATTGCTATTTTTTGCTTATTAGGTAGCTTAAGTACTTTTTCAACTCTGGGATCCATGGTAGACACCTTTAAGAGGTCTGTTGATTCAAACTATTTTTTGGGTGGTTCTACAACAGGCTTTGCTTCCTCAATTTTAAAACTGAGATCAAACCGCTTCAGCTTGTTGCCACTGATATCTTTCTGTTCAGAAACTATCAACTCAACCTTCTCATATGAGGCAGAAGACTCGAGAGCCCTTATAAATTGAGCTATCAGCTCTTCGTTAAGAGCGATCCCAGAGATATTAATCTGGCTTCCGTTTTCCTTATATTTTTCAATCCACAACTGGTCTGGAGTCACATCGCTTAAGGTCGCAAGACGTGTCGCAGGGCCAGTTTTATTTTTTCTCAACAAGGTAAGTATATCCAGTTTTTTCTTAACTTCATCTTTCAGCTTTTTAAGCTGATCGAGCTTGCCAATCTTGCTTTTAAGCTCACTTATCTTAGCATTGGCTGCTGTTATATCTTTCTGGGTACTCGAAATCTGTCCAAGCTTAATCCCCCAAAGGGCAAGAACAACGACAAGAACTACAACAATACTGGCAGCAAAGATAAAAATCTGCTGAAGCGCAGTTTCTTTCTTTTTAGCGGCACGAACCGGGAGTAAGTTAATCCTGATCATTTATCCCCAACCCTCCGTATGGCCAATCCCACGCCAACAGCCATAAGTGGCGCTATCTCCTGAAGGTACTCAGCATCAAAATCTTTATCATTGTATCTTATATTTTCAAAAGGATTCAAAGTTCCAACTTCAATGCCAAGCTTTTCGGCAACTGTCTCTTTAAAGCCGGCCATTTTTGAACAGCCCCCACTCATTCTTAACCTTACAATACGATCTTCACCAGATGCAGAAGAGTTATAAAAATCTATCGATCTTCTTATTTCCTGTGCAAGTGACTCATTTATACGAGCAATTACCTCTGAAACATGACTGCTCATCTGTTCAGAAACAAGCATCTTCATTGTTTCTGCCTCTTGTGCAGTAACCCCCAACTGTTTTTGTATCTCTTCTGTATACTGGTTTCCACCCATCTGGACATCACGAGTAAACAGAGAGATTCCGTCTTTTACAACATTGATATTCATAACACCGGCGCCTACATTAACCAGCGCAACAACTTCATCATTTACAGGGCTAGTAATCTCAAACGAGTTTTGAACTGCAAAAGAATCGACATCCATTACATTTAAAGCCATCCCTGCATCGTTAAAAACAGCGATGTAATCGTTAATTATATCTTTCTTGCTTGCAACGAGAAGTACCTGGTTTTTTGAGGGGTCAAGCGGATCAGAGCCAAGAATCTGAAAATCTATAAACACATCCTTGATATCAAAAGGGATGTATTGCTCTGCTTCCCAGCTTATCTGCTCCTCAAGTTCTTCAGAACTCATTGCAGGCAGAACTATTTTACGGATAATCACAGAATTGCCCGATATTGAGCAAGCAGCCTCTTTTGTCTTTATCCCAAGACTGGCTACCAGCTTTTTTATAGCATCGGCAACGGCAGAACTGTCCATCAAGGTGTTATCAACTATCGCCTCTGGTGGCAGGGGCAAAATTGCAGCATTTAAAAGTTGATAACCATCCTTTGTCTGCCAAAGCTGAATCAGCTTTACAGAACTGGAGCCAATATCAATACCGACAAGGTCTTTTTTCTTTTTAAATAGTCCAAACATGACCTTTACCTGTCATCCCTGTTCTTGAAATACCTTATCCCTGTCTTCCAGGGCATAACCGAGTGCCAGAATAATCTTGCGCATTGTTTCCAGTCTACAACTCTCGCCACGCTCAATCCGATCAATCGTTACAGTTGAAACTCCGGCCTTACGAGCAAGTTCAGACTTGCTCATCAATTTTTTTTCCCTCAGACTTTTAACATTGTTAGGTGCTTTCATAGCTATCCCGCAAATTCACTCAAGTTACCTCATTAACTAACTCGTTTTTAAGCTTTGTCAATAAATTTTATTAAATTATATACAAATAAAAACAATGTTACTACAGAATGTATTTGTATATAAACAAACACACATCATATAGGTTAATAAGTTTTTAATTTTACTTAATACTCACCCTTCTTACCTCATGTATGTCAGTCAATCCCTGAAAAACTTTTAAAATTCCATCCTGTTTAAGGCTTGTCATACCATCATGGATCCCCTGAGTACGAATATCATCGGTATCCGCCCTTCGTTTAATCAGATATTTAAGATGTTCCGTTGCATCAAGAATCTCATGAACACCAAGACGTCCTTTGTAGCCAGACTGCCCACACTGTTCACATCCCTTTGCTCTAGCAAGTCTTATTTCTTTACAATCAATTCCGGTCAGAGCAAATGCGTCACGTCCATATTCATCAAGTAAATCATCAATCTCGTGTTCATCTGGAGTATATATCTCCTTGCAATTAGCGCAAAGCTTACGTGCCAGACGCTGAGCCAGCACGCATAACAATGAATCTGAAAAACTGAAAGGGTCTATACCCATGTCAAGTAATCTGGTTACCGTTTCAGCAGCTGAATTTGTATGAAGCGTAGAAAAGACCAGATGGCCAGTGAGGGAAGCCTCTATTGCTATTCCTGCAGTTTCTTCATCTCTCATCTCCCCGACCATTATTACATCAGGATCAAGGCGCAGGAACGAGCGCAGGGCTGCGGCAAAGGTGAAACCTATTTTCTGGTTAATCTGCACCTGACGCAAGCCTGACTGTGTAATTTCAACAGGATCTTCGGCAGTCCAGATCTTTCGGTTTGGTGTATTTATTAGTGACAGGCCTGAATGCAATGTAGTTGTCTTGCCCGATCCTGTTGGACCCACCACAAGCACCAGTCCATATGGACTGTTAACAGCTTTTTCAAAGACCTCTCTATTTCTCTCTGTCAGACCAAGCTGGTTAAAAGAAACGGGATCTCCGCTGGTAAGTATTCTGATTACCACATCTTCCATTTGCCCTACGGTCGGCATTGTGGCAACCCTGAGTTCAATATCGAGCGGACCAAATTTTTTGAAATCCACTTTTCCATCCTGGGGTCTTCTACGATCAGCTATATCGAGATCCGCCATAATCTTTATTCTGGACGGTATGGCATATTTGTATTTATAAGGGATCTTCTGATAGACAACGCACTGACCATCAATCCTGATCCGAACAATAACATCCCTCTTGCCTGGATACGGCTCAATATGTATGTCAGAAGCCTTTTTCATGTAGGCATCATAGATAATCTTGTTAACCAACTTGACAATAACTGAATCCTTCTCAGTTACCTTTTTCACCTCTTCCTCTACCTCAGGCTCGTCAAATGACTGGGTCTTGTTAAGAAGCTCAGAGATACTATCAGGGACCAGATCGAGGTTAACCTCATCGATAGCTGTTCTGCTTGATGCAAGATCAACACGATACAGAGCATTAAGAGCTCCAAATACACTAGCCTCAGATGCTATGACAGAAATAATCTTCAGCCTTATATTATCTTCAAGCTCTCTTATTTCATGCTGTCGCAGAGGCCTGGCCATAGCAAGGGTAAGAGTGTTACCAAGCATTGATATCGGAACAAGAAGGTGTTTCTGCGCATAAACCGGACTGATATAACGAGCAAGCTCAGGATCCAGGGAAAGGGACTTTATTTCAATATAGGGGAGATCATACTGTGCAGCTACTGCTCGAGCCAACCGTTCTTCATCTATCAGGCCAAGTTTTAGTAAGGCTCGTTCAAAAGGGATATCGTGTTGGCGACTCAAATCTTTAGCCTGTGTAAGCTTCTGCTGATCAGCAATACCTTCTTTCAGAATAATGTCAGCAAGAGTTCGACGCTTGTTCTTCTGATCCAGCACAAGTGAAAGATCTGCTTCACGAATATGTCCCAAACGGCACAAGACCTGACCTATCGTCTGATCAGGAAAGTTCTTCTGCATCTCAAGGGCTTCATCTAACTGCCCCTGGCTTATCAAGCCCTGCTCAATGAGTAATTCGCCTATTTTTTTAGTAATCATACTAAATCTCTATCGTTCCTGCACTTGATAGCCATGATCATACAAAAAATCTCGGAGGGAACGTTCAACAGGGCGGTCTGTCAGCATCAGGGCACCACCTGCTGAAGTACTGTTTTCGAGCATAAATCCCGAAATTTCAAATGAATACCTGCCCTTTTGATCAGCGACAAGGAGATGTGAAGTATAACCTGAAGGTAGATCCATCTTTGAAAGAAGTTTGCTGGCAACTGATTTAAAGGTTTCATCAGATTGCAGAATGACAACTTTATACCCCTTGGTCTCTAAAAGTCGAAATAAAGTATAGGCAACAGGATCTCCGGAAAAAGTGGCGACAACATAACGCTTTCCGTCACGCTCAAAATATCTGTCTGCGGCAATCGAGAGTGATATGCCGGAATCTGATACCTTGAAAAGCTCAAGACGTCTGTTTTTTTCTACAGGGACAGCAACTGTTTCAAGCAGCAGATCAACTGCTTTTTCTGGTTCAGAAGGAGAAACATGAACTATTCTGTGACGCAATGGGACTGCTGTTTCGGTTGAATCGGCAAAAGGCTCCAACAGTTCAAATCCATGTCTTTTCATGTAATCAGTCAGACGAGGCGAAAAGGCCTGACTCGAAGTACTTACAAGCATAACCTCATTACGCATTACACTCTCAGCTGTACGTTCAACCTTATAGTCAACTCTAATCTTTAATTGCGGGTCTGTTCCAAACGTCATTAGCGGATGTTCTTCTATTGAATAAAAATTACCTGCTGAAAGTAACGCACCAACAAGGGCAGAACCACCTTTTGAGACAGCATTTACTACCCTTACGGAGGGATCCCTTTCCTGTATAAGGGTGCTAACCAGAGGTGGAAGGCTGCCATTAGGATCCAACAGTATTTTTTTACCGTCAGCGGCCTTGAAGAGAGGGTAATGTAAAGGATCTATTGATAAATTAAAGGTGTCTGACTTGAAAACCAGAGGCTGTAATGGTTCTTCACTCTGTGGAAGCATCTTCCTCCAAAAAGAACCGACAAGCTTAAGATCAGCTTCTGTTACGGATGAGCTCCGCAGTTCCTTGTCTGACTGTAAAGCAGAATCCCCTTTTTTATCAGAGGTTTTCTGTAATCTAAGGACAGATCTGCCAGACTTGCCATATCTGCTGTACCCTGCATAATTATTTTTCTTTTTCCCATGGATTGAGCGTGTTGATAATTTTTTAACCTGATCAGGGTCAAGCTCAAAACGAGGATCCATTGCATCACAAACAGAAGAATAAAAAGAAAAGCCCAAAAGCATCAAAATAGACAACAGAGATGAAACAGAAAAACGGATTATGAACATTTCAGATATTAACCTCATGGAGTAAAAGTAACAACAAAAGCTCTGATCGAACCTTTTTTACTTCGTTTATAGATGAGTAACTCCTGCTTTCCCTGAAGCATTCCATGTTCAAGAACAATACCTTGTCTTTTTTCGTATCGTAAGGACTTGTACTTCTCACTGCCTATCAACTCACGTATCACTGATTGCAGCTCTGTAACAGAAATTGAACTGTTTTCAATAGCAAGAAGCTGTAAAGCACGTAGGTTGTTTTTTTCATAAAACAGCCGGTAGTCTCTATTTTTTGAAACATAACGCACCCATCCAGGCTTTTTAGCTGAAAACTCCGGATCATGGCCAGACTTTGGGATAAAAGATGGAAGTGAGACCGGCTGTAAGGCTAGGGTTGTACTCTTGGCTGCACTTATAGCAGGCTGAACAGGGGCTGTACTCGGTGGATGAACAAGAGCCTGTTTCTTAAGATCTGGCTCTATTTTTATTTTGGAAACGGAGCGATTACTAATTAACAGAAACAAACCGCCAACCACCAGAATCAAAAGGATAGCGCCAGCAATAAAGAGTGCCTTTTTCTTTTTTCTATCGCTTTCTTCAAAGATATTCAGAAATTGCTCTACAGCTATTGAGGCATCATCATCATTTTTTGATTCACCGGTAGGCAGACTCTGCCTGCCAGTGAAAACTTTTTTTCCTGTAACCCCTTGATTTAAGTTTGGCGCCGGATGTGTAGAGATGCCTTGTCGAGTTTTTTTCTCAGGGGTAGCTGACAGTTTGGATGGTTCCTTCAGCAACTCTGAAGGAGCTGAAATCAAAGGTTCTTTATCTGGTGCTTTGGAAATATCTATGTATTGGGGTTTAGTCGTTATAGCCTCTTTAACCTCATCTTCATCAGAAACTTTGGTGGCATAAACTTCAGACTGCCCTGTATTTAACTTTTGAAGGTCAGCAACAGGTGGCAGTTCTGTAGCTGGACTGTATAACGTATCCCATTTTGTACCTAAAAGAGACTTCAACTGATTTCCCAAAGTGTCACAAACAGCTTCAAAAGGAATTGAAAGATCAAGAAGATAACTAAAGAGACCAGGTAGCGCTCTGGCCTTTTCATTACCTTCATGCATCAGAATAAACTTTGGAGAACCACCTCCCAAGAGCAACTGAATATGGCGAGCAACACTTTCGCCGGTTACTCCTGCAATCTCCTCCTGAATGCATACAACAACCGGACGCTTCTCGAAAACATCCCTAAGCCCCTGATCAAAATCTGCAAGTAGTTCAATCCTTATCTTCAGTAACTGCTGAAAATGAACCTTCAGCAGCTCTGCGCGAGGATTATTGGATATAAACAGAAGATTAATCATATTCACCTGTTTTCTTTAAAGGTTTAAGTTTTTACATCTCTATAGCCATTATTGTCAACAAACAGCTTCATCATGCAGCAACAGAGGAAATTGAATCAGACAGTACAAAGAAAAAATATTGACAGTATACTGATATTCAGCATTAATATGTTTTAAAGAGGCAGAGGAGATCACCCGTAAATGTATGATATTGAAAACAGTATAGGATTTTTACTTGCAAAAGCTCATCAACGGGGCTGGGCTCTTTTTTCTGAACAGATAGGACGATATGAACTCACCCCCCCTCAGTTTAGTGTTTTGGCTTTTCTGTGGAAAAAAGACGGCCTTACACAAACAGAATTATCCGATAAAACACAGATAGACAGGACAACCCTAGGCGGGCTCATAGACCGGCTTGAAAAGATAGGCATGCTGGAACGCAAGGCACATCCGCAGGACAGGCGCGCCCATCTTATCTATCTTACCGAAAAAGGTAAGAGCCACTCTAAAGAACTGACCGATATCGCCAACGATGTACTTGATCGTTTTCTCATTGGTTTGAGCAATTACGAGAAGGAAGATCTGACCCGTATGCTCAATATTTTACGCAAAGAAAGGAGCGGGAATGAGAAGAGTTATTTATAGTCTGCTACTCTTTCTGCTGCCTGTAAATACCATGGCAGCCTCTCTTACACTTGATGAATGCCTCTCCATGGCAAAGAAAAACAACCCATCCCTCCGTTTGTTACGGATGGACAAAGGTATTGCATCCAGGATAATAGATCAGAGTGATGCCTCACTCTTCCCAAGGATAGATGCTCAAGCTGCCTACACCCTTCAGCAGGATGCACAGGCAATGAAGATCAATGGACAGGCTTTTGAGACCCAGCAGGCAACATATCTTTCCGGCTCTGTAGCCATTAATTATACGGTCTATGATTTTGGACGCCGTGATGCCAGGCGCAAAATAAGCCGCACCAATCTTGATGCTGTGAATTTTAACATTGAAAATCAGGAACATGAGATTGCACTACAGGTGGTAGAAAACTATTTTGGCATACTTGAAGCAAAAAAAAATATATCTGCAGCAGAAGAAGAGTTAAATACCGTGAAGGAGCATCGTCGAGTCGCCCAAGCACTCTATGATGCTGGTTCGGTAACCCGAAACGATCTCCTTCAGGCCGATGTCAGGCTTGCAAATGCCAGTCAGCAGCTGCTTGTTCGTAAAAACATGCTGCAAAACCTCTACCTTCAACTTAATTTTCTGCTTGGACAACAACCTAAAGAACGCCCTGAGCTTATCGAACCAGCAACACCTCAATTGAATGCAGATGCCATTGACAGCACTAACGCACTTATGCAACGACCGGATCTGCAGGCTCTTCGTAAAGCAACAAGAATTAAAGAGCAGGAGCTTAATCAGACTCGTTCAGCCTTCTACCCTGAGCTATTCACTCGTCTTTCCATAGATTACCTTGAAAACAACAAATTAAGGGATCAGGCCATATATGCTGCGGCATTTGGTCTAAGGATAAACCTTTTTGACGGTTTTGCATCTACTGCCGCGAGAGAGAAGGCTGTTGCAGAAAACAGCCGTGCAAGAGAGCAAGTTAGATTTGCTGAAGAACAGGCAGCTCTTGAGATAGCAACAGTCAAAAACAACCTTCAGGTCGCCTTTGACAGGATAGCCGTAACAAAAGAGTCCATCGTACAGGGGGAAGAAAACCTTCGCATCAACCGGAATCGCTATGAAGAGAGGGTTGGAACTGCAACCGAGGTTCTTGATGCCCAGACACTGCTGACACAGGCAAGAACAGAACATTATCGCGCTATATACGATTATCAACGAGCAGCTGCCCATCTCCGCAAAGCAGTCGGCAAGTTGCAAGGAGCTTGATATGACAGAAGAGAATCAAAGTCCCATTCTACCTGTAGAGGATAAACCGACTGACTCTACAAACGCCCCAAAATGGTTCACACGTCAGCGCAAGGCTGCATTAATACTTTTATGCTTTTTCATTGCAGGATGCTGGTTCGGCCTTAGTTGGTTTGTAAAATCAAGAACAAACATAGATACAGACAATGCATTTATCGAGGCCAGGATCCATCCGGTATCCCCACGGATAAGCGGAACGGTAATAAATCTGTTTGTACAGGACAATCAGGTTGTAAAAAAAGGGGATCTGCTTCTTGAACTGGATCCGGCAGATTACAGGATTAATCTTGAGAAGGCAGAGGCGGAACTCGGATTGGCAAGAAATGAGACCAGTGGTGACAAGCTCCAGGTTGCTGCATCCCGTGCCTCTCTACAACTGGCAAAGGTTCAACAGCAGCAGGCACTTATTGATCTGAAGCGTGGCAATAACCTGTATAAAAAGGAGGTCATCCCGAAAGAACAGCTCGAAAGGCTCCAAACGGCGTTGAATCTATCGGAAGCAAGGGTTAAGCAGGCGGAAGAGGCATTACGCAAGGATGAGGCAATTGCAGGTATTGGAGCTGATTCAACAAACGCTGCCAGGATACGAAAACAACAGGCGGTTCTGGCAGATACCAGACTAAAACTTGGGTATACCCGTATCACTGCACCGGTTGACGGTTATATTACCCGAAAAGGTGTGGAAACAGGAGCCACAGTACAGGCAGGCCAGTCGCTTATGGCTATAGTTCCACTTAACGAAAGATGGATCACGGCAAATTACAAGGAGAGCCAGTTGACCCATATAAAACCAGGCCAAAAGGTAACCTTTAGGGTGGATGCCTACCCAAACGAATCTTTTAAAGGGACTGTTGACAGCATAATGGCCGGTACAGGTGCGGCTTTTTCGCTCTTGCCACCTGAGAATGCCACAGGTAACTACGTCAAGGTTGTACAAAGGATACCTGTAAAGATCCTTATTGATAAGGAGAGCGACCCCAAACAGCTTCTGAGAGTCGGAATGAGTGTAGAACCGGTCGTACTCACAGGTCGCTCTGCTTCAGCAGTCATCAAAGAACTTTTCTGAAAAATTATGTCATCAGATGCTGTAAAAACGGTCAACAAATGGCTTATAACAATCACCGTAATGCTCCCTACAATAATGGAGATTGTGGACACCTCTGTTGCAAACGTCGCTCTGCCCCATATGCAGGGGAGCCTTAATGCCGGAACTGATGAAATAACATGGGTGCTCACCTCATATCTGGTAAGCAACGCAGTAGTCCTTCCTATGACAGGCTGGCTTTCTCGCATGTTTGGGCGCAAACGTTTTCTGATGACCTGCATTGTTCTCTTTACTCTGGCATCACTCTTGTGCGGAATGGCGCCAAACCTGGCCACGCTGATACTATTTCGCGTGATTCAGGGGGCGGCGGGCGGAGCCTTAATACCTATAAGCCAGGCGATCCTTATGGAGACCTTTCCACCCAAACAGCAGGGGATGGCAATGGCTATCTTTGGGGTAGGAGCAATGTTCGGACCTATTGTAGGACCGGCTCTGGGGGGATGGATAACGGATCAACTCAACTGGCGCTGGATCTTTTACATAAATCTGCCCATAGGCATTGTCGCAATAGTAATGTGCGCTCTGTTCATATTTGACCCTGAATACCTTAAACGAAAGGCAGGCGATTTAATCCGGATTGACTACTGGGGACTTTTTCTATTGACGACCAGTATGGGGGCGCTTCAGGTTGTACTTGACAAAGGACAGCAGGAAGATTGGTTAAACTCCAGCTTCATAATATCTTTCAGCATAATCACCGTCATTTCGCTTATTGCTCTTATCTGGGTAGAACTGGCCCATCCACATCCAATAGTCAATCTCAGGCTTTTCAAGAACCTCTCTTTTTCCGCCGGAAACCTGATCATGTTTGTTGTAGGATTCTGCCTCTACAGTTCGATAATGCTGATTCCAATGTTTCTTCAAACTCTTATGGGCTATTCAGCCACCGATGCCGGTATGGTAATGGCTCCAGGTGGTGTAGCCACCCTTGTGACAATGCCTTTTGTTGGGGCAATGCTTGCCAAGCGGGACGGACGGAAGATAGTCCTTGCAGGATTGCTGATAGGTTCTTTTTCAATGTTTATCATGCAGGGATTAAGCCTGGAAGCCTCTTACTGGGCATTTGTGTGGCCCAGGATAGTCTTGGGAATTGGCCTGGCGATGATCTTTGTGCCGCTTACGACGGTAACCCTCTCTGTTATACCAAGAGACGAAATGGGGAATGCAACAGGTGTATTTAACCTGCTACGCAATATTGGGGGCAGTGTAGGAATAGCCATTGCAGCAACCCTGTTGTCGCGCATGTCTCAGCTTTATCAGACAAGCCTTGTGCCGCATATAAATCAGTACAACCCACTTTTCCAGCTTCGTTTTAACGAATTAAAAAACTCTTTAATTGCAAAAGGTATGCAGGCTACACAGGCAGACCAGACAGCAATGGGAATGTTCTACGGCATGGTTCAGAAACAGGCCGCCACCCTGGCTTATAACTGGATATTCTTCATTATAGGACTGGCGTTTCTCGGAATAATCCCGCTGCTACTGTTGCTTAAACGCCCAAGACATCAAACCGACACAATAGAGATACACTGAATACTGTTCCCGATGTACTGCAAAGTGTTTCCAGCTCTGATGTATAGTCATAGCCTCCAGATGATCCACGTTCAGATGTTCCGGTTGATCGCTTACCCGCTTCTATAATTCCGGTAATATCAACAGTGGTATCAAAAAAACTCCAACATCTGACCAGCTCGGGATTTAAAAAGTACAGCGGTTTACATCAAGTTTCAACTATGCTACCCTGCGTTCCTTATTAATTCAGCCTCATTAGGAGTAGGCGGGGGAACCATGGAGTTAAGTTTTTCACACACCAACGAAGAGATCGACTCATTAATTGAACGAACAATCAAGGCTGCCGGAGGTATCACCCATCCCCACCTGGTGCGTGAGCTGATAATCTCCTCGCTTAAAATCGGGCAGGAAACCAGTTACCAGCCTGATCTCAAACTTATCAACCGCACCCTTCGCGAAATGCGCTACACCACTCGTGTTTTCGGCCCTTACAGAGAGCGGAAAAAAGTCACCATCTTCGGTTCTGCCCGTACAATGCCGGAAGAACAGATATACCAAAAATGCGTCCGGTTTGCCAGGTTGCTTGCTGACCAGGGCTGGATGGCCATTACAGGCGGAGGCCCAGGGATTATGAGAGCAGGCAACGAAGGAGCCGGAAGCGAAAACTCCTTTGCTGTCAACATAAAGCTCCCTTTCGAACAGAGCGCCAATCCCGTTATGCAAAACACCCCGCGTCTGGTTACCTACAAATACTTTTTTAACAGAAAGGTAGCATTCGTAAAAGAGGCTGATGCCGTAGCTGTATTCCCTGGAGGTTTTGGAACGCTTGATGAAGCAATGGAGGTCTTTACACTTGTACAAACTGGAAAAACTTCACCAAAACCTTTAATCCTAGTGGATGACGAAGAGGGGTTTTGGGAACAGTTTTTTGACTTTGTAAAAGAGCAGCTCCTTGCAAAAGGCTTGATCTCCGGTGAAGATTTTTCCATTTTTACTATAACCAAGGATGAAAATGAGGCTGCCGAAGTCATAAACAATTTTTACAAAAACTACCATTCAATCCGCTTTCACGATGATCTGGCCATAATTCGCCTGAACAATAGATTAACACCGGAACAGATTTTGATGCTTGAAGAGGAATTTCCTGAAATCATACTCCCTGGAGGAGAGATTACAATCTGTGAAGCCCAGATTTTTGAGGATGATGAACCCGAACTTGCCTTGCTACCCAGACTAAAATTCAGCTTTAATCATTTTCATTATGGCCTCTTGATCGCCTTTATCAACCGAATAAACACGTTTTGACATTTAACAGGGGCTATGTTAAAAAATTCCACTTTTTATATATAGTCCAGTTTTTAATGAATTAGAGAGCAATTTCATATACTAATTGAGGGAGACAGTCATGTTCAAAGGAAGTATTGTTGCCATTGTTACGCCGTTCAATAACGGTACGGTAGACGAAAAAAAGCTGCGTGAACTGGTGGATTTCCAGATCGAGAACGGCACCGACGCCATCGTGGCCTGCGGGACAACCGGTGAATCGTCCACCCTGGATAATGAAGAACACCTGAACGTCATCAAGATCGTATTTGATCAGGCCAAAGGGCGTGTACCGGTCATAGCCGGCACCGGTTCCAATTCAACTGCCGAGGCTATCCATCTGACCCGCGAGGCCAAAGCGATTGGTGTGGCCGGGGTGCTGCTGGTGACTCCGTACTACAACAAACCAACCCAGGAAGGAATGTATCGCCACTATCTTGCCATTGCTGATGCTGTTGAAATTCCTCAAATCCTGTATAACGTGCCGGGTCGTACCGCCGTTAACCTGCTGCCGGAAACCGTAGCACGTCTGGCCGGACACAAAAATATTGTGGCGATCAAAGAGGCCACCGGCTCTCTGCAACAGGCTTCAGAAGTGTTGGCGCTGTGTGGCGATCAGATTGATGTATTCTCCGGTGACGATTTTATCACCTTCCCGATGATGGCCTGTGGCGCCAAAGGAGTAATTTCGGTTACCGCCAACATTATGCCCAAGGCGATTGCTGACCTGACCGATGCCTTCTATGCCGGTGATCTGGACAAAGCTCGCAAGCTGCATCTGGATACCCTCAAGATCAGCAACGCCATGTTCATTGAAAGCAATCCGATACCGGTCAAGACCGCTCTGGCGCTGATGGGAAAATGTTCAGATGAAGTACGCCTGCCCTTGGCACCTATGGGCGATGCAAACAAGGCGAAGCTGGAAACCATTATGAAAGAGTACAAATTGATCTGATAAACACAGAGTAACGGAGCAACCGAGAAAAGCAGAAGACAAAGTCTTATCCAGGTTTTGTGTTTAAACCTTTACGAATTATTCTGATTGTTGCCTTTCCCTCTGTTGCTCAGTTGCTCCGTGTTTCAAGGGGGTTACCATGATTAAAATAGCCGTCTGTGGCGCTGCCGGTCGCATGGGTCAACGTATAATCGTCGCTGCTGTTGAGGCAGGTTGCACCATTTCTGGTGCCCTGGAACGTCCCGGTCATTCCCAGGTCGGCCAGGATGCAGGTCTGGTTGCCGGAGTTGGTACTTTGGGCATTGCCATCAGTGATGACCTGAACGCCGTGGTTGAAGGCTGTGATGTCCTGATCGACTTCACAACCCCAAAGGTCTCACTGAAGAACCTGGAGGTCTGTGGCCTGAAGAAGAAGGCTATCGTAATCGGCTCTACCGGTTTTACGCCTGATGAGCGACTGTTCGCCGCAGAGCTTTGCAAGGATATCCCTTGCGTGCTGGCTCCAAACATGTCAGTCGGAGTCAACGTCTGCTTCAAAATACTAAGGGATGTCGCCAAGACCTTGGGCAATGACTTTGATGTGGAAATTGTCGAGTTGCATCACAACAAGAAGAAAGACTCCCCTTCAGGCACCGCCGTGCGGATGGGTGAGGTGGTAGCTGAGGCATTAGGCCGCGATTACAACCAGGTCGCCAACTACCACCGTGAAGGGATCTGCGGAGAGCGAACCAAGGACGAGATCGGCATGCAGACGGTACGTGGTGGTGATATCATCGGCGAGCATACGGTCTACTTCATCGGTCAGGGTGAGCGGATCGAGATCTCCCACCGTGCCATGAGCCGCGACATGTTCTCCCGTGGATCTGTCCGCGCAGCCAAGTGGATTGTCGGCAAGCAGCCGGGGCTGTACGATATGCAGGATGTTTTAGGGCTTAAATAACAACCATTTTCGCCACAGAGGACACAGAGGTCTCAGAGAGAAGCAAAAAAGCGGGTAAAGTCTGAAATGGTTTTGAGGGATAACCCCAAAGATTTGGTTTTGATTTCCCCCTGTTTTTTCCTGCTTTTGACCTTCTCTGTGCTCTCTGTGTCCTCTGTGGCAAATAATTTTTGGAGGATGTTTCGTAATGGCAAAAATCAACGGCAACTACCTGAAATTAAAAGCTGGCTACCTGTTCCCTGAGATTGGCCGTCGCGTGCGTGAGTTCAGTGCTGCCAACCCTGATGCGAAGGTTATCCGTCTGGGTATCGGCGATGTCACCCGCCCGTTGGCTCCGGCTGTACTGAAGGCCTTCCATGACGCAGTGGATGATCTGGCCACCACTGATCAGTTTGCCGGCTACGGCCCTGAACAGGGCTATGATTGGCTGATCAATGCCATTATCGAAAAATCCTACAAGCCGCTGGGAGTTTCGCTCAAGACCGAAGAAATGTTCATCTCCGACGGCTCCAAGTGCGACTGCGCCAACATCCTGGATATCTTTGCCCTGGACAACGTGGTAGCCATCGGCGACCCTGTCTATCCGGTCTACAACGACACCAACGTCATGATCGGTCGTACCGGCGAGGCTGACGACAAGGGTTACTACCAGAACATCGTCTACCTGCCCTGCACCGAGGCCAACGGTTTTATCCCCTCGCTGCCGGAAGGCAAGGTTGACATCATCTATCTCTGCTTCCCCAACAATCCCACCGGCACCGTGGCCAGCAAGGCAGAGCTGAAGAAGTGGGTTGATTACGCCAATGCCAACGACGCCATCATCTTCTTTGATGCTGCATATGAGGCGTTCATCACCAATCCTGAGATCCCCCATTCCATTTACGAGATTGAAGGAGCCAAGAAGTGCGCCATCGAGTTCCGTTCCTTCTCCAAGACCGCTGGCTTTACCGGCGTACGTTGCGGTCTGGTGGTAGTACCTGAAGAGGTGATGGGCACCACCGCAACCGGCGAAAAGTACAGCTTCAACAAACTTTGGCTGCGTCGTACCACCACCAAGTTCAACGGCGCCTCCTATCCAGTTCAGAAGGCTGCTGCCGCAGTCTACAGTGACGAGGGCTGGAAGCAGACCAAAGAGATCATCGACTACTACATGGAGAACGCCCGCATTATCCGTGAAGGGTTGAAAGAGGTTGGTGTAACCTGTTACGGCGGTGTGGATGCCCCGTACATCTGGCTCAAGACCCCCGGCGGCATGAGCAGCTGGGACTTCTTTGACAAGCTGCTGAACGAGTGCAACGTGGTCGGAACGCCAGGAAGCGGTTTCGGCCCCAGCGGCGAAGGGTTCTTCCGGTTGTCAGCCTTCGGCCACCGTGAGAATGTGATTGAGGCGGTGGAGCGGATAAAGAAGAATTTGAAGTAGAATGAAACAGAAAGGGCGCCCATTGCGGCGCCCTTTCGTTTGTGGTATGAGACATTCATGGGCAAAAAAGAGATAGTTGACATAATCAGGGACAACAAGCCGGATATTATGGCCCGGTACGGTGGGTGTGCAGCGCTTGGGTCTGTTCGGTTCGTATGTGAGAGAACAGCAGCGCAAACGGAACGATATTGACATCCTGGTTTCCTTCAATCGTGAGATTGACCTGTTTGATTTTGTTGATCTGCGTGAATTTCTTGAGGCTCGGCTCAACGGCAAGGTTGACATGGTAATGGAATCAGCACTTAAACCAGCCATCGGCAAACGAATTTTGGCTGAGGTTGAATATGTCTAAAGGCCGAGAGCTGTCTGATTATCCGGCTGATATCCTCAATGCAGAGGGTGAAGCTATGAGTGAATTAGCTCAGGTGGTGATGATTGAGAAGCGGATTTTCACCATACGCGGCATGCAGGTGATGTTAGACAGGGATCTGGCGGAATTGTACGGGGTGAAACCCATACGCCTTCGCGAACAGGTCAAACGCAACAGTAATCGATTCCCGGAAGATTTCATGTTTCAGATCTCTGAGGATGAGGTTGATTATATGGTATCGCAGAATGCGATACCATCCAGAAAACATCTCGGCGGCACTCTGCCCTACGTCTTTACCGAACAAGGCGTTGCCGGAATATCCGGGGTATTGACCAGCATACGAGCAGTTGAAATCAACATCGCTATTATGCGAGCATTCGTGAAGATGCGGCAGTTTCTGTCGGACAACGCCAACCTCTTTATGCGGCTGGAAAACATCGAGAAACGTCAGCTACTGCATGAGGTCAAGGTCGATGAAAAATTTGAGCAGCTTTTCAACGCACTTGAAGACAAAAGTATCAAACCAGAACAGGGCATTTTTTATGATGGGCAAATTTTTGATGCCTACAAATTTGTCTGCGACCTGATTCGTTCCGCCACGCATCGGATTATTCTTATCGACAACTACGTGGATGAAAGCGTGTTGACTCTGTTATCCAAAAGAGAAGCAGGAGTAACCACCAAAATCCTGACAAATAGTATCGGCAAGGCATTGGCCTTGGATATCGAAAAATTTAACCAGCAATACCCCGCTATTGACGTACAAACATTCAAATCTTCGCACGACCGTTTTCTCATTATCGATGATGACATTTACCACATTGGTGCATCGCTGAAAGACTTGGGGAAGAGATGGTTCGCCTTTTCAAAGATGGATGTCAGCGCAATTGAAATGTTGCAACGGGTAAAGATATGAATGGGAGGGTGGTTGAGGATTGGGCGATTAGACGGATGGGGGAGTCGGTGTGTTCAGCAGGAAATGGTTGACTTGGGGTTACATACTGCCCCCAGAATTCTCTCACGACGATCAGCAAGGTGATCAAAAGTGGTGAAAACTGATATTTCAAGACCTGACCCCTATGTACTACAAGCTCTCGGCGTAAATTTATCTAGTTAGTCTCCATCCGGAAACCCCAACTTTATCGAGTTGAGTAGCGGTAGCAGAGGAATTGTCCTCTGCTTCACGTTCCGGATTTTATGATTTTGTAGTTTTTGACCTGCTCTTTTACAATTAAGGACGCATCATCCCCTTGGCCCTGCTAAATCAACTCTTCTGCTGCTGCTTTAAGCTGGTGCCAGCTTTGTTCTGGCAAGCACCAGCAGGTTGTAGGAGACAATCGAACTCCAGACATACCGGCCAAAGCCTTCCCAACTCTTCCATGTACAACGGTCAAGGCCAAAGGCACGCTTGAGGGTTGATATGCCAGCCTCTATACCGGCTCGGAAGTTTCTGAGCTTCTTGTACACCCAGGAACTCTTGGCCATCTCAAGGACTGAAAGCCCACGCTTCTTGGCAAACACGGCATCTTTTATCTGCTCTCTTTTGGCATATGCCAGATTGTCTTTTGAGGCAAAACCACCATCAACGGAAACCTGACGTGGCATACGACCATACAGCTCTTTCTGGCGTTCAAGGAGCGGAGCATACTGTTCTGTGTCCGCAGGGTTGCCCCTGGTTATCATACAATCAAGAATCATGGTGGAACTGCCGCCAGTCAGAAATATCTTGTGGCCATATTCGGTTTCACGACGCTTTTTGACGATGATGTCGGTGTGGTCCTCAAAGAAGGAGACGACCTTTTCTGAAGCAGGTACCTGTTCTCCCCTTAATACCCGCCGTTCGGTCTGGCTGATGACTTTCCTTAGTAACCCTACGGCACGCTCAAGCTTTTCTGCCAGCACCTTGCCGGCAAAGAGTTCAGTGGCTTCAGAAGACATATGAGCATGAAGCTCAGGGATTGCGACCAGGGCATAGTCTCTGACTTTACTTGCATATAGAAGAAGGTTCTGGTAAGCCACCTTACGGACTTCTTCCTTCTTGGCATTCAGTATGGTCAGTACCCGCTTCTTGACAACCCGTTGATGATCACTGAACTGGTACTGGGGAGCAGGAGACAGTGCTTTGCCTTCGGCAAGCCAGCGAGTGATGATCCGGATACCATCAGCCAGAAGGGTGGAGTCAGTAGGATGATGGATATCTGTTTCCACAGCGGTTGCATCAATACGGATCGTGCGTCCTGTTTCGACCTTCTCCTTTTTGGCGTGACCTATAATCTCACGGTGGATAGCTTCCCAGGTCTCTTCACGGATAGCTTTTATGTTCTCCTGGAGGATTGATTTGCTGGGATACTGCGCCATATCTAATCGGGAAAAGCTGCGAAAGGCATCGGAGTCTTCAAGGTGAAATGCAAGCTCTTCGTAGGTGAGCTGGCGATACTGTTTCAAAACGGCACAGCGCACTACCTGTTCAGCAGTCATGCCTTCACGGCCTGTTGTTGAACGGCGGGCTCTGGTCAGGTCGGCAAAGACAAGTTCAAGTACCTTGGGAGTGGCATCCAGCACCTTGGACATCTCAAGCAACTCCTTGGCAATGGAGCTTTTGGCCATAGTGACAAACAGGTTCTGTTGAGGGTTGAATTTTCGACGCATATGGGTACCATTCTTAAGTAATAGTGTAACGATACCAGTATATTGCGTCAGAATAGTAGCATAAATTGTGAAAGAACAGAAACAAAAAATACAGGTTTATATATAAATATCAGAGTGTTACAGTTTCCGAATGGAAACTAGTTAAGGGCCAAAGACGAGAAAGAAGGCAGTATCGATGGATACTGCCTTCTTTATGGATATCCCTTGGCAGAGATTACTTCTTGAATTTCTTTCTTGCCCCAACAATACCGGCCAAGCCGAGTCCAAGTAGCAGTATCGTGGATGGTTCGGGAACCGGATTAGAAGGATCTTGCTGTTTAGTCCACATGCCGGGATTGCTCCAAACTCCACTAAGCTTATATTCTTCATCATTGAAATAGTAATTTATAGCCACATCGGCAATGCCATAACCACAGTTATAGGATGCGAGATAATAGCCAGGATCCGTGCCTACAGCAAAATACCATACATCTATATCACCATTGATGAAAGAAAACATTGCCCCCTGCTCATAACTGTTGGCGCTAGATGATAAGGTTGTCGAACCGGATGTGGCGCTCCATGAGATAATGTCGTTAAACGTGGTGCTGGTAGCAGAGAAGTACTGATAACCAGTATAATCATTTGTAACGACATTGGAGTCGAAAGTGAAGGATGCAGTGAGGTGCGTGCCAAAATCAGGATTACCTGTCGGGTTGGTGAAGTAGTTGTAACTATTTCCGGTGTAAGTATACATTACATCGGCCATGACGGGCGCGGCTGCAAGCAGCAGCATGGTGACGAGCAATAAACAAGTTTGTAAAAATATCCCAAATTTTTTTTTCATTTTAACCCCCTTTTTTCATTTATACTCCTGAGTTTGTATCAAAAAAATCATCAGACATTCGGCAGGCCGGTATAATATAAATAAGCATAATTTGTACCAATAATGATGTTTTGCACCTATTATCCATTAACCATAATATTCTTTCCTTGAGCGTCATTGGCATCCTCCTGACTTGTTTGTATTAGAACCTAACAATATCAAGAATGTTACACATAAAGCTCGGCTTTTATGCCGTTAAATTAAGCTACATTATTTCTTGCATACACTCTTGCAAGAGGCTCAATTATAAAATTCTTTTTCAACATGATCCTGTTTACTGTAAAGATATACGACAGCAAGTTGGGTATTCTGATGGATTATTGTAAAGATATACGACAGTAAGTTGAGTGAAATCTACAGGGTCAGGTCTTGAAATATAAGTTTATGGTGCTATAATCCCTCCATGGCTCGACCTTTACGCATAGAATTCCCCGGTGCGAACATGGTTGAGCGAGTGGAACAGCACCAATGGAGCAGTTATCTTCCCACCCTTGGTAAGGCTAGTGTGCCGCCTTATCTGACTACAGAATGGATTCTTTCCAATTTCTCTGCATCACTGCCGGAGTCTCGCTGTTGCAGATATTTTTCTAACGGAAACGAAAATTACGAAGCAGGAGCGTAACCGTCTGATCCGGCATGCCTACATACACTACGGGGTCAGGTCTTGAAATATAAGTTTTTTGTGCTATAACCACTCCATGGCTCGACCTTTACGCATAGAATTCCCCGATGCTGTCTATCATGTTACCTCTCGCGGCAACGCCCGAGCGGATATCTTCGACGATGACAACGACCGTCATCTATTCCTCTCAATCCTCGGCCAGACGGTAAAGCGCTTCAACTGGCTCTGTCACGCCTACTGCCTGATGGGCAATCACTATCACCTCCTTATCGAAACCCCGGAAGGAAACCTTTCCGCCGGAATGCGCCATTTGAACGGCGTCTACACCCAGGCGTACAATCGGCTACACCACAAGGACGGGCATGTTTTTAAAGGTCGGTTCAAGGCTGTTCTGGTGGAAAAGGAGAGTCACCTCCTTGAACTCTGTCGCTATGTCGTATTGAACCCGGTGCGTGCGAACATGGTTGAACGAGTGGAACAGTACCAATGGAGCAGTTATCTTCCCACCCTTGGCATGGCTGGCGTGCCGCCTTATCTCACTACGGAATGGATTCTTTTCAATTTCTCTGCATCACTGCCGGAGTCTCGACGCCTGTATCGTCAATTTGTGAAAGAGGGAATGACTGTCGATGATACCCCATGGGAGAAACTCACCGGTCAGATCATCCTCGGAACCGAAGGATTCATACAGCAGGCGAAGGAAATGATCGGCGGACGTGAGGAGATCCCTGAGATTCCCCGAACGCAGCGCCACGTGGGGCGTCCGGCTGTTGCAGATATTTTTCCAACGGAAACGAAAGTTACGAAGCAGGAGCGTAACCGTCTAATCCGCCAAGCATATGGCGCGCATGGCTACACGCTGAAGGAGATAGCACAGGCAGTTGGAGTTCATTATACGACGATCAGCAAGGTGATCAACAGCGGTGAAAACTGATATTTCAAGACCTGACCCCTTTGTTGCCTTTGTTGACTTAACATGTTGAGGAGATTAAAATCAGATTCTTGCAAGACTGTGCTGTATGAGATGTGAGGAAACTGTCTTTATGAATTCCAGCTGCAGGAGGGTTATACAATGACACGTACCGGCATCGATTATACCCGGAGTATGGCTGCAATACTGGCTTTAATATTAACTCTCTTCCTGATATTGACCAACACCTCTCTGGCTGACTCTCCTCTCCAAACCACAAAAAGCACTGTTCAGAAACTGGCACTGCCCAACAGTCAAATGCCCACAGCATCCAATAGGCTTGTTAACCCGTCTCAACTAAAGTCCGGCAGCGTAAAGATTAACGTGTACAGTACAACTGGTGTCCCAATAACAGATGCCACGGTAACTTCAACAGTAAATGGTCAACAGATACGTCAGATTACCAACTCCCAGGGCATTGTGTATTTCAATAATATACCGGTCGGCCAGTACAGTTACGCCGTCACCAAAGCAGGTTATTACACCAGGCAAAGAACTACGTTTGTAAATGTCAACGCCGGTATTACTACACAAAGCAATGTAGTGCTGATGCCGTATAGCAGCAGTGCCAGGGTCATGGTAAAAGAAGGGATAACACCAGTTGAAGGCGTAACCGTTTCCATAAACGCAAACGGAATAAACAGTCAGCTAACAGATAAAAATGGTGTCGTCTCATTCACCGGTTTGCCTGTCAAAAGCTACATCTTCTCAGCCAGCAAGCCTGGATATACAAGTAATAAAACAACTGCAACGGTTATCAGCAACCGTGAAAATCAGATAGCAATCGCTGTAACCTCATTAGTCCCCAAAACAGGTAACCTGATGGTAGCAGTGAAAGAAGGAACAACTCCCCTTGAAGGCGCTATAGTAAAAGTCTATGTAAGTACTCTCCAAAAGACACTGCCTGTAGTGAAGACCGATCAACAGGGCATTGCAATCTTTAATAATCTGCCACCTGGAGGCGGTTTTGTATCGGTACAGAAAACGGGATATCTCCTAGCGACAACAGGGCAGACGCTTAGTCAGCCGTTTGAAATTCTGCCAAACCAGACAACTCAGACCGGCATTCAGATGATCAAGCAAACCGGATCCGTACAAGTGACAGTTTCAGCCGAAACGACCCTTTCAAGACTTGCGGGTGCAGCAGTTACACTTACCGGACAGAATATTAACAAAACACTGCTTACAGACTACGAAGGAAAGGTAATCTTTACAGGGTTGATTAACGGCAGCTATCAGTTGAAAGTTGTAAAAGAGACGTTCAGGGAGAGTAAACCCTATTCCGCTACAGTGGCGGCACCAGGAACCACAACACTCTATATCAGGATGTTACTGATCCCAAAAGCTACCTTTACTGTTACTGATAATGGTCTGCCGGTCAGCAACGCCGAGGTTTCCCTTGTCCCTGCGCTTGGGGGTGAAGCCCAGCGCAAAATGACTGATCTGCGTGGAAATGCCATATTCGACAATCTGGAATTTCTGGTCTACAACCTTACGGTTACCAAAGCCGGTTACTCAAACTTTACATCGCAACTGGCAAGCTTGGGTTCAAATTCTCCGATCGTCACAAGGCAGATCAATCTGGTAAAAACTGCCCGTATTGAGTTAACCGTGACAGACGGCGTTAAACCACTTCCAGAAGCCCAGGTGCTAATGACCGGCAATGCTTCCCCCTTTGTAACCGACAGCTTAGGCAAAGTCATATTTACCAATTTATCCCCGGGCAGATACACTTTTAATGCCAGCAAGCCAGGTTACCCCAGCGACAGCAAATTTATCGACGTAGCATCCGGTGAGATAAAGACACTAGCACTAACCCTGCCAAACTACCTGGTTACCTCAATTGTTGCCACACCAGCCTCCTTCCGCATCGGACAACATAATCTAAGCCTGTCAACGACCCTTGACCGTGCCACATCGCAAGGGGCGAAAGTATGGCTTACCAGCAGCAATCCCTCACTTGTCAGTGTAGCAGATTCAATCTGGGTACCAGCCGGTTCAAGCAGTACCTTAACCCCACTCACCGTTATCAGCCCGGCGGCAGGAGCCGTTATGATTGCCCCGCTTACCGTTACCTTAACGGCTGCCAGCGGGCTAGATCGCACAACAAGCGGAGCACCCGCAATCACTACCGTAACCGTCACTCCTATCATGTTAAAGAGCCTAGGTATGCTGGTACAGCCTGTTCAACCGGTCTATGCAGGCGATACAAATGGGTTAGACAGCGCTCTTTGTGGTGTTTCAACCGACTATCCTGACAGTTATGCACCAATACCTGTCAGGATCAGTTCGGCAGAGCCTGATGTTCTGAATTTTACCGGTATATGGGAGAGTACCCCCACTCCGTATCTCTGTACCATCCCGATCAATATGAACAGCAACACCTTCAAGGTAAGAGCGATAACACCTGCAGTACGTAAAACATTTGTCGGTGAGGATCGTAATGTAACTATATTTGCTGACTATCTTGGACAAAGGCTCTCTGCCACAGTACCCGTTTTGTGGCCACGCTCAATTTCATCATTTATCATTTCACCATCAAATCAGTACGGCACCAGCAGCGCCACGATTACTCTCGACCGACCAGCGCCGGATAACGGCCTTCAGGTGCAGATTGCTTCTTCCAACAGAACTGCATTTATGAACCTTCCAAATGCCGTTAATTTTGCATCAAAAAGCACCACAGCCACATTTGCATTTTCACTTAAGCCTAACGCCAGTAGTTATACCGGCATCACCATCAGCGTTACGACAGCACCCTATTGGAACTCTTCTGTCACTTCAGCCGTACCACTACAATAACCATTAATTATAGGAGTATTAAAAAACCTGGCTGCCAATAAGCAGGTCAAAAACGAGAATTGATCAAATAGAAAGGTACAAGAACTGAAGAGCTCTATAACTACATCAAGCCGAAGGTTGAGCTGGTAGCCCGTAAGAAACACAATAATTAGCAGGTACCTCAACTCTTTGAAAGCTTTGAACATTAACTAGAGTCTGAAGAAGATAATATTCTGCTTACAGTACCCTTGAACGTACAGGAGACCCCATATGAAAAAGACTTTAATGGCCGTACTCTTTGTTTTTGCGCTGCTGCAGCATGCCACAGCTCAAGCAGCCAGCAAGGAGAGCTTTCCATCGGTAAAAATCGGAAACCAGACCTGGATGAGTGAGAATTTAAATGTTGGCAAGTTTCGTAATGGCGACAAAATTCTGGAAGTCAAGTCATCGGCAGTCTGGGTACAGGCATACAATCAAAAAATACCTGCCTGGTGCTATTACGAGTTTAAAGCCGCAAACGAGAAAAAGTATGGCAAGCTGTACAATTGGTATGCAGTGCAAGATAAACGGGGGTTGGCTCCAAAAGGTTGGCGGGTAGCGACGGTTGAAGACTGGGCTGAGCTGTCCCGCTTTGTTGGTAATGAGGGTAGCGCAGCCAAACAGTTGCGTAGCCAATCCGGATGGAAGGAAAAGGGAAATGGCACCAACAATCTGGGGTTTAACGGCTTACCGGGAGGCTCCGTTAATGCCTACGGTATGTTCGGCGATGTCGGCTTCTGGGGCTCATGGTGGAGTTATAATGGTGCCGAGGCCAAGCTGGTTAAAGGTATCTACCTCAAGTTCGATTCAGACAGGATAGAGGAATATGCCAGCTACCTCAAAACTGACGGCCTGTCAGTACGATGTGTCAGGGAAAACCAGTGATCTACAGCGGAGTTCCGGAGGACACCATAGGTAATTTAAGAGGCGGCCACATCGGCCGCCTCGGTCGTTCCGTGTCCCAGGAAAATCTTCGGGTAGAGTAGAGAGCAGGTTTTACCCTGCCCTCCCTCTACCAAAAGTTGATATCAAATCTTTATGCCATTTTAAACAGATCCAATCATGTCGGTATGTTATAAGTCAGGCAGACTCCTAGCATAACCTTACTTTGCAGAAGACACAGGTGATGTCTGTTTTCTTGGTTTAGTGGCATCATCAAGTTTAGTCACTTTAATGGCAACTGACCTACTAAGGCGCACCACTACTTGATCACCCTTTTTAACATTGTCAAGGTGCTTGTAATGACGTGGAACAAAATATGTCTGCAATCCTCCGCTTGGTGTATTCAGATTGATAATTCTTTGTTCTGAATCAATGGCAGCAACTTCTGTAACAATCTCTTCCGTTGTAACCTGCACCTTCATCGGTTTTGCACCGGGGCGAGCTAACTGTATCGTTTCGTAGCTCTTTTTGCTTGGCTTACCACCATCGCTTTTACGTGCAAAAACATTAATTGTTTCGACGTACTCAATTAACACCAAGTCACCTATCTTGACCTGTTTCAAGTTCTTCACCCCAGCTGAAACCTTTTGCTTAAAAACATTACCACCCTGACCTTTTAACGAAACCATATGGGTCGCATAGTTTATAGCGACCACAGATGCAGTTACAGACTTGGTTCTAACTTCTGCTACTGCTGGCATTGTTGCTTCAGCAGCTGGTGTTAAAAGTTCTTCAGCCATGACCGGCGCTATCAGAGTCGCAACGATTAGACAACATACCAGAACAGTTCGCATATTCATTAGCCAGCCTCCTTGAAAGGTGTTTATAAAATCTTCAGGTTACCTTTTTATCAACAAAACCAACATTGGCTACCCAGCTGCAGCATTTAAAAAAATGCCTGCCGTGCCGAATCGGGGGTTAACAACAAATCGACCATAACTATCAATAAAACCACAACTGCTGTAAATCCGCACTGTAGCCAAACCGTCCGCAAATGATTGTGTTTCACTGAACTAAACAGGGATCGCCACACGATCCTTTATGGTGATGTAACCCCATTTAATCATCCAGTTTGATCGCAATCAGATCCTCGAAAAAATTGCCCATATCATCGTAGGCGGGATTGATGAGGTAGCATCACTTCCGGTCAACGCCCCCTCATTTTTGACAAGCCTGACCGAGAGGCATGGCCCTTCTGAATAAGTGCAGAATACTACAGATAACTACCTCCAAGAAATTTGCCAAAAACAGAATACAATTAACCTAAGCATAACTTCATAAGCCTGCTTGTCAACACGCCCGTAAAATAAAATCTGGTCTGGCAGATACTGTTGCCTGATGCAGTCAGTTGCTATACACTAAAAAGTCAAATTACTTCAGCAGAGGAGAAAATATTATGCAACAATTTAATACTACTCAGGTCGGCACTGGGTTGATCGTCAAGCAGAATGCACTGATCCGTCAGGTCTATGCCTGGATGGGCTGTGGTCTGGCTCTTACCGCGATTATGGCGCTAATTACGGTTTCTTCGCCGGAGCTTTTAAAAGCCATTGTTGGTAACCGTCTGCTGTTTTACGGCCTGATGTTCGGTGAGCTAGCCCTGGTGTTTACCCTTTCCGGTGCCATTAACCGGATGAGTGCCGGTGTTGCCACCATGTTGTTTATAGGGTATTCAGCCCTGAACGGTTTAACCCTTTCTGTCATCTTTATGGTCTACACGGCGGACTCCATAGCTTCCACCTTTGCGGTTTCAGCTGCCATGTTTGGTGCCATGAGTATCTATGGCTATGCCACCAAGAAGGATCTGACATCCTGGGGCAACTTTCTGTTCATGGGTTTAATCGGCATTGTAATTGCGTCAATTGTCAACATCTTCATGAAAAATGATGCTGTATCATGGGTAGTATCTGCAATCGGCGTAATTGTTTTTACCGGCCTTACTGCATATGATACCTGGAAAATAAAGGCAATGGCTGCTGAAGGAGCAGAGGGTAGAAAGCCGGCAATCATGGGTGCTCTGACCCTGTACCTTGACTTTATTAACCTGTTTCTGATGTTGCTACGTCTTATGGGGGGCAGAAGAGACTGATGAACCCCCTGTGATTCTGTGGGGACAGTTTAGTTGACTGCAAAGGCGGCCACCCGGCCGCCTTTGCAGTTTCAAAAATATGGAGCAGATGCTTACAGCTTCAGATCCAGCTCGTTCTGGGTCAACTGTTCACGCAGCTGTTTCTTACGGATCTCCACCATTTCACCAGTACGGGTCTTCATTACTGCACCAGGTTTGCGGTGGGAGTTGTAGTTTTCCGGCGACATACTTTCAGAGTAGGCACCGGTGCCGCCAATAACGACGTAGTCACCTATTTCCGGTTCGGCAATCATCACCGGCACAATATTGCCATCACTATCCAGACGGACTGAGTCGCCACTTTCACAGCAGCGTCCGACAATACCGAATGACTTCAAGTCGTTTGCCTGAATACCGTCATACTCGCTGGAGAGTAGTGTACCATCCTGCCGCACAATGGCAATCGGATGCTCGGAACCGTACAGCAGCGGGCGGGTCAACAGCTCCATACCTCCATCAACGATCAGGAAGTTCAGTTCGTTGGTCAGCTTTTTATCAATAATCCGCGTTATTATATGGCCAGAGTTGGCCACAACAAAGGTGCCAGGTTCAATCTCCATCTGCAGTTCTCGACCGGTTTCAGCTTTAAACTCCTCGATGCGCTGCTTTGCATAAGCGCCCAGGGAGGCAATATCAGCCTGTTTTTCTCCCTGCATCCGGGCTACTTTAAGCCCGCCACCAAAGCTTACGGTAGTAGCCTCAGGAAAATAGGTCTTTACAAAGCCAAGCTCGCGGTCAATGTTCTGGCGCCATTTTTCAGGGTCGCCGCCTGAACCGATATGCACATGCACCTGGGTAAACCGCAGTCCCTGCTCGTCTGCCATTGCCTTTACCTTGGGAACATCATTTAAGTGTACACCGAAGCAGGAGTATTCACTGCCGGTATCACGGGTAGCGCTTTCACCACCACCGGCGGCTCCCGGATGAACCCTTATTGAGAGGTCAATCCTGTTAACCCTGGCAAAGTCCGCAATCAACTGATACTGCAGCATGGAACAGACGTTGTATTTTAGCCCGACCTTGATCATCTCTTCAAGTTCTGCCCGCTCCTCACCGGCAGGGACTTCTTGTGTGGTCAGCATCATCCGGCTAAAGGGAACTCCGGCAGCGTGGGCGCGGGCAGCTTCATCAAGTGATGAACAATCCAGATCCAGCCCTTTATTGGTAACCACTCGCAGGACGGTACGATCAGAGTTGGCTTTCATGGCATAGCGTACGTGGAGACCATATGCATTAGGCATATTAAGCAGCTGTTCACAGCTGTTTTCTATGTATGCCTGATCATGCAAATATATCGGGGTACCCCACTGTTGGGCTATTTTGGGAACAAGAGTTGCGTCAAGCTTTGTCGGGCCAAACTGTTTCATTTTCATCCTTTCAAACTCAAAAATGTAATATTATTCTAAACAGTTACAAGACATCTCTATCTGATTCAAAAATAATAATCAGCACTTTCTGTTTTATCCATAAAAGGTGCAGAAATGTCAGTTCTGCTGTTCCTGAACTGGCGCAGCCTGGTCACATCGCTCAACAACATCTCTAAGCCAGGCAATCTCATCAGGAACAAACCGCTTGGAAAATTCAGTGCCGATGTTAAGCGCCCAATGGAGCGGCGGCATCGTCGTGGCAGCAAGTACGTAACCAGGAACCGATACCCATGTAACCTTGTCTCCTGCCCAGTTTTTAAGGCGTTCTTCGGTATCAAACAACATCAGGTAATCGTTCCCTTCCGATTCAATAATTAACGGAAGCACCTGCCCTTCTTCAAGCTCAAGTTCTCCGTCAAACTCCTGTTTATCCAGGTTGGGAACGAAGTAGTTTGTATTGAGAAATATATCATAAAATTTAGACTGGCTTTTAGGATCTGTCATATCTTCGCGCAAGATCTGTAGCGCCTGATCGAGTCTGTTGATATCTTTATGCTTTTCAGTTGAAGTTGCCATTTGTGCTCCTTGTGGTGGAGGAAATTTTCGGCATATTATCTTAAATGGAAGGCTACAGCAATCAGGAAAGATTGCTTTAGCAGACTGGTTTATGCGATTCTTCTTCCGACTGGATAAAAAAATACTGAAACAAAGCTTGTTCAGGAAACAGGGTTCATGAAGATACAAAAAGTAACCATCGAACATCGCCCCAAAGTCTATGCCCTCTTGCAGCGGGCTTTTCCAGGCAGAGCCTATGAAGCTGCTTTGGTAAAGAAGCTTCACGACAATGGGAGGCTCCTCCATGAATGGGTCTGCATCCAGACCAACAAAGTTATAGCCTACATCGCCTTTTCCAATGCATACCGTGGCAAACAGCCCTGCGGTCTTCACCTTGCTCCGATGGCAGTTGCTCCGGATTTTCAGAGAAAGGGGGTTGGTTCTGAACTGATACGGTTTACACTGCGTCAGGAGGTCATACAAAACCAGCCGCTATTTGTCCTGGGAGAACCGACCTACTATCAGCGCTTTGGATTCAGGCTCTGTAGCTGTCCGCTCTGTCCCTTTGATAAAAACAATGCACACTTTCTGAGTATTCATAACGATAATGCCAACACTTTTACGGTAGGATATGAACCTGAATTTATAAGTCAGGCTACCCCTACTATCACTGGTAAGAGAGATAAAAAATCTGAGTAACGAGTTTACTTTTAACGGCTCTGTAGATAAGGAGATAGATGCTGAGCATACAACCCAACACGCACCCTTTTCATACTTTAACCCCTGATTTGATAATGGATGCAATAGAGAGCCTTGAGTTTCGTTGCGACTGCCGAAATCTTGCTCTGAACAGCTATGAGAACAGGGTCTATCAGGTAGGGATTGAGGACGATAAACCTCTAATCGCCAAATTCTACCGCCCTGGCCGCTGGACAGATGCTCAAATCCTGGAGGAACATGAGTTATGCCTTGAGCTGGCCAGGCATGAGTTGCCTGTAGTGGCACCATGGAGAAACCATGACGGTACAAGCCTGTTCAACTATCATAACTTCCGTTTTGCCCTTTACCAGCGTCAAGGCGGGCATGCACCGGAGTTTGACAACCTGGACAACCTCCTGATACTGGGCAGAATGCTTGGAAGGATGCACAGGATCGGTTCACTAAAAGAGTTTGCATACCGTCCGGCTCTCGACAGCAAGAGCTTCGGCCATGAAAGCGTTGCACTTATCAGCGAAAAATTCATCCCATCTGAATATAATGAAAGTTATATGGCCTTAACTTCACTGTTGCTGGAGAAGGTTGACCGCCTGTTGAGAGAGGCTGGGGATCTCAAACAGATCCGGGTACATGGTGACTGTCACAGCGGCAACATTCTCTGGCGGAACAACGCCCCCCATTTTGTGGATTTTGATGACAGCCGAATGGCACCGGCAGTACAAGACTTCTGGATGATGCTATCCGGTGATCGTACTCGTAAATTGGCTCAACTGGATGCATTACTGGAAGGTTACGGGGAATTCTTCGATTTTAATCCATCAGAGCTACGCCTGATTGAGGTTTTTCGCACCCTGCGGATGCTGCATTACAGCGCATGGCTTGCTCGTCGTTGGGGTGATCCGGCCTTCCCGATCGCCTTTCCGTGGTTCAACACCATGCATTACTGGGGCGAACAGATCCTTGAACTTCGCGAACAGCTGGCTGCGCTGGATGAACCACCACTGGAACTGTTATAATTCTGAAATGCCACCTGATTACATGAACAAATCTGACCTTCTTAAGGCCATAATCAAAAGGCTTAGGGCTGATCTGGCACTTTTTATGATTTTCTCCAACTGAACCGGCTCCGTTTAAAGCGGAGCCGGTTTCATTCTTTAAATTTCCCAGTTACCGATCTTCATTGTTCCGTTTTTAGCCAGGTTTACCTGCATCTTGAATACCCTGTCCAAAAGTTGCGGCTCGTGACCGGCCTTACGGCTTACACAATCTTTAGTTGAGATATCCAGATACTCCTGGAGGAGCGGTTTATAGTCAGGATGTACACACTTATTGATGATCTCCTGAGCCCGGTCTTTTGGTGCCAGGCCACGCAGATCAGCCAGCCCCTGCTCTGTTACAAGTACGTCGAGATCGTGTTCCGTGTGGTCAACGTGCGGTACATGTGGGACTACGCAGGTTATACCAGTCGGGTCAGTCTTGGTAGGACGTACAGATGGAGTATGCATAATGGAAAGATAGGCATTACGCAGGAAATCTCCAGATCCCCCGATACCGTTGATCATCCTGGTGCCGCCCACCAGGGTGGAGTTGGCGTGGGCATAGATATCAAACTCTACCGGGGTGTTCATGGCAATACAACCCAGACGACGAATCGGTTCCGGGTGGTTGGCGATGGAGAGTGGACGCATCATCACCTTATTGGCGTACTTGTCCCAATTGTCGTAAAATCGTTTGAAACCGTCTACCGAAAAGGAAAGGGATACCGTTGAGGCAAACTGCAGCTTGCCAGAGTCAAAGAAGTCCAACATTGTATCCTGCAACACCTCGGTCCAGACATTCAGGCCGGTAAATGGTCCTTTCGCCAGACCGCCAATTACAGCATTGGCAATGGAACCAACCCCTGACTGCAATGGCAAAAGACTTTTGGGCAGACGTCCAAGTTTTACTTCATTACCGAAAAACTCGATAATATTGTCAGCTATCGCTTCAGATGTGTCATCCTGCTCACTGAATGAGCGACCGTTGTCGGGGCGGTTTGACTCTATGATTGCTACAATCTTGTCAGTATCAATCCTTACATATGGTGAACCAGCCCGGTCATCAACACGGCTTATCATGTAAGGCAACCTGTTAGGGGGATTAATCGGCTCAATTATGTCATGCAACCCCTCAAAACTGGGAATTGATGTATTAATCTCAATGATGATTTTATCAGCGATCTGGACAAGCTCCGGCACTACACCACACGATGCGGTCAAAACGAGGCCACCGTTTTCGGTAATGGCAGAACACTCAATGATTGCGATATCCAGCCGCCCCCCGTTATCCTTGGTGTAGAAGCCATAACCCAAGTCCTGGGCAAACATGGAAAGGTGCCGATCACCCATACGAATACGGCCTTCGTTGATCCCTGCCTGGATATTTTTACCTGTCTGGTAGGGCCAGCGGCGGTCAATCATGTCAAGTGAAGCCCAGCGATCTTCGGTTTCTACTCCAACTGAGGCTCCAATAAAAAGATTGAATTTGAGTTTACCCTGCAGGTTGTTTTTTTCGACATGCTCCGCCAAGGCAATTGGCACCATTTTGGGGTATCCAGCCGGTGTAAAACCTGACCAACCAATGTTCATACCGTTCTTAAACAACGGGATAACATCTTCAACATTTTTGATTCTGGCATGGAGATTTTTCTTTCTGATCCTGTTACGTAATTCCAACATCTGTTCCTATCCTCCTCTGGAACCCAAGCGCATGGCTTGTTCCACTGTAATAACCATGCATATACATGGTTACGAACGGCACTATATTTATGCATATCGAACGTTCGTTAGAATTGTATAATAGCTATACGATATTGTCTGTTGCAAGAATTAAATTGTGTAGTAGCAGTAAAAAATTGGAAACTACTGATTAGTTTGTTACTCTTTTGAGTACAAATATTAAGGGACTGGATAAAAATGACGAAACTGGATTGTCGCACCCGATTGTTAGAGGTTGGGACGCAACTGTTTGCTGAGCGTGGGCTGTATGGAGTCAGTATCAGGGAACTTTCCCAAGCTGCCGGGGTCAGTATTTCTATGGTGTCATACTACTTTGGCGGTAAGGAAGCCCTTTATGCCGCTGTGCTCCAGGAACAGTTTTCCTGTTTTGACCAGATTGATAATTTACGCAAACCCGGTTCAGAACCACTCTCCGTTCTTGAGGCCTATCTTCGCTGGACACTACAGCGACACCGCAATAATCCGCACCTGTTGCGGTTCTACACCAGTGAATTGACCAATCCAACCTGTTTTTTTGCTTCTATTGTCTCTCCGGCGATCAGTAAGATAATAAGAGTGCTGACAGAGGTAATTGAAGAGGGAATAAGACAAGGCCTATTTCGTGAGGAAATCCACGCAGTCAATGCCTCTTTAGCCCTGGCCGGTATGGTCAACTACTTTTTTATAAGCCTTCTGGCTACGGAAAACCTGATTAGCCACTCGCCAGAGCAGGATGAACTGCTTGTGCAGCAATATCTGCTTATCTTTACCCACGGAATTATTAAACAGAGTCAATAAATCTCTGCAGCTGCTTAGTAGCCCGCTAACATTTCGAATTGATTAACAAATACTATTATGTTATAGGATTACATACCTGAACCACAGGGGATCCCCTTGTGGTTTTTTATGTTCAGAAAGAGAGATAAAAATGATAAGCACCAACAACATCAGCCTTGCCTACGGCAAGCGGGTGATCTTCAAGGATGTCAACATCAAGTTTGTGCCGGGCAACTGCTACGGCCTGATCGGAGCCAACGGGGCGGGAAAATCAACATTTCTGAAAATCCTCGCCGGTCTCTCAGAGGCTGATTCAGGCACGGTATCAGTCGGCCCACGGGAGCGAATCGCATTCCTGAAACAGGATCAATTTGCGTTTGATGAGCATACTGTTTTTAACACCGTTATAATGGGTCATGAACGGCTATACGAGGTTATGACTGCGCGTGAGGCAATCTACTCAAAGACAGAGTTCACTGAAGAAGATGGCATCCGCTCTGCCGAGCTGGAGGCAGAGTTCGCCGAGATGAACGGTTACGAGGCTGAGTCTGAGGCAGCGGTGCTCCTGAACGGTCTGGGAATACCGGAGGAGTTGCGTCACAAGCAGATGAAGGAGCTGGAGGGTGGCGATAAGGTACGGGTTCTGCTGGCTCAGGCTCTGTTTGGAAACCCTGATATACTGTTACTGGACGAACCGACCAACCATCTTGATCTAAAGACAATCAACTGGCTGGAGGAGTTTTTGTCACGATTTAATAACACAGTGATTGTTGTCTCCCACGACCGTCACTTTCTGAACCAGGTCTGTACCCATATGGCTGACATCGACTTTGGACGTATTCAGGTATACGTAGGCAACTACGACTTCTGGTATCAGGCAAGTCAGCTTAACCTTAAGCAGAAGCAGGATGAGAACCGTAAGGTTACCGACAAAGCCAATGAGCTGAAGGAGTTTATACAGCGTTTTTCCTCCAACGCCTCCAAGGCCAAGCAGGCCACCTCACGCAAGAAACTGCTGGAAAAGCTGACAATAGAGGAGATGCCGGTCTCATCCCGCAAGTATCCCCACGTGGTTTTCAAACCTGAGCGCCCATGCGGTGATATAATCCTGGAGGTCAGCGGACTTTCAAAGATTTTAGATGGAGTAGAGATCTTTAAGGGATTGGATCTGAATGTTAGAAAGGGGGACAAGATCGCCTTTGTAGGTGGAAACAGCCTGGCAAAGACCACCCTTTTCCAGATCCTTACGGGAGAACTTGAGCCGGATGCAGGTAATTTCCGCTGGGGAGTTACAATCACAAGCAGCTACTTTCCCAAAGACAATGCTACCTATTTTGACAATGACCTAAACCTGATCGAATGGCTGGGGCAGTACTCACCCCCCACTGAGGGGGAGACATTTGCCCGTGGCTTTCTTGGTCGAATGCTATTTTCAGGGGATGAGGCCACAAAAAAAACCAGAGTGCTATCAGGTGGCGAGCGTGTACGTTGCATGCTGTCACGGATGATGCTTACCGGCTCTAACGTGCTTATTCTGGATGAGCCAACCAACCACCTGGATCTGGAATCTATCACCGCTCTTAACAACGGACTCGTCTCCTTCAGCGAGGTTATCCTTTTTGCCTCCCATGACCATGAGTTTGTAAGTACCGTTGCAAACCGGATAGTTGAGTTTACCCCTGGCGGTATTATTGATAGAACAATGAGTTTTGAGGAGTACCTGGAGAGTGAGGAGGTTAATCAGTACAGGAATAAACTCTGCCACGGCCATGCGGATCTTACACTGTAATTGACAAAAAAGCCGTGACCGTGCGATAAATGAACCTGTTAGAAGAAAAACCGCTTTCACCTGAGAGGCGGTTTTTCTGTTTAACCCTATCAAGCTAGAAAACAGTTTTGGAGAGAGTGCGTGGAGAACAGAAGAAAACTATTGATTAGAAACAAGAGAATAGCCACAGGGTTGATGATTGGAGCGGCAATACTGTTTGTCATTGCCAGGATGCAAAAAGGAAATGGTATATGGGAATGGATTGCCGCATTTGCCGAGGCGTCGATGGTTGGCGCACTGGCAGACTGGTTTGCAGTGGTTGCCATGTTTCGCCATCCACTTGGCCTGCCTATACCCCATACTGCCATTATCAAGAACAAGAAAGAGGCCATAGCCAGTAATCTGGCGAAGTTCATACGTGAAAAATTCATTGCAAATGATACTCTTATAACCAAACTGCAAGCCTACAATCCGGCTGAGCATTTGGCCGTGTACCTGATATCAAGGGATAATGCAGCGGGGATATCCAAAGGGTTGAGCCGCCTGATGGCTGATTCTCTGGATTTTATGGATAATGAACATATACAACAGTTTTTGAGAGCAGCGCTTGCAAGCAAGATTGAAGGTTTTGATCTCTCAACCTCAGTGGGAAATATCCTGGAAAAACTCAGAAAGGATAATCGTCACCAGGTTCTGCTGGATGAAATGCTGTGCCGCTTTGCAGACTGGCTTGCAACAGAAGAGGCGCAGAACAGGCTGGCAGGCTCAATTGACGATCTCTGCACCAAAGAATATCCGATACTCAGTGTCTTTATTCCAAACCGTGAGCAGTTTACAAGAGGCGCCGGCGAGAAAGTGGCCAAAAGGCTGAACGACTTTATCCAGACGGTTAATGAAGATCCTGAACATCAACTAAGACAGAGATTTGATACTGTAGTAACAGATTTCATTGCACGTCTGCAGACTGATTCTGCACTGCGGGCAAAAGTTGAAGGCCTGAAGCTGGAACTGCTGAACAATCGTTTGATAAGTGATTACGCAAAGAGTATAGCCAATGATCTTAAAAACTGGTTAACCGCTGACTTGCAGCAGGATGACTCAAAGGTAAGGGATAAGATTGCAGGAGCAGTGGAAGGACTTGGTCTCACTCTATCGGACAGCCTGGAGTTAAAGAAGCTGTTGAATGAATATATTGAAAGACTCCTGCTTCGCCATGGAGATACTCTTAGAGAAACCGTTGCCCGCCATATTTCAGGGACGGTTAATACCTGGGAAACGGATGATTATAGCAACGATATAGAACTTAGCATCGGTTCCGATCTGCAGTTTATAAGAATGAACGGTACGCTGGTTGGAGGTCTGATAGGCCTGCTGTTGCATGCACTTTCGCTGTTTATCTGACAATCAGTTTAATCTTGAAGAGAAAGGGTTGATATGGAACTGGATCTCAGACAGTTACGTCATCTGCTTAAAAAACGGAACGATGAGATAGAAAAGATCGTTGCAGGAACCGGCTATCTTGCAAAAACAGTAATCGGTGTTGGAACCTTTTTGCTGGATAACGAAGGTGACATAGATCTATTGTCTTCCAGGCAGCGAGCCGTGTTTGACAAGTTTATCATGCCTTTGCTTGATATATCCTCCAGATAAACTCTCACAGCCTCTTGACAAAATAATCAACTATGACAAAACAGAGACTTGACAAACTTATGGTTGAACTGGGTCTCGTCAGCTCTCGCGAGAAGGCTCAGGCTCTGATTATGGCCGGTCAGGTTGTGGTTGGCGACCATGCAGCCGAAAAAGCCGGTCACCAGGTCAGCCCTGATGTTGAAATAAGGATAAAGGGGGAACCACTTCCTTACGTCAGCAGGGGAGGTCTTAAGCTAAAAAAGGGACTGGACGCCTTTGGCATAAGCCCGACCGGAAGAATTGCCATTGATGTGGGCGCATCAACAGGTGGTTTTACTGACTGCCTGTTGCAAAATGCTGCATCCAGGGTATATGCAGTAGATGTTGGATATGGGCAGTTGGCCTGGAAGCTCAGGGAAGACAGCCGCGTAGTAGTCTTGGAAAAGACCAACATACGTACCCTGTCTCCGGAAAAGCTTGTGCCTTTACCGGATCTTGCTGTAATAGACGCATCATTCATCTCTCTCAATCTGGTGCTGCCCCCTACCCTGGCTTTACTGGCTAAACCGGCTGAGGTTATTGCCCTGATCAAGCCTCAATTTGAAGTTGGCAAAGGGGCTGTTGGCAAGGGGGGAATTGTCAGGGATCCAAAACAACATGATGAAGTATTGAAAGGCATGGAAGAACTAGCCTTCAAACTTGGAGCTGAACTATTGGGGATCTGTGAATCACCGATAACCGGAGCCGATGGAAACCGTGAATTCCTTATGGGATTACGAATAGGAGCGCCAGCATGAACGACTGTATATTTTGCAAGATTATTAAAGGTGAAATACCTGCAAAAAAGGTTTATGAGGACGAACTGATGGTTGCGATAGAGGATATCGCCCCCAAAGCCCCTTTACACCTTTTGCTGCTACCTAAAAAACATTTCAGTAATTGCCTTGATATGGAAGAGCAGGATGAAGCCGTTGTAGGGCATCTTTTCCGGATGGCAGGTAAGCTAGCAAAAGAACGCGGCCTCTCTGAAGGCGGTTTCCGTCTTGTTCAGAACAATGGGGTAGATGCCGGACAGACCGTCTTCCATCTTCATATCCACCTTCTGGCAGGGAGAGAGCTGCAATGGCCCCCCGGATAGGAAAAGAGAGTCAGAATAAGCAGGAAAAGTCTGTTTCCAACAAGCTCTGCGCCAGATGCAGGCGCAGCTGCAAGCAGCCTGCATCTGCAGTTGTTGCCAAATGCCCCCGCTACTACCCTCTGCGAAAGAAACAGATGGTGGTCAAGGAGTGGAAACAACAGGAACTGTTTTGAAATGCACCTGCAAAGGTTACAGGCTCCGATAATTGATGCCGCTAGATGTTCAGGATGTGGCCGATGTGTGGCAGCATGTCCGGAGCGACTTTTCAGCCTTGAAACCTTTAATCACCGTAAATATGCAGTAATTTCAGAGCCGGAACTCTGCACCGGATGTAAGAAATGTATCGGAGCATGTCCTCTTTCCGTGATCGTCTTTTTAAATTCTGATTAGCCTTGGCTTCACACTTTATCCTTCTCCCCCATGGAGGGGGAACTATTACGAAAGAGCTTATGACCAATAATGAATTGCATAATCTCTTGGCTCTTGATCGAAACAGTCTATCTGCCGATGGCAGACCGGAATACAACCGCCTTATTTTCTCCCATTCTCCATACCTGCTGCAACATGCAAGAAATCCAGTCAACTGGCGTGAATGGGGGATAGATACCCTGCACGAGGCCAAAAAACGCAATCTTCCACTGTTTGTATCAATAGGTTATGCAACCTGTCACTGGTGTCATGTAATGGCACACGAATCATTTGAGGACGAGGATATTGCGGAGCTGCTTAACCGCTTTTTTGTACCTGTAAAGGTGGATCGGGAGGAACGACCTGACCTGGATGAGTTCTGCATGGCTGCATGTCAGATCATGACCGACAGAGGGGGTTGGCCTCTGAACTGCTTTATGAAACCGGATGCAACCCCATTTTATGCAATAACCTATCTTCCAAAACAGACAAAAGGAGGAATGCCAGGTTTTTTTGAGCTTCTCGAAAACATCTCTGCAGTCTGGAAAAAAAAACCGGAAGCTGTCGAACAGAATGCCGCTTCATTACTGGAAGAATTGAGACTGGCCTCAACAATATCCGGAAAAGCTAACTCTTTAGATTTAGAGAGATTGGCAGACAAAGCATGCCAGACATTACAGGAGATCTACGACCCTCAATTCTACGGATTTGGCAATGCACCAAAGTTCCCGATGCCTTCTTACCTGCTCTTTCTTCTGAGCAGGCAAAAAAAGACTGAAAGGGATATGGCTCTAAACAGCCTTAAAGCAATCCGTATGGGTGGAATATGGGATCAACTTGCTGGAGGAATACACCGCTACAGCACTGATCGACAGTGGCTGGCTCCACACTTTGAAAAGATGCTGTATGATCAGGCTCTGGTTGCATACACGGCACTTGAGGCATACTCAGTAACAAAAGAAGACTGCTATCTTGAAATAGCAGAAAGCCTGCTTGAATTTGTGTTGTCTGACCTTACATCCCCTGAAGGCGGTTTTTATTGCGGGCTGGATGCCGATTCAGAAGGGGTTGAAGGTAAAACCTATCTCTGGAAAAAAGATGAAATAAAGCAGATTCTGGGAGAGAGCGCGGAGCAGTTTTGCAGAAGCTACAATCTGACTGAAAAAGGTAATTTTGATGAACCTGGACAGAACATTCTGCATCTTTCAGATCTGCAAACTCTTGAAACCGGTGAATTTAAATCCAACCTTACCAGACTGCTTGACGCGAGAAACAGACGGGAACAACCATTGCTGGATCTGAAGATCCTTTCATCCTGGAACGGATTAATTGTTGCAGCGCTAGCAAGGGGGGGGTCACTAACAGGAAATAAACGCTGGCTTACGGCGGCAAACAGGGCTGCCGAGTTTATCAGCAACAGGCTTACCCGCAACGACGGGCGATTGTTCAGAAGCTGCTGCAATGGGAAAAGTTCAAATATCCTTGGATTTCTTGATGACTATGCGTTTTCAGCATGGGGTTACCTTGAGCTCTATATGGCAGATTCAGAAACTTCACACCTAAAGATTGCAAAACAGCTATGCCAAGATTCTGTAAAACTCTTCAGAAGCGAGGATGGATCTTTCAAGATTGCGGGTAACGATGCGGAGCAACTTCCGCTATCCATGCCTGAAAGCCATGATGGAGTGATCCCTTGTGGCTCCTCGGTACTGGCTATGAATTTGGCTACAGTCGCAAAAATAACAGCTGAAGAAGAATGGCAAAAACTTGCCGATGAAACCTTTTCCAACCTTATTCCTTTTGTCGCAGAACAACCTACTGGTAGGCTATGGTTGCTGAGAGCCGCTTTATCATTATGCTAAACTTCCCTGTTGAGAATATTCAGACAGGCTTTTGACCAGTTCTCCGGTTAATGTTGGGTCTATATGTGGAATCTTGCTCTGCCCTCCCAACTTGCCTCGAACCTTTAGAGACCAATCATATATCCCCTCTTCCGATAGCAGCAGAACCTCTGGCCTGTTGATCCGTCCCTGTTCTCTGAAGGTTGCATAGTCGGCATTTCTTGTCCGAAGTTCTTTATCAAGCAGATCAGAAACGACTCCTACAGGTGGTAGTTCTCCCTTGCAGGCAATAACCCATTTATGCCGGCGCTCAGGGATATCCGCTCCCACGATAAATTCTCTAGCCAAACCTCTATATGACTCGTTTAAAGAAGCTATTGCCTGCTCAACCTCCCCCTGTGTAACCTTTTCTTCAAAACGATCAAGAAACCGATCCCTGCCTGTAAATTCTATCTGAAACTGTTCTTTATCCAGAAAACGCAAGGTATCACCAATATGATAACGCCAAAGGCCTGAGCAGGTACTTAGAATCACAGCGTAACGTTGCCCTATCTCAATCTGTTCAAGCGGTACTGCCTGGGCTGAAGAGATGGGAGCCCCTTTTTCATCGAGTTGCTCTATCGGTACAAACTCAAAGAAGGTTCCGTAAAACGGAGTCAGCCTCATCCTCTTCTCACCATAGAGCTGGAAACCGATAAATGCCTCGGATGAAGGCAGCAGTTCAATGAAATTTGGAGCACTACCATGAAAAAGTCTCTGGAATTCAACATTATACGGAACCTTGCTGGCACCACCATGGATGATCAGTTCAAGATTAGGCAGCAGATCATTCACTGAACAACCGGATAGGGATTCAACTGTCTGAAGCAGAAGCAGAATCCATGGGGGGACACCGGAAATCACCCTGATTTCCGGGTCGTTCAGCAGCAACTCTGCCATTCCGTGTAGCCGTTCATCCCATGAGGCAGAAGCAAGTGGTTCTTCAGGTAACACGTATCTATTCATCCAGCCTGGACGCATCGCCAATGTAATAGCGCTCATGTCTCCAGCAACTACACCTTTTCCCATATCTTTCAATTTTGTGCTGCCTGCCATGTATAAAATCTTGCCACCTGGCAGACGACTGCCTGGATTTGAGGCCATATAACAGCAGATCATATCCAAAGCGGCGCGCTGGTTCATCCTGAACATCTCAATGCTAAAAGGAATAAGCTTTGTAGGAGCTGTAGTTCCTGATGTCTCACAGAGCCAAGGTATTACTCCTGGCCAACTGACGTTATCCAGAGATAGCTGCTGACCCTTGTCATTTTTTATAAATGATTTGGAAAACCAGTCATCCCAGAACTGCTGATAAGTCCGTATCGGAACCTCTTGAGAAAAAGCTCTGTAGGCCTTCTGATATGGAAGAGAAGCCATTTTACGAAAATTATAGGTCAATCCAAAGCTGGTTTCTGCTGTTTTATCAAGCAGATAAGGGAGCAGCTCCCTCTGGGCTGCAAGCGGGTCAAGATTCAGAAAACGGCGGGCACGGATATCAGCTGCAGCACGCAAAGGGAGGGATATTAACGAAGAGACAAGTTTCATCAAACGACCGCCAGTAACGGCTGGTTATGCAGCTTTTCAAACCAGATCTCCATACGCGGATTATAGCAGTGCTGATGGAATATAAGAGAGGCGTGAGGCACACGATCCCCCTCATCTCTGGAAGAGACTTGACAAACCCTGCCATTAGGAAAAATTCTGCTTAATGCATGGTGAATCGAACAGGTTTTAAGGGTTGGAGAACTGGGAACAAGTATGCTTTCTTCATCCTCGGCAAGCATTATAAGGGTTGGTCCCGCAAACAGGGTATTTCTGCCCTGATCTGGCTCTTTGAAATTTCGTAGCGCTAGGACACGCTCATACCCTCCCAGGTTGGATGTATGTTCAAGAACTGAAAAGATCCGTTGCCGGATTGTCAGATGGCGTGCCGTAAGTTTACGATTTTCAGCTCCAGCCTCAAACAGGGACTGAAAGCAGCGTCTGGCTCTGGTAAGTTGACGGTTAAGATCCTCGGCGTTTTCAGGGTCAGCTTGCAGGATCTTACGAAGGTTTGATTCCAGCATCCTGACACCACCAGTACGTTGATTATCAGGACGGATAAGATCAGCAGTGCATAGAACAGGACTGACCAGCATCACCCCCCGCAAGCGGTCATGCAGCTCTTCAGATGCATGCCTCAGAAAATCAACAACCAGACCTGCTCCGAAGCTTATTCCCATCAGAACAGGACGTTCTCCTTTCAAACAGAGTTCCTCTATCAGATCTGCCAGTTGAGCCTCAAACAACTGCTGATTAAAACCATTTCTTGGATAGTTGATGTAATAGATGCTGCCATACCTTCTAAGGAGTGGACGTTGGAATTCAACAACCTCAGTGGCATCAGGTACAAATCCTGCCACAACGATCGTAGGTCTTGAACCGGCAGATTTTTCACGATATATCTGGCAGCGTACCTGATGGAGACTGTTCAGATTCTCCCACATTGATAATTCTCGAGGATGATGGCGCTGTTTATAAGGTTTGATAGAAATAGAGCGTATGAAATCTGCAGTGGCGGTTGCAATGCTCATCAATGTAGGATGACTGTCTGCAAGGGGCTGCAGATCTCTGTTCATAATTTCTCTCATAACATTTCTCCATTATCAGCCTTTGCGACCCGCAAGAGTACGAAATCGCTCCAATTGCCTATCAAGCATTTCAAACTGCCTCTTCATTATCAGAATTCTTAAAATAAACATGAGCTATCACCGGCAAAGCCCGTTCATCATCTGATACTGTTCAGAAAGAAACCCACTCCTCGATAGCGGGAGAGACCTGGGACGATGACACGCACCGCAAGTCATATCTCCATTTGCCACCCTCACCCAGAGTGTACGGTTCTCTGTGTCACACCAATCACAGGTCCAAGCATAGTAATCATCAAGGGTCTTGAACTTCATCCGACACACCTCCTCTGTTTTTTTTGATATTGATAGCTTTACCAGTAAAAAATGACATTCAAGTGTCAGACATCTGAATTCTCTGAAACGACATAAAAAACGGTAAAATTTTCTTCTATTCAGGGCACATAGAATTTTCATCACTGTCACTCTGCTGTAACAGTTCGCTGTTAGATTATGGATTCGAATGAAAAAAATCTAAGAAAGTGAAAATTACAAGCGATGGTTCTTATAACGATAATAGACCAGAAATACGGAAGATAAAGATATGCGGAGCGAAGTAATAGAGACTGCAATAGCACCATCTAATCAGACATTATCTAGCTTCTTTGGAAAGAGCCTCAATCTGTCTCCGGCTAGTATTGCCGTTACTTTCGCACTTTTGGGAACCGGATGGGTTTTAGCGACCTGCCTTTTTCTGAATGCAAACTTGATTGGGATCATATCACCTTTTAAACTACATATAATTTTTGCAACCACCTTCGTTCTATTGAGTGCCGCTGCGCTATATTTCTTAATAAGGGAATACAGTACCAGCATTTCTATTTCGCGTGATTTGATTACTAAAGTCTTTGAAATCTCACCCATAGGTATTGCTGTCATAAGGCAGCCTGACAACCTTATTCTTTTAGCTAATCTACGATTTGAAACTCTTTCAGGCTACAGCTTACAAGAATTGATTGGACGTAGCACAACCGACCTGAAATTATGGAGTTGTGCTGAAGAGTGGCTAAAGTTTACGGAAAGAATACGAGATAAAGAAGCGATTGAAGGATTTGAGTCAACATTCAGGCGTGCTGATGGGAAATTATTTCCAGGAATTATTACCGCTCGCCAGTTCAGCTTTATGGAACAGCCATGTACGCTGGCTTTTATTGAAGATACAACGGAACAGCAACAGTCTGCAGATCAGATTGAAGAGCTGACTCACTATGATGCCATAACAGGTTTGCCAAATCAGAAACTGCTAACGGAAAGATTGAATCACCTGATAACTATCAGTAACCGTGAAGGACGTGGACTGGCTGTACTGGTTCTTTCACTTGCACGTTGTCCCCAGGCTATAAACTCTCTCGGACATGAGATCTGTGATGAAATTATGCGTACCCTTGCAAAACGAAGCAGAGAAAAACTTCGTGAAACTGACACACTGGCTGTACTTGAAAAAGAAAAACTCGGAGTTATCCTGCCAATGATGGAAAATGAGCGGGATCTATTACCTGTAGTAACAAAGTTGCTCGATAGTATCAGTGAACCAATAGAGCTGGATGAAGCAGAATTTCAACTTCATGCCCATATAGGTATAGCCATTTTTCCAAGCGATGGTCGTACCAGCGAAGTATTGCAAAAGCATGCTCATCTTGCAATGACTCAGGCTCAAAAACAGACCGATGAAAATTCCTTTCAGTTTTATGCGGAGGAGATGAACAAGACAACTAATGAACAACTACAGATCGAAAGCAGTATAATAAAAGGAATAAGAAATGGTGAGTTCTTTGTATGCTACCAACCGCAGTTTAACAGCGATGGCACACGATTGGTTGGCATGGAGGCACTTGCACGATGGAAACACCCTGAACTTGGAATGATTGGCCCTGACAAGTTTATTCCTGTTTCAGAATCTAACGGCACCATTGTACCACTAGGTGAGCAGATTATGGAGTTGGCTCTTACAAATTGCCAGAACTGGCGACAGAATGGATTTCCAGAACTTACTGTATCTGTTAATGTTTCTCCCCGTCAGCTAAAAAACCGCCAGTTCATAGATAAGCTCAAGCAATTATTAGTGCTTACCGGGCTACCTCCTGAATATCTATCTATTGAACTTACTGAAAGCGTCCTGCTAGAACATTCTGACGAGAATACAGAACAGATCTTCAGACTTAAAGAACTTGGGGTTAAGCTTGCAATAGATGATTTCGGCACCGGCTTTTCATCACTAACCCATCTTAAGTTTCTACCTGTAGATATAATCAAGATTGACAGGACTTTTGTGAGCGAGCTCGAAAATAACCTTGATGACAGGGCTATAGTTACTGCCATTATTGCAATGGCTCAATCATTACATCTTAAAGTTGTCGCTGAAGGTGTTGAGACAGAGGAACAGCACCGTCTTTTATGCGAACTTGGCTGTGACAGCATGCAGGGTTATTTATTTGGTAAACCTATGGATCGTCCCTCGTTTGAACAATTTCTCGACAACAGACAGACTCATCTATTTAGCGCAACTGGCCTTAAAGAAAAGAAAACAGAAATAGTTTTGAAATCAGATCACATTCAAGTACCATTTCAGGAAGATCGTCTGCTACAGCATGTTACAGATATCACACTAAAAATTCCACCTTTAACCCCTGGGGATAGACTTAATACTGCGCTGGATCGTTTTCAGACTGAAAAAACCCTGCAAGTTTTACCTGTAGTTAATCAGGAACGAGTTATAGGAATTTTGAACCGCTCCGAATTTATTGAAGAACAGGTTGTCGGTAGAATCGGTTATGCATTTCATATAAACCATTCCAAAAAGGTACGAGATCTGATGCAACCGGTACCTCTTGTTATTGATTCTGAAGCTACTATTGAAGAAGCAGCGACAGCTCTGCACGGAAAATTTGGAAGTATGCGTCTTGAAAACATCTGTGTTGCAAGATGTGGAATATATCAGGGGGTACTGGATGTACGCACACTACTGGAGGGAATAACGGCTCTTAACCTGAAACTGGCAAAAGGAGCCAATCCACTTACCGGTCTGCCTGGCAACGAGAGTATCCAACGTGAGATTACTCGTAGACTCGAATCAGGCCTGCCATTTGAAATTGCTTACATAGATATTGACAACTTCAAACCTTATAACGACTTCTACGGATTTGAGAGAGGAGACATGGTAATACGCGTTGTAGGGGATATACTTAAAGATCATGATGACAGTCTGTTACCTGGTACCAAAACTGGCAATTTCTGCGGCCATATCGGAGGTGATGACTTTATCATAATAACTACTTCGGGAAATGCCACCGCCTTGTCACGGCAGGTTATTATGGAATTCAACAGACGCCTTCCGGTCTTACACGGTTCAAGTGATTACACAAAGGGGCAATATACATCATTAAATCGCAAAGGAGAACTCGAGGTATTTAACTTGTTATCCCTATCCGTAGGAGTTATAAGCACCTTAAGACTCAAGGATCCATCATATCCGCGCTTGGCATCAATGGCCAGTGAAGTTAAAAAAATGGCAAAAGAGATTAAAGGTTCTTCGGTTGTTTTTAAAGATGCTTCAGAGCAGGCAATCATAGTAATTGACAATCAAAACCCAATATAGCTTTCCGAAGATATTAGAGGGAATACCATGAACTATCAGATCATTAACATGCAGGGTCGGAAGCGTATTGCACTGGTGGCACATGACCACAAGAAACGGGATCTATTGGAATGGGCACGTTTTAACCGTGCTATTCTTGTTGAGCACGATCTATACGCAACAGGGACGACCGGAGCATTACTGTCAGAGAAACTTGAACTTCCTGTGACCCGCCTTCAAAGCGGCCCACTTGGTGGAGATCAGCAGATTGGGGCCATGATTGCTCAAGGGGAGATTGATTTTGTGATCTTCTTTTGGGATCCGCTTGAACCGCAGCCACACGACCCTGATGTTAAAGCACTTTTGAGGATAGCTGTTGTATGGAATATCCCTGTTGCCTGCAACCGATCAACTGCAGATTTTATGATCTCATCATCGCTGATGCATGATCCTTACGAACGTCTTTTACAGGATTATGAGGAGTACAAAGAGAGGTTAAAGAACAAGGCATGATTCAGTAGAAAATCAACTTTTAAAAAAATCAAGCTTAAACAGGCTATTTTGCCTTGTCATCATTTATATGCAACTGGCAGTGCATGCAACGTCGAACCGGCAGAAAAGACATGCCGCGCATATGGAAATACTGACCACAAACCGGACAACGGGCAAGAGCCAGATACATAGTTACGGCAAATAGCAATAATACCCAGACGGAAAATGTAATGGCCATACAGCGCAATGTCGGTGAAATCTGATTAGCAATCAGCATAAGAGGCATATAGATAATAACCGTAGCAAAAAAATATAGCCTGCGTCTGCGGATCTGTTTAAGTCCTGAAGTATCAATGGCTGCTCCAATTTCCATATCAAGTTCTGTAGAGCTGTTGTTCATATCTGCTCCAATCTCCCCCGAGGTATATCAAGGTGACAAGAGAACCCCTCCTGCTTGCCACCCTGACATTATGCCTGTTCCTAATTCTTGGACACCTGAGAATGTGCTGATATTTCGTGTAAATCCGTTGCATGATGTTCATCATCATGATGATGCTCAACCTTTTCCCAGCCAGTCCACATCGGCTTGAAATAAGCGAGTGGGGTTGAACCTAGTGTTGCAAGATAAACATGTGTCAGCAAAAAGGCTCCCAGAACACAAGCAAGCAGAAAATGGAGTATTACAAGGATCTGCAACCCACCAATCATAAGAAGTATCTGCCGAAGCGGTCCAATATTAAGAAGCATGATACCTGTAAGACTTACAAGCGGTACTATAACAAACATGATTGCAAGATAGGCTGACTTCTGCATTGGATTGAATTTACTGTCGGGGGTTGCATGGAACGGAGCTGATGCACCCTTGAAATATCCCCAGAAATAGTAAAAAACCTGTTTAATTAATCCGTTGGACAACTCATCCATCTTTGGAACATAGATATTTGTCAATGCGCCAGACACCCATTTGTAATAGAAGAACCAGAAAGAGAACGATAAGGCTACAACTATCCCTGCTGTATTGTGCAGCAAGATTGCCGATCTGTAACTTCCGCAGATTGTTATATATTCCGGAAATCTAATCTGCGCACCTGATATGATCAGGGTTACAATTCCAAATGCGTTTAGCCAATGCCATATCCTTACAGGTGTTGGCTGAAGATAGATATATTTTGATTGGGATTCCATGACTGTTACTCCTTTTTCCTGTTTTTTCTGGTTAAAAAGCGGAAGAACCCATGCCCTACAGGCATAACCAGACCACCGGCAAGGATTGCAACGCCCAGTATATTCAAGATGCTATTCCTTGAAGAACCCATCATGTAGAAATCCGGTATTACATTAAGCGAAGCAATGTCATCCCCTTTTTCAATATCCATCTGTCTGAAAGTTCCGTCCGGCTTTGGCAAGACCAGTTTGCTTACCTGTGCCGCACTGGGGCCAGACGCATGACATAAGGTACAGTTCAGACTTTTGTCAGATGTCTGAAAGGCATGAGTAGTTTTGGAAGGGGTCAAGATAGCCTTCAGATATAGATCCTTGTTTGATGGATTACGATTAAAGGCCTTTAACTCTTCAATAGAAATATAATTGTCCAGATTCTTATCCACCAGCTTATGAATATCATCAGAATTAGTTTTATTTTTCAGATATTCAAAATCAGCTATCAGAGGAGTATTATTTGAAATGTTAGAGTTACGACGAGCAATGTAAACGGACATTACAAAGTTTTCTGCTTTGGTGTGACAGGTTACACATGAGATTGAACCAAGATGCAGATCAGTCTGCGGTAACCACTGTGCGTGTGTTGCAGATATTTTCATCTGGTTATGACAGTTAGTACATGTAGAATTCAGCTCCAGAGCATAAACTTCACCAGCTTTATGGGCAGTGTGTGGATTATGACAACCACTGCAGTTTGGTACACTTATTGAGTGCTTGCTTATGGAGTACTCCGTGGAAATATCCTTGTGACAATCAGCACATGTTGTTGTCATGGTTACCTTACCACCACTGCCTGGATGGTTGTCAGGTACGCTGTTGTGGCAGGTTTTACAACCGATCTGGGCATGCGTGGTATGCTGAAACACCTTACCATTTATCAGCCTGTTATCGCCTACAATTTTCTTGTTATTATGACATTTCAGGCAATCTTCATTCTTTGCAACAGAATCTCCAAATGAAAAACCTGGATCTGCCTTTACAAGCTGTGGCATAAAGCCAAAGGCAACAGCAACAGCTGATATCGTTAGCGTTTGCCTTATTAACTGATTTTTTGAATACATCAGTTTTTCCTCCTTTCAGGAACAGGCTACTATTTATTAGTGGGCTTTATGCTCTTTCTTTAAACGAGCTTTTTCTGCTGTCATTTCCGAATCTTCATTCATCTTGCGAATTAATGGAAAAACCTGGACAAGAATAATCAGTCCACATGCTGCCAAAAACGCCCATACAACAAAGTTTGACGCTCCTCCACGATCCGCTGTTGCAGCAACTGCTGGAACCACCATTGCACTTAATGCCGCCAAAACCATAATTGCTTTTTTAAATACTAACATGGCTATACTCCTTCTATTAAATTTTGGTCTTGCTGATTATTTACCAAACTATTTTCGTTTTCATCACGTTCTGCAGCCTTAATTGCACAAATTGCAGCCTGTTTGATTTCATCCCTGTCTTCTGCATCAACAGGCCTTAGAGCATAGTAGAAAATCCCTTCCTTTCTGATTTTTTGAACTGCCGGAAGTGATGCTTCATCAGATACCAGAATAACCGCTAGATGCTGATTACATTTCTTCAACAGGCGAACCAGATCTACCAAATCTATTTTGTTGTCAAAATCACCACCCAAAAGAACAACTGGCGTCTTTTTTTTCAAAATATTGCTGATAACATGTACTGTAGATGTCGTAGTTTCTACTTGATACCCCGCACCGGACAAACTGGTAGAGATATCTCTTAAAAATGCTGTATCTTTATCAGCCACCAGAATATTTCTTGTTTCCATTGCATACCTCGTTTTGTTGCATTATTTACGTGTCGCTTCTTTACCTCTCAAAACGCCAACCTCTCTGACACTCAAGGAAGTTGAAAGCAAGCTTGGGAGTACCTGCAAAGTAATAATTGCGCCCAGAAAGACCAGAAATACACTTGATACCATCTCCGGTTCCATTGCTGTTTTGTCCAAAACTGAGAACATTACGATTCCTGAAATAACCAGGATAAAAGTAAGCATTTTTTCCAGTTTTCTTATCGAATTTTTTATTCTGATTAGAGTTTCCATTATTATCTCCTTCAGATCTTGATTAATATAGCTATGTATTTGCAATCATAGTGCCAAAAAATAATTTCAAAAAATAATCATGTATATACAATATGTTAAGAAATTTATAGTAAGGAATCTACCACTTAATAGATATCAGGTGATTGATGCATCAATAAATCTTCAATAGCCATAAACTACTGAAATATCTGGATATTTATTAAGTAAACCAATTTGACAGTTTATTCCTGCCAAACAGGACTTGTACTGCAAAAGAAGAAATTGAGGGGAAATTAGCGTTGGAGTGGAATAGAATGTTTCTTAAGCAGGGCATATAGGCGTGAAGTAGAGAGACCAGAAATTTTACAGGCTTCTGTGACATTATAATCTGACAGATTCATCAGATCCTGAAGGTATTTTTGTTCTGCTTTTACATAGATTGAATCCCTGTAATCAGAAAGCTGCGGAAGTGATTCAACTGAAAACTGATCAACTGTTCCTTCAGTCTCTTCCTTCTGCATCATCTGTTGTGTCACTTCAATCCTTATTTGCATTGGCAGGTGTTTCGGAAAAAGCACCGGCTCATTCCGTGCTACTGCAATGGTGCGCTCAAGAGTATTTACAAGCTCTCTCACATTGCCAGGCCAACGGTACAACATAAGCATCTGCAAGAACTCAGGAGAAAAATCCTTAGGCAGTACATTATATTGAGCAGATATACGATCAGCATGGTGACGGGCTAAAAGTGGGATATCTTCGGTTCGTTCAGATATAGGCGGCAACTCTATAATAAAAGTACTTATCCTAAACAATAGATCTGAACGGAATGTCCCTTCCTGCACCATCCGTCGAAGATTACGGTTAGTTGCCGCAACCAGCCTGAAGTTACTTTCCAGCTCTCTACTGCTTCCAATGGGCCTGAAACGGTGTTCCTGCAAAACCCGAAGAAAGACTTTTTGCAAAGAAAGTGGCATTTCTCCAACCTCATCCAGAAAAAGGGTTCCTCCGTTAGCCTGTAGAATCAAACCTTCCCTTGATTGATCAGCGCTGGTGAATGAGCCCTTTTCGTGGCCAAAAAGAATTCCTTCAATAAGATTGTCAGGCATGGCCGCACAATCAACTACTACAAATTTTTTGGTTTTCCTATCACTGGCAAGATGCACCGCTTTTGCAAACAGTTCTTTGCCCGTTCCTGTATCACCGGTTATCAGAACGCTTGCATCACTTATCGCCGCCTGAGTAACAAGATCCAAGCAACTCCTAAGCCGGCTGCTGTTGCCGATAATTCCCTCTTTCTTAAAGTCCAGAGTTTTTGTATTCGAACAAGCAGACATCTTCTGCTCCCTGTATTGAAGGGCGCGCAGCAGCGACAGGGTTATCTCCTTAACAGAGGCTCCTTTTTCTATATAATCCCAGGCTCCACACTTTATAGCCATTTCTGCACCGTGCGGATCACCGAATCCGGTGATAATTATAACCTCTGGAGCATCAGGATTAGCCAATAATTGTTGGATACAGTCCAGTCCGTTTCCGTCAGGCATATTTACATCAAGAAAGATCACATCAAAAGACTGAGTCTGGTTTTTTAGCAACCCTGCAGCCAGGGTATCAGCGCAGGCGGTCTGATGCCCTTTTTGTTGGGTAACAATAGATAACGACTTACACATAAGGTGATCATCATCTATTATCAAAATGTTAGCCATTAGCAAGTTCCTTTGGAATTCTGGTTTTCAAGGACTTTTCTTATAACTGAAGCCATCTCATGTCTCTCAAGCGGTTTTATTGCCAGTTCTGATATATAATCTGCAATCTGTCCGTTCTCATCCGAACCATAACTTGAAGTTGGATCATAGCCTGTACAGAGAATTATAGGCATGCCAGGTCTGATTTCAGCCATCTTCTTGGCAAGCTGAATGCCATTCATCTCAGGCATCGCTTGGTCTGTTATTACAAGATTAAATTTTTCATGATCTGTTCTGAATAGCTCTAACGCAAGAACAGGATTAGTCCTCGATGTCACCTCATACCCAAGCTGCGTTAGCATCAGCTCCGTACTGAAGACGAGATTCTCATCATCGTCAACCAGGAGAATCCTTTCATGCTTAGCTTCAGCAGCATTTTTTCTTATCTCATTTGGTTTCTTCTTTTGCTCTCCAGTTATAGCTGGCAGATAGACATCAAACTGGGAACCGTGGCCAACCACACTCTTTACACTTATAGCTCCACCCATCTTGGATATGATTCCATGGATTACAGAAAGTCCTAACCCAGTACCTTCAGTTTGTCCTTTTGTGGAAAAGAATGGGTCAAATATCTTTTCAATCGTATCCTCATTCATACCATGTCCATTGTCGCGGACAGTCAGACGCAGATAACTTCCTGACACTATATTTACAAAACCAGAAACAGCTTGCTGGTCAAGAACACAATTATCAAGTAAAAGCTCCAAGACCCCGTGCCCCTGACCTCTCATTGCATGAATCGCATTTGTGCAGAGATTCATCACAATCTGGTGTATTTGAGTAGGATCGGCAAATACTGAATTTATCTGCTGCTCTATCTGTAAACGAATTTCAATTGATGGAGTAAGTGTAGATCGTAGCAGTTTGAGACACTCTTTAACGATAAGATCAACCTTTACCTCTTGCCGTTCCTGTTCGGTCTGGCGGCTGAAGGTAAGAATCTGCCTTACCAGCTCCTTGCCTCTCTGCCCTGATTTAAGTACAACCTCAAGAAGCTCCTTAAGACTGCTCCCTTCTTCTGCAGTATCGAGCGCCATTTCCGTACAGGTAATAATTGATGCCAATGCATTATTGAAATCGTGGGCAATACCACCGGCAAGTATCCCTATTGCTTCCATCCTTTGTGCACGCCTTAATTGACTTTCCAACTGCATCTCATGAGTAATGTCACGAACCATGCCAACATAATTGATGACATTTTCATTTTCATCTGTAAGAGTCCATGTAGTCAAATCCAGCTCAAGTACTGCACCATCCCTTCGAGCATGCTGAAAATGATAAGCAAGATACTGCTCTTTTTCTGAAATTTTTTCCAAGATTGCCTGACATATCCGTCTTTCACTTATGTCGCTTTCTAGTGAATTAACATTTCTACCTATAAGTTCCTCTGCAGGTATGCCTGATATCTTTTCAGCAGTAGGATTCACATATTGAATAGTTCCATTATTATCAAGCAGGAAAAGTCCTGAGCGCATCTGAACAATTACCGATTCAAGCAACTGACGTTTTTTCTCTGTCTCCTTCTTCTCTGCAGCAACTCTAAGTGAAGATATCCCATATGAGAGATCACTTGCCAGATTTGATAAAAGAGTTACTTCCTCTTCATCAAAAATATCCTCTCCTGCAGAATAGATCATCAGGGCTGCAAAGGTATGGCCATGATTACTGAGCGGAAGAAATATTGATGAACAGAAGCCTTGCTGCATACAACGGATTCTGCATAACTCACAAGTTGCGTTCTTCTGAATATGCTGTAAAACAACGGGCTTTCCTGTCTTTATTGCAGTTTTTATAGGCCCATGTCCAAGGTCTTTGTTCATACAGGTGGATTTGAATACATCAACAAATTCACGATTTTCGCCCCACCCGGCAACTGGAGTTATAGTTCGCTGTTCGTCATCCGCAGCAAGTCCTACCCAAGCCATGCGATAGCCACCAACCTCTATAAAGATTCGGCAAATTTCACTCATTAACTGCTGTTCATCGACTGCTCTAATCAACGCTTGGTGGCATTCGGTATAGGCCTTCAAAGAACGGACAAGGCGATTTAATGGTTTGATTTCATCAACACAGCTTTTTGTTTTGGTTTTTGACACAACAAGGTATAGCAACCATGAAGATACAATTACAAATATTGCACTATATGTCTCAACGGCATTAAGGTCTTTTTCAAGAACCAGATTATAAATAATAATTCCAATGTTTAGGACAAACCATATACCTCCAATACATGCATAGAATAGAGCAATCTTCATCGGCCTAAAATTGGATATAAAACATTTCATTTATAGCACCATGTTTTCAGAGAATCTCTTAAGCTTTAAACTATCAAATTCTGTTTAATTACAAGGGCACCGTTATTTGATTGAGAAAACGGAAGAGTTATTATAAATGTTGTTCCGGCGCCCAGAGCACTTTCGACCTTTATGGTTCCACCATGAGCCTGAATAATCCCATATGAAACCGACAGTCCGAGACCTGTACCACCAGTTCCCTTTGTAGTAAAAAAAGGATCAAACAATTTGCCCAGCAGTTCTTTGGGAACTCCTGAACCAGAGTCACTAATCCTCACCACTATGCCGGAACCGGATTCTTCATTATTCATTGTCAGAATTTTGAGTTCTCCATGCTCAAGATCCTGCATAGCCTGACCAGCATTTATCAACACATTTATAAACACCTGTTTAAGTTGATTATGATCCGCCATAATCATTTGCAAATCCGGATCTAACTCCTTTATCACAACTATATTCTGAAATATTGCCTGACACTCTACAAGCCGGAGGGAATCGATAATTACCTGATTAACATCACAGTCCGTCATCTTGGGTTGATAGTCACGCGCAAATTCAAGTAGCCCCTTAACTATGCCGGCACAACGCTGAGCCTCATTACTAATCGTGTTCAAATCACCCGTCAAAGCGGGATCTAGTCTTTTGTCCTGTAAAAGCATCGAACTAAAGATAAGTATACCAGACAATGGATTATTGATCTCATGTGCAATTCCAGCCACAAGTTCGCCTAATGAAGCAAGCTTTTCCGTATGCACCAACTGTATCTGTACCCGTTGCAACTCATCAGTGCGCTCTCTTACTTTTTCTTCAAGGGTACGCCCCCACTCTTCAAGGTCATCACGCGCCTGCCTAAGATTGTTAGTCATCAGTTGGAAGGCTCGCATAAGTTCTCCCAATTCATCATTTGATGCCTGTGGCATTTCACAATCAAGCTGGCCTTGAGCCAGACGTGTTGTATGCCGTAACAACTCATTAACAGGTCGATTAACCAGATGTAGAGTAAAGAAAGTAAGTGATGCTCCTAATAAAAAGATAAGGAGGAGGGTTAAAAGAATAATTCTGTTACGGTATGAAACAAGATCTGCTTTCAAAATATCAAGCGATACAATTATATCAACAACCCCGAGTATCTTTTCAGATTCTGTATGAGCATGACAGGCTGCAGTAGAACAGCTTGCTTCGTTCCTGACCCCTTTGGCTAGCCCCATTACCTGTTTGCCATCAGGCATTGTGAAGAAACGGCTTCGTTCGCGTAGTGGTTGGTGAGTAAGAGTTCTATCAGGTTTGTGGCACATATCACAGCGAACAGATTTCTGATCTAAAGTCTTGCCTACTTCAGCAGGTAATGTTGAATGAACGATAATGCCATTACGGTTTATCATCCTGATTCTCTCAACGCCAGGTCTGTTGGCCACCTCATTTATCATCTGATATACCAGAGGACGATTGTCTAGGAGCATCTCGTGGCGAGTAACCCTGATTATGGTTGAGGAAAGATTATCCAGATCGCGAACTGTGTTGTTAACAAGAAGCTTTTGGAGGTTATTTATATTGATCCAGGCAAACAGGGTCATAAACAGGACAACCACTGTACCGGTCAAAATTGTCAATTTCTGGATCAGTGAAACTCGTTTAGGCAGGAAGAACCTTAGGGGGTGTTCAGGAGTCTGCATAATCCCTGGCTGATATACCTAGTCTTTTCATCATGGCCTGAAAGTTGGGACGAAGCATGCCAGTATCTTCAGAAGCGCGGGTAATATTGCCGTGATTCCGTTGTAATGCATCCGCTATAAAAGCCTTTTCAACATCTTCTACAGCCTGTTCACGTAAATGTCGTTTCGCATCCTTAAGCTCCTCAACACTTCTCGGTACAACAGCATAATCCAACATCAATGTTTCATTTGAGGCAATACGCAATTCCAGATCATCAGGGGTAATAAGGCTTTCCTCTGCAAGTACCACAGCCCTCTCTATTATGTTTTCCAATTCGCGCACGTTGCCTGGAAAGCTGTAATTTTGTAACAGTTGCATTGCCCCTGTAGTTACACCCTTTATGTCCTTGCCAACCTCTTCAGCACACCTTCTGACAGCATTGGCTATAAGAAGCGGAACATCTCCGGTACGTTCACGCAGAGGAGGAAGATCTATAGGGATTATGTTCAGGCGGAAGAAAAGGTCTTCACGGAAGGTTCCCTCTGCAACCATCTCCCTTAAATTACGGTTAGTGGCAGCTACAAGCCTTATATTTATGGGAGTCGGCTGGGTGCCTCCTATTGGGGTAACCTGTCTCTCCTGTAGAACACGCAGCAGCTTTGCCTGCGTAGTAAGGCTCAGGTTAGAAACTTCATCAAGAAAAAGTGTGCCACCTTCAGCAACCTTGAAAAGACCGGTTTTAGTATGGATAGCCCCTGTAAATGAACCTTTAACATGGCCAAACAGTTCGGACTCAAGGAGATTTTCTACCAGAGAGGTACAGTCAACAGCTACGAAAGGGGAATTTTTGCGTGTACTATGTTTGTGAATTGCACGGGCTACAAGCTCTTTACCGGTGCCACTCTCGCCAGTAATAAGCACTGTACTGTCTGTTGGAGCCACCTGCATAATCCTGCGGTAAACCTTAACCATCTCGTGGCTTTTGCCTACAAATTTATCAAAACCGTCACCATCCCTAAGCTCTTTAAGGAGATACAGGTCTTCGAGATCTACAATACGCTCTTCAAGTGCAACCTTGATTGTCTTAAGCATATCTTCAGGGGTAAACGGCTTGGCAATATAATCCACGGCCCCCAGTTTCATAACCTCTACCGCATTTTCAACAGTTGAGTACCCGGTAATGAATATAACCGGCAGATCGGGCTGAATCTCCTTAATGGACTTAAGGACATCCATTCCGCTAACTCCAGGCATCTTTAGATCTGTAATAACAAGGTCAAAAGATTCCTCCTTGATACGCTCCAAAGCAGCCTGACCATTTGCAAAGGTCTCCACCTGAAAAGACTGTGATTCAAGAATCCTGCGAACACCTTCCCTGATTGCAGGTTCATCATCTATTACAAGCATCTTCTTTTCAGCGTCCATTGGAAGCCCCTGTTGGTTATTTTTCAGTGGTCACAAAGATTCGTACCTGTGGTAAGAGAACCTTGTATAAAATCTTTTACCAGCATCTCAGGAGCAGCCACAGGCGCACCAGTAAACACCTTTATGCCGTTCTGTACAAACAGTTGAATAGCCTTTTGTCCCATGCCACCTGCTATAATTACATTAGCCCCATTTTCCGCAAGCCATCGAGGTAGAAGACCTGGAGCGTGAGGAGGTGGAGTAACTTCATTGAAGGCTACAACTGTATTACCCTCTTCCTCAACATCAAACATCGCAAATGTTTCACAATGTCCAAAATGTGCAGCAAGTACGCCTTCTGAAACAGGAATTGCTATACGCATTCTACATCTCCTTTTGTATACACCATAATGCTTTTATTTTACAGCTCATATTGCAGCAAAATCCAAATTATCCAGACAATATCATCTTGACTCAATCAAATTCCACCCATACAGAGGTATTTAACCTCTACAAACTCTTCAATTCCATACTTCGAACCCTCCCTGCCTATACCAGACTCTTTTACACCACCAAACGGAGCGATTTCAGTAGATACCAGACCGGTATTTATACCTACCATACCATATTCAAGCGCTTCTGAAACACGCCAAACACGGCCTATATCACGGGTATAAAAATAAGAAGCCAGTCCAAATTCGGTGTTATTAGCCATATTTACAGCTTCTTCTTCAGTCTCGAATTTAAAGATTGGAGCAACGGGGCCAAATGTTTCTTCTCTAGAAACCAACATAGCCGGAGTTACATCGCATAGTATTGTAGGCTGGAAAAAAGTGCCGCCCAATTCATGTCTTTTTCCACCCAGCGCTATCCTGGCGCCTTTGGTTACAGCATCACTTATATGCTCTTCAACCTTAAGTACTGAAGCCTCGTCAATCAATGGCCCCTGTTGGACATCCTGCTTCAAACCGTCACCCACCTGCATCGCTGAGACAGCCTTTGCCAGCTTTTGGGAAAAGATATCATATACCCCGCTTTGAACCAGAAGCCTGTTTGTACAGACACATGTCTGACCGCTATTACGATATTTTGATGCTACTGCACCCTCAACCGCAGCATCCAGATCTGCATCGTCAAATACTATAAATGGAGCATTGCCTCCAAGCTCCATAGATACCTTTTTCATAGTTCCTGCGCACTGGGCAGTCAGTTGCTTGCCTACCTCGGTAGAACCAGTAAAGGTCAGTTTGCGTACTATCGGGTTGGCAGTCAGCTCATTTCCTATCTCAGAAGAAGAGCCTGTAATAACGTTAAACACCCCTGCAGGAATTCCGGCTCTCGCACCAAGTTCAGCCAGAGCAAGTGCTGAATATGGTGTAGCTGTTGCAGGCTTTACTACCATGGTACAGCCGGCTGCCAAAGCCGGGCCAGCCTTTCTGGTAATCATTGCAGATGGAAAATTCCAGGGAGTTATAGCTGCACATACACCGATCGGCTCCTTTATGACAACAATCCTTTTATCACGCGAATACGACGGAATGGTGTCTCCGTATATTCTTTTTCCTTCTTCAGCAAACCATTCAATAAATGAAGCCGCATAACTTATCTCTCCACGGGATTCAGCTAATGGCTTACCTTGCTCTGTAGTCATTATAATGGCCAGATCGTCCTGGTTCTCCATTATCAATTCATACCAGCGACGCAGGATTACAGCCCTTTCCTTTGCCGTCTTTGCTCGCCAGGCAGGCCATGCCATATTTGCATTTTCAATAGCTCTTGCGGTTTCCGCAGTTCCCATCTTTGGTATAACGCCAATAATCTCACCTGTGGCCGGATTAGTTACATTTATAGTCTGAGTGCTGTCTGCAGATGCCCATTTGCCATTAATATAACAGAGTTGCTTCAGTAGAGATTTGTCTTTCAGATTCATTTGATAACACCTCCCTGTACTATTACATTACGCTGTTTAAGCGGACTATAAGCTCTTCAATGTCAAGCTCGTACCGTTTTGCTACCTCACTCAGATTGCAAAACAGTGCTTCACAACAGATGCAGATACCAAGTTTAAGCGCGTAATATTCAAAAACTGCTTCTGTTTCAGGATGATACTCAACAAGCTCTAGAACCGTTGTATCCGGTGTAAGGGTTGCATTCACCAGAGTTACTCTTTCTCTTCAAGATTCATAACCGGCACAAGAATTGTCTGGAACAGTTTTGCTGTGGCAGAGTCAGCATACTGCTCCAAAAAAGCTATTCCACTGTCACCAGCTTCAGCTATCTGAGGATCAATGGGGACTGACCCCAGAAAAGGAACGCCCATATCATCGGCCATCATCTTACCGCCGCCAGATTTGAATACGTTGGTTATTTCACCACACTTTGGACATACAAAGCCGCTCATGTTTTCAATAACCCCTAACACAGGCAGATTTATCTGTCTGCAGAAGGAGATCGATTTACGAACATCTACAGCAGCAACTTTCTGGGGAGTAGTGACTATAACGGCTCCATCAGCCCCCTCCAATGTCTGGCATACGGTAAGAGGCTCATCCCCTGTTCCAGGAGGTGAATCAACTATCAGATAGTCCAGATCACCCCAAGCAACATCCCTAATAAACTGAACTATAACGTTCGCTTTCATAGGACCACGCCATATAACAGCATCATCCTGTCCATTAAGGAGAAAACCAAGCGAGATCACTTTCATACCATCAAGTTCAACAGGTATAAGCTCGCCATCTCCCTCCATAACCTGACTTCCTTCCAATCCAAGCATGGTAGGAATACTTGGCCCATGGATATCTACATCAAGCAATCCAACCTTTTTACCCGCAAGACTAAGTCCCATTGCAAGATTTACCGCTACCGTACTTTTACCTACCCCACCCTTTCCGGACAGCACGACAATCTTGTGCTTGATCTTGCAGAGACGGGAAGCCAAGCGACGACGTTCCTCAAATTCCTGCTGGGATTCAGTAAGTTTTTTGTTTGATGCGGAACAACTGTTTGATGAGCAAGAATCACACGGAGATGGCGCTGAAGTTTGTTCATTAGCGGCTGCTTCATTTTGGACTGCACCCATAAATTTGTTGCCTCCTGAATACATTAAGAAATATTTTACAGCATGCTTAAGGTTTGTTCCCAAACTTTCCTTATATCATCAGCAACCGCCGATTCAAACTCAACCGCTGCCTTTTGTTGTAGCTGTGCCTGTGTAACAGAGCGATCATAACGAATACGACCGGCAATCTCTGCTCCGGCAGACCTTGCTGCAGACTCTATCCGCTCAGTCTGTTCAGGGTTTATATCCCATTTGTTCACACAGACAGCCGCTGGCACAGAAAAATGGCGGGCAAGAGCCAAAACCCTCTGCAGATCATGCAAACCAGAAACTGTTGGTTCTGTCACAACAAGTGCCAGTGAAACCCCACTAAGAGAGGCAATAACCGGACATCCTATTCCTGGAGGGCCGTCAGAGATAATCAGAGGTATCTCTTTTTCAACTGCCACCTCCAATGCCTGCTCACGCACAGTTGAAACAAGCTTGCCGGAATTCTCGGCTGCAACCCCAAGTTGAGCATGTACCATCGGACCACAACGGGTATCAGATAGCATCCACTCCCCGCAAAGACGTTCAGGAAAATCTATCGCCTTTACAGGGCAAAACCTCACACAGACTCCACAACCTTCACAACCGACAGGATCGATACGATACTTTCCTTCAAACTCACGCACCGCATCAAATCTGCAAACATCCATACAGACATTGCATCCTGTGCAGTCCTGTTGACGGATTATCGCCTCACGGCCACTAAAAAACGGATGCCGTTCCCTGATATCGGGAGAAAGTAGCAGATGCAGGTCTGCTGCGTCAACATCACAATCAGCCAGAACAGCTTTACCTGCCAGCACAGCAAAAGAAGCGGTAACACTGGTTTTACCGGTGCCACCCTTCCCCGAAATCACCAACAGTTCATCTATAATATCCTTTTTCATGGTTTGCCTCCAGTGGGTCTTACTCTCTTCTTCAGCTTTTCAGAAAGCTCAGAGAACATCAGACCATATTCAGGCAAAGCATCTGCAACCAGTCCCCCTCTTGAAACAACCTCTGCTATCAGGCGATCATCAGGAATGGAGAGCAATACGGGCAGATTTTGTTCTTCACAGAATCTGTAAAGCCCTACCCTGTCATCACCAGCACGGTTTACAACCACACCACAGGGCAGCCCGAGTTCCCTTACCATGGCAACAGCCAGCTTAAGATCATGGAGTCCGAACGGTGTAGGATCCGTTACCATAAGTACGTAATCACAGTCCCTCAAGGTGGCTACCACCGGGCACGAAGTGCCTGGAGGAGCATCAAGAATAGCCGGCATATCTTCCAGCAACTGTTCACGCACCGCCCTGATTACAGGTGGCACAAGTGAAACCCCTACCTCAAGCCGACCTTCCACCAGCCTTATGTTGCCTGATTGTCCTATTGAAATTTTACCAATCTGGTGAGGCGTTTCGCTAATTGCACCAGTCGGACAGACCCTGAAACAGCCACCACAACCATGACACAACTCAGGAAAGACAATAGCCTTGGAACCGAGTGATATAATACCCCTGAATTGACATATCTCTCCGCATGCTCCACAACCGGTGCAAAGATCTTTATTAACTTGTGGAGTCAGCATTACGACCTCTGAAGAGGCAAGATGCTCACACTTCAGAAACAGATTGTCGTTAGGTTCCTCAACATCGCAGTCTGCAAGCTGTACAGGCTCACCAAATCTGGCAGCAAGATTAAGTGAAACCGTGGTCTTGCCAGTACCACCCTTTCCAGAGGCAACAGCAATCCTTATAGCCATTACCAATGACCCTCCACATCTGCCGATGAAGCCCGCTGCAATGAGCCTGATTTCAGAGCTTCCAGGGCTTCTTCAATCTTCATGGCATCACAGTTATAAACTGCAACACCGGCAGCAGAGAGCGCTCTAAAGGCTTTTGGTCCACAATGACCTGTAACCAGTGCATCTACACCAGCTCTGGCCACAATCTCAGCAGCTTGGATTCCGGCTCCCTGGGCAGCGCTACGACTTTGTTTATTATCAATAATCTGGATGCTGTTTTGCTGAAGGTCATATACCAGAAAAAACTGGGCACGCCCAAAACGGGGATCCAGCTCAGCCTTCAAATCATGCCCTGATGTGGTAAAAGCGATCTTATTCACGACTCCTCCTGTTAACAATTCTTAAATAAGTTTGCCGGTGTTGCATTTTTAAATACAACACCGGCTGATTTACACTAATTCAACTTTTTGTTTTAGTGCAGAGATAAAATCACCCCCGCCTGCGCCCGTTTCCAAAGCCACCACGCCCCCCACCAGCGCCGCGACCACCACCATTTCCTAATCCACGCCCCTGCCCCCTGAACCATCCAACCTGCTGTTGAGGAGTTGTCTCAGCCTGCGCAGAACCGTTATTCATCCATCCGGGCTTTCCACTTCCAGAGCAGAAACCAAGTCCTCTACCAGTCCTCGGCCCGGCATTTTGTGGGCCTTGTCCATTTCCATTTGCCATTGTCGTTCTCCTTTCAGTCTTTAATTTGCTGTTCTTGTAGATGCAGTCTGCGGCAGTTACCCTGTGAGCGTTTTCGCCTTCCATTCCCACATCCAGGCATTGACAGGTGCCCGTCTCCCAGACAATTACGAAGACAGGCGTTAAGAACCTGGCTCAGATCACCGGCAACAAAAGAAACAACCTTAATACCGTGGGAAACAAGCACTTCATATGTACTACGCGTAATAGCACCGCACACCAGCTGTTCAATCTGAAGGGTTGTCAGACGCATCGCCCTTTCATGCGGATCATCACTTGCAAACCTACGACCGGTTTGCCCGACAATCTGGCCTTCAGATGCGTCAACAATCCAAAGATTCCTGGCAACATCAAAAACCGGCGCTATCCGTTCATTCCAGAGAGAAAAAGCAATTCTCGTCACAAGACAACTCCCCAAAAGATTCAAACATGCATCAGCAGACTTAATAAGCAGAAAATGTGCCAATATTTAAATCTTTTGATTCACTTGATTTAGCTAGCTTTTATTGCATTTTAAACTTCCAGCCGATTCTGTAGAGTAGCTTTATAGCTACTTTATTAGAAAAATACGGTAGCAGTTAAGACACCTTATTGCGATTTCTTGAACGACCATCCTTTTCAGGCAGTTCAATGCCATACTGTCTTATTTTGCGAAACAATGTGGTTTTGTGCATATCAAGCTCCCTTGCAGCCGCAAGACGATTCATCCCGTTCTTCTCAAGAGCCAACTTTATTTCCTGAATCTCTAATTGCGAGCGTGAGTCATGCAGGGAGGATTTTGTATTTGAACGATTTCCATGGAATGTAATTTCATCAGGAAGATGCGATATCTGGATAGTTCCGTCAGGGCATAGTATGAAAGCACGCTCTATGAAGTTTTCCAACTCCCTGACGTTACCTGGCCAATCATATCCCATAAGCAGCGAAAGTGCTTCCGGAGCAATCCCTTGCACTGTCGCATGATGCAACCGGTTAAACTTCAGGACAAACTGTTCAACCAGAAGGGGGATATCCTCTTTACGTCGTCTAAGCGGTGGCAACTCAAGTCTCACCACATTAATCCTGTAATAAAGATCCTCGCGAAAAATACCGGTTTTTGTCAGCTCCGCAAGGTCACGATTGGTTGCGACAATGATCCGCGCATCAGTATGTATAGAAACAGTACCGCCCAAAGGTTCAAAGCTACGTTCCTGCAGCACCCTCAACAAGCGCACCTGCAAGGCAGGGCTTATCTCACCTATTTCATCAAGAAACAAAGTGCCACCTTTGGCAAGGGCAAAACGTCCAGGTTTATCCCTTGTGGCTCCTGTAAATGCACCGGCTTTATATCCAAACAGTTCTGATTCAAGCAGGGTATCTGGAAGAGCACCACAGTTAATGGCAACAAAAGAACCTTTGCTGTTGCGACTTAGTGAATGGATCGTTCGAGCCATCATCTCTTTGCCCGTACCTGTTTCGCCAGTTAAGAGTACCGTGCTTGGACTTGCAGCAATTGCCGGAATAACTTCAAACAAGCGCTCCATCAGCGGGCTTCTGCTCACAATATCACCAACACGCACCCGCCCTTCAAGTTCATGCCTCAATGTTTCTATCTCACTCAGATCACGGAAGGTTTCAGCCCCTCCGACAATAATGCCAGTATTGTCCTTTAGAACCGCCGTGGAAAGGCTGATAGGAATCTTGTTGCCATCTCCATCTATAATATATCCGGAACGTCCTATAACAGGCTTACCGTTCTTAAGAGTCTTTCTTAAAGCACAGTCCTTTTCACACATGTTTGAACGAAATACATCAGAGCAGAGACGTCCGATGGCATCCCTTCTCGGGATCCCTGTAATCTCTTCCGCTGCCCTATTGAAGGAAGTAATCCTCCAGTCAGAATCAACGGTAAATACGCCATCCGAGATACTTTCAAGGATAGCATCAGTGCTTGTCTTTACAATTTTACTGTCATATTTCTTGATTCGAGACATTTTATGGCACCATGATGGATTTAAATGTATTTGACGCTAACTCTTATCATTATAGATAAGCAGAATCCAATATTAAACCTTAATGTTAAACCCCCTTTAGATTTCAAGCCGCTGAGACAAACAAAAGAGGCATCCTGAAATCTTGACAAATATGATAATCAGGTTCAATAATCGGAAACTAAAATTGTATACAACTCATCTCCACGGAGGGGCAGTAATGATTATAGAACGTGATTTTCTTGTTATTGGCAGCGGCATAGCCGGCCTTTCTTTCGCTCTGCAGGCGGCTGCCCACGGAACAGTTGCTGTTGTAACCAAGCGTGATATTGCCGAATCTGCAACAAGGTATGCACAAGGCGGTATTGCCACTGTTTTTTCTACAGAGGATTCATTTGACTCCCATGTTGAAGATACCAAGGTTGCCGGTGCAGGGATCTGCCACGAAGATGTTGTCAGAATGGTAGTAGAAGAAGGCCCCCAAACCATTCGTGACCTTATTGAACGAGGAGTTAAATTCACTACAAGTACAACCGGTGATGAATATGACCTTACTAGAGAGGGTGGGCACAGCGCGAGAAGGATACTCCATGCTGAAGACATTACAGGCAGGGAGATCGAGCGAGCCCTTGTGGATGCCGTTAGAAAGAACTCAAACATACAGGTATTTGAGCATCATATAGCGATTGATCTTATCACCTGTGCAAAGATTGCACGCTGTACAATTAACGACAACTGCTGCCTAGGCGCATATGCACTAAACATAAATGATGGCCAGGTACATACATTTGCCGCCGGCAAAACTGTTCTGGCAAGCGGGGGAGCCGGCAAGGTATACCTCTACACCTGTAATCCGGACGTAGCCTCAGGAGATGGAGTAGCCATGGCTTACCGAGCCGGAGCAACCGTCGCTAACATGGAATTCATGCAGTTTCACCCGACAACCCTCTTCCATCCAAACGCCAAGTCTTTTCTAATCTCCGAAGCTGTACGTGGCGAAGGAGCCATTTTAAGAAGGAGAGATGGAACAGCGTTCATGGAAAAATATCATCCGCTTAAGGATCTCGCTCCACGAGATATCGTTGCCCGTGCAATTGATAATGAGATGAAGACCTACGGAGACGATTGCGTATTTCTGGACATTACCCATGAACCGGCTGATTTCGTTAAAAGCCGCTTTCCTAATATCCATCAGACCTGCATGGAATATGGCTTTGATATGACCAAAGACTGGCTGCCTGTTGTCCCAGCTGCTCACTACCTCTGCGGGGGTGTTTCAGTCAACATGGATGGTCAGACCGATGTTCCAGGTCTCTATGCAATTGGTGAGGTAGCCTTTACCGGTCTGCACGGAGCCAACCGTCTGGCAAGCAACTCTTTGCTTGAAGGGGCTGTCTATGCCAGGAGAGCTGCAGATCATGCCGTTTCAAACATGAAGAAGCAGTTAAGCATACCGTCTGGCGATATACCTGAATGGGATTCAGGCACGGCAACCAATAGTGACGAAATGGTTGTGGTGTCGCAAAACTGGGATGAGATCCGCCGTTTTATGTGGAACTACGTTGGCATAGTCCGCACCACCAAGCGTCTGGAACGAGCCATGCACAGGATAAGGTTGATTCAGACAGAGATTGATGAATATTACTGGAATTTCAACGTAACATCCGATCTTATTGAGCTACGAAACCTTGCTACAGTTGCCGAGCTAATAATAATCTGCGCACAAAATCGCAAGGAATCCAGAGGGTTACACCACACGATAGATTATCCTGAAAGGGACGAGACCAACGGAAAACGTGACACAACCATCAAAAAGCAGTTCATGTGAGGAAACCGTGGATATTGGCCTGATAAGAAAACGGATAGACCTGCTTGACGATGTACTTCTTAGAATATTTAGCGAAAGGGCACGACTTGCGCTGGAGATAGGTCATCACAAAAAGCTGTTGGAACTGCCGGTATACGATCCCTCTCGCGAGAAATTGATCTTTGCCAGGATGAAGGAAGACAACCCTGGACCGCTTGATGACGGAGCTATAGTGCGCCTGTTTGAGCGTGTAATTGACGAATCAAGACGTCTCGAGAGGATTATGACCCAATCGGAAGGGCAGGAATAATGCTTATAATAACCAAACGAAATCCCCCTGAAGAGGCATTGGATCAAGTAAAAGAGTATCTGGTAAATAAGGGCTTTGATTTTCATCAATCAACCGGAGCAGATCGTACCATCATTGGAGTAATTGGCGATGCCAGTATATTGGATGAAGGTTTGATATCTGCGATGCCAAGCGTGCATCAGGTTGTGAGGATAAAGCCTGACGAGTAGCAAAAGCGAATAACTTGAATAACTGAGCTATATGGATGGGGGTGTGCAAGGGTACTATTGATTGCATACCCCTTCTGATGTTTTTAGTTGCTTTTGCTTTTAGTTTTGACTCTCGGCCATTATACCACGATACAGGCCTGTTAGAATAAGGATGGCAAGCCCTGAGAATCCTATCCAGTCGAGTGTCTCAAGCAGATAGTAGGAGAACAGGCTATCCAGCAAGGTAAGCGACGAAACTGTAGCGCCTATCAGGTAAAGCAAAAGAAACAGAGGGATGGTTATTACGACCGATGTTTTTGTTACAGGAAAGAGCTGTCTGACTGCCGGATACAAAAAACTACAGAAAGAGATGCCCAAAAAAAGGCCCGTAAGATGACGTATAGAATTATTTGCAACACGAAAGTGAAGATTAATCGTAAGCAGATCAATAAACATCGGAAGAGTCAAGACCACCGCAGTTACAAGCACTGGTAACGGCGGCAGTCCTGACTGGTTTCTGGATATTATCAGAGAAAAGAAAAGGGCAACTGCAAAACCTGCATAAATTCCTGCACAACGCGCATCCCATGTAAGAGTCTCTCCACCCAGCCAGATCGCCCTTTCAGGGGTCCAGTGGTAGAGATATTTCAGCAAAAAGTCATGCATCTGTTAATACCGCTTTAAATCCCTTATTTCCCTGACTTTTTCTTTAAGAGATATTATCTCGTCGGTGTCAACGTAAGTCCAAAGCTTACCCATAATCTCCGGATACATCTGTTTTATGGCATTTGCCAAAGCCTCTTTCTTGCCATCATAGATCATCTCCCCCGGATTATGCCCTGTAAGCACCTGGTACTGTCTTGTAGTTGGAGGAGCAAACAGAAAACCAGGCTCATAGTGAGTACGGGTCTCATACTGAGGAATCGCCTTATAGTATTCAACCCCCTTAACCACGGTTTCCGGCAGTTCGAGACGTTTTATCCACATCTTCTGGGCAGATAGCGGCTCCTGCATAACAAAGGAAACCCAGCCTCCAATTTTCATCTCAAATTCACGGCTCATTACTGTCATGGTCTGTTCATCATAAATATAATTCCCTTCAACAAGCCATTTCGTAATATATCTGGAGTCTGCAGTCAAAAAAACCTTTGGGACTATTGCCAGATCAGAAACCTTTTTGTCCGAATAGGTTATCTCGTCCTCAGCCGCAAAAGGCCCTTTTGCAGTCATACCTTTTGCTATGATCACCTTGTCGGTATCAACGCCCATAGAGCTGGAAAAACCTTTTGCAACCTTGGAGTATGTAGGCCTGGCCAGTGTACTGTCCGTTTCCTTGTAAAAAGGGTTTACAACTATGATAGTAGCAGGTATAGAAGCAGCCTTTTTATAGGATGGAGGATCGTAATGGTAATTATAGCGATCACCCCAGGCTGAAGTGGGCAGATGTTTTGGCGGTGGAGGAGGAACAGTAGGAGGTGGCGTTGCACAGGCTAATATGAAACCAACCCAGACAAGCAATGAAAGTCCAATAACCCAGCGTGAAAGACGAAGCCTGTTACTATTCTTTTCCATTCTATCCTCCTTGCAAAGCCTTATTGATTATAAATCATACACCTTGAATATCTCATGTCAAATGCTATCACGATTAAAACAGACTAAGATCAGATTCATGCAAGCCCTAACGGTACTCAAACAGCGTGCTATCTCTGCCAAAAGAGATTATAGCCGGAGTCTGTGGATGCCCAAATCCGCTCGAAATCTCAGCAGTTCTCATCTTAGAATACTGTCCAAGCAGATTTACAGTAACCTTTCCGGTATGCTTTGAGTCCAGCGCCCTTCCATTTCGTATCCCTTCAAGAAGGGTGTACGTGTAAAGACCGTTTCCCTTATAACCGTCCAGGGCTGTCTGAAGGCTGCCAGCGGAGGCATAGATGTAGAGACCCATTTTCTTTGCCAATACCGACATACGGGCATCGTAAAGCCCGCTTACAATATTATCCAGACCGCCAGCATGGCAGGTATCAAATATGAACAACTGAGAAAGAGATCTGAGCTTTTTAGAGATCTCAACTATCTCGTTTGAACTGATAAGACAATTAACAGTATCCAGTCTGCCATCAAATCCACTTGTGACGATATAGTACTGGTTCTGCAACAGGAGTCCGTGTGAAGCATTAAATAAGATGAATGCATCACCAGGACGCACCTCTAAAGATAATTTCTCAAGAGTTGCAAGTATTAACTGCTTATTCGCCTGCTGATCAAGGAGAGTTGTCAGATGTATGTTGGCCGGTTTGTAGATCGTTTCGGCTTTTGAAGAGAGAAGGGCTATAAAATCTCTTGCATCCTTTGCTGCATATTTAAGATTTATGGATGTATCTGCATAGCGGTCAATACCTACTGCAAGAATATACAGATGCGGTTCCTCAGGCTTACGGCTGGAACTGAAATTTACGGTTGCCATTTGGCTCTGTACCGTGTTTGCCGCATTAAAAGCTGCCAGAGTTATCTCGTTTTCTCCTGAAACCGGCTCCAACTCAACGCATTCTTCAAAAAAATCTCCTTTAGTCTTGAACAATACGGCACCAGGCAGCTCTTTCTCCTTTACAGAAAGGGTTCGCTGTTCCTCTCTTATTGCCCGACTGTCAAGCATAGCCACATTAATCGGCTTCGCTTGAATCTGTGATGATACTTCTCGGTAGAACCCGTCAGATCTGATCAGTTTGCCGTTTTGAAACAGACGAACTTCACCTATACCGCCCCCGTTACTCCTCACCTTAAAGCAGAGTTTCGCCTTTATCTCGTTACCACTTTCAGGAACAACCGAGAAACTTGCCAGAGGTGGAGGATTCTTTATAGCCTCTTCAACGGTAACGGAAATAAGTCCCGCAATATCATCGCCCTGTAGTTTTGCAGCAACAATATCTGGACGGTAAAATACATCATAGAACTGATCAATACCATATACGCTATTCCCACGACGGACATTAAGCTGTTCGTGCCCATGCATAGACGAGTTGTAATACCCTTCCGGCGTAATCACAATCCACTCACCATTGACAAAAGCTATAGACTGGCTTATCTCCTTACCGCTCAATGAATCCCATATACGAACGGTACCATCGCCGCTACCCGACACAATACACTTTCCATCATTTGAATAAACAGCTGAATACACGTTAAGCTTATGCCCTTTCAGGGTTGTGACTGTTTTCCCGCTCTCAACATCAACAATCTTTGGCATCCCATCAAAACCTGAAAGCATTATACTGCGGCCATCAGGTGAGAACGCCACTGAGGATATGGAGATTTCCTGCCAGATCTTAAGCTGTCTACCGCTTGCAACTTCAAACAGCCGGGCAGTATTATCACCACTGCCAGCAAGAAATAATCTGCCGTCAGGAGAAAATGCCACAGAATTGACGTGGTAACGAAAACTTCTTATCACCTTCAGCTCACGTCCAGAATCAGCATCCAGCAACCTGACAGTTTTATCCTTGCCTCCAGAGAGGATAAAATGTCCATCTGGAGAAAATGCCACACTCAGAATCTTGTCGGTATGCGCGGCAAATCGTTTAATCATCTGTCCTGAAACAGAGTCCCAAATATTGATCCGATTGCCTGAATCTCCTGAAACTATAAATCTGCCATCAGGTGAAAAGGCTGCGCCACCTTGCCCGTCTGAATTAAAGAGCTCTTTACCTGTCTCAACTTCACGCAAGGTGAGAGGTCCATCAATACGCGAGTCCAGCATCGTCTTGCCATTGGGCGAGAAAGCAAGGGCAGTAACCGCACCTTTAGTTCCTTTAAATACCCTTATCCGTTTGCCGGTTCCGCTATCCCAAAGGGTTACGGTTCCATCAAAATTACCAGACAGCATCTTTTTACCCTTGGATGAAATTGCAACCTTGCTGACCCAGTTAACCTTCCCATCCAGCTTTAACAGCTCCCTCCCTGTCGCAAGATCCCATAGCGACATATTGCGACTACCTGCCAGAATTCGTTTGCCATCGGGTGAGACGCTGACCGAAAAGACTGATACCTCACCGGCTGGAAGGCTCTTAAGCTCTTTTCCTGTGGCAAGTTCCCAAACCTTTACAGTCCTGTCGTAGCTTCCTGAAACTGCCAGCTTCCCATCAGGAGAAAATGATACAGATGTAACTTCGCCTTTATGGCCACGAAATACTCTCAATTCCTTGCCTGATGACAGCTCCCAATATCTGACTGTGCCATCTTTGCCACCAGCGGAAAGAAAACGCTTGCCATCAGGCGAAACAGCCAATCCATTTACAGGCGCAGTGTGACCTGTAAAACTGTGCAGTTCTCTGCCATTGATAGCATCCCACAATCTGATGGTTTTGTCCCAACTTCCTGAGAGAATCTGTTTACCTTGAGAAACAAAGGCCAGTGTACGGACGGCAGCCGAATGGCCATTTATAATACGAATTTGATCACCATCTTCAACATCCCAGATACGGATGGTTGCATCCATACCGGCTGAGGAAATAGTATGGCCATCAGGAGAAAAAACCGCCCTGAACACCCCTTTACTATGCCCATTAAACTCCTTAAGCTTTTTATTGCTGGCTGCGTCCCAAAGAATTATCTTTCCTTCTGTTCCGGCTGAAAGGATGTAACGTTCATCAGGAGAAAAGACCACAGATGATACATATCCGGCATGAGCCCCATAAATGGTACGAATTTCTCGACCGTTTTCCGGATCCCAAATCTTTATCGTCTTGTCACCTCCTGAGAGAACAAGCCTTCCATCAGCCGAAAAAGCAGACGAATTAACTCCAGAGTGACCTAATTGTACAAATATTTCAGGAGTTTCGTATTCTTGCGCCAGAGATATACCAGATGCAAACTGGATACAAGACAGGACAATCATCACTACAGCCAGGCTCTTCATCATAGTATTTCTCCATTTGTAAACATTCCGAACGGCTATCCTCGTGGATGTATTTCGCGATGTAGCTGTTTCAAACGTTCTCGAGTAACGTGAGTGTAAATCTGGGTTGTTGAGAGATCTGCATGTCCCAGCATAAGCTGTACACTACGTAGGTCTGCTCCGTTAGCCAGCAGATGAGTCGCAAAAGAATGACGCAGGGTATGAGGTGAGATGCTTGCACGAACACCAGCTTGCTTCGCCCTCTTTTTGATTATGTTCCAGAATGCCTGTCTGCTCATCTTCTCCCCTAGTCGGGAGAGAAAGAGTTCCTTTTGTTCCTGCTCCGGATCCTGCCTGTCACGAACCTGTTCAATATACTCGGACACTGCCTGACAGGCAGTGGTACCGATAGGAACCAGACGCTCCTTGTTACCCTTCCCCGTTGTCATAAGATAACCTACAGCAAGATTCAGTTCCCGTTGTTTTAGATTCACCAACTCAGACACCCTAAGTCCTGTTGCATAGAGCAGTTCAAGCATCGCTCTGTCACGGACATCTTCCGGACTCTCCCCTTTTGGAGCCTTAAGAAGTAATTCCACCTCTTTGGTAGTCAGAAATGAGGGGAGCTTCTTCATCGGTCTGGGTGCTTCAATGATGGAGGAAGGATTGATCCTGGCATAGCGCTCTATCAGTAAAAAACGGTGAAACATCCTGATGGAGGAGAGAAGCCTGCCACGGCTGCGTGCGGATAGGCCCCGTTCCCGCTCTTTGGCAAGAAATGCGGCAATATCAGAAGCCTGAATCTCATCAGGGCTGTTATGTTTCAGTTTTTCAAGAAAATCCAGGTATCTCGCAAGATCTGAGGAATAGGCGGTACAGGTGTTAAGAGAGAGCCCTTTTTCAACGGCAAGCCACGCAAGAAAAAGGTCAAGATAATGGTTCATTGCCAGTCGTTAATGGCTTTTGTCAGGGTGCTGCGAATCTCTCCCAGCTTATCCTCTGAAACGATCTTATGCCCAAAGATATCACGGAGATAGAATACATCAAGAACCTGATCAACCTTGGTGGATATTTTTGAAACCCCTATATAAAGCCCCAACTGATTGAGTGTGCTACTTATTAGGTATAGCAGGCCAACTTTATCATTTGTATAGATATCAACAACTGTGTAATCTTCGGAAACCTCGTTATCAATCTCTATTCTTGTCGGAAAATGGCGTACCGATTTTGGCTGAAGCAGAGTAGGTCGCTGCCGTTTTTCAACCAGTTCAGATACCTTCATAGTGCCATGAAGCACGTTCGTCATCTCCGTTTCAACCTTCTGCCAGCGGTTCTGATCGGTTATAAGATGCCCCTGAGCGGAATTAACCTGAAGAATATCAAGAATTTTTCCGTTTTTACCGGTAAATATATGAGCCCCAAGTATATTGATCCCGTTAGCGGCCATAACACCTGTAATATTGGCAAAAAGACCGTGAGTATCAAAGGTGCAGATTGTAAAACTTGAGAAACCGTTCTCCGGTTCATGCTGCACCTGCATAACAAGGTCTGTATTATTAAGCTTGACCAGAAGCTTAAGATGTTCAGCAATTGTCTTATCAGGATTTGAGAGAAGATACCTGGTAGGCAAAGCTCGAAGTTCCGCCCTTGCAATAACGGCTGGTATATCATACTCCACCATTTCACGTACCTTGCGCCGGACTGTTCTGGCTCTTTCACCGCTAGCCTCCAGCTTGAAGTCGCCACGTTCAAGAATATTAAACGCCTTCTCGTACAGTTCGTTAAACAGCATCGCCTTCCATGATGTCCAGACATCAGAACCTACAGCACGAACATCCGCAATAGTCAGAAGATAAAGCATCTTCAGATTCTCACTTGTACCCATCTGTAGGGCAAATTGCATAATCATCCGTTCATCTGCCAGATCCCGTCGTTGGGCAATATGAGCGAATATAAGATGGCTGCGCACAAGAAATTCAAGACGTTCACTATCTTCACGAGCCAACCCCATCCTGCGCGCAATAGTCGGAATCATGTCGGCGCCCTTATCCGCATGCCCTCCACCTTCTCCCTTGCCAATATCATGGAAAAGGACAGAGAGGATCAACAACTCCGGTTTTCCTATCTCTTTTGCCACCTTGCATGGCAGAGACAAATCTGATGCAAGCTCGCCATTAAGTATTTTCTCTATCTGCTCAACAGCAAAGAGAGTGTGGATATCAACCGTATATATATGGTATAGGTCATGTTGAACCTTGCAGTAGATATGTTCAAATTCAGGGATATATTCATTTAGGAATTCAAGATGGTGCATCAGACGCAATGTCTGTGTAATCCCTTTTTCCGAACGGAGGATATTAAGGAA
>DCVL01000035.1 GCA_002328035.1 Geobacter sp. UBA2189
GTATTCGAACTCCACTTTGGCCGGTGGAATGATCACCACAAAGTTCAAACAACCATTTGATATGATTGCAATAACAAACGATGATTACCAACAAAAAAAGGCCACTTCCAGTAAAGAAAGTGACCTTCTTGAGATTTGGCGTCCCCGAGACGATTCGAACGTCCGGCCCCTTCCTTAGGAGGGAAGTGCTCTATCCTGCTGAGCTACGGGGACATAAAATGGTTAACACCTTTATCAGAATTGTAGGAGAGAGTAAACCTTTCCTTCAGGTAATTTTTTTCTACCGTCAAGAAATGTCAATTCGGACATGAAGCAGCACTCGACAATATCTCCTCCAAGCTGGGTTACCATATCCACCACGGCTGCTGCGGTACCCCCTGTTGCGAGCAGGTCGTCAGCTATAAGAATTTTTTCCCCTGCTTTCATTGCATCTTTGTGAATCTCAAGGGTGTCCGTGCCGTATTCAAGCTCATATGTCTTGCTGAAGGTTTCAGACGGGAGCTTGCCAGGTTTTCTAACAAGCACTACACCGGCGCCCAGTCGGTAAGCAAGGGCTGCGCCTATCAGAAATCCCCTGGCCTCAACACCTACTACCTTGTCAATCTGCTGGCCGATGTAACGGTTGGCTATTGTATCTATCATTCTTGAAAACGATTTTGCGTCCTGTAGCAAGGTGGTTATGTCCTTGAAGATTATCCCCTTTTTGGGGAAGTCCGGTATATCCCTTATAATATGTTTCAGATCGTCCATTCTTGTACCTCTCCTGTATAAACACTCATTTTTTGTGGTTCTTTTTCAGCTTTTCAAGGGCTTTGGCCTCTATTTGCCGGATTCTTTCACGGGTTACTCCAAATCTCTGACCTATTGTTTCAAGGGTTTCTGGTTCCTGGTCGTTAAGGCCAAAACGGAGTCCGAGTATGGTCAGTTCGTTCTCTGTCAACTGGTCAAGCTGTTCTGAAATCATTTCATAATCATCTATATTTTCGATAAGTTCAGATGGTTTAACGCTGTTGTGATCTTCAATGGTATCAACAAGAAAAAAGTCATTGCCTTCACCAATCGGTACATCTATGGAGCAGGTTCGCTTTAGGAGAACCATCAATCTGCGGATGTAGATTGGCTTTGTCTGCATAACTTCAGCAAGTTCCTGAACCGTTGGCTCGCGGTGCAGTTCGTTTGAGAGAATCCGTGTCATTTTAATCATACGGCTTATGCTGTCAGATATATGTACAGGGAGTCTTATGGTTCTGGATTGGTTTACCAGGGCTCTTTCTATCGATTGACGTATCCACCATGTGGCGTAGGTTGAAAAGCGGCATTCTTTTTCAAGCGAGAAACGTTCTACCGCCTTCATCAGACCCAGGTTGCCCTCTTCTATCAGGTCAAGAAACGGAAGCCCCCTGTTTATATAACGTTTTGCGATCTTAACAACCAGTCTGAGGTTTGCTTCAATCATCCTGTTTCTGGCTGACTTATCCCCTTTTTCAACCTTAAGCGCCAACTCCTTTTCTGCTTCTGAGTTAAGAAGCGGAGTGCGCTGTATATCACGGAGGTAGATTTTTACCGGATCATCAAGTGGAATGTCCTTGGTAATTATCGGAATATCAAGTGGTTCTGTTTCTTCTTCTATGGAGTCGAAAAAGTCAACAGGTGGTTCGTGGTCATCATCCAGTGCAGGTTCTATAAGATCCGGTTCCTGTTGAAGCTGTGTCTCCAGATGCATGAAGTCTCCTTTTCAACCGTTGATCTGCCAGCCTTGTTGTCCAATGAGTGGAACAAAGCGGCAGCCGATGCCTGTTTCTCTGGTTAGTGTGCCATCTTTTTCTTTAATTATCCTGATTATTGTCTGGTTTGATTCGTCTCCTACCGGGATTATCAAACGTCCTCCAGGAGCAAGCTGTGCCGCAACTGTTTCAGGCACAGCCGGAGCTCCGGCTGTTACCAGTATTGCATCAAAAGGGCCTTCTTCAGGCCAGCCGAGTGTTCCGTCACCAATCTTTATATTAACATTCAAAAGATGAAGGGAATCCAGAACCTTGCGAGCCTGCATGGCTAGTGAGCGGATCCTCTCTATAGTGCTTACCCGTTTTACCAGGGTTGCAAGAATGGCGGTCTGGTAGCCTGAGCCGGTTCCTACCTCAAGCAGCTGCTCGTTTCCAGACAGATTCAGGAGGTCTGTCATGTAGGCGACCATGTAAGGCTGTGATATGGTCTGTTTTTCACCTATAGGGAGTGGTCCGTCGCTGTAAGCCTGAGCTGCCATCGCTTCCTGGACAAACAGGTGTCGTGGGATCTTTAAAAAAGCATCAATAATTCGGGGATTAGTAATGCCTCGGTTGACTATCTGTTCCTGGACCATTCTTTTACGGGCAATCTCAAAATTCAGCAAAACATGCTCCCCTGTTGGGTGAATAATGGGCGGCAGAATATCAGAACTGCTGGGTTCTGTCCAGTATCAGGGGAATTGCCACCTGTTAAGGATCTCCATTGCCGAATAATTTGTCAGATCCAGATGTAAAGGGGTTAGAGATGCATGACCTTTTCCTACAGCATTAAAGTCTGTACCTTCCTCATCCAGAAAGTTAGGCTCTTCACTGCCTATCCAGTAGTATTTACGTCCTCTGGGATCCATCTTGTCTACGATATTTCCTATGAAAGAGCGTTTTCCCTGACGTGTTATCATTACCGGTTTTATCTGTAGGAGAGGAAGATCTGGAATATTGAGGTTCAGAAAAGTATCAGGTGGCAGCCTCTGTTTCATCATCTCGTCTACTACTGAAACAGCGATCTGCGCGGCGTCAGGAAAATGTTCCGTTGAGGCGAACGTGGCAAGCGAGACTGCCAGGGCTGGAATTCCCATCAATGTGGCTTCCATGGCCGCAGCAACTGTGCCGGAGTATGTTATGTCGTCACCAAGGTTGCCTCCGTGGTTTATGCCCGAAACCACGAGATCGGGAGGGTAGGGGAGCAGGGTGTGAATGCCCATATTGACGCAGTCGGTTGGGGTGCCGTCCACTGCGTACCAGTTCTCCTTCAGTTCAAAGACTCGCAAGGGGGAATGCAGGGTCAGGGAATGCCCGGCGGCGCTCCTTTCTCTGTCCGGAGCAACAACCGTTACATTGCCGATACCTGCAAGCGCATCTGCCAAAGCCTTTATGCCTGGTGCCCCAATACCATCATCGTTAGTTACAAGAATATTCAATGTATTTTACCGTTCTCTTGAATTTGAGTATGCTTATCTCAGAAAAAGCTCTTTAAATCAAGGTTTGCACTGTAATCTGTTTTAAGTTTACAAAATCGGTATGAGCGGGTAAATTGCCCGATGTTTTCAAACGTAATTTCATTTAAGAGGGGGTTTATATGAAAGCTGTACTGATGGAGGGTTTTGGCGGAGTAGATGTCCTTAAGATTGGTGAGGCAGAGAGACCTGTGCCTGCTGAAGGTCAAGTGCTAGTCAAGGTAATTGCTACCACTGTTAACCGTCCTGATCTGGTTCAGCGTGAAGGCAAGTATCCGCCACCTCCAGGAGATTCAGAAATTCTGGGATTGGAAGTCGCCGGTACTGTTGAGGAAATAGGCGTCGGAGTTGAAGGCTGGCAGGTAGGTCAGCGGGTGATGTCTCTGGTTGGTGGCGGAGCCTGTGCGGAGTATGCGGTAGCATATGCCAGTCATCTGATGCCTATACCTGAAAGTATGTCCTTTGAAGAAGCTGCCTGTGTATGCGAGTCATACATAACGGCATTTTCCAACATCTTTATGATTGGTGGCCTACAGAACAAAAACAGTGTTATCATTCATGGCGGAGGAGGTGGGGTAAACACGGCAGGTATACAGCTCTGCAAGGCATTAGTACCTGATACAAAGATAATTGTTACTTCTCATCCCAGCAAGATGGGGCGTGTGAAAGAACTGGGTGCCGATCTGGTCATAGACTTTACAACCACTCCGGATTTTTCAGAGGCTGTCAAGGAATTTACCAACAAAAAAGGTGTTGATCTGATACTGGATCATGTGGGAGCCAAGTACCTCTCTCCCAATATGAATTCTCTTGGTTATGCAGGTCGGCTGGTGATCATCGGTATTATAAGCGGTATTAAGGCAGAGCTTAACCTTGCGCTTATGATGGTCAAGCGCCAGCAGATTATCGGTAGTGTCCTCCGCTCAAGACCGGTAAAGGACAAGGCGGCTATTGTTGCAGAATTTACAAAAACTGCTCTTCCGAAGTTTGCCGACCGTACAATAGTGCCTATTATTGAAAAGGTGTTTCCTGTTGAGCAGGTAGTTGATGCGCACAAAATGATGGAAGAGGATAAACATTTTGGTAAGATCGTTCTGAAGATTCAGTAGGTTATGCAAGGGCTGCTGGAAAACTATCATCGCCTGCTGGAAAAGGTTGATAATCTTTGTGAGGGGATCGCCACACTGCTTGGTGATGCCCTCACCTGTCATGCGGGTTGTTCTTCCTGCTGCCAGGCTATCTCTGTCTTTCCTGTTGAGGCTGCAGCCATGATTGAGGCTGTAGGCGAACTGTCAGCAGAGCAGCAGAAGTTTTTAAAGGAGCACTTCGCTGTTATCCCTGATGATGGCAGCTGTCCCCTCCTATTTAATGATCGCTGCCTTCTTTATCAGGCGCGGCCGATCATCTGCCGCACTCATGGTTTTCCCGTACTGCTGATTGAAGGCCAGACCAAAAGGGTGGATGTCTGCCCCCTTAACTGTAGGGATATGGTTCAGATGCCTGGTGAAGCGATTATTGACCTTGACCGTCTCAACGAACTTCTGGTTTCAATTAATCTGCTTTATATGCGTGAATTCAGCATAAAACTGCCAGAAAAAATCCCTCTGACCTCCCTTTCAGATATGCTGCCATAAAATGAAACGGGACGCCGTTTCCAGTGTCCCGCTTAAGTTCAATATCTTTAACTTGTCTATAAACCTCTAATCTCTTTGTCTTTTGGATATTCAACAGAGATACTGTAGCTGAGAGTTTTCTTTTCGCCGGCGGCAAGTTTAAGTTTCCAGATTAAAGTGCCGTCATCCTTCTTTTCAGCTGGAGGCAAGGTTGTCTCCTCAAGTGTAACCTTAATCTCGTTATCAGCGGCAAGCGGAAGTTGATCCTTTACTGTTATATTTTGTGTCTCTTTCCTTAGATTGTTCACCTCTATCTTGCAATTGTATGCCATCCGGTTTTTACCGAACAAGCCGGCCTCTTTGTGCTGTTTCAACTCATCCCGCTTTATGGTTATCTGTTCGTCGCTGCCAAACGGAAGGGTAAACTTTTCACCTGAGGCAACCTGTTTCATCTCTGAAGAGCCAACAAAGGTATCGCCGCTGAATATCTTTATGCTGCCAGGGAGAAGTGGCCATGATGCCTTGTTGACCAGCTCTGCACTAAGGTAGACAACCGGTGACAGCTTGGGAACAGTCATATATTCTGTTGTTACCGGAGCTGTATCCGTTGCAATCATCGTGCTGTGTCTGCTGTTATCAGAAGGTATTGAAACCGTGCCAGGGATCCTGAAGGAAACAGAGGTTCTTTCCAGATTGGCCTCGGCTGTCTGAAACGCCACTGGAGCTGGCATTTCAGGTAATGCTTCTGCATTTACAAGGGCTTCATCCATCTCCATTTTCATCGATTTTTTGTACATCCGGGATTCCTGGCGTCTTGCAACGGAAGGCATTGCCAGTGGAACAGGGCGGTAGAACGAGATGTTCCAGGGGTGCAGGATTGGAGGGGCTCCACCGGCAGATGGTCGTGCAGTTGAAAGGGTAAGGTTAACCTTGTTCCAGTCTTCTCCTGTATGCTGTTTTACATCTGCACGGTAGGAAAGTGCGGCAGTCTTTCCATCCCCAGAGAGGCGGACATCATATGAAGGTTCCCAGGTTGCATTGTCAAGTACAGAGGATATATCCAGAGTCATGGTTCCCTCTTTCGATGTCTCTATCAATACCTCAATATTCTTGTTTTCTTTGCGGTAACTACTTGCTATCTCTTGTTTCTTGCGTTTAAGTGCATCCACCTGTTCTTTTAAAATCCGTTTTTCCTGCTCAATTTCACGTTCCTGTTCTTCAGCCTTTACCGTATTGTTGCCAACAAAGAGCATGGCATCGTTAAGTTCTGTGCCGGTTGGTTTGCCAGCAGCCAGTTGATGGGAGATCCTGTCTCCCCATGCTACCTTGATAGAATCAATAAACTTTTTCTGAGCGAGCAGTCCTGCTTTTCTTGAATCAAGAAGGCCAATTTTTCTTTCGATCTGTGTAATTTCTTCATCAATGTCCTTAACCCGCTTGTCTGCAGTCCGGGCAAGAAACCCACGCTTTACCTCAATGCCGGTAATAACGGCACGGGCAGTACCTTTGGCTTCAACCCGAACTGAATCGTCCTGGAGAAGCACGGGCAGACCTTCAAGCGCAATTATCTGAGTGCCAGGTTTTAATTTTACTGTTGTTGTGCGGGTAACCAGTGCCCTGTCCTGATAAACGGTAACAGCGGATATGCTTGACTGAGCGGTCAAGCGAGTGATTGCAGCTGAAGAGACAGTAGGAAGAGCAAATCCGGCTACCATTATAAACAGTAATAAAAATCTCATTGGAACCCTCCTGTTGCTGTTTGTATTCTTTTGAGAGTATAGCAGAAGTTTTGCATCTGTAGCATAATTCATGCTATGCAGCAGTGACAAAAAATCATGCTCTGTAACAAATAAGGAGTCCCATCTATGATCCGTATAACTTGCCCTCATTGCAATTTTACTCGTGAAATGCCGGAAAACATGGTGCCGGACAAGCCTGTGCGGGTTACATGTCCAAAGTGTAAGCGGGAATTTGAATTTGATAAAGAGTCTATCCCTTCTCCTCCACCGCTCCCGAAAGTTCCTAGTGTCCCGCCGCCTATTCCTTCTGCATCCCCCTCCCAATTCCCTCTTACGCCTCCCCCGATTAGAGGGAAAGAGGAATCAAGAACTACAGGAAACAGGGTTAATAATCGTGAGCTTATGTCGGTGGGGGAACTGTTTGCCGCAACCTGGACAGTTTATAAACAGCGCTGGCTTCTGATTATCGGTCTTTTTATTGCTACAGCGCTTGGTGCTGTAGCTCCGCCACTATTGATCGTTGGATTGATGGGAGGTTTTGCAAAAGGGTCGTTTGGAGCAACTGTAGGTATGTTTATGCTTTTGGGTCTGGCTATCATCGCCTCATTCCTTTTTGTTGCTTGGGGTATGGCAGCGACAATTTCGGCTGCAGTTGATGAAAGACTCGGTTTTAGTGATTCTTTTACCCGTGCGAATGGATGTTGGCTCTCCCTGCTTTGGGTTACATCCCTCTACAGCTTTATAGTTGGCGGGGCTTCGCTTCTTTTTCTCGTTCCTGGCATACTAACCAGTATATGGTTTTTTGCTGCTGCATATCTTGTTGTTGCTGAAGATGTAAAGGGCATGGATGCCCTCTTAAAGAGCAAGGCGCTGGTTGATGGACGTTTCTGGCCGGTTTTGGGGAGGCTTATCCTGCTCTGGATTCTGGGTATGGTTCTGGGAATGATACCTGTAGTTGGCCCCTTACTCTCTTTGGCAATGGCTCCATTCAGTATGCTCTTTGCCGTGGTGTTGTACCGAAATCTGAGTGAAACTGCAGGGTCTGTCAGTTGGTCATCAACTGACGGTACAAAGGCGGCTTGGCTGCTTCTTGGCCTTGCCGGATATATCCTTATACCTTTAATGCTCTTTTTCATCCTTGGGGCGGCATTCTTCAGTTATATGGAGCCAATGTTAAAGATGTTTATTCCGCCCGGCAAGGTTCATCAGATTTTTTTTGTAGAACCCATGCAGATTATCATTCCTTTTTTTTATTGAACTGCTGCCGTTTTGTATAAAAGGTAACCGGCATGTCTCTGACCTGTAAAGCCACAATTCTTATAGTGGAAGATGAAGAGCTCTTGAGAAAGAGTTTAAGAAACTACCTTGAGGACAGCGGATACAGGATTATATCTGCGGAGAACGGCAAAAAGGCTTTAGAACAGTTCAATAATGAACAGATTGATGTAGTGCTTGCCGATCTTATGATGCCTGTAATGGGTGGACTGGATCTGATTAGCGAGCTCAGGCGTATAGCTCCTTCGGTGCCAATTATCGTAATATCCGGAGCCGGTTCTGTGCAGGATGCAGTGGAATCGTTGCGGCGGGGCGCCTGGGATTATCTGGTAAAGCCTGTTCTTGATATGTCAGCATTGGAACATCTTCTGGACAAGGCATTGGAAACTGGCGGTCTTCGTCGTGAGATCGAGAGGCTAAAACAGAAGCTGCTTGGTTCCGGCCTCCAATATCCAGAGGCTTTTGCCTCCATAATTACCAGATCACAGGCGATGCTATCGATCTTTGGCTATCTTGAGGTTATTGCGCCTACTGCCCAGCCGATACTTATTCAGGGGGCGACCTTATAACTGTGGCTGTCTCTGGCAAAACAGTTTTCACGTTTTTTGTCTGTGCCGTTTTTCACAAGCTAGACATTGGCAGTATGTAACTATTTGGAATTATATGGGTTATCTTTTTGGCATGAGTTCTGCTCTGTCCGAGGGCGTTGTATAACGGGAAAGATTCGGAGGACGATATGAAGCGATTCAGAGATTGGGGCATTTTGGGAAAGATTATGGGACTTTCGCTGGTTACCTGGCTGGTGCTTGTTGTTGCAGCTTATACCTTGCTGGTTCCCTATATTCGCAACCTGATAATGAAGGAGAAGCAGACAGCGCTTAGTGAACTGGTGCAGCAGGCCACCAGTATGCTCCCATCGTTCCAGAAACAGATTGATGATGGGGTCTTTACCAAGGAAGAGGCTCAGCAGAAGGCTATTAATCGTCTGAAGGCTATCCGTTATGACAACGGCAGCAATTATATCTGGATCAATGATCTTGAGCCAAAGATGGTGATGCACCCTATAAAGCCGGAGCTTGACGGCAAGAATCTGACTGATAACAAGGATCCTAATGGCAAGGCTCTGTTTGTAGAGATGGTTGCTGTCTGTAAGGAGAAGGGTAAAGGGTTTGTTCGTTATGCCTGGCCAAAGGCTGCTGGCAGCAGCAAGCCTGTTCCGAAGCTATCTTACGTAGAGCTTTATCAACCTTGGGGATGGGTTGTAGGAACCGGCATCTATATTGATGATGTTAACGCAGCAATGCAGAAGATACAGATAAGTATAGGTGCTGTTTTGCTGGTTCTTCTTGCCTTGACCTTTCTTCTTGCACTCTTTGTTGCCCGCTCTGTGACAGCTCCAATAAAAGAGGTCGTTAATACCATTAAAGATATAGCGCAGGGTGAAGGTGATCTGACCAAGCGTTTGCCTATACATGGAAGAAACGAGGTTGGTGAACTTAGCGAATGGTTCAATACCTTTGTGGGGAAGCTTCAGGGGATTATAAGGCAGTTGGGCTCCAATGCGCTGCAGCTTGCATCGGCCGCTACCCAGCTTAATTCAACATCCGCTCAAATGAAGGATTCGGTTGCCAATCTCTCATCTCAGACCACAACGCTTGCTACTGCTGGCGAGGAGATGGCTGCAACAAGCAATGATATTGCAGGCAACTGCCACCTTGCCGCAGATAATGCACAGCAGGCGGCCAATACAACCAAAAATGGTTTTGATGTTGTCAGCAGCACTGTGCAGGGGATAAAAGCCAGGGGGGAACATACCCGTGAAAACGCGCAGATAGTCGCTTCACTGGGTGAACGTTCCAACCAGATAGGCGATATAGTCTCAACTATTGAAGATATAGCAGACCAGACGAATCTTCTTGCCCTTAACGCAGCAATAGAGGCTGCCAGGGCTGGAGAGATGGGACGCGGTTTTGCAGTTGTTGCAGATGAGGTTCGGGCGCTGGCTGAACGAACCACAAGGGCAACTAAAGAGATAGGTACAATGATACGCGGTATACAGCAAGAGACCAAAACTGCGATTAATTCAATGGAAGAAGGCTTGAAGGGGAACGAAAAAGGGGCTGTGCAGGCTGCGCAGCTTGAGACTGCTCTGCAGGATATTCTGAATCAGGTAAGTCTGGTTACGGATCAGATTAACCAGATTGCCACTGCTGCGGAGGAACAGACCTCCACCACACGTGAGATCAGCCATAACGTACTGAATCTTAATGATCTTGCTCAGCAGAATAACCACTCAATATCAGAGACTGCGGTTGCAGCCAACAACGTCTCCCAGCAGGCTGAAGAGCTTCAGCGCCTTGTCGGGCAGTTCAGGGTATAGCCATGCTTCGTCTTGTTCTGTGCATAGCCGCTCTTTTATCTCTGCTTTCCGGCTGGGGCTTGTCTTTTGTATCAGCCCAGACGGGGACGGTAACGGTAAGGATGGCACTTGAACAGAACCCGCCTTTGAGCGGTTTTAAAGAAGACGGCAAACCGGATGGTCTTTTTGTCGATCTGATGAATGAGGTTGCTCTTCAAAATAACTGGCAGGTTGAATATATCTCATGCCCACAGGCGGAGTGCCAGTTAATGCTTGACGATCATCGTGCTGATTTTATGGCGCCGCTAGCATGGTCCCCTGAGCGGGCTAAACGTTACTCATTCTCAAAAAACGAAATTGTCACGAACTGGGGTGTTGTTTATGCACGCCCTGGCAGCAGGATCAACTCTTTTCTTGAGCTACAGGGACGTAAAATAGCGGGAGTTCCGAATGATATCCATTTTTTGCGTCTGCAGGAGCAGTTAAAGATATTTGATGTTAAAGCAGAATTTGTACCATATTCCAGTTTTGATGCCAGTTTTAAGGCTCTTGAAGAAGGAAAGGTAGACTCAGCTGTTGTTGGCCGTTTCTTTGCCATGAAGAGAGCCTCTTTCTATCAGATAGAGGCCACCCCTATAATCTTCAATCCGATACATGTCCATATTGCAATCTCTCCGCATACAAGGGCGGAGCTTATAAACTCCCTTGATAAGAGCATCAATCAGCTCAAAGCTGACAAACAATCAGCCTACTACAGATCCATTCAGCAGCGGCTGCATCAGGTAAGGCCGATTGTTGTGCCTCTCTGGCTTAAACTGATTTTACCGCTGCTGATTCTCCTTTTGCTGCTATCCATTCTAAACTCCTGGAACCTTAAACGGGTTGTAAAAGCGAAGACAGCAGAGATTGATGCACAGTATCGGCTCTATCAGGGGGTGTTTAACAGCATATTTCATTTGCAGGGTATACTCGCTCCGGATGGAACACTGCTTCATGCAAACAGGGCTTCGCTTGAGTTTGCAGGGGTAACAGAGCAGGAAGTTGCAGGAAAGAAGTTCTGGGATACGCCATGGTGGGGTCACAGCGAGGAATGCAGGGAGAAGCTTCTGCTTCTGATCGGTGAAGCTGTGCAGGGCAAGCCTACGGAGATTGAGACTACCCACAGGAATGCCGCAGGAGAGTTGAGAAACATTGATTTTAACCTGATTCCGCTTACGGATGATAGGGGGAATCTGCTTTATCTGATCGCGCAGGGGAGGGACACTACAAAGAGAGATCAGTTCGAGCAGGAACTTAACTCTCGCAATGCCTTCCTGAACACCCTCTTTAACAGTATCCCTTTTGATCTCTGGGTGCGTGATAATGAGGGGCGACTTGTCATGCAAAATCGTTTGCATGAAGAACATTACGGCGATTCCCTTGGCGCTACTATGGCTCAAAGCAAGTTAAACCCTGTATTGAGAGAGGTTTGGAAGATATATTTTGAGGATGCCTTGCAGGGTGACAAGCGTGACTTTGAAGAGCGGGAAGGATCAACAATATACAGAAAAATTATAGCCCCGATTATTGAGAATGGTAAGGTTACAGCCTGCTTTGGCCTGAACATAGATATTACTGAACGATACAAGATGCTTCAGCAGGTAATGGAGAGTGAACGTCGTTTCAAGATGCTTTTTGATGAACTTCCGTTTATCGTCACTATCAAGGATCCAAACAGTACGGTATACAGGGATGTCAACCGTTTCTACTGTGAATTTAACAATGTAGGCAAGGCTGATGTTGTTGGTAAGCGCCCGACTGAAATCGGGAACTTCATAGATGAGGAACAGCACGAAGGGATTGCCAGGGAACTTGCGAAAAAAGGCAGGGTTGATCTTCAAGAGATAACCATTTACAGGCATGATGGGGCTGAAAGAATAGGTCTGCTTTCCTGTAGAATAATGAGGCTTGCCGGTCTGCCCAGCAATCTGACAGTAATCCAGGATGTTACGGAGCTTAAAGAGGCTGAACTGGCATTGCGTACAGCCAGAGAGCGTGAGCAGTCTCTGATGTTGCAGAATGAAAAGATGATTATGATAGGCGGTATGGCGGCTGGAATGGCTCACGAGATCAATAACCCTGCCGGAATCATTTCACAGGAATTACAAAATCTTAAACGTCGGCTTTCTCCCGAGCTTCCCGCCAATCGCGCTGTGGCATCCAGGCTGGGTGTCGAGATAGAATCGTTAAACAATTATCTGATTACCAGAGAAATCCCACTTTTTATAGAACATATTGATCAGGGGGTTCGCCGTATCTGCGGCATTGTTTCAAATATGCTCCAGTTCAGCAGTCAGGATGGCCAGATACTGCGTCCGGCCAAGATTGCGGATCTCCTGCACCATGCCCTGGAGTTGGCTGGTAATGACTATGACCTGAGAAAAATATATGATTTCAAGGGTATAGAGGTTTCAATAGATGCCGATCCGAATCTGAAGCCTGTCTACCTGATAATAACCGAGATTGAGCAGGTGCTTATCAATCTGTTAAAGAATGCTGCTCAGGCGATGTATGGGCAGCAAAAAGAGCGAAAGATCAAGGTTACTGCTGGACTTCAATACTCCTGGGCTACTATAAGGGTAGAGGATAATGGCCCAGGGATACCTGGAGAGCTTCAGATGAGGATATTTGAGCCGTTTTTCACTACCAAGGATATAGGGACGGGAACGGGGCTCGGTCTGGCAATCAGTTATGCCATAGTTGTAGAGCATCATAAAGGGCGTATAGAGGTATCATCCGTTCCGGATGGAGGAGCCTGTTTTACCATCTGGCTGCCTGTTCAGGAGGAATTATCAACATGAGTTCTGAAGAACCGCGTTTAATACTGCTGATAGATGATGAACCGCTGATTCGTAAGAGTATTGCAGTCTATCTTGAAGATAATGGTTATCTTGTTGTACAGGCGGAGAACGGCTGGAAAGGGATTGAACTGTTTGATCAAAACCGTCCCGATCTGGTGCTTACAGACCTGATGATGCCTGGTATGGATGGCCTGGCTGTTTTAAGGGCTATAAAAGAACGTGCTGATGAAATACCTGTAGTGGTTGTATCAGGAAACGGCTCTGTAAATTACGCTGTTGAGGCAATGAGAGAGGGCGCCTGGGACTATATAACAAAGCCGATCCATGACTTTTGCCAGCTTGATCTGATGCTTGACCAGTGTCTCAAAAGGGCAGAGCAGATGAAAGAGGATAAGAGCCGTCAGTTTGAAATGGCGCTTCACAGCGTTGATCTTGCAGAGCAGCTGGCTCGGCTTAAGGAGCATGATCAGTTAACCGGCCTGCCACAGCGTCAACAGCTACAGGACTTTTTTTATAAGACCGTTATCAGATCAGATTTCTCTGGTGTTATGCATCTGCTTTTGCTGGATCTTGATAATCTTAAGTTGATCAACAAGTCTTTGGGGCTTGAGTATGGCGATATGCTCCTTGCAGAGCTTGCATCACGTTTCAAGGAGATTATGGATGAACATCTTATGATAAGCAGGTTGGGCGGGGATCAGTTTGTTTTTCTCTCCACTGCCAATGAGGAACTGCATACCTTGATTAAACGGTTACGTGACATACTTGCCGAACCTGTCAAGCTGGCCGGAGAAAGTTTTAAGCTAACAGCAGGTATGGGGATTTCTGATTATCCCCAGGATGGAGAATCTCTTGGTCGTCTGTTGCAAAACGCGAATATCGCGCTAGGAAAAGCAAAGTGTTTGGGCAAAAACAGTTACTGCCTGTATCAGTCAGAATTGGGAACAGAAGCAAGTCGGATTGTCATGCTTGAGACTCAGCTTCAGAACGCGATGCAACGAAATGAATTTAACCTGTACTATCAGCCTAAGGTTAATGCATTGACCAGAGAGATTGCCGGAATGGAGGTGCTGCTCCGCTGGAACCGTAAAAATGAGACAACGATAATAGGGCCGGATCTCTTTGTCCCTCTACTTGAGGAAAGCGGTCTGATAGTTGATGTAGGAAGCTGGGTTTTGTTAACCGCATGCCGCCAGTATTCTGAATGGCGCATGAATGGGATGCCTCCGCTTGTCCTTTCAGTAAACCTTTCGGCAGCCCAGTTTCTGACAGGGAATCTGCCTCAGTATGTAGCAGACATTTTAATTGAGACAGGTATGGAGCCTTCCTCTCTCTGCCTTGAGCTTACAGAAAGTATATTTTTACAGGGGATAGAGCATATTGAAGAGATTTTAAAGCAGATAGCCGAACAGGGGATTCGACTTTCGATTGATGATTTTGGCACTGGATATTCAAGCCTCTCCTATTTATTAAAAATGCCTATTGATGAGTTGAAGATAGACCGTGCTTTTGTAAAACATCTTCCAGCTGACAGGCATGCCGCAGCGATTACGGATTCTGTTCTGACACTTGCACAATCCATGGGAATAAGCGTGGTTGCAGAAGGTGTAGAGATGGAAGAGCAGGCTTCATATCTTATAGAACGTGGTTGTCAGGAACTTCAGGGTTATCTGTTCAGCAGACCGATACCTCCAGAAGAGTTCCAAAGAAATTATTTTCGGAAATAAGACTAAACCAGCTAATAAAAACCTCTCTTTTAATCCCTCTCTCTAATCCAGTTTTTCAATATTAATCCAATATCTTTCCACTTTTTACAGACAAATCAGTTTGTGACTGATTTGTTTCTTGATATTTTAATTAAGTTAGTTATAATTCATTATTAAATTTTCATATTAATATTTGTATAAATCCATATAGATATAAATCCATATATTTGAGCTGGTGGTTATCTATGATTAGAATACCAAAGGAATTGCTCGATTCTATTGAGGTTTTGCACCTGCCTCCAGCTCCTCAGATATTGCTTAAATTCATACACCTTTCAGAAAATGATGCTGCATCAATGCCGGAGCTTGCCGCTCTGTTGAAGCAGGATCCCGCGCTGACAGCAAGAATCCTCACGGTATCAAATTCAGTTGCATTCCTTAAAGGCAAGCCTACACACAATCTGGTAAAATGTCTGGTCAATCTGGGACTCAGGCTTTCACGTACCCTGGCTGCCTGTCTTGTTGTTCAGAACGTATTTACTCCGACTATTAAACAGAAGCGATACGAGTATGAGGGGTTCTGGCAGCATTCCCTTTCAGTGGCAGAACTTTGTCGTTATATAGCGGATGATATTCACTATCCTGACCCTGAAGAGGCATACCTTGCCGGTCTAATGCATGATATCGGAGAGTTGCTGCTGTTAGGTGGTATTGAAACCAGTTATTCAACTATCCTTGATTCCTGCCAGAATGAGCAGATCCTGTATAACCGTGAAGAACATCTGCTGGGAACAAATCACTCTGTTGTCTCTGCATGGCTGATTGAACAGTGGGGGCTTTCTTCTTCCTTTATGGTGGATGCCGTAATGTTTCACCATGCAACGGCAAAAGAGATCATTACAGCCGATCCTCTAAGCCAGATCCTCTGGTCTGCCCACCTGTTCTCTTCATACCGTTTGTTGTTCCAGGCTACTGAACAGATATATCCTGATGAATTAAAGACAGTTTATGAACTGCTTGGTCTGGATTTTGCCAAGCTGTCCTGTTTTTACAGTCAGTCATCCCAGAATGTGAGAATGATTTTTGATGCGTTGGGTCTTAATCTTGCGGATGAATTAAGAACCATGCCTTATTGCACTCGGTCTTCCGGATCCCATCTGCCAGACGGCTCGCCTGCTGCTCTTTCGGAAATGGAGGAGTCTGTTCAGAATATGGCACTTATGCAGCAATTATACAGGGATATCTCTGCTGTAAAGGATGAATCCGAGTTGTTGCTCCCCATAGCAGAATCGTCAAGGATCCTGTTTGGATTGGGGGCAATATCTTTTCTTATGCTGAGGGAGGATAAGGCAGTTCTTTCAGGTAAAGGGATAAATTTTCAGGCTGAACTGATGCAAAAGATGGAAACCCGTATTGATCCGCCAAAGAGTCTGGCTGCCTTGTCACTGGTCAAGGGGGAGCCGGTATTTTCTCTTGCCAGCGAGGACAGCCGAAACGTCCCAGCCCTCTTTGATATACAGGTAGCGAGGATACTGGGAACGGAAGGGGTTCTGTATATCCCGTTAAATGGTGGCAAACGGGTCAGTGGGGTGATGGTTTGCGGGATATGCAGCCGCCAGATTGAACGGATTAAGGGGAAGATCAAATGGATCAAAAGCTTTGCCCGCGCTGCGGCTATAAATATTGAGAGCTGGGGAGAGATCCAGAGGCAAAGGAAGGAGCAGGAAAGCCTCATTGCAAGACGTTTTGAGCAATCGGTCAGAAAGACAATACACGAAGCAGGGAATCCCCTGGGTATTATTAAAAACTACCTTGCAATTATGAGTTCAAAGGTCTCTTCTGATTCCGATTTACTGCATGAACTGCAGATTATGAAGGAAGAGATCGAGCGTGTAACCCGGATAATGAAAGGGATGAGCAGCCTGCATGAAACAATCGTTTCAAACGGCCAGACGGATGCAAATGAGCTTATTGATGGAATGCTGTTCCTTTACAAGGAGCTGCTCTTCACGAGTCGCGGAATTGAGGTTGCTCTTGACCTTGATCCCCAGCTTCCTGCGATCAAAACGGACGGGGATGTTCTGAAGCAGATCCTTCTGAATCTCTGGAACAACGCCTCTGAAGCGCTTGAATCCGGAGACAGGGTGACGGTTTCAACCGCCGGGGATATTAATCAGGATGGTGTTCCGTTTATTGAGATAAGGGTTGCGGACAATGGCCCAGGTTTGCCCGAAGATGTTACAAAGCGTATATTTAAGCCGCTTGAGGCAAACAGGCGAATCGGGCATTCCGGTCTGGGGCTTTCTATAGTGGCAGAGTTGGTTAAAAGTCTTGAGGGCAGAATCAGTTGCCAGAGCAGGAAAGGTATGGGCGTCATTTTTTCCATAATGCTGCCCAAAGGACAGGTGCCGGCTGATGAATAGTCTCTTTAATCCAGACAGACAACATTCCGTCATCAACTTTAAGGAATTGGAACAGTCTATCCTGCTTGTTGAGGATGAACCCAGGATGCGCTCAAGTCTAAGGATTCTACTCGATGAGCCAAGCCGGAATCTTGCCGAGGTAGGCACAGGTATGGCAGCCATTGATTATCTGAAAAGCAGCAAGGTGGATCTGGTTCTTCTGGATATACATCTCCCCGATATAACTGGTTTAAAGGTTCTTGAATGGATTTCATCCAATAATTACCCAGCTTACGTCATCATGCTCACTGCTGACAGGAAAATCGATTCAGCAATTCTGGCCTTGAGACAAGGGGCCAAAGACTTCATAAAAAAGCCCTTTGAACCGGCTCAGATACAGCAGAAAGTCAAAAACGCCCTATATAATCTCCGTCTTGAGCGCAGCCATGCAATGATGGCCTCAAGACTCGAACAATCAGAACACCTTCACCGGTTTTTAGTAGAAAACTCTCCCGATCTCATCTACACCCTTGACCAATTCGGCTGCTTCACCTTTGTCAACACCCGCTTTGAATCCCTTCTCGGCTACACCTTTGAAGAACTGCTTGGGCACCCCTACTTCACAATCGTTTATGAAGAAGACATTGCCAAAGCCCACTATGCCTTCAATGAACGTAGAAAAGACAGCAGGGTAACCAACAACCTTGAAGTACGTCTTAAATGCAAAGGTGCAGATTCCTTCAAAAGCTTTGACAGCCGCTGCATTACCGCAATGCTAAGTGCCATGGGCATATACAACGAACAGGGAGACCTCACCAAACCATCTTCAGACAACTCATTCATGGGGACATATGGTGTTGCCAGAGACATAACCGAAAGGAAAGCGGCTGAAGAAACAATAGCCTTTCACGCATTCCACGACCAACTTACCCTCCTTCCAAACCAGCGCCTCTTCAAAGACCGTATGGAAATGGCAATTGCCAATGCAAGCCGTCGTGGAGTAATGCTTGGCGTCATGTTTATAGACCTCGACAGATTCAAGCTCATAAACGACACATATGGCCATGCAGAAGGAGATGAACTTCTAAAGGTAGTTGCAAACCGGATTAACAACTGCATGCGCTCCGGTGACACCGTAGCCAGAAAGGGAGGGGATGAATTTACCGTCATGCTTCCTTACCTTTCATACCCCGAAGATGCGGAGATTATAGGCCGCAAGATACTAGACGTCCTCAACACCCCATTCCTGATAAACGACCAGGAATGCCATATAACAGCCAGCATAGGCATTGCCCTCTATCCCAGAGATGGAGAAAACATTGGAACCCTCTTAAAACATGCCGACATAGCGATGTACAGAGTCAAAGCCAGCGGCAAGAACGGTCTTAGTTTCTTTGCACCCGAGATGGAAGCCTGTTACCAGAACCGGATCACCCTTGAAAACGAGATGCTTGTAGCTATAAAGAATTCCCAGCTAGAGCTTTATTACCAGCCACAGGTAAGAACCAGCAATATGGAGATAGTCGGATTTGAAGCACTGGTAAGATGGCATCATCCAATTTATGGCCTCTTAAATCCCGGCGCATTCATCGAGATAATAGAAGAATCAGGCCTGATTGAATCTCTCACGGCATGGGTAATGGAGAACGCCTGCGTACAATTGAAAAAATGGCATTCTCAAGGCCTGAACAATCTTCGCATTGCAGTTAATGTATCCCCCCACGAGTTTGAAAGGTCTGACATCGTAGGTAGGATCCAGAACCTGCTTGATAGATATGAACTACCTCCATGCTCTCTTGAGATTGAGATTACGGAGAAGATCCTGCTGCATGATTCTTTGCAGGTCATTGAAAAGATGCAGGCCTTAAGGGAGAGAGGTGTTCTTATATCAATAGATGACTTCGGCACCTGTTACTCCTCACTCAACTACCTGAGGCAGTTCCCCGTCAACACCATAAAGATTGATCGCTCATTTGTCTGCGACCTTTCAGAACAGCACCACACATCTCCAATCATTCCGGCAATTATAGGAATTGCCCGTGGTTTCGGACTTCATCTGGTGACGGAGGGGGTAGAGACGGAATATCAGTTTTTAGCCCTAAAAGCTTTGGGTTGTGATGATATGCAAGGATACTACTTCAGCATGCCCCTGCCTGTCTCTGAGATTGACGAACTGTTACTGAAAGAGACCCCTTTTGAGTCAGTTGCTGATTTCAGACCTGCCGAATCGGTTGAATGGCCATTATCCGGCAACAGTTCTTTCAAGCTTAAAGGTGAGTGACGCTGTTGGGGGTTACT
>DCVL01000006.1 GCA_002328035.1 Geobacter sp. UBA2189
GTGTTTGAGTAAACTTCAGTATCAAGAACAAAGAGGTTTATGTTCTTACCGGAGGCGATAACGTGATCCAGACCACCAAAGCCGATATCATATGCCCAACCATCACCACCGATACACCAGACCGATTTTTTAACAAGGTAGTCGGCAATAGGCAGCAGTTGTTTTGCAATCGTATCCTTGCTTCCCTTGATTGCGGCCTTCAGCTTCTCAACCCGCCCACGCTGTGCCTCAATACCACCCTGAGTGGTCTGATCAGCAGTCAGTATCTCCTTAAACAGCTTTGCATTGGCAGCAAAGGCTTTATTTCCGGACATTACCTCAAGGTATTCAGCTGCGGACTGCGTAAACTGATCAACTGTCAGTCTCATGCCGTAACCAAATTCTGCGTTGTCCTCAAACAGTGAGTTCGACCAGGCAGGACCACGACCATCTGCGCGTTGCGCATATGGAGTTGTCGGCAGGTTTCCGCCGTAGATTGAGGAGCAGCCAGTGGCGTTGGCAACGATCATCCTGTCACCAAAAAGTTGTGTCAACAGCTTCAGATAAGGTGTCTCACCACATCCTGCACAGGCACCCGAAAACTCAAACAACGGACGAACCAGTTGGTTATTGCTCAATGTATCCAGCTTGACCTGGCTTGCATCAACATCTGGCAGCTTGAGGAAGAAATCAAAATTTTCTGCCTCTGTAGCACGAAGTGGTGGCTGGAATGCCATATCAAGAGCCTTGTGATCAGGCTTCTGTTTATCCTTTGCAGGACAGTTGTGAGCGCATGCACCGCAACCGGTACAGTCCTCAGGAGCCACCTGCACTGTCAGTTTCTTCCCTTCCTGACCCTTTATCTTGCAGTCGGCTGACTTGAAGGTTTTAGGGGCATCCTTCAACAGCTTGCCGTCATACGACTTCATCCTTACTGCAGCGTGGGGACAGACAAATGAGCAGATACCACACTGAATGCAGAGCGCTGCGTCCCATACAGGGATTTCAGTTGCAATATTACGCTTCTCATACTGGCTGGTTGCTGTCGGGAATGTGCCATCGGCTGGCATTTTTGAGACAGGCAGGGTATCACCCAGTCCGGCAACCATAACACCGGTAACATCTTTAACAAACTTTGGTGCCTTTGAAGAAACAGCCGCCGCCATCTTCAGCTTGCTGGTAGCCTTTGCAGGAACCTTTACTTCATAGTAGTTGTTAAGGCCTGCATCAACAGCCTTGTAGTTCATCTCCAGAACCTTCTCTCCTGCCTTGCCGTAAGACTTTTTGATGGCGCCCTTTATTGAGGCCACGGCATCTTTAAGAGGTATGATGTTGGAGATTTTGAAGAAAGCCGTCTGCATAATGACGTTAATGCGCGGTCCAAGACCTATTTCGTTACCCAGCTTGACGCCATCTATTACATAGAATTTCATCTTTTTATCTATGATCTGCTGCTGCACCTCTTTTGGCATGGTATCCCATACCTTATCAGCACTGAATGGGGCGTTAAGGAGGAATGTGGCGCCAGTTTTAGCCTTTGCGAGCATGTCGTATTTCTCCAGGAAGGAGAAGTTGTGGCAAGCGACAAAGTCCGCTTCCTGCACCAGATATGGTGCACGTATCGGTTTTTTACCGAAGCGGAGGTGAGAAGTGGTCATAGAGCCGGCCTTCTTGGAATCATAAACGAAATAGGCCTGTGCGTTGTTGTTGGTCTCCTCGCCAATAATCTTGATGGAGTTTTTATTGGCGCCAACTGTACCATCAGAGCCAAGGCCGAAGAACATTGCCTGGTAGGCTCCATCCATAGGGTTCTTGTAAGAGTAATCAACCTTTAGGCTTGAGTTGGTAACGTCCTCTTCAATACCCACAACAAATTTGTTGCGTGGAGTCTTGGCTTTCAGATTATCAAACACCGCTTTTGCCATAGCAGGGTTAAACTCTTTGGAACCGAGACCATAACGGCCACCAACAATTACCGGATATCCTTTAATCTTGAAGGAACCATTTGCCATAGCCTCACCAATGGCAGTGCGAACATCCAGATATATTGGCTCGCCAAGCGCTCCAGGCTCTTTGGTACGATCAAGCACGGCAATCTTCTTGACCGTCTTTGGCAAGGCCTTGGTAAAGGCATTAAGCGGGAAGGGACGGTAAAGGCGAATCTTTACTACGCCGACCTTTTCACCTTTCTTAACAAGGTTCTCGACAGTTTCCTGCACAACGTCTGCGCCGGATCCCATAACAATAATTACCCGTTCAGCATCTTTTGCGCCGACATAATCAACCAGCTTATACTTGCGACCGGTCAACTTGCCGAATTTATCCATCTCTTCCTGAACTACCTTTTCGCAAACAGGATAGTACGGGTTTACAGTTTCACGACCCTGGAAATAGACATCGGGGTTCTGGGCGGTACCCCTCATTACAGGCTTGTCAGGGTTTAGGCCGCGTGCCTTATGCTCGGCAATAAGCTTTTCATCCAGCATGGCAGCCATCTCTTCTTTGGATAGCTCTACCACCTTCTGAATTTCATGTGAGGTACGGAAACCATCAAAATAATGCAGGAACGGAACCCTGCTCCTCAATGTGGATGATTGGGCTATAAGGGCAAAATCCATTACTTCCTGGACGTTGTTGGAGCAGAGGAACGCCCAACCGGTAGAGCGGCAGGTCATTACGTCCGAATGGTCACCGAATATCGAAAGCGCCTGAGCTGCAATGGCGCGAGCCGATACATGGAAAACGGTTGAGGTTAGTTCACCAGCAATTTTGAACATATTGGGGATCATCAGCAGAAGTCCCTGGCTGGCTGTAAAGGTTGTAGTAAGCGCACCTGCCTGCAAAGCGCCATGTACTGCGCCAGAAGCGCCACCTTCGGACTGCATCTCTACCACGGAAGGGGTATTCCCCCAAATGTTCTTCTCACCCATTGCAGTTTTGGCATCGGCAATCTCACCCATGACCGAAGACGGGGTAATCGGGTAAATAGCTATAACCTCGTTTGTGGCATGTGCCACGTGGGCGGCGGCGGTGTTGCCGTCGATAGTGACCATCTTTTTGCTCATGCTGTTCCTCCTCCTCTGTTTGTGCCTGTTGGTTTAAAGTTTTGATATCAGGATATATCTAAAATTCACTTCTGCCTTTAAGAGCCCACTGAACAGTTGCCGGATCGACAAATTCTATATCACTGCCAAGAGGGATTCCGTGCGCCAGGCGAGTCACTTTCACCCCCAGCGGTTTAAGCTGACGGGCAAGATAGAGAGCCGTGGTTTCACCTTCAACAGTGAAGTTTGTGGCTACAACCACCTCTTCTATTCCGCCCTTCGCTATGCGTTGAATCAGCTCTTTTATGCGAAGGTCATCCGGATTTACGCCATGAAGAGGCGAAATAGCTCCTTGCAACACATGGTAGCTGCCATGGAACGCATTGCTGCGCTCCAGAGCCAGCAGATCCTGCGATGTTTCAACAACGCAAACAACTCTTGTGTCCCGACCACCGGAGCAGACAGGACAGGGATCCTGTTCAGTAATGGCAAAGCAGACAGAACAGGCACAAATTCGTTCCTTAACTGAAGTAAGTGCTTCAGCAAGCGCTACTAGATTCTGGGGCGACTTAAGCAGGTGAAAGGCAAGGCGGAGAGCAGTCCGTTCACCTATGCCGGGAAGCTTTTTAAGCTCACCAACCAGTTTTGTCAGTGCAGGGGCATGTTGTAGCATAGAATAAATGCCAATAAAACAATTTTTTATAGTAAAAAAATTAAGTGTAACTAAAATTATAGTGACAATATCGTTGTATTACTGAGACTATAAAGTTAGAGCATGGATAAAAATATTAAGTGTAAATAAAAAATTTAGAACAGGCCTGGGATGTTCATACCGCCGGTAATCTTTGACATCTCTGCAGATAATTCGGCATGTACGGTTTTAAGAGCCTCATTTACTGCGGTAATTATCAGATCCTGCAACATTTCAACATCGTTCGGATCAACAGCTTCCGGCTTGATTAACAGAGATTTAATCTCATTTTTACCGTTTACGACAACCGTAACAGCACCACCACCAGAAGTAGCGGTTGCCTCTTTAAGCGCTGCCTCCTCCTGAAGCTTTCCCATCTTCTGCTGAATCATCTGAGCCTGCTTCATAATACCGGCTAAACCTTTAGACATCGTTTCATTCCTCCTCTGTTCCTGTATTAAAGAACTTACAGTTTTTCAAAGTTCCTTGATCTCGATAATTTCTCCATCCAGTATCCGTAAGACCTCCTGGACGAGCGGGTGCTCGGCTACTTCTCTTCGAACCGACTCTTTTCTTTGTTCTGCCTCAAGCTTTTTTTTTTCAGCCATTGATGCTGGCGAGCCAATGGAACCGGACTGTGGCATCGAAATAATCTTCAGAGTTGTCGAATGCCCCATAAACTGTGACAGTAGCAACTCAAGAGCCTGCTTGTTATCGGAATCCTGCATGCTGGTAAGAAAATATGAACCTTCAGGGAAACCTATCTCAGCCCTGTCAGGGCTGTATGCAACAGGAGAACCATGCTCCATAAGCGCCCCAAGCGCCGGCTTCCGTTTCAGACAAAACTGAACAAACTCTTCCCAGCTACCACCATTTCCTTTTTCCGGATTGGAAGGTTTTTCATCTGACAACGCTTTAGCAGCCGCAGACGGTTTAGCTCGAGTTGGCTCAGAGAGGCGAGCCGGAGCAGATTCTTTGAGATGAGGAGCTACAGCCTCAAGCTGGTTTATTCGATCCAGCAATCGATTAACAGGAACAACCGGCTGGAGGGTAACCATCTTAAGCAGAGCCATCTCCAGAAGCAGGCGGGGGAAAGTGGCGTGAGACATCTCACTTTCAGCCTTTATCAGCAAGGTAAGGCGACGCTGAATATCCGAGGTTGACTGTTCAGTAACCTGTAGGCGTAACTCATCAAGTTCCGCCTCAGCCAGATCCAGTATTTCAGCAGGCTTCGGCAGAGCAGAGACTATCAGCAGGTTACGAAAATGGCTGATAAGCTCCTGAGTAAACTGACGAATATTATAGCCAAAAGAATCCACCCTCCTGATCCCTTCAAGGGCAGCCTGAGAATTTCCGGAAAATACAGAGGAGGATATTTCTGAAAGCAGACGCCTGTCAACCACCCCTACAAGCGTTGCAACATCTTCATCCGCCACCGTATTACCACAAAAAGCAAGCACCTGATCAAAACAGGTTATTGAGTCCCGCATGCTGCCGTCACCCTTTCGGGCAACAAGAGCCAAGGCATCATCGCTGATCTGGATTGATTCACTATCCGATATCTCCCTCAAACGCTTTACTATTTTTACAAGCGGAACCCGCTTGAAGTCAAAGCGCTGGCATCGGGAAAGAATGGTTATAGGCAGCTTGTGAGGTTCAGTGGTGGCAAAGACGAATTTAACGTGAGGCGGAGGTTCTTCAAGAGTCTTTAACAGCGCGTTAAAGGCGTTTGTTGAGAGCATATGGACTTCATCAATAATGTAGATCTTGTAGCGGCTGTGTGAAGGGAGATAACGGCTGTTATCACGCAACTCACGCACATCATCAACCCCTGTATTTGAAGCACCGTCTATCTCGAATACATCTGTGGAGTTTCCCTCTGTGATCTCCTTGCATAACGGGCAGGCATTGCAAGGCTCTACAGCAGGGCCATGCTCACAGTTTAGAGCCTTTGCAAGGATTCTTGCTGCACTGGTCTTTCCAACCCCACGGGCACCTGTAAAAAGAAATGCATGAGCTACACGGCCTGTTTCAATGGCATTCTGCAGAGTACGGCTGACATGCTCCTGGCCAGTCAACTCGGCGAATGTCTGAGGACGATATTTGCGGGCAAGGACTTCGTAGGACACTGGCGACTTCCTGGATATACACTATGGATAAATTTACAGGCGCAGATGATAGCCGGGTTGGCCTGCGGCACACAGCTACAGCCGCTGCCGTTGCTTCCTTCCGGACCTGGCGGGGTTCACGGCCTGCCGTTGCGCAGGGCCCGACTATCATCTCCGCCTGTAAAAAAGACGACCACCAAATTGTATCGAGCAGACCCCTGCATAACATACTAGCAATGGTTTGTCAAAAGGGAGGTGACTTATGGAGTTACAACAAAAAGGGCTGTGACCCGCTCCGCCCGTGGGCGGAGTTTTCACAAAAACTCGATCACAGTTTCAGAATCTTATCAGAAGGCCGCCCCAGGAAAGACCGCCACCAAAGCCCATGACCAAAACAAGTTGCCCCGGCTTTATGGTTCCGTTACGCCGGTATTCATCAAGAGCCAGAGCTACGGATGCAGCCGAGGTATTTCCATACTTCTGGAGATTAACCAGAAATTTTTCTTTAGGGATATTATGCTTTTTGGCAACTGAATCGATAATTCTTAGGTTAGCCTGATGGGGTATAAGCCAGTCCAGATTAGATGGCACAATCCCCGCTTTTTTACAGATAATCTCGATAAGCTCTGGTATGGCACTGACGGCAAAGACATACACTGGCTTGCCAGCCATGTAGAAAGTATTCTCTTTTGCTGCAATGGTCTCTGCGGTAACCGGCTTGCGGGAACCGGATGAAGGAACCTGGATGAGAGGCCAACCATTCCCGTCGGTACGTATGTATGACTGGAGTATTCCCTGTTCAGGGTCGTCCCCTGCCTTTAATACTACCGCTGCTGCTCCATCTCCAAAGAGTGGAGCCGTTGTCTTGTCTTCAAAGTTCAGGATCTTGGAATAGGTATCGGCTCCAATTACCAGCGCGGTACGAGCTTTGCCTGACCTGATAAAGCTGTCAGCTGTGTCGAGAGCAAAAACGAAACTACCGCATACCGAGTTAAGATCAAAGGCAAATGCATTGATGGCTCCAATCTCCTTCTGCACCATACAGGCGGTGGCCGGAAGGCTCATGTCAGGAGTAGAGGTACCAAGCACAATACAGTCAATTTCATCACTCTTCATCCCCGCATCAGTAAGGGCGGCAACAGCGGCACGAACAGCCAAATCTGCGGTTGATTCGTCAGGCGCTGCAAAACGTCGTTCACGGATACCGGTGCGGGACGATATCCATTCATCTGCGTTTTCAACCAGATAGGAAAAAAAATCATTGCCTACCACCCGTTCAGGAAGGCCTGCACCACTGCCAATTATACAGGATTGTGCCATTTATGCTGTCCGTCGCATCAAAAGCGAGCGTCCCTTCTTTAAATTTGGCGCACTATCTCACATACAAACACCGTTTGTCAATTGTCCGGGCAAATAATGAATTAATCTTCTCGTGGTGAAAATTGCGTTTATTATGACCTGATTTCAATGTACTCTTATTTGTGATGACACCTATTTGGAAGCATGTATCATCAGTTTGTTATTATTGCATACAGGGGACTGCTAGATGGCGCTTATAACGCTTAGAAATATAACTCTTTCCTTTGGTGGACCTCCGCTCTTTGACAGGATTACGCTTAAGGTTGAACAGGGGGAACGGCTCTGTCTTTTGGGTAGAAACGGCACCGGCAAATCCACCCTCCTTAAACTGATTGCCGGCACACTACAGCCTGAATCTGGCGAGGTAATACGGCAACAAGGCCTGCGTGTGGCACTGGTGTCACAAGAGATCCCGCATGAAGTCGTCGGCACTGTCTTTGAACTGGTTGCCCAACATCCTCATGCAACTCTTAACAGTGAACAGTGGGAGCATGAGCAACAAGTAGACAGGGTTCTGAACCGTCTGCATCTGGATGGCGATGCCCTGTTCAATACGCTTTCCGGTGGAACCAAGCGTCGGGTATTACTGGCTCAGGCTCTTGTCAGCAATCCTGATATCCTTCTTCTGGATGAGCCGACCAACCATCTCGATATCGATACCATTCTCTGGCTGGAGGAGTTTCTAGCAAAGAACATTCCAACTTGCATATTTGTTACCCATGACAGAGCTTTTGCACGACATCTTGCAAACAGGGTTGCAGAGTTGGACAGAGGAAGGATCTATTCTTTCAGTTGCAGATATGACCAGTTCATCGAGCGGCGTGAGGCATTGCTTGATACAGAGATCACACGCATGGCTCTGTTTGACAAAAAACTGGCTCAGGAAGAGGCGTGGATAAGGCAGGGGATTAAGGCTCGTCGCACTCGTAACGAAGGTAGGGTAAGAGCATTAAAATCACTGCGTGAGGAATACTGCCAGCGACGTAACCGCCAGGGTGTTGCAAACATCAAGCTACAGGAGGCTGAACGTTCCGGACATCTGGTGATTCAGGCAGAGAATGTAAGCTTCAGTTACGAAAATCATACAGTAATTGCAGATTTCAGCACAACGATAATGAGAGGCGACAAGCTGGGGATCATCGGAGCTAACGGTTCCGGTAAGACCACTCTGCTAAGGCTTCTTCTGGGAGAGATGGAACCTCAAGCAGGTAAAATCCGTCAGGGAACAAATCTCGAGATTCTTTATATGGATCAGATGAGGGATCTTATCGATCCTGAAAAAAATGTGGCAGAAAATGTTGGAGATGGGAATGATACATTGATCATTAACGGTAGATCCCGTCACATAATCGGCTACCTCCAGGATTTTCTATTTAGTCCTGAACGGGCAAGATCCCCTGTAAGCATACTTTCGGGTGGTGAACGGAACCGTCTGCTGCTGGCAAAGTTGTTTACCAAACCGGGCAATCTGCTTGTACTGGATGAACCAACTAACGATCTGGATTCCGAAACCCTTGAACTACTTGAAGATCTGCTTGTTGATTATTCCGGAACACTGCTGCTTGTCAGCCATGACAGGGAATTTCTGAATAATGTAGTCAGCTCCACACTCTCTATCGAATCTGGTGGAACTGTACGTGAAACCGTTGGTGGATATGATGACTGGCTGCGGGAAAATCAGACTGAAACTGCAAGCAGATCACCAGAAAAGCCGCAGCAGGAAAGGGGTAAGCCCCAGAAAGAACGCCCACGTAAACTCTCCTACAAGGAAGAACGTGAACTGGAACTGTTACCTGACAGAATCAGCTCACTAGAGGCCGAACAGGAAAGGATTCATCTCACTCTGGCTGATCCTGAGTTCTACAAAAACTCCGGTACTGAAGTAGCACCTCTTAATGCTCGCCTTGAAGAGCTGGATGCAGAACTAATAGCCGTATACAGCCGCTGGGAGGAACTAGAGTCCCTTGTCCGATAGCTTTATTGCAAGACAGTAACCAGACTAACATCATAAAGGTTAAATAATCAGGAAACCTTAAAAATGCAAAAAGAACCTGTCCAAAAACATCCCAAGGTAAAATTATGGGATATCTTTAAACTGTTTTTAAAAATCGGGACAACCGGCTTTGGCGGTGGGATGGCCATTGTTGCCCTGACTGAACGGGTGGTAGTCAAAGAGAAGCAATGGGTTACGGCAGAAGAATTTCTCCACGGCCTGGCCTTTGGCCAGATATTAGGCCCATTTTCCCTCAATACCTGTACATTTGTCGGCTATCGTCTACGCGGAGTTGCGGGAGGTGTTCTTGCAGCTACGGCATTTCTCCTTCCTTCATTTCTTATTGTCTCCCTTCTTGCCTGGCTATATATGCACTTTCAGCATCTGGAACTCCTCAAAAAGGCTCTGGCAGGCACCAATCCTGTTGTAATCGGATTAATCTGCGCTGTGGCACTGGATATGGGAAAGAAACAGATAAAAGGTGGGGCTGCCTGGCTCCTTGCCATCCTTACTTTTTCCGCTGCCGCCCTCCTTAAACTAAATCTTGCTTTTGTTCTGGGAGCATCTGTACTCTGGGCCTTTAGTGCCGCCCTCATAAAAAGGAGGCATGGCTAAATGCTGACTCTCGCCTGGACATATCTAAAGATAGGAATGATCTTTTTTGGCGGTGGTTATGTGCTTATTCCGCTATTACAGCATCTTCTGGTAGAACAATACAAGTGGTTGACACTTCGTGAGTTTTTGGACGGAGTTGCAATATCCCAACTGACCCCTGGCCCTCTGGCTATGCTTGCTACCTTTACCGGAGTACGAATAGGAGGTTTTGCAGGTGGCCTTATTGCAACTATTTGCATCTTTCTGCCATGCATTCTGCTAATGCTGATTGTAGGGCGCTATTACGGCAGGCTTAAAGAGATAGACCTGATAAGCCTAACAATGGATTATATCCTGCCAGCGGTCGTAGGACTTGTCGCATCTGCCGCCTGGTCGTTGGGGACGACCCTCGGCAGCATCAGGGAGTGGATTACCCTGATTGCAGCTTTTTGTATCTTCCGTTGGACCAAAATTAATCCTATGATTATGATTCTTGGTTCCGCCATGCTAGGTATGTTGGTATGAAACAAAACTATTTCATAAAATTGCGTGCATTTTTTTAAATAAATCGATATAAAAGACAAAAGATGTCCTTTTAAAAGGATAAAACCCAAATCTTCCAAGGAGATTCAACAGATGCTCGAGAAAGTACAGGCGGTTCTTGATGAGGTTCGTCCCATGCTACAGCGTGACGGTGGAGATGTTGAGCTGATAGAGGTAACCCCGGACGGAATCGTTAAGGTTAAGCTCCAGGGCGCCTGCGGTTCCTGCCCAATGTCTACCTTCACCCTCAAGATGGGAATTGAAGCAGCCTTAAAAGAGCAGATTCCAGAGGTTGTCGAGGTTCAGCAGGTACGTTAGAACAAGCTTGCAATCAGCTGACAAAAGAGGGACTTGCCGTTTGGCAGGTTCCTCTTTTTAATGGTTCTATCAATTTCTAACTTGCTACAAGCCATTTTTCTTGCAGTTTGGCTTAAAACAGGTATAGCTCTTCCTTTATTAGAGGAACCCTGGCAACTAAAATTGGTTGGTATTATAATTACCAACTGGAGTAGCATCGGGTATATACAAGCTTTTCTAGTTATTTCTGCAACCGTCCCTCATGTCTAAAAATGTTTGATTCTTCGCTTTATTGGCGTGCATGAAAAATTAGGTCTCCTTCATATAGTTCAATCCACAAATCAGTCTCTTCAATTGAACGGAGAATATAACAATGTCGGAAACAATCATCTATACAGCTTCTTGGCTCTACAATCCTGGCCACCCTCCCATCCCGGGTGGATCCATAGCTGTCAAGAATGGTATTATTTTACAGGCAGGCCAGAGAAACGAACTGGTTGCCAACTTTGGACAACCAGCAATAGGTTACCCTGGATGCGTAATAATGCCAGGTTTTGTCAACGCACATACTCATCTGGAACTAACCCATTTCCCTTCCTGGAGATTGCGAGGGGGACTGGACTATCATCCCCACCGCTTTGTTGACTGGATCATACAGATGATAAAGATAAAGAGAGGGCTTACCCATGAAGAGACAATCTCATCCCTTAAGGCCGGTATAGCGGCATCTCTTCGAGCTGGCACAACAGCCGTAGGAGATATAGTTACTTCCCCATCACTTTTATCCGCATATAAAAACACAGCCATTGGAGGGCGCTTTTATCTTGAGTTGATAGGACAGAGCAACTCTCTGTTTGAGCAGCTCCTCTTAAAAACAGTTGATGCAGCCCAAACCATTATTGAAAATCTCTCTCCCGGACTCTCTCCTCATTCACCCTATACTATTAACAGTGCTTTGCTGCCTGCTGTAGCCAATGCTGCCAAAATTTATAACCTCCCGTTATCCCTCCACCTCGCAGAATCACTCGATGAGTCCGAACTGCTCTTTAGCTCAACAGGGCCGCTGGCTGAAGAGCTCTATCCACTGGTTGGCTGGCATAGCCATCTACCATCGCCGCGTCACACAACACCTGCGGCATTTTTTGATAAAGGAGGGTTGCTAGGCAAGGAAACACTGGCAATACACTGCGTTCAGGTAACACCTAACGATGCCAGAATATTGAAAGAGAGGGGAGTTACCATCTGCCTCTGCCCAAGGAGCAATGAAAGACTTGCTGTTGGAACAGCTCCTGTTCATCTTTTTAAAAAACTTGGGATTCCTCTATGCCTCGGAACTGATTCACTGGCCAGCAACGACTCTCTCTCTCTTTGGGATGAAATCCGTTTTGCGCTTGATATATACAAAGGCTCTCTTTCCCCTGAAGAGCTGCTTTTGATGGCTACCATCGGTGGAGCCTCCGGTATAGGGCTTGATGAAACAACCGGCTCACTGGATACTGGCAAAAGAGCTGATTTTCAAGTGGTTGAACTTAAAGGAAGCTGTACTGCAGAAAACCTGCTGCTTCATGGGCGGATAAAAGAAGTTGTGGCAGGAGGAAAAACCTGTCCGAATCCCCTTGACAATGACTGAACGGCTGATTATGATTTCAACATGTAAAGGGGAGTAGCTACCGACCGGAGACATGGTCGGCTCATGATTCGTCAAGACAGCCACAAGGCTCGGACATGAGACGAGAAATCGCCAGCAAGACCTTTATCCATGTGCTGAATATTTATTTCGCCGTGGGTAAAGGTCTTTTTTATTTACCTCCCCACCATTTATCAACCATCACAAATGGAGGAAGAAAAAAATGATGAACCAATTCAAGACAACCATTCTGCTTTCGCTTCTGACCGTGCTTCTTGTGGTCATGGGTGGAGCCGTAGGCGGACAGGGAGGTATGCTGATAGCCTTTGTAATGGCCGCTGTTATGAACTTCGGCTCTTACTGGTTTTCTGACAAGATTGTGCTGAAGATGTACGGTGCGCAGGAGAACACACGCAACGAAAACCCTGCCTTCTACGACATGATTGAACGTCTGGCCGCAAGGGCAGAGCTGCCGATGCCAAAGGTCTACATCATACCCGATCAATCGCCAAACGCATTTGCAACCGGCCGGAATCCCCGTCATGCAGCTGTAGCGGCCACAGAAGGTATTCTGCGTATTCTTTCGCCAGAAGAGCTTGAAGGTGTAATGTCACATGAACTTGGACATGTAAAAAACAGAGATATCCTCATATCAACCATAGCTGCTACCTTTGCCGGAGCCATCTCCATGATTGGCAGCATGCTACAGTGGGGAGCAATGCTTGGAGCCGGACGTGATGATGAAGATGGAGGTGGAATTGCGGGTATGGTTGGTTCGCTTGCAATGGCTATACTTGCTCCGATAATGGCGATGCTTATCCAGATGGCAGTTTCCCGTTCACGCGAGTATCTGGCCGATGCAACAGGGGCAAAGATCTCCGGCAAGCCGAGGGCGCTGGCAAGTGCCCTCTCAAAACTCCAGAATGCTTCTCATCAGATCCCAATGCATGATGCCAAACCTGCTACGGCACATATGTTCATAGTCAACCCACTGACAGGTGGCGGAATGATGAGTCTCTTTTCCACGCATCCCCCGATGGAAGAGCGGATTGCCAGATTGCAGGAAATGGCCAGGCAATAATGCTCGTCTGGACGCTAAGACAGGCCAGGCGGGTTGTAGTAGCTGTAGTTGGTGTCACGGTGGTACTTATAGGCATCATAATGATCTTCACTCCAGGCCCGGCTCTGATCGTAATACCCCTTGGCCTCGGAATACTGGCAACTGAGTTTGTATGGGCAAGAGCCTTGCTGCACCATGTAAAGGATAGAATTAAAAAAATGACTTCAAAAAACGTAAAAGAAAAAATGGAGGAGTAGAAATGAAACGATTAGCGCTTTTGATTCTTGGGATCCTTTTTACCGCAATGCTGTCCGGCTGCGGATACAACAGCATACAGGCCAACGAAGAAGCCGTGATTGCCGCCTGGGGGGATGTGGAATCGGCCTATCAGCGCCGCAATGATCTGATCCCTAATCTGGTCGAAACGGTAAAAGGGTACGCAAGGCATGAGGCCGATACCTTAAAGGCCGTAACAGATGCACGTGCCGGAGTTGGCAGCATGAAGGTCGGCAAAGATGTTATCAATGACCCTGCGGCAATTGCCAAATTTCAGCAGATGCAGGGACAGATGTCCGGCGCCCTCTCAAGGCTTATGGTAGTAGCTGAAAAATACCCGGATTTGAAGGCAAACCAGAATTTTCTGGATCTTCAGAAACAGCTTGAAGGGACTGAAAACAGGATTAACGTTGCAAGGGAACGTTATAACAAGCAGGTTCAGTTTTTCAATACCAGCATCCGTACCTTCCCCAACTCACTTACTAACTCGCTTCTGCTCCATCTGAAACGTAAAGAGCCTTTTAAGGCAGAAGAAGGTGCCAAGACAGCTCCAAAAGTTAAATTCTAGGTGGATTTTTCCACCTTTACAAGCACTTTTGGCCTTATCTTTCTGGCAGAGCTGGGTGACAAGACCCAGCTCACCTCCATGGCTCTGGCGCTACGTTACCCCTGGAAACGGATCTTCATAGGCATTGCCGCTGCCTTTGCATTGTTGAATCTCGCAGCGGTGTTGGTGGGTAAGATCCTTTTTCTTCTGCTGCCTCTGTTCTGGATCACACTGATTTCATGCCTGCTTTTTCTCTATTTTGGTTACACTACTCTAAGATATTCCTGCAAGGTTGATGACGAAGATGCTCTGCCGCCAAACGCCTCAGATGCAATTCGCACCGCCTTCATCATGATCTTTATGGCAGAGCTTGGGGACAAAACCCAGCTGGTAACGGCCAGCCAGGCAGCTCAATATTCAAACGACCTGTTAGCAATGTTCACGGTATTTATATCGTCAACCCTTGCTCTCTGGTTCGTTTCCCTAATCGGAATCTTTGCTGGCAAGCAGTTAGTTAAGTTTATACCTGTCTGCTGGATACATCGTAGCGCCGGCACCATGTTTCTTATATTCGGGCTGGCTATGGCCTGGCGTCTTTTCTATATATAACGAGGAATCATAATGTCTCCTTCAAACATAATGTGGATCATCTTTGGGCTGTTAATCAGCTTCATGCTTGTTGTTGACCTTGCCCTCAATCGTAAGGGTAAAACTATCAGCTTCAAAAAGGCCGCTACCTGGACTGCTGTCTGGATGACTCTTGCGTTGATCTTTGATCTCGGGATCTACCTCACAATGGGTTCTCAGAAGGCATTGGAGTTTCTTTCCGGATATCTGATTGAACAATCACTCTCTGTGGACAATCTATTTGTATTTATTATGATATTCACAGTATTCGGAGTTCGTGGAGAGCTACAGGCGAAGGTGCTCAAATGGGGAATTATAGGTGCTATTATCTTGAGGCTTGCGTTCATATTTGTTGGCACAGCGCTGCTGAAAGAGTTTCAGTGGCTGTTCTACATATTTGGCCTTTTACTGATATATACATCATGGAACATGGCCTTTGGCGGTGATGATGAGATTGAACCGGAAAAAAACCCGCTGGTCAGGTTTGCCAGAAAATTCCTTCCAATGACACGCAGGATAAGGGGTGACTGGTTTTTTACACAACGTTTGGGGATCTGGATTGCAAGTCCTCTTTTCATGGTACTTTTGGTAGTTGAGAGTAGCGATCTGGTTTTTGCCCTGGATTCCATTCCGGCTATCTTTGCCATCACCCTTGATCCTTTCATCGTATTTACCTCAAACATCTTTGCCATAATGGGTCTAAGATCCCTCTTCTTTCTACTTGCCAACGTAATGGGGATGTTTGCCTATTTAAAATTTGGCATCTCCTTTATACTCGCCTTTGTTGGAGCCAAGATGATTCTTATGATGTTGGGATTTCATATACCAATCACCTTGTCATTAGCTGTTATTGTACTAACCCTGGCTGTTGCAATCGCCGTTTCCATCCTGCTTCGGAAACCGGAGCCTGATGAAGCGATGGAAACCGCCTGACTCATTACCTAGATCACAAAGGAGATCAATGATGAAACTGTCAGAACTATTTGTTCAACCCGGCCTTGGGGTCATCTCGACTGTTGCCTCTAACGGTACTGTCAATAGCGCCATATATGCCCGCCCACACCTTATTGATGAAAAAACAATGGTGTGGGGAATGACTGACAGGCGCACCTATAAAAACATCTCCGAGACCGGTCACGCAGCATTTCTTTTCAAGCTGGATGCACCAGGGTACAATGGGGTCAGACTTGCGCTGGAATTGATAAAGATAGAAAAAGATGGAGAGATGCTGGCAGAGATAAGAAAAAATGCCGACAAGATTCTTGGTGAAGGTTCCGGAGAACATGTTATATATGCGGCATGGTTCAAGGTAACAGAGAGGAGGGAGCTGATTTAAGGCCACCTAAATCCTGCAAACAGTCACTTGATATACCAGTTAATTTCTTGCCAGCTCGGCACTTTTTCTTTGTGGCGGGCTGTCCGTTACCCTTAAGCTCTTGTCAGATAATCAAGCAGTTTAAACATCAGGGCATTTGCATCCTTGTAGAGATCAGCCTTTGCATTTTTCAACTCTGCCTTGCTCTGGATAAATTCACCATCAACCAGCTCATCAGAGCAATATTCAAGCATCTGCTCAGATGTCTCTTCTGTAGTTTCCAGATGGAACTGCAAAGCCACCAGATTCGAGCCGATCTGAAACGCCTGGTTTCTGCAAGCCTCACTGCTTGCCAGCAGTATTGCCCCATCAGGCAGTTTAAAGGTCTCTCCATGCCAGTGAAACACCTTTGAGAACGGAGGAAATCTGAAGACAGGCAGCTCATTTTGCTCTGCATAAACAGTGAACCAGCCTATCTCTTTCTGATTGTTGGCGTAAACCTCTGCCCCGAGGGCACTTGCTATAAGCTGGGCGCCAAGACAGATTCCCAGTACGGCGATCCTCCTCCCAATCACAGCCCTTACAAACTGTTTTTCCTCCTTCAGCCATGGGTAGTCAGATTCATCATTAACACTCATCGGCCCACCCATTATAATCAGGAGATCAATACCGTCCGGTTCAGGAAAGAGAGGCGTCTCATATATCCTTGTATAGCTGATCAGAGCCTCTTTCTGTTTCAGCCAGCTGGCAATGCATCCTTCGTTTTCAAACGGTACATGTTGAACAATATGCGCATGCATATGGCACCCTCCAATCGGAAATCGACGGATAAAACAAAAAAAGGGGCTAAAGCCCCTTTTAAATCGCACGTCAGGATAAAATCCGGCTAGCCCTCGGTCAGCACTTTGTCTTCGTAAAGTGCTTCAATCTTACGACGATGCCCAAGCTCGACTTCGGCAAAGGTAAGGAGGGTCTTCTGAAGCTTGGGATCCTCTGTCGAACCGGCTGCAGCCTTGTACAGCTGGTAGGCATTCTCCTCCGCCTTCAGAGCATATGTGAGGATCTCCTGATATGACATGTCAGGGCGGAAAGGCACTTCCTTGAGGTACTTGCCAATGGTGGCCTCAGGGATCTTGCAAATGTTGACCTCTTCTATCTTGTCAGGATCAACCATGGCAAATACATGTTTGTGGGTGGCCTCCTCCTGGGCAAGATCCTCAAACATCTTGCGGGCGGCCGGGCTTTCAGTCAGTTCAGCAGCCCTCTTGTAACGTTGATACGCATCCTCTTCCTGCTCAATAGCAAACTCCAGAACCTCTTTCAGGGAAATGAAACTCATTCTTTCCTCCTCAGTCACAGTGAAATGTCTTAAGATACTCTAACACCTCTGCTGGGTGATTTTCAGCCTTCGATATCTTTGTCCAGTGCTTTCTGACGATCCCGTGGCAGATCAGAACTGTTGAGCGAATTATGCCAGAAACCGTTTTGCCGTACATCATCTTCTCTCCAAATGCCTTATAGGTCTTTAAAACCTGTGCATCAGGATCCGAGAGCAGCACCATATTGAGATCATGGTTATCAATAAAGCGGATATGAGCTGACATTGAATCACGGCTTATACCCAGGATTTCAAAGCCCAGCCTTTCAAATTCAGGCTTGAGATCCCTGAAAGCGGTAGCTTCTTTTGTGCATCCAGAACTATTGTCTCGTGGATAGAAAAAGAGCAGCAAGCGCTTATCGGCATAATCATCAAGCCGGTGCCTTTTGCCGTCGCTCCCCTCAAGATCAAAATGAGGCGCTTTGGTGTCAATCAGGGACATTCTCTCTCCTATATCAAGGTTTGCCAGTCTCTGAATCTATACACTGTATGAGAAAAAGTCAACATTTGGCGATTTCCCGTTTACTACTTAAGCTTATAGTCAGACAGCTTTACAAACTTGTACCCTCGTTTTCTCAATTCTGGAACAGCCAAAATAATCCCTGCTCCGGTGCCAGCCTCAGGATGATTTATATGGGCAATAATAATATCTCCAGGTTTTGAGGTTAAAAGAGCAGCCTCGACCTGAGAGGCGGTAAAGGTTGCCCCTGCATCCCCAAGCACTGAAAAACCGACAACCTCATGTCCAAGTCGTTCAGAAACCTGTACAGCATACTCGTCATAGTAGGCTGTCCCTGAACGGTAATAACGGGTTCTCTTTCCGGTAATCTTCTCAATCTTTCTAGCATTCAGCTCAATCTCGTTTACCAGATCCTTCAGATCCCGCGTTCCATCTATTCCATATGCCGAGCGCCCGTTTATGGAGGCAGGTTTATGCAACATACCGTGATTTGCTATCTCAAACAGAGGATTTACTGAAAGCCTCCTGAATAGCTCCGGATTGGCATCTATCCAGCGTGCATTTATGAAAAGCGTCACAGGGATCTTTTCCCTAACAAAAAAATCAACCAGCTTCTGATCCATACCACTACCTTTTGGGGAGCCACAGGCGTCCATTGTCAGAGCCAGCACCTTTTCCGTAGTAGCAAGACGGGTTTTTACACCTGTTACGTTCTCACCCCACTCTTTAGGAGTTTTGCCGGTAAATTCGACCGATATGCGGTCAGTCAACTGCTCCATATCTTCCAATGCCGAGGCATTGAGGCATGTAGCAGCAAAAAAAAGGGCAAAAATTATAAACATCAATATCCTGGTCATGTTCAGTTCCTTATTTAATCCTGTACAGAGCTCGATAGATTTCCATGTAGGCAACTATCTTCTTAACGTAATCGCGGGTCTCCATATAAGGAATACTTTCGATAAATTCATCCTTCGGAAGCTCTCCAAACGATTTTCGCCATCGGTTTACAGCTCCAGCTCCGGCGTTGTAGGCAGCAAGTGTATAGACAGTATCCTGTTGGTACTGATTCAACAGATCCCGAAGATGCTTCGTTCCAAGCCTTATGTTATATTCAGGAACAGTAAGCATCAGAGGATTAAAGTTTTTACCTTTTTCCTTATCTGTCATACGGGCTGTAGCTGGCATAAGCTGCATAAGTCCTATTGCCCCTGCGTGAGATTTTACCTCTGGCCTGAAACTGCTTTCAGCCTTTGCAAGCGACAGCACAAAAGATTCAGGCAGGCCGTTACTAATGCAGTACCGGCTGAACAGCTCCTGGTAGGGACGTGGAAAGCCTATAGCCCAGAATGGCAGATTTGAATTATCAATGGTTGCCGGACGGTTCTGGTGAAAGGTAACCAGAGAGCCATGGAGGTCGCCGGCAATGCTCTGAATTCTGGCAAACCCTGGAGCCATATTCTTATCCGTATTATTTGACCTAAGCTCCGAGAGCTCGGCACGAGCCTCTTCCATCAGACCAAGAGAGGCCAAAGCCTGTATCCTCTGACTGTCTTTAGGCAATGGAGGCTCTGCATAATTGGTTGAGAGATGAGGCCAGCCTGCTGGAATACCGGTTATTGTTCGATGCCATGCAGCGTAAAAACCAAATGGAAACTCCGCCAGCAGTTGCTTGTAACCGGCTTCTGCATCGGTTAATCTATTTTGCCGCTCTTTTGAACGGGTATACCAGTACAATGCGCGTTCACGATAAGTTACTGATTTAAAGAGCTTCTGCATGCTTTCTTCTGCGGCTGGCATATTTCCGGCACGGTACTGCCCCCAGGCCAGCTCCCATCCTGCCCTGGAAACAATCTCTGATTCAGGGAACTCCCTAATAATTCTCTTCAAAATCTGCTCCGATTCCGAGAAATGCCCACTTTTCTTGTAAATCATCGCAATTTCAAGCAGAGCTTCGGGTGCAAGAGCCTTCCTTTCGGCAGCAAGAGAGAGCAGTCGCGCAAGAGCCTTATCTGAATCCCCTTGACGCTCTTCCAGACGGGCAAACATAAGGCGAGCCTCATCTCTCACGGTAGAATAAGGTGATGTCGCCGCACGTTTCAGGAACGGCTCTGCAAGATTGTAGTGACGCTGTTTTATGGCAGCCTGCGCCGATTTAAGATCTATCCTTGAAAGCAGTTCATCCGAAAGGTTGTTTCTGGATATGCCGGAAAATACGGCAAGCGCTGAGGCTGGCTGATTGTTTACCAGAAGCATCTGGCCTCTCTGAAACTGCTCCTGAGGAGTAAAAGAGAGAGCATCAGCAACACCTTTTTTCTTCAGCTCACTAAGCCGCTCAAAAGCCTTTGAAGACTGGGCTGAAGCAGGATAGTTAAGGTAAACTTCACGGAAACCATTTGTCGCACCCTTCAAGTCACCTGTATTTTCCTGGCAGACTGCAGTCTGATATAATGCGTCAATATGGTCTTTCCCAAGGCTGTATCTGGATATAAAACCACGATAAGCAATCATCGCAGCCTTCAGCTCCCCTGCCTGAAAGAGCCCGTCGGCCGCCAGCTTTGCCATCCTGCGTCTTAGAGCGGTTGAAGGAGATAGCTTTACCACTTTGTTTGCCGCTTCGACTGCCTCGCGGTACCCCCTATTTGCAAAAAAGGCATCTGCCTTGAGAGATGTTGCTACATCAGCAAGCTGAGGATAGTTGGCCTCGGCAACGCTCAGATAGCGTATGGCATCATCATAGCGCTTAAGTCGTAGGGCCGCCTTGCCTGCCAACAGATTCAGGGAAGGATCAGAAGGGGTGTTGCCAGCCAGCTGCAAAGCCTCCTTATAATCTCTAGCTTTAAGCAAAGATGCTGCCTTGCGAATCTCTTCAGTTGGCGAATTTGAGGCTCCGCTACAACTGACTGTCCAGCCTGCGAGAAAAACAGTTAAAAAAGCCGCCATCAGGCGGTTGAATGAATATTTCATATAGTAGTTTAGACCCTTCTGAAAACAGAACCAGCTCTTGTAAAAGTATCTAAAATCATATCCAACAACCTAAACTTCCCAAAGTTTGAGGAGTATTTTGGGGGACTTTTACAATAAGGCAGGATGTAAAATTTTGCCATACCACGACAACCTGAGTATTGTCATTATGAGTATTTGTATAAAGCAAAAATGGCAATAAAAAAAGCCATTAAAATCAAGGATGATGCCCTCGCAAAAACAGCTGCCAGCTTAACTATTTGATATTATTTTAAATTATCTTATTTTTCTGTAGCCATTTATAGCTGTTTGTGGTATATTTTCTTGCAATATCAGGCTGTTGAAAGGAAATGACGTGATCCACACCAAAGACCACAAACAGCTCGACATATTCAACCCGTTATGTAGCACCCCGCACCCTCTGGAACATACGGGACATTGTAGCCCGTCAAGGGGTACAGGATTCGCTCTTTAAGAACGTCACTGATGCACTGAAGAAGCTGTTTAGTCTTGATGCATCCAAACAGCGTCTGGATTCAGTACATATTTTTTCCAACATGGCTCATCTTGGGCGGATTCGGCTGTTTGTCAGAACAATCCGTACTTTTATGGTCAATCTGAAACGGCATCTTCCCAGCCAGTATGAATCCCTTGGAACTCTGGTACTGCGGTATGACAAAAAGAGCGATGGTGCATTTGCTGTCAAGCCAACCGAATCAGCAAAGAAACTTGTAGAGCTTGGTGACTACAGCTTCTTGCTGTTAGAACGGTTTAAGGATGATGTGGCGGTAACCGGTATGGCCAGCTACAAGCATCTGGTTCGCCTTTTCAGTGAACAGTGCATTGTTGAAACAGATGACAACGGCGTCAAGGCAGTAATCAAAGCCAACAAAGATGTCTCTTCCAGTTCACTGCAAAACCCCTCAGACCCTGATGCCGGTTATTCTGGCCACAAGGGCAAGGGGTATCAGATGCAGGTAATGGAGACTTGGTCACGAGACAAGAGTCAGCCGAACCTGATTACCCATGTCAAGGTAGAGTCAGCAGATACCAGTGACACCCAGGCGGTACTCCCTGCTATTACCGATGCGGCAGAGCGGGGGCTTGCACCAGCAGAACTGCTGGCAGACTCCCTGTACGGCAGTGATGACAACATTGAACAGGCCAAAGAGCAGGGTGTAACAGTTATTTCTCCAGCCATGGGAACAGAGTCTGGCACCATCAGCCTTGCCGATTTTAGATTTAGTGAGAGCGATGAACTGATTTCCTGCCCTGAAGGCAAGAATCCGATACGAATCAAGACCGGTAAGCAGGGTGGTAGAATTGTTCACTTTGACCGTGATGTATGTGACCAGTGTCCACTAAAGTCTGAATGCCCAGTAAGGCGCGTCAAGCGCAGTGCAACCATTCGCTATGACGCCAAGGCTTTGCGTCTTGCCCGACGTCGCAGGGCGGAGAAGACTGAAACGTTCAAGGATGCTTACCGTTTCCGTGCAGGTATTGAAGCAACCATGTCGGATCTTGACCGGATAACCGGATTAAAGAAGCTTCGAGTCCGAGGTATGCCGCAGGTACGGCTGGCAGCGACACTGAAGGCGGCTGGATTGAACATCCACAGGGCTACTGTGTTCAGAAAACGGTGCACCAAGCCGGAAAAGGGCAGAAAACATGCTGAAAACGACTCAGCTGGGCTTGTTGGAGCTGTCAAAGAACACTTTCTACTGCTGTCTGGTGAATTACGAACATTTCTGGAACAATTTTCACCTGATGGGAGCAGATTATGGCGAATGTACCATCAACAGCTCAATGCATAATTTGCGAGGGCATCAAGTTTAGCCCATGTAAAATGGGAGTGCAAATATCATGTTGTGATTGTGCCGAAATACCGTAAGAAGGTGCTTTACGGCAGGCTTCGAGGAGAAGTTGGCAAAATCATCCGCCAGTTATGTCGCCAGAAGGAAGTTGAACTTATCGAGGGTCATGCCATGCCTGACCACATCCATCTGGTATTGAGTATTCCACCGAAGTACAGTATTTCGATGGTGATAGGCTATTTGAAAGGCAAGTCGGCAATTCATATTCACCGTAAGGCCGAAGGGGTCAAGAAAGGTTTTATCGGTCGGCATTTTTGGTCACGTGGTTACTGTGCCAGCACTATCGGCCTGGATGAGGAAATGATCCGGGCTTATGTAAGAGATCAAGAACATCTGGACAAACAAGAGGAGTTGGACTTCACCCAAAACCCTTAGCCCCTTTTAGGGGCTTTCCTCAAGCCACCGGCTCTGCCGGTGGTCATGACTTCTCTTTAGTAATTTAAGAATCTCTTGTAGTTCGCGGTGACCAAAAGGTTTTGGATTAATCCTCATCGCAATTATCTTGTTATGCGTAATCACATTTATCCTTGGAATTTTTATTTTTCGACCAAACATATTCCACTCAATGCTTACATTTTTGACATCAGCAATCTCTCTCAAATAGACTTTTGATGACCTGAAAAACCCATCTCGATATTCAATATATTCGTTTGATACAGTAAGCTTGAAGCCCCAAAGCCAAATCCACCATATTAGCGAAACTATTCCAGCAAGTATTGCACCTGTTTCAAGACCTTTCCCAGGTTTACTTAGAGCAAGAAATATATACCCAATGGCAAGCAGCACCCATATGCCACTTAGGACAATATAGCTGATGAGTGTGGCACGTATTATTTTTGAATTAGAAGTAAGGGAGTTCATTTATATTCACCTGATTTTACGGATATAAATTCCCATAAACTGTTGAGCCTATCGCTCCCGCTGCCGCGCTTTGTCCAAAAGCATATTCATAGAAAGCACCTCGCCCCATTTTAACTGCTGTTGTAGGCGAAATGTTTTTTATAGTTCCATTTGCAGATTTTGTAACCATTTGGCGAAATACCTGTACATCACTTCCTCGTCCTATGTTTATACCTGAAACACGAGGCCTTCCCGGTATAAACCCCGTTGCGGCTCCAAAAGTTGTATCGAAAGCTGCACTTTTAGAGTCAAGCCCACACTGTTTTCCTGAAATATTTTTCAGACCCTGAGTTGTAAGGTTTCCTGATAAGCCACCAGCTGCTCCTGATATAAACGGATTGGCCGTATAAAGCAAAGTTTCACCTGCAACTGCTCCTCCAACGAAAGCACCTGCATAGTCCTCCTTAGAGCCAAGTTTCCAAGTAACAAGATCACCAACACCACGACCCAATAAACCGAGTACAGCGCCACCACCAGCAAATACAGCATCATCAACACCTGCCCATAACCCGTAGGGATCAATTAGATTCCCCTGCCTGTTTTGTACATACCTGTAATAGTTATAATCCTTGCCCTTCAGCCCAATCGGATCTTCCTGCGTATACCTGCCTGTGCTTGGGTCATAATACCGGTTCCAGTTGTAGTGAAGGCCTGTCTCCTCATCTGCGTACTGCCCCGGAAACCTCAGATTGTTGGTTACGGTGGCGGTGGTGATGCTTGCCTTCCCAAAGGCATCATAGGTTGCAGCCCAGACTATTGTTCCGCTTTCATCAGCCAGCTTCTGCGGCGTACCCAAATGGTCATTCAGGTAGTAGTAGGTGATGCCGTTCTCCGTCTGGCTTACCGGGTTGGTGCCCCAGGTGCTGTCAGGCAGCCAAGCGTAGGTTTTCTTCGCTGTGCCGGTTTCTGAGTACTCCCCGATCAGCCCTTCATCAGCGTACAGGTACCAGGTGGTTATACCGTTGGCTGTCTTGCTGATCCTGCGGTTAAACGGATCGTATGCGTAGCTGACGGTGCTTCCATTGGGCAGGGTTACCTTGGCCAGACGGTCTTTTGCATCGTAGCTGAAGCTGGTGGTTTGGCCGTTTTCGGTCTTGGTTAGTGTGTTGCCGTTTGCGTCATAACTGTAACTTGCCGATGCTGTGGCGGTTACCCGGTTGTTGGCATCTGCTGTGCTGTCTGACCGGTTGCCGTTTTGATCGTAGCTGAATGTTTCCTGACCTGCCTGGGTAAGCTGGTAGGTTTTGTCATAGACGTAGTTGGTGGTTTGCTGTTCAGTTGCCTTGGTGGTTATGTTGCCGGTTTTGTCAAAGCTGTTCTGCTGGCTTTGGAGGGTGCTGCTGTTCTGTTTGGTTTCTATGGTTGCAAGCCAGTTGTTGGCGTTGTAGCTGTAGTTGGTGGTTATGTTGTTGGGCAGGGTGGTTTTGGTCTGCCTGATCCATTGGTGTTCAAGGCTTACGGTTTTACCGTCTGCGGTGATTTGGGTAAGCTGGTTGTTTTTGTTGTAGCTGTAGTTGTAAGTTTTGCCTTCAGGGCTGGTAAAGGTTTGTTTGTTGCCCTGGTTGTCGTAGCTGTATCTGAATGTTTTGCTGAATGATCCGTAGCTGACGGTTTCCTCGGTTTTACGGTTTAGCTGGTCGTATTGTATGCTGCTGCTTATACCCGGTTTGGCGTAGCCAGTGAGGTTGCCTGCTGCGTCGTATTGGAATGTGTCTTTGGTGGTGTCGGCATATCTGGTTTCAATGAGTCTGCCAGCCTTGTCGTAGCTGTAGGTTGTTGTGTTGTTGTTAGGGTCGGTGGCTGTTTTCAGGAGACCGTTGGGCCAGTAGCTGTAGGTTATGTTCTGCCCCATTGGACGGGTTTCTTTGGTCTGTTGTCCGGCAAGGTTGTAGTCAAAGCTGGTGCTGTTGCCTTCTGCGTCGGTGATGCTGCTCAGGTTGCCTTTGTCGTCGTAGCCCAGTTGGGTAATACCGCCGGTGGCGTTGGTGCGGCTGATGGTTCTGCCGTTTTTGTCGTAGCCCAGGCTGGTTATGTTGTTGTTGGCATCGGTGATACGGCTGATCTGACCCAGGGCGGTGCGCAGCAGTTGGGTGCTGTTGCCTAAGGGGTCGGTAATCTGTACCGGTTTGCCGGTTTTGTTGTAGCTGTAGCGGCTGTTGTTGCCCAGGGGGTCGGTGATGGTTGCGGGGCCTGGGGCGGTTGCGCTGCAGGTTGGGCAGACAGGGCCGGCGTAGCTGTGGCTGGTTACATTACCCAGCGGATCGGTGATGGTCTGCAGACGGCTTAGGAAGTCGTATTGATAGCTGGTGGTCTGTTCCTGGGCAGTGCCGCTGTTAACGGTCTGTTGCAGCAGGTTGCCGTCGCCATCGTAGCTGTAACGGGTGATGGAGCCCAGGGGATCGGTTACACTGGTGACCCGGCCTTTGTAGTCATAGCTGTAGCTGTAGGTACGGCCCAGTTGGTCGGTTGTGCTGGCTATGTTGCCGACCGGGTCGTAGCTGTAGCGTTTCTTGTTGCCCAGGGGGTCTTCGACGATGGTCGGGTTACCGACAGGATCGTTGGTGATGGTGGTGCTGTTGTTTAGGGCATCGGTGATCTTGTTGACAAAGCCGTAGGTGTCGTAGGCCAGGGTGGTTTCATTGCCCAGGGGATCGGTTACCTTGGTGACGTTGCCACGGCTGTCATAGGCGTAGCGGGTGATGCTGCTGCCACGGGTGACGGAGGTGACATTGCCGAAGCTGTCGTAGCCCAGACTGGTGACTGTTCCTTCAGGGTCAGTGACGCTGGTCAGGTCCTGGGTGGCGTTGTAGCTAAACAAAGTGCTGTTACCCAGCGGGTCGGTGATCTTGCTGATCTTCCAGAGGCTGTTGTATTCAAGCCGGGTCTGGTTGCCTTCTGCGTCAGTGATCAGGATCGGGTCGTCACGCTCGTTCCGCTTGATGGTGGTGCTGTTGCCAAGGCCATCACTACCGGCGGCGATGTTCTGCCGCCGGGTGGTCTGTATGTAATCGCTATTCGATTGTCAGA
>DCVL01000013.1 GCA_002328035.1 Geobacter sp. UBA2189
GAGTGCGATGAATACTAAGCCTAAAAAACTAGTTGAGTGGATAGCCAGCAGCCTGAAAGACCTCAAGGAAATGCCTGAAGACGTCAGGCGCTTCTTTGGTGTGGCTCTCTTTATGGCTCAGGCAGGTGGAAAACACCCAGACGCCAAACCGTTAAAGGGATTTGCAGGAGCTGGGGTGTTGGAAATAGTAGAAGACCATGACGGTGATACATTCCGGGCTGTCTACACGGTACGCTTTGCGGATGCAGTCTATGTTTTGCATGTGTTTCAGAAGAAATCAAAAACAGGAATTGCTACACCCCAGGCAGAGATAGAAAAGATCAAGGCTCGACTAAAGATGGCTGAGGAGTTGCACCAGGGTAAGAGGAGGCGGTAGATATGCAAGAAGAGATTGAAGTACACCAAGGCAGCGGCAACGTGTTTGCAGACCTTGAACTGCCTGATGCAGAAGAAATGCAGGCCAAGGCTCTGCTCTGCATGCAGATAAACACCATCATCAAAAAACGTCACCTGACACAGACACAGGCCGCCGACCTGCTGGGGATAGATCAGCCCAAAGTATCAGCCTTGATACGTGGACGACTGAAAGGCTTTTCAATGGAACGCCTGTTTCACTTCCTGAACCTGCTGGGACGGGACGTTCAGATTGTAGTCAAGCCCAAACCAAGATCACGGCAGCTGGGTAACTTGCAGGTGGCAGCGGCTTAGGGTTGGAGAACATTATGGCAACCAGGAACGGACTCCCGGCAATTCATCCCGGAGAATATTTGAAAGAGATACTGGAAGAACTGCATCTTTCTCAGAACGCCTTTGCGCTATCAATCGGCGTATCAGCTATGCGTATATCCCACGTTGTACATGGCAAGCGTCCGGTCACGGCAGAGCTGGCTGTACTGTTTGGCAAGGCATTTGGTCAGACCCCCCAACACTGGATGAACCTGCAAGCCAGCTATGACCTGAAGGTTACAGAAAAGGCAATGGCACGCAGGATCAAACAAGTACAGCCAATTTCACTGGCTGCTTAATCATCTGATGCCTTCACCAGCCAGCAAATACACCTACCGGATAGAATGGTCTGAAGAAGATCAGGCGCACCTTGCCCGCTGTCTTGAGTTTCCTTCACTTGTCACCCACGGTAAGACACCAGAGAAGGCCCTGAAGGAAATTGAGGTGGTGGTTGCTGAATCCATAAAATGGATTGAAGAGGAAAAAGGCATTGTTCCTGAACCACTGGGAGCCAGACAGTACAAAGGGAACATCACCTTAAGGGTGCCGCCTGGTGTCCATCGTCAGCTTGCCATGCTTTCAGCAGAACAAGGGGTCTCCATCAATCAACTGGTGCTCTCTAGGCTGGCTGCCTGATTATGAATAATCCCGCATTATCCCCTTGGCGTGAATCATTCAAACGCCACTTCCCTGCTGATAGCATTCCAGCGGCCTGTCTGCGGGGATCACGGGACAAGGAAGGATTAACCCAGGCACAACTTTCTGAAGCAACCGGCATACCTCGTCGACACATTTCAGAGATGGAGCACAGCAAGCGTACCATTGGCAAAGATACCGCAAAGAAGCTGGCAACCGCACTTAAAACTGATTACCGGGTATTTCTGTGAAAGATTGGTTGCCGACATGGCGCAAGATGTATAACGTAGGCAAAACCTATTATCCTGGAGAATACAGTTGCCGATCACATTTCACCCTGAGCAAGGTACAATTTTAATATGCGATTTCAGTTCTGGATTTAACCCGCCGGAGATTGTAAAGAAAAGACCTGTTGTGGTGGTCTCACCTCGTAGAAACAACTTTCAGGTATGTACAGTAGTACCGCTAAGCAGTACGGCACCAGACCCTATTAAAGATCACCACCATCTTCTTGACCCGGCCTCACTGCCAAAATCATTAAAGCGGAAAGGTTCTTGGGCTAAATGCGATATGGTAATGACCGTCTCGTTAGACAGGCTTGATCGCGTTTTGGATGGCAAAGGCCCTGGCGGAGCACGTAAATACGTTGTTGGAAAGCTCACTAAGTCAGACTTCAGGGCAATCAGGGTTGGTATTTTGTATGCTTTAGGATTAAATAGCTTGACAAGCGAAGTGCCATTATAGACAATTGAATTGTTCCCGGAAACGGGCTTGTGAGACTACCAGTTAGCTGGTAGCAGGTCTCAGGGAAACGGCGATTACAAGCCAACTGAGGCCTCAGATTTATGCCCCCTGCGTTTTGAACGTAGGGGGTTTTGTCTTTGGCAACCCCACCTACCCTTGCAAAAATATCACTATTTTTTCAAACACCAAAGGGCAGCCGTTACCGGTTGCCCTTTCTGTTTATTCCTGCATTTTTTTCTTCATCCAGTTCAAGCGGAGTACGCTCAAGTTTTATACGGGTTGTTGGCATGATACCACGTCTATTGAAATCCTCGTCGGCCACCCGTACTGCCAGTGAGTCCGAGTGATTGTATCTCAACTTCCAAATCTGATGCATTAGTTCAAGAACTTCATGCCTTGCAAGGTGAGGCAGGTGGAAGAGAATATCCGATATTATTGAGCCAAGGTTTAGGTCGTCGGTGCATTCTTCATCACAACTGGCAAAATGATTAGAAATTATAGTGCGTAGCTGTTTTTCAGAAACAGGTGGAGTGAATATATCATCCATAGATGTTGACACAACCCATGCATCATTTTGCTGCGATTTCTGTCTTGCTGCAATCGCGTCTGAAAAAACCTTAAATTTGTTACTTGCTGTTAACAGCGCTGGCTCCTCGCCAATATTTACCCATTCAGGCCTAATCTGAAATCCAGCACAGACAATCTTAATAAACCGATCTGTCAAAACGGCATTTCCCGAAAGAATCCTTTTGACAGTACCTTCAGAATAACCTGTTGCATTCGCAACAGTTCTATTTCTCTCTCCATGCATAACACCAGAGTCTACCAGCGCCTTCAGAAGACGTGATAATTTTTCACCTTGACGTGATTTTTCATTCATGTTAGACCATTCTTGGTTATCTCAAATAACCCATGGGTGTGTTGGGTTATATTTAATACCAGCTATCTCTAAAAAAGACAAGCAAAAGACGGGAGATCAAAAAATGAAAAGCGACGCACAATTGATACCTGGGACGCTAACGACCGACAAATGCGTAGCAAAGGCGCTAGCATGTTGTCGCTCGACGGTATGGAACCTAGTGAGAACGGGACATTTAACCCCCATACGCCTGACACCGAAAACTACCCGATTCAGGACAGACCAGGTTTTGAAACTCATCTCCGACGGGGTTTCTCACTAATGACTGCGTTCGCTCAAATCTACGCAACAATAGATGGGCTGGCTGCCGAGTCTTACAAACGTCACAACGAGGCCGTGCAAGAATCCGTGATTCAGATTGCCGTGCAAAAGGCTCGCCTATTAGCACAGGCTGGGTTCACGTCAATGGCAGAAAAGTGGCAACGTCGCGCCGACTGGGTGGCCAAAGCATGACCCCCGTTCCTGGCCAGATAGTCTTACCAGACCTCGTTGACGAGTTGGGATTTGAGTCGGCCAAACTGCCGCCAAAGCAGGAAGCATTCTGCTGGGAATACATCCTTCGTAACAGCAGTAAAACTGATGCCTACCTTGCAGCATACCCTAACGTTTCCCGTAAATCTGCAGCCGTCAACGCAATCAGATTACTCAAGGATGAAGCGGTACAGGCCAGAATAGAGCAAATAAAGGCAGAGCTTCAACGCCGGTACAGCGTATCGGCTGATAGCATTGTCTTTCACCTCTCCCAGATCCTCAATGTTGATCGTGCTGAATTCCTTAACGAAGCCGGAAACGTCCGTCCCATTAACGAAATTCCAACTGAGGCCAAGCGGATTCTGGATCTTGATTTCACAGTAGATCGGGAGGGCAACCAGAAGGCTGTTTACCGTTTACCCAAGCGCCTTGACGCCGTTGTGGAGCTATCGAAGATCATGGGACTAGTCAAGAACCCCGTGAAGCCGGTTGAAGGTGATGGTTCAACCACCGGCATACAGGTCGAATTTGTTCAGCCAGGCAATGGCATTCAGGCTGGTGACCACGCCCGCGTAAATTTCTACATCCCCGAAAACCATAGGGACGATGAAAACCGGAAACTTGAAGAGTTGAGAAAGCGGTTTAACGAACATCTGTAACCATTTCTCTGGATAGCCTTTGGCCGGGCGAAACAGCGGGGCTGCCTCACCCCGCTTTCCAGAGATTCCAAATTTTGAGGCTGATTGAGGCGTGTATGCAGTGGCTACCAGTGAGCAGAGAACTGATCAAAGCATTACCAACAAACCGCCCCTATACAAAGCTTGAAGCAGCGGTAAAGCTGACAGCTGACCTACAGGACGGGATTTTTCGCACAATGCGTGAGTACGGACGGATGTTTCAGTGGGATCATAAAACAGCGAAGTCGTTTATAGAATCAGGTGTAATTGTGGATCTAAATTCCCCATATAAAGAGAATAAAAACGAAATGTTGGAAGCTGACTTTCCCCAAAAGTTAGCAAAAATTAGCGATTCCCCAAACGCTCCCCACTCATTCCCCAATTACTCCCCAGACGTTCATGGTAATAACGGTGAGTTACAAGATAGTATTCCCCAAACGTTCCCCACTCATTCCCCAAATGTTCCCCAACTATATAGTAGAGAGAGTTTAGAGAAAGAAGATCCTTGTCCCTCTTCCCCATCAAAAGACCTTTTTGACCTCTGGAACAAAACAGCTGAAGGAACCCCTCTTTCAAAAGTCCGTGAGCTGAGCAGTACCCGTGCAAAGAAATGTACCGCCCGCCTCAAGGAACGCAACCCAGAGGAGTGGGTCGCCATTTTCCAGCGTATTGCCGAATCCCCTTTCCTCTGCGGACAGAACGACCGGGGCTGGAAGGCAGATTTCGATTGGATCATTGCCAATGATGGCAACGCTGGAAAGGTTCTGGAAGGGAAGTACGACCGAACCGGTAGTACCAGCAAGCCGTCAGACAGCCGTTATAACGAAATTTTTGTAGGAGCATGACCAATGGAAATCCGTGAGATCAACCAACTGCTGACTGAACGTGCCGAGGATGTAGCCGCCATGCTGATCCCAGCCGGGCGCAGGGTTGGCCGAGAATGGGAAGCCGGAAGCGTGGACGGTGAACAAGGCCGCAGCCTGAAGGTTTGCGTAGAAGGTCGCAAGCGGGGCCGCTGGAGTGATTTTGCAAGGGGTGGTGAATTAGGAGACCTGCTCGACCTATGGCAGAAAACCCGTGGTTTGTCACTGGCTGATGCACTGAAGCAAGCCAAGCAGTACCTGGGCATTCAGGAACCAAAGTTTGAACAGTACGCCTCCGGCAAATCATACCGCAAGCCTCATCCCCCAAAGGCTGCCAAGAAGGCCGAGACCGACAGCTCCGTTTTCCAATACCTGGCTGGACGCGGATTGACCGCCGAGACCATATCTGCCTTCAGGATCGGCGAGACCGCAGAGGTCGGGCCATTTGAGGGCTGGAAATCTGACCGCCCCATGAAAGGGCCGTGGATAGTGCTGCCGTCATTCCGTGCTGGGCAGTTGGTAGCCTGCAAATATCTGCATGTACAGCGCAAGGACGGCAAGAAGTTCACGCTGGTAGAGCCGGGATGTCAGCCGGTGCTGTTTGGCTGGCAGGCAGTGCCGGACAGCTGCAGGGCAATTGTACTGACCGAGGGCGAGATTGACGCCATGACCATACACCAGTATGGATTCCCGGCTTTGTCAGTGCCCTTTGGTGGCGGCAAGGCCGGAAAACAGCAGTGGATTGAAAACGAGTTTCCACACTTGGAACGGTTTGAAGAAATTATCCTTGCTCTGGATCAGGATGAAGAAGGCCAGCGAGCCGTTGAGGAGATTATTAGCCGCCTGGGGCGCCACCGCTGCCGGATTGCCACACTACCCTTCAAGGACGCAAACGAATGCCTGCAGCAAGGTGTTACCGCTGCACAGATGGCAGAAATTATCAGCAGCGCAGCCAGTCTTGACCCCTCAGAACTGAAGGCACCTACCACCTGGAACGATGCTGTTGTCGAAGAATTTTACCCACCTGGAGGGGAGCCGCCCGGATTTGTCTTGCCCTGGAAAATGCGCAAACGCCCAGTACGCTTTCAGCGGGGAGAAGTGACAATAGTTACCGGCGTGAATGGGCACGGCAAAACCCTTTCTGTGCTGTTGATCATGATTGCCGCCATGTCTCAGGGGGAGCGGGTCTGTATCGGCAGTTTTGAAATTCACCCCAGAAAAACACTTTACCGGATGGTGCGCCAAGCCCTGGGCAAAGAGCAGCCGGAGCGGGATGAAGTGCGGGGCTGTCTGGAATGGTTCGACGGCAAGCTATGGATCTTCGACGTGCTGGGCACAGCCAACACAGCCAGAATTCTTGAGGTGTTCCGCTACGCATACCGTCGCTACGGCGTGACCGCCTTTGTGATAGACAGCCTCCTGAAATGCGGGATCAGCTCAGAGGATTATGCAGCTCAGAAAAAGTTTCTGGATCAGCTGAACGACTTCGTGAACGAGACTAACACCCACATTTTACTGATTGCCCATGCCCGTAAAGGCCAGGACGAAAACACCCCTCCCGGCAAGTTGGACGTGAAGGGATCGGGCGATATAACAGACCTAGCCAGCAACGTCTGGAGTTGCTGGCGTAACAAAATCAAAGAGGCTGACCTGCTGAAACTGGAGGCGGGGGAGTCGATCAAGTTGACTCGCCACGAACTGGAACGCACACCTGACGCGCTGCTCCAATGCTTCAAGGCCCGTGACGATCGTAATGATGAGGGCAAGATCGGTCTGTTCTTCCATCGATGGTCACTGCAGTATCACCAATTCCACGACCAGAAACCTGTTGAATATTGCCTGCTGGATCAATCCCCACAACCAACCGGGGCAGACGTAATTGACCTGGACGCCGAAGAGGACGCGCTATGATCAAGATTATCCGTACCTGCAGGGTGAAGATAGACAACGTCATTCAACACTTTGCCCCAGGGAAAACACTAAGCCTGCCGGTTGAAAAAGAATTACGCATCATTAAGGCCGGATATGCCGAGGCACTGCCTGACGCTACTGCATACCGCAAACTCTGCTTGGAGCTGTCTGAAAAAGACCCGCGTGGCGGCTGTTGGGACTGGCTGGTACAGCACCAACCCGATACATGGCGCTGCTTTATGCAGGGATTCCTTGCCGGTGATATAGCCAAAGCCCGCACTGTTTTTGATCAGGCGGTAACAGCCTGGAAAATATCAACCAAGCAGCAATAACCACCGGCAGACCCGGAACCAGAAAGGAAACAAAACCATGCAGACAACAGAGATACCAGACCTGATATCCGACCTAGAGGCGCTTAAAGAAGATCAACGCTTGATCAGCTTGAGTATTGCAGCATTGCGGGAACCAACCAGCCAGGCAGACATTGGTTTCAGCATCCGTTCAATAGCCAACTTTACTGAAGCAGCTGAAGACCACCTTGCCCGCATAATCGACAGACTTCAGGAAACAGTAGCTGCCAGCCAGCAAACGGAAAGGGGATAACACCATGCAAAACACCACCGAAATTCTTAATCAACTTGATGCAGTTAGTCGGAACCTTGAAATACTGCGTATGGCTCTTGTAGGGGCAATACCAGACGGCGGAATGGATGATTATCACGCCCAGAGTTTCTCTGAATTTTGCTGGGAATCAAAACACCAAGTGGACGAAATTTATCACCTTATTAAGAGTCAGACAAAGCCAGGCCATGCAGCAGCCTGAGAAATGAAAGGAACAACCACCATGCAAAATGAAACTGTAAGCGAACGCCTGCAACAACTGGCATATCAGCACTCAATATTGCGGCTGGCACTTGTATCCGCCACAAAAGAAGGGATGCAGGAGTTTGAAAACGAAGCCTTGGGAATGTTCGCTATCAACCTTGAAACCGAGATCCTTAGCATCATCAAGCAGCATGACAAAGAAATGGAGCAACAGAAAGGACAACACCATGACAACTAACACCTTTGAAATCAATAGGCAGGTTAACCTTGAGTTGCTGGGTAAGACGATCAAAGGTTTACAATCGCCCGTCTGATAGGATTACCTTCTGACCCCCACCACGGGTTATCAAGGATCTTGGCCAGATTTGCCTTCAGTTTGGGGGGTATCACTGACCCAGCTAGGTCAAACAGGCTGCGTACCATTGCACCGGCCTTGTCGCCAGCCTTCATCTGTTTGAACTGATCAGCCAGTACGGAATCAGGCGTAGCGCCGATTGAAGAGGAGAGGGAAAATTGTCCCTTGACTTCTTTATCTGAAGTTCCGATAATAAAATCAGAAGCAAGAGGGCTGCCGCCTTGTGTGGACTGGTTGCCCTGCCCTGATGCGGCAGCATCAGCGAAGGCAGGCGCAGAATAGCGCAACCAGCCACTTCTTGCTTTTTCTGTTATCCGCTCAATCCTGTCTAAATGACTGCTTATTGCAATCTCAAGCCCTTCCTTTGAAACTGTAATAGTCTGAAAATAAACCGTCTTATCCGGTTTTTTAAATGCCTTAACAAACATCAATGAAGTCTGTCTATCAGCTCCAGGTTTATCGTTTTTAAACTCAACCACAAACGAAGGAGTTTCTAGCGTGGGCTTGATCAATCCAAACTCTTGACTTCTTCCCTTAGCAGCCAGTTTTGCCTTTTGATTGTTACCTAACTTTATATGACCCAACGGCGTTACAACTGTTTGATTTGCTCCAAATTCTTTTATCCATGCTTGCTCACTAAATATTATATTTCGATATGGCGCAGCATCATTATCAAGTGCTGTTTTCAACGTAGCGCTGTCAACATCCCATGTTTCGCCAATCGCATACTGACCACCATCCGGCCCTTTGCCGTTGATTAGGTTCCGTTCACCCTGGTGCATCATCATAGAAACCGTTGCAACCAGCTCTTTATCGGTAAACGGCAAGGTTTTCCAGCCCAGCTTGGTACGCATAAAATGTTTTAGATACATCAGCAGGCGGGTCATCAGCCCTGCTTTTTCTCCTGTACGGTAAGCAATTTCTGCAATTACCGCTGTTGCTTCCTCCACTGCCTTACGGAAATCAGCCTCTTTGGTAAGATTATATCTACGCTTGACCGCTTCCATCTCCAGAATCTCCACCGCTGCCTGCTGGAGCTTACTGCGATTATCACCTTTGGCCAGTGCATCCTTGAACCACTTTACCGCCATGTCGATTAGCTTTTCCGACTGTCCTGCATGGGTCAGCTCATGCCCCAGGGCAACAATACGGGCACGCTCTACGCTGGGCAGGTTGCCAGCCACAAGGTAAATAGTGCCGTCTTTGTACTGGCCTTCAATGTTAAGACCAAGGGACTGCCGGCCAAAGCCAGGCAGCTCTTCTTCTGTTTGCACCACCTTAATTTTTGAGGCAAAAGGCAGACCGCTAAACTCTTTTTGTAGGTCTGCGGCCTGCAGGCCGGTAGTGGTGGGGGAGGTGAGGGAATAGCGGATATCAGGGTTGTTGCCGTCAAATGCGCCGGTGTTGCCAGTTGCGGATTTGATTTGGGTGGGGGAGAAAGCTACGACAACTTTATGCTTTATTGCAGGCTTTAAGTGGTCACTTTCTACCATCAAAGCGCCATCATACCCGACATAAGAAGCTGCCCCAACAAATACAGACCCATCCTCCCCGTCAAACAAATGCCATCTTTGCCCGACAGAATAAGAGTTGCCCCACCATCCTGTGCGGTCTACTTCCATGAATTCTCGCTCGTAAAGGCTAACATCTTGAACACGCAGATTCATTGGATTCGTTGAACTGACAAAAGCAGGCATAACGAAGTTTCCGAACTGCTGTGCGAAACTTTTGTTTTCTGATAAAAATACAGCGTTCCTGTTTACATCTATTTCTTCACCGTATTCAAAGTTTTGTCCGCCGTGCAACGGGTCAAATTCATTAAAATCATTGTTTGTCCCATGATACACCACCAGAGGCTCACCGTTTGCGTCAACAACCTTGGAAACAGAATTATTATTGAACTGCAACAGCAATTGGAGTATATTAGAAATACCTCCTGGATTGACAGTTCGTGATTGCTTGGATGCTTCGGCATCGGCGCTCGATTGACTGGTTTTCAGGAGGTTGTTTTTTGTGGTGACACTATGCAAATAGAACCGCTGCCCATTCACATCCCTTTTTACCAATACCGTTACAATATCGTCCACGCCTTCTATTTTAACCGGAGCTGAAATATAATAGCTGTCTGTGTTTTCTGTCGTGTTTTGGTTAATGATCCGCCCTTTTTCGATGACATCTGGCACAGCAGCAAAAGCCACTGCCTTAAACGGATTCATCTGGTGGGCTATTGATGCCCTGACTGCCTGCTTGTCAATCAATACCTCGCCAAGTACGGGGTTGACTGCCACACCGTTGTAAGGTTCTGCCATAAATAGCTCGGTAGCCCACTCCCTTAACTTGGCAAATCCTTCTTGAGGCGCATCACTCACCATCAACTTTTTTAAAGGTGTCCCATTAAGGAATGTGCCAACCTCTGCTTTTTCCCAATCCCCAAACCACTTCTTGAAGCTTTCCGTCCTCACCTGTATCCACTGCCGCTTGTTTAGATTGCTGCGCTTGCCGTTTGGCGCAAGCATGGCTCCCCGCTTCTCGCTGCCATCATCATTGAAGTAACGAGTCTCAATCTCTGCATACTCTTGGTCATGCTGTGCTGCTTTCGGTGCCTCATCCATCATCCCTGTAGACTTCACAATATCAGAATGATGCTGGGTCTTCATAATAAGGTGTCTACCCATTGATCCCTTGCGGCTTCCGTAAATCATAGGGTTATCCAAGATAGTGTCTGCTGCCTTCAGTATGGTAGACAGGGCTGTGTCGGCTTTAGGATGCAGGCCAAGCAAAGAGCGGACTGCCAATACAAAGCGGCTCCACAAACTGCCTGAAGTATGGGGGATTGTTTCAAGATAATTCTGAAACTCTGGAATGGTTAAACCCCAGGTCAGAATCTCATCAGCATCTTCAAGAGCATTGATGCTGCGGTCTGCAATCTGCTGTTCAACATCGTTAAGCGGTTTACTGGCATCCACCTTTTTTTGAATGGTATCGGCAACTACCATGCCTACTAATTTAATATCTCTGATGGCCTGCTTTATGGCAGGGGTAGGGGTCTGAGTGTTAAGCGCCCCCACGGTTGCTGCATGGACAAACTCATGCAGCAGAATGTTCATGTTCATACCGGACTTGTCTCCGGTATCCACGCCATTTACTCGTATTTCTATTTTACCGGATTGATACAGGTCAGTGCTACCCTTACGGTTGATCAGGCTCTCAGGAACAACATCACCAACATGGGCAATAGTAAAATTTATCGGCATACCAGCGGTGTTGATTGCCTTCATGGTACGAGCAGCTATTATTTTAAAGGCCAGATTTGGGCTATTATCAATCAGGTATTGCAACACTTCAGTTGCACTTTTACCTGTGATATCCTTTTGGATTTGCTGTTGTTCTGCAGGTGAAGCGGTGTTTTCTGTTTGCGCGTAGAGGGCAATGCCTTTGTCTGTTTCTTTGGTCTTAATGGTGTCAAAGAGGTTGTCAAAGGCTTTGTTGATGGCTTTACGCTCTTTGCCTTCAGGGAACGGCATAACACCCAATAGCCGATAATATTTATTTTCTGATCCAAACGACAGGAAATCATTGCGCTGGCCAAGGGATGACAGTTTATCTTCAATGTAGGCTGATCCTGCTCGTGCCAACATTTCCCATTTCTCAGTCCAGTAATCGCTGGTGCGGCCCTGGTCTATCTTGTAGGCTTCCTGCCGGAACGATGTGGGTACTTTCTTAACCTTAGTGTCTTTGTTCCTGGCTTCCTGCAGCATGGCATGGCGGTTGTGCAGATCCCGCACACGAGCCACAAGGTAGTTCAGTTCTCCATGACCTTCCTTACTGAACCCTGATCTTCCGGTTATTTCTTTCAGTAGTTTGCCAAGTTCTTCAAAGGTGTCGTTTGTCCAGCGGTTCTGCCCTGCATTACCGCGCTTGACTGGCTTGTTCGGGTCTATGCCGATACTGTGCCGCCACTCGACCGTCTGACCCTGCGGGTCTTTCAGCTTTTCTGCAATGGCGTCAAACCGTACCAGCTGGTCTGCTGTGGCTGGTTTTTTCTTGGCCCCATACTGACGCTCACGGGCAATACCACGGCGGATATCTTCCAGTTGATTTGTGACATTCTTGAGTGAGCTTTTAACAAACCGTTCTGCCTTTTCAGTGTCCTCAATATACTCTTCAGTTTTATAGCAGATGGTTTCCATCAAGTGTTGGAATGCGTCCTGTACTTCCTGGCGCACGCCTGATCCTTTGGCCTTGAACCCAGCGCTGACCATATCACCCTTATCAGCCGGATAGATCAGATCGCCACGCTTGTTGACCACCTTTTCAGAGGTGGCAACACCATCCTGACGGGCAAAGTAGTTATCCATGGCGTGCAGCCATTCGTGAAACAGGTGCCCGGCACCGGCCATCTTGGTCAGGTTAATCACCGCATACTGAGGCTCATAATGGGCAGCTGCCCCTGTAAGACCTTGCCCCCTGGCACCAAAGGCAATGGCCAGTTCACCGTTCAGGCTGACTGCCTTGGGGGGGATGTTCAGCAGCTCTGTCATATCAAGCAGGCTATCAAAGGCATGGTTCAGGATTTCTTGACGTTCTGCCTCGTTGTTCCAATTGCCAAACTCTGCCGATCTGAACCCGAAGGTATCCATAAACATCTGACCGGTGGCATTACGCTCTCGACGCTGTGGGCCTTCACGCCGCACAGTTTCTGGCCGTGCTATGATCTCTTCACCAAAGTAGGTGTTCTGTTCGATTAGCTCTTCTGTATGGTCAATTACATAGCGGTTGGCTGCTTCTTCTGATTCAAAGCCGTCCTTCAGCGTCACCCGCTTGCGGTCTGTTACGTTGCGTACAATCTTGTAGGTCTTGTCACTATCCAGGGTAACGCGATGTTTGACGGCAAACGCTGCCAGAGGCAGAAACTGTTCTGCCTCTTCCTGTGTGGCAAATTGTTTCCGCAACAGCGGTCTGCCGGTGGTGGTATCGCTGATAGTCCACATACCAACATTGGGGCTATTGGAGGTGATAATCTGGACAACAACATAACGCCTGCGCCAGGCAGGGAGATTTGATTTTGACTTTTTAGGTTTGCTCGGTTCGGTTGAACCTTCAAGGTCTTTACGTGCGCCGCCGATCTTGTCACCAAGCAACATGGGGACAGAATCGCTCGACGAGCCACTCGTCGCGGGGGTGGGTGTTTCTTGTAGTACAGCTGGCTCTTGCTCGCTGAGTCCGTACCGCTTCATCAACCGTTGCTGCTTGTTTTCCGGATCCATTACAATACCGGCATCAATAAAATACAGAGCACCGTTCAAGCCCTTCAATACGTTGCCCTTGTGAAGGTCATTCACAACCACGCCGTCTTTTACATACAGGTCGAACTTTGGGCCAGTTAAACCAAGTTTTGCCAGCTTTTCATTGGCACGACGTTCAAAACCAGCAGATTTCATATACTGTTCAATATCATCAAATGTTGCTGGATTTGCTTTGTTTTCTGTGATAAAGGGTTGCTCAATAACGGCTTGCAACTCTCCTTTATGGAGCATGAAGCCTTTGAGCTTGTAGGCAGTAGGTTCACCAAACAGGTGGTTGTGGAGAGCTAACCGGTAAAAATATGACAGCCAGCTTTTTTCAATGGAGGTGGATATGCTGCGCTTTATAACCCTTCCATCTGAAGTTGCATATACATCATGCTCAACACCGTGTGTTTTCCCATCTTCTTTCCATTGCCGATCAAACTCTGCTGCATCAATAAATAGATCATGCTGCTTTGCCCAATCAGTAAGCGCCTTTATTTCTCGTTGCTGGATGGTGTCTGCGTCATTGAGACGTCCTGAGAGTCCTGACGTTCTCTGATCCGTTTGAACTGTTCCCTGGCTTCTTGCCGCGATACGTGCGGCTGCGCCAATAACCCCTGTAAGGCTTTCTCGTTCTGCTGTTTCTGGAATTCGTTCAATAGCATAACGACCCTCCTGAAGATTTGTTTTTTGTTCTTCTTCATCTACTACAAATATAACACTTTTAAACTTTTCTTCCAAGCGGTTCTCAACTTCATCAATATATTGCTGATTCGGGTCTACCTCTGGCCGGGATGGTTTAACAGTTGCTGGCTGCCCACCGGTCTGATCACCCCCCTGCTGCAGCTCTTTTAATGCCTGCTTTGCTGCCTGCATCAGCTCTTCTTTATTGGCGTGAACAATATGAGGACTATCCAGTGGTGTCATACTGTCAGCATCAATTATGTACACCTTATCGCCCACCTTGCCAAAATTCTCAAAAGCGTAGTCCTCCATTGCATGACCGTTATCATAAGCATCGGAAATAGCTTGAAGAATCGCTGGCATATCTGCGTTTGAAACAGGGTCTGCTTTGGGTTGTGTTATAGTGTAACTGCCATCTTGATTTTGTACAACTTTTGCAGGTGACAAGAATGCAGTGTTTTCAGGCGGTATAACATTTGATTGTTTTGTAAAAGTGTCCGGCGCTGGCTTATTCTTCGCCTCAAGCTTTGCCAGTGCCTGACGTGCGGTTTCACGGGCCTTGTCGGTTTTGGCATTCTTCAGCATCCGATTTAGAAATGCCTTATGTTTTTCTCTATTAACTTGAGAAGGGAAATTAATACCTTCCAAGTCAAATGGATAACCATCAAAATCATCTGGAGCTTGGCTTAAATCCTGTTTCTCTACCTGTCCGTGATACTGATTGCTATGTGTTGGTTTTCCGGCTAAATGGCGATCAATTGCATCATACATATCTTCAATGGTGCTGCCGGTTGGCAGATAGCCATGTTCTTCCAGCGCCTCACGCATGGAATCCAGGTCTTTGCCTTTACTGCTGACCACATGCAGAATTCCGGCCTTACCTTCACGGCTGGCGTGCCGGTTTAAGTCTGTCACGCTATCTTTGATGCTATTACCCCATTGAGCAATAGCTTGGTCGCTATTAATACCACCAAGCTTGCCAATGGCTGTAATCAGATCGTCCTGGGTGGGCTTTACGGAGCGGTCACGCTTGACGGCTGCGGTAACGGTTTTAATTGTTTCTACAGGCTGCGCTGTAGCTACTTGGGTGGTTTTTCTCTGTTGTAAATCATTTTGCTGCACTGCTCCTTGTTGCGATGGTAATCCGGCAATAGCTACCGGTTGTGTAATTGGTTTCGATAATATATTTGTATTTGATTGCTGCTGTGTTTTTTTCTTCCATTCGTTAATCAATGATTGTCCAGTTCTGTCGTAATTACGGACATTCATTAAATACGTTTTACCCGCTGCAATCTGTTCATCTGCCCATCTACATGAAAGACGTATATGCCTACGTCCAGCAGCCAGGCACCACGCTATTGCACAAGACACACCCCATGCTTTCCTTGATCAGTGACACAATCAAGAACAAGGACTATTACGGTACCGAGATCAGGCACAGCGGGGATAATCCGGCATGGCAGCTGCTGCAGGTTGCAGGCTTTACCGCTAAGGTCTTTGTTCCGTTCTGGATGAAGGGAGTTGCCAAAGAACAAGAGCGTGGTGGATCAGTAGCAGCTATGCTGGCCCCGCTGATTGGCATAATGCCAGCCCCGGCAAGCATGAACATGACCAAGGCAGAAAAGCTGGCAAGTGAACTGGTACAAGGCAGGATGCCGCAAGGCACCAAAACCCAGGAACAGTTTGAAAAAGGCCAACTGATTGCACACCTGACCAGCCTTGCTCGGAGAGATCCAAGGCAGGCAATACAGGAGATCACGAAGCAGTACAGCAAAGGAAGATTAGCAACATACAGGCTCGACATATTGCACAGAACGCACGTATAGCTCCGGTACAGGTGGCATTCAAGCGGCTGTCACTGGAAGAAGCACAGCGGGTATGGGAAGCGGCAACGCCTGAAGAGAAACGGCTTCTGTATCCGCTGATGATCAGGAAGAAACAGAACCGGCAGGGATAATGAACNNGTAATAATTACGGACAGAACAAAAGTAACATCAATATGTTACACGCAGACTACCAAAAGAAAACAGCTTACACAATACGATTTTTTCAGGCAGCGTAGAAACACAAATCATCTTTCAATATCCCCGATAAAGGAGCTTAAATCCATGGCCAGCAAAACAAGCAGACAACAGCAGGTACAGATTACATCAGCCGAAACCCACAAAGAAATTATTTCAGACTCATGTTTTTTTGCCTGTCAAACCCGGCTTAAAATGCTTTCTACTCTTGCACTTGAGGATCCGGACTGGTTACGAAAAAATGACGACATGTTCAGCGGATTTGTAAATATACTGGTAGACCTGAATGACCTGCTTGAGCTGGCAGTTGATAAGTCAAACAGGGAATACAGTGAGCTATTAGAAAAACTGAGATCGGCAGGGCAGCAGCCATGATCTACCCAGACAACCCAGAACTAGAAATAAGCAGCTTGGTCAATATCCTTGATCGCGACACGTATAACCTTGCGGAAGAATGGAGCGACCTTAAACCCCATGAGCAGACCACTCGAATAGATGACTTGCGGGTACTGGTAAAGACCCTCAAGCAAGTAGCCGATGAATTGCTATAATCGACAACAACAAAGCCGCACCGGGAATAGTGGGAGGTGAGCAGTGAATCAAAACCTCAATATGCAAATCGCTGATTTAAATAGACAGTTGGCTGATCTGAACCTTCAATTGCTTAAGCAGCTTGATGCAGCTCAGGCAGAGATTGCCAAGCTGCAGGCAGAGCTTGAAACGGAACGTAACAAGCTGAAGGAAAATGACATGCTGAGTCCTGTCCAGGCTGCAAGGCTGATTGGTAGGAGCGTGAGCTATCTGAGTAAGGACAGGAAAAAGGGTGAAGGCAAAAACCTGATTCCCTACATACAGGAACGACCAGAAGCAGCTGTTAAATATCGGCGCCATGATCTGCAGGTGTTTATTGAGCAAAATAAAAAGCCCGGCAAGTTGCGGCTGTCGGCGTAAGGGAGGGCTTTTCACCCTGCCTGTCTGATCGGGATCACCTTTGCCCCGGCCTTCAATCCATCAAGATA
>DCVL01000037.1 GCA_002328035.1 Geobacter sp. UBA2189
TGGCATGATTGAGAACGCTACCTAGCACAGTTGGGCTGGATGAAGAAAAGATCCGCGCCTACGTCCGCGACCAAGAGCATTTGGACAAACAAGAGGAACTGGACTTTACCCAAAACACCTAGCCCCTTTTAGGGGCTTTCCTCAAGCCACCCGCTCTGCGGGTGGTCATGACTTGGTACTGGAAACTGTTCTCGTTCAACTGAGCTTTTGTCAACTTCTTGCTCCCAAACCAAATCATGTGCGCCAGAGTCAGCCGGAGTAAAGTCACGCATCCGCAGTTTGATGTTTTCAACTGCTTTGGAAAAATTATCATTCATAAGGTGTCCTAACGCCATAAGCCTGACCGGCGGTTTTTTGGCCGGTCTTGGCGCTAGTTGGACATTTTTCGTACTCGTTACTCATCCGAAATTACATGACTTATGAGTGTTTGTAGTGATTTTTCAAAAACGCCGCGAAACCTTGAAATAAAAGGCTTCGCGGCGTTTTGTTTGTTTCGAATTATTTCAATTCATAGGTCCCAACGGGGCTCATCAAATTTAGGTCAATTAGGCATAAATTCCATGTAGCCAATCTATTAACTGTTTTGCTTCACCGGAAGAAAAATCAACTAACTTACCTCCTACAACCCCTTGTAATGCCTGCCCTGGTATTTTTTGCCATGCCATCCATGTTGCCACATCTGCCTTACTTCTATGGATGGGCTTAAATAAAGGCGTTTTCAATTTTTCTACAGCATCCACAGCTGTTTTGAGCAAATCTTTCTGAGTATCAGATATAGAATTTTTGATGAAGTCTTCCAACAAGCCATCTGATGCATTATTCGGCATTATCCATAAACCAAAGTCAGGCAAACCATCAGAATGTTTGATGCAGTATCCACCAGTTCGAGATTTTAAAGTAGTGCTTACTTTGTAACCGTGATCCTTGAGAATTACGGCTACCTTTTTCAATGTCTCATGAAAGCCTAACCCATCAGCGTCTTTAAAGTCGGCATCAATCACCATTGCAAGTCGCCTTATCTGGCCATCACGCATTTGCTCTAGGAGGGTCGGTAAGAGTTTAAGTGCGTTACCCTTGCCACAGCCATCTCCGCAGAAATCTAACGGACTACCAACTTTCACATTTACACCCAGCCTCCCTTCATAACAAATAGCAGAAAAGAGGCTTTTGTCGGCTTCACCTTCAACCAGCAATATTTTATCATTCATATGTTACCTGACCTCCACATCTGATTGAGTTATGTTGGCCAGTTTTTTTTCATCGAAAATTGTAGCTATTATTTTTCCTTTATCACTTTTGAGTACACTGCGACCAACTCTAAACAGTACGGCTTCAGCGTTTGTATTTTCTTGTGCAACCTTTGCGAAACTTTCTACGCAGTCCCAACTATGTGTTGTAGCAAATACCTGAATATCAAGCTTCACAGCTAACTCAAATAATAAGGACCAAATTTGTTGTTGTACGCTGAAGTGTAATCCGTTTTCAAATTCGTCAATTAATAAGAAACCGCCTCTTGCTGGCACTATTTTTAAAATTAGTTGCAAAATTCTCAACATACCATCACCCATGCTGTTCAATGGTAAAGCTCTGCTGGAATTCTTCATTTTAATCTTGGCTGTTCTTCTAATATCTCTAGTGCTATTCGAGTATTTTAAGTCACTTTTAACAAATGCTATATTTTCACATTCGGGTGAAACAATTTGCAGCCCTTTGATTACAGTTTCTTCGTAGTCTGTAAACAGTACCTTGTCCCAAATACTTGCCAACTCATCAATTGAAATAAACTGAGTTGGAATGTATGCACAAGGGATTGAATCGCTAGATTCTATGGTTCTACGAACAACTAAATTTTTTGATAAATCGTACAACCGTGTAGCTTGGTTTTTAGTGACAGCAATAGCTTGTTTAATCTCTTGGTCTGTACCAATATTTTCTTTTGATTTTGTAATGATTTTTCTTCTTGGCCGAAGGTATGATTCACCATCATCGCCAGTTATTTCTTCTTCATACTCAATAAAAAAGGCATGATTGATTTTTAGCACTGTTGGAGATTTCTTTGTTTCTCCAATAAAAATTGCCCCCTTATTATCTTCTGGAAAAGTTCGTCCAGTAAAAAAATGCTCGTAAGGCAGTTCTTGAAAATCTTCATTCTGAGAACCTTCACCTAGACGGTATTTTTCATCATGTCCTGATGCAATTTCATTTAATAATCCACGATCAGCATTGCCAGCATAAATCCTGAGTGCCTCTAATACGGAACTTTTTCCAGAGTTGTTTTTTCCGACAATCAAATTCAGTCGTCCAATTTTGTTAACTTCAAAATCTTCAAAAGCTCTGAAATTATTTATATACAGCGAATTGAGCTTCATAGCGTTCTCCTTTATTCTGTCAATTTGCTCAATTTATATGAATTTCAAATTATCCGCCAATTTTTTGTTCAACGGCTTGGCCGGTGACCCGGCGCAGGTTTATCGCGACCGGGTCCACTGGTCTCGTTGGGAACCACCTCTTTTCCCACTCTCATAGGCTGCCCTCTCCGCTTTTCCCCTGATGTTAGTCTAAAACGGTATATCGTCTGCGTTTGGCGCGCTCGTTCTATGGATTCTATTGAGTCGATTTTGAATGTTCAGAAGAAAAATGTCGCGCTTTTCTGAATTGGATTTTTTCAATATCTGGATTATATCGCGAAGTACATAGGTACTTAGAATTGGCTTATTGTAGAACCTAAATGATCCACTCACAAATATACGAATAAGGTCGTTAGTATTATGGATTTCATCTTCCAATACGTTTGTTTTGTAGAGCTGCTCAAGACTGGCTACCGCTCTTGTCATATCGTTATTATACTTTGCTGCTTCATCGATACTAGCAATGGCGCTGATAAGGCTGTCGGCAAAGCTCTTGTAGGCTTTTCGCTCGTCAAACGAGAACATTTCGTCAAAACTCGTGCTTTGCTCGATCAGTTGGCCCTTTATTTCTCCAAACGACTGAGCCCTCTCCGAGGGGGCGAGTCTGACCATGCGTTCGAGGATGTGACGATAACTAAATGGAAATGAGAAGGGCTCATTGACGGCTTCAGATAGAATTGCTTCAAAAAGTTTTCCAACAAAATATATCTCTGTTTTGGAATCGTAGATTCCCGTATCAAAGTCCCGCGGCACTTCACACCACCAGTTAAGACTGATGCTCTTACCTTTGTCACTTTCGCTGTAGATCTGCTTTCCAAACCCAAAGTCAATTACTTTGGCCTGCCCATCAACGGAAATCAGCAGGTTTTCATTGCGTATGTCGCGATGCAGAATATGGTTAGATTCCAGATACTGAAATGCTTCAATGACCTGCTGGAACACATAGTCTATTTTGCTAGGGTTCTCGATCAGGTACTCAGAAATGTTCTTTCCCTCGATAAACTCCATTAGAATGTAGCCGGTCTTGAACTCTGGATAGAGGTAGTAGTTGAAGATTCGTACCACGTTTGGATGATTTACGCGGTACATGACTTTTATCTCATTCTTGAAGTATTCGTAGTAGTCGTCTTTTATGGCGTCATCATAGGGAGCATATTTCTTGCAAACGAACTGTTCTGCCATCTCTGAGTCAAAGAGAAGGACTGTTTTTCCGAGCCCTCCGCGTCCCAACTCCTTAATGAGTTTGAAGTCCTTTTGTTTGACAAAAGAAACTATGTCTTTCAGCATTATCATCCCTTTCTTGGTTTAGTCAGCCAACTCGTTAATCTATGGTTTCCCTATATAGGTGACTTGTTACTTATATAGGGTGCTTGTTGCCTATATAAGTAAACCATAGGTTGCCTATATAGGTGTCTTCTGCCAATGACATTATTCTGTTGCTATTCTTGATTCTAGCTCCGTGCCATGAATCAAACGATACGGCACAAACCAAACTTTCAACTGTGGATCCCGCTTTCCACGTATTTTACGAAGTTGCTCACGCAAATCTATTTCATCAAAGGCAACTGAGACAGGTACCACGTCGTCATCCTTGTATCTTGTGGGCACAGACTTCTCTTCTACCACAATCTCGACAGTTTTCAGGTGGACTCCACGTTTTGGGTCATACCGGTAGCGTACACAGAGCAAAGATTCGCCATACTGTTCAACCAATCTCTTGGTTCCTTTTTGTCCTGGCTTTAAATGGTTGTATGATTTCATATCTTTCAGCATGATAAATTCCGTATGATTAGACTTGGTATGCTTCACAAAATACATTAAAGCAGGTATTCCTTGGGAATATACGCATTGTTTGGTAGGCTGTAAAACGATTTTCAGGTGAAAGGAACAGGAGCACCAACCCAAAAGGGGTCAGCCCTTGACGCGAGACAAAATGCAAAACAAATGATCCAACCAGAAAGTTCGAGCAGCCCAAAAGCTTGCAGGCCAGCCAAACTCCCGTTGGACTAAAATTAAAAAAGCCCGAATAATGTTCTTTATTTCTGTTCCACCACAGTTTTGTAGTCACATCAAGTATTATGAAAAAATACAGTGTATTATCCAATCGGCAGATAGGTGAACTGCTTGGCGGAGTGAGTGATTTTGCTGGTGTTAAATGTTGGTCAAGGTGTAATATCTATGCGTAAATATTGTATGTAAGCAGGAGGTGTGCCATGGCACAATCAGCCCGTAAATGTAATTTTATGCTCAAAAATGATGTTGCCGATGAACTGGAGCAGCTTGTTCCACAGGGGCAGCGAAGCAAACTTGTGAACGAGGCCATTGTCAAGGAGCTTGCCCGTTTCAGGCGAGCGGCACAAACGGAAAAACTGCTTGAGTTGCGTAAGCTGACACCGAAATTGACAACCGGTGAAATTGTGGAAGCGGTCAGGCATGACCGTAGCAGGGGGTAGCATGACTACTCCATGTATGTATGTGCCTGATGCCTCTGTTATTCTTAAATGGGCGTTTCAGTCTCCTGATGAACAGGATGGAGACAACGCGCTTGTTCTATTGGAACGCTGGCTTGCCGGAAGCTGTTCCTTTATTCTCCCCAGCCTCTGGATATACGAATGTGGCAATGTTTTGGGGCTTAAAGCGCCTGACAAAGCAGCGGCTGTCATGGATATTTTCATAGGCTACCGTTTTGATGAATGCCATGTCTCCACAGCCGTTGCAGCAAAGACATTTGAATTAATGCGGGATTACAAAGTTGCGTTTTATGATGCGGTCTACCATGTGGTTGCACTTAACAACAACGCCACCCTTATAACCGCTGACGCAGCCTACTACAAAAAAACCAAAAAACTTGGGCATATCATAATGCTGGAAGATTTTGCCTGACCACCCGGGAGCGCCCATGTCAGAATGAGAAAGGGAAAAGAGATGAGTGAATCGGATACTGCTTTACCTAACATACCACCAGGTGCGATCAGAGCTATCTTTAGTCTGCCTGTTATTGTAGCTGCTCTCGGCTATTTTGTTGATATATACGATCTTGTCCTTTTCAGTATTGTGCGAGTTCCAAGTCTTAAGGCGCTGGGACTGACCGGCAGGGATCTTGTCGATCAGGGGGTTTTTCTGCTGAACATGCAGATGATCGGCATGCTGCTCGGAGGCATCCTGTGGGGCATTCTGGGGGATCGTAAGGGTAGGTTGAAGATTATGTTCGGCTCTATCTTCATCTATTCAATCGCCAACTTTTTGAACGGCATGGTTGATTCTATAGGTTCGTACGCTGTTCTCCGTTTTATCGCAGGTGTTGGTCTGGCCGGAGAACTGGGCGCAGGAATTACGCTGGTAAGCGAGGTGTTGCATAAGAGGGTCAGGGGATACGGCACCATGATTGTCGCCTCCGTAGGTGTGTCAGGCGCTATCCTGGCCAATGTTGTTGCCAGAAACTTTGACTGGCGCAAAGCCTTCTTTATTGGTGGGGCCTTGGGGATCTGTCTCCTTTTGCTCCGTTTTGGGGTGATGGAATCAGGAATGTTCAAAAGCATGAAAGAACAGAGCATGGTGAGTAAGGGCAATTTTCTGTCGCTTTTTACCAGCAGGGATCGTTTTGCTCGCTTCCTGCATGCAATACTGATAGGTCTGCCTTCCTGGTTTGTTGTGGGGGTTTTGATTACTTTTTCACCTGAGTTTGCGAAGATGCTGGGAGTGGTGGGAACTGTTTCTGCCGGTAATGCGGTGATGTACTGTTATCTTGGGCTGGTAGCCGGTGACATGGTCAGCGGAATGCTGAGTCAGATCCTGAAGAGCCGGAAGAAGGTGGTGTTGCTGTTTCTCATAATGACGGTTCTGGCAGTGGCGATATACTTCATGGCGAGCGGGGTTTCTGCCGCTAACTTCTATCTGATCTGCGGATTGCTTGGTTTCGGTATAGGGTATTGGGCGATTTTCGTAACTATAGCTGCAGAACAGTTTGGAACCAATCTCAGGGCAACTGTAGCAACCTCTGTGCCCAACTTTGTCCGCGGGATGACGGTGCCGATTACTACACTTTTCCTGCTTATGCGTAACCAGTTTGGTTTGCAGCAGGGGGCAATTATTGTTGGGTGCCTTACACTTGGAATAGCACTCTTCTCGCTATGGCATCTTCAGGAGACCTTTGATAAGGATCTGGATTACTTTGAGGAGTTTCTATAGGGAATGGTTTCTTGCAAAGACACCTAATAATCAACAGCTACTATAGAAGAGCAGTTTGCCTTCATAAACGGTATTACCTCACCGGCATGATATGGGTGCACCTGATAGGCCTGTAGATCATCCAGTGAATCAAATTTTGTAACCAATGCAACATCGTAGGATCGTTCAGAACGGGTAATATCTATTCCTGCCTCCAGATGCCTCAGCTGGCCAATCTTTCCCTCCATTGAGAGCAACCGGTCCCTTACCTCAACGATCTTGTCTGTATCAGGTTCCTGTAGCTTGAAAAAAACTATATGAGTGACCATTTGAAATATCTCTCCTTGCCAGCAGTAATGGGGTGCTTCTATAAAACCCCTTTGGTTGACATAATGCCATCAAGACGCGAATCAATCGTTGTTGCGCTGTCCAATGCGCGTCCGAATCCTTTGAAACAGGCTTCAAGTATATGGTGGATGTTGTCGCCGTAGATCAGGTTTATATGGAGGTTGCAGGCGCAACTGTTAGCAAAAGCCTGAAAGAACTCTTTTGCCAGTTCAACATCGAAATTCCCTACCTTGACTTTGGGAAGATCGAGATTGTAAACCAGGTACGGGCGACCTGAAAGGTCTATAGTCAGATCCGCAAGGGTCTCATCCATTGGGATCCTTGAGCTGCCATAACGCACTATCCCTTTTTTGTCACCAAGAGCCTTTCTGAATGCCTCGCCAAGCACAATTCCAACATCCTCAACCAGATGGTGAAAGTCAATCTCTGTATCTCCCTTAGCTTCTATGTTCAGATCAAACAGGCCATGTCTTGAAAAGAGGTTTAACATATGGTCAAGAAACGGAACCGAGGTCTGGATAGATGCGGTTCCCCTGCCGTCTATGTTCAGGCTCAAATTAATCTGTGTCTCTGTTGTAATCCGTTCTATCTCTGCGGAGCGTGTCATATTATCCCTCATCTGGTTCCATTTATGTCAAACTTGTTTAGCGGGTGTCCGGTTACCAGGAAGGCCTTTTTCTCTTTGCTGCTCCAGAGTGAAAGATAACCTTTCCAGCCTTTTACCGTCAGCAGATCCTTGATATTATCCAATACTTCAGGATCCGGTTCCGAGTGAAATGCATTGTAGCCGGTGTAACCTCCTGGTGGTATAAGGCGATACGCTCCGAAGCCCTGTGACTCACTCCTCTTCATCAGGCTTGAGCTTCCATCTCCATCCCAGCGGTACTCTTCGTAGACTGTCCAGCCACAGATTGGACACATAACACGCCTGGAGCTGAAATGCCCCCAAACCTCGGTATCAATTCGTGAGTAGTTGAACCCGCATTGTCCGCAATGAGCGTGTATCTCTGCCAGTTTCATGATTTGTCTCCTTGTCAGCCGATCTCTTTCAGGGTACTCAGAGTATGTTTCATTTCTTCAATCGTTCCGATTGAGATACGTAATCCATGCTTGAGTAAAGGGTCAGTGAAGTGGCGAACAAGAATCTTGCGTTCGTAAAGGGCATCGTAGACCCTCCGACCGTTGAGATCAGACGGAGAAGCAAAGACAAAGTTGCCACCGGAATCTAATACCTCATATCCGGCTTTTTGCAACTCTGAACTGAAAAAATCTCTGGTGGCAATGACCTGTGCCAGTTTTTCGCTGAAATAGGTCTGGTCTTGCAGGGCGGCAATGCATGCTGCCTGCGCGAGTCTGTCAAGATTGTAGTGATCCCTTATCTTGTCCAGAGCGGAGATTATCTCAGGTCTGGCAATGGCAAACCCGAGACGCATGCCTGCCAGGGCATAGCTCTTTGAGAGAGTACGTGTTATGACGACGTTTTTATGACGTTTAACAAGTTCAAGGGCATTGTTTCCGCTAAAATCTGCGTAAGCCTCATCTATTACCAGAAGGCCATCGCAACGGGATGCAATTTCATCAAGATAATCAATGGGAAAAGAAAAGCCGAGCGGTGAGTTGGGGGTAGTGACAAAGAAGATCTTTCCATTATAACGGCCTGGAAAATCGGCAATTCTAAACTGATCGGTCAATCCAAATCTGCGAATCTTTGCCCCCTGAATCTCTGCCAGTGTGGCGTAGTATGAATAAGAGGGGTGGATATAGGCAACTTCCTCACCTTCAGCGGCAGATGCGCGTATTAGATTGTTCAGGGCTTCGTCAGAACCATTGGCCATTATGATCCAGGAGGGATCAAATCCGTAGAGATCCCCCGCCACCTTACGCAGCTTTTCACTGGATGCACTGGGATAGGTGCGGAGACTGGCTCCACTGCTCCCCAACTCCTCCAATATTGCATCTTTTACTTTTGGTGAAGGGGGATAGGGGTTCTCGTTGGTGTTCAGTTTGATCCATGAGGCAATGTCAGGTGGCTGGAAACCTGGCGTATAGCCTGTCATCTCATCGATATTGGGACGTAATATTTTAGTATTCATAATGGAGTATCAATAACATGCTTGTAAGGTGCGTTCAAGCCTCAATCTGGATAAACAGATGGCTGTCCGGTTTGTTACTGAAGTGGCGAGATATCATTTTAATCAAATATATTGAATAGTTATTCAAGCCATTTATGGCGTCTGCCCGTTTGCATTTTACAGATTCATCCCTACTATGATAGCATCAAAAACCTTTGAGATTTAGAACATCCAGACTGGATAAAATGTGAAGAAACCGGAACTGCTGGCACCTGCCGGCAATATGGAAAAACTGAAATGCGCCATAAGATATGGGGCTGATGCTGTCTACTTAGGTGGCACTGATTTCGGTCTGCGTAATATGTCCGGGAACTTCAGTATGGAAGAGATGCTGCCGGCTATTGAGCTATCTCATCTGCATGGAGTTCGTTGTTACCTTACAGTAAACAGCTATGTACCGGATCATGCCCTTTCAAGGCTTGAGGATTACCTTGAAAAGCTGGCTCTGCTCCCTTTTGACGCCTATATAGTCAGTGATCCAGGTGTATTGAGGATGGTGCGACGGATCTCGCCTGATCGAGAGATTCACCTTTCAACCCAGGCCAATACCATAAACAGGGAAACGGCTCTTTTCTGGGAGGAACAAGGGGTAAGCTGCATAAACTTGGCTCGTGAGATGACGCTTGAGGATATACGCTCTACTGTCAAGGCAGTCTCGATACCGTGTGAGGTGTTTGTTCATGGCGCGCTCTGCATCGCCTATTCAGGCCGTTGCCTGCTTTCAAGCGCGTTGACCGGACGAAGCGCAAACCTGGGTGAGTGTACCCAGCCTTGCCGATGGAAGTATTCGCTTGTTGAGGAAACAAGGCCAAATCAGCAACTGCCGATAGAAGAGGACTCAAACGGAACCTTTATCTTCAACTCGCGTGATCTCTGTCTTCTGGAGTATCTGCCGGATCTGGTGAGAGCCGGAGTAGGTGCCTTGAAGATTGAGGGAAGGATGAAGGGAATCCACTACCTAGCCAGTACCATCAGGGTTTACCGTACAGCCCTTGACCGTTTCTGTGAAAATCCTGAAAGCTACAATCCTGAACCTGCATGGATGGAAGAGCTGGAGAGCTTGAGTCATCGTGGTTATACCACAGGTTTCTTGCTGGGTAATCCACGCGATGTTGGGCAATCTTACCAGGCAGGCTATCTGCGGAGCCACCAGCTGGTAGGTGTTGTTGAACGGCTTCTTGAACATGGGAGAGCCGTTGTCCTGGTTAGAAACAGATTCAAGTCTGGAGATAGCCTTTCCCTTATGGGGCCTGGGATGAAGAATGCCGAATTTACAGCAAAAAATCTTGTACTTGCAGAATGCGATTCCAGTAGAGAACTGCTTGAGGTAGTTCATCCGAACATGCGGATAATTATGGATGTTCCAACAGAGGCAGCGTCTGATGATCTGATCAGGCTGCCAGGTAGCTTGCAGGAAACCCTTGTATGAGCCACCTGTATGAGCCGTTGAATCAATCCGAAGGACATTGGTTGAGGGATTTGATAATCCTTCTGCTGCTTTTTGGTGTCTTGTTTCTTGGTGGGCTTGGTTCAGCTCCGCTGATCGATCCTGATGAAGGGCGTTATGCAGAGATCCCCAGAGAGATGCTTGAGAAGAACGATTTTGTCACCCCTACTCTCAACTATGTCAAATATTTTGAAAAGCCCCCACTTCTCTATTGGGTAAATGCAGCCTCAATCTCTCTCTTTGGACAGAATGAATTTGCTGGAAGGCTCCCTTCTGCTCTGTCAGGGCTTTTTACAATCCTGTTGACTTACATTGCAGGCCGCAATTTCTTTGATCGTAAAACGGCGATTACAGGTGCGATGATATTAGGCACGAGCGCCGGATTTATGCTGCAGTCCAGAATTATACTGACCGATATGCTACTTACGCTCTGCCTTACCGGTTCCATGTTCAGTTTTCTGCTTGCCAGCCGCAGCAGAAATCAGAAGCAGCAGTTCTACTTCTATCTGTTCTTCATCTTTAGCGCGCTCGCTGTATTGACAAAGGGGCTGATAGGGATAGTTCTGCCTGGCGGGATAATCTTCTGGTATCTGGTTTTAAGCGGTCAGTGGCGTCTGTTGCGTGAAACCCCCTGGTTTTCAGGACTCTTACTGTTTCTGGCTGTCGCAGCCCCCTGGTTTGTCCTGGTTTCTTTGAAAAATCCTGAATTTCCTCACTTTTTCTTTATACATGAACATTTTCAAAGATATACAAGCACCGTTCATAATCGTAGTCAGCCGTTCTGGTTTTTTGTTCCTATTCTGATACTTACATTCTTCCCCTGGTCTTTCTTTTTGGCAGGCAGTCTCAAAAAAGGATGGCAGGAGCGGTATAACAGCAAAGGTACAAGCTTGTTCCTGCTGATCTGGCCTGTTGTGATAATTTTCTTTTTTTCCCTGTCCAGTTCAAAGCTTGTTCCATACATTCTTCCAACATTTCCTCCATTGGCATTGCTTACCGCCAGAGCCCTTACTGTCCAATATCAGGCAAGACAGGCTGATTTCAGAATTACCCTGTATGTTTTGGCTTTATTGTTGCTGACAACGGGGGTGGCAGTAGCGTTACTGCCGTTGATGAGCTGGCTGCCTCCTTTTCTGCAAAAAACCGGTCAACTGGGACGTGAGATTGCCGGAATACTTAATGAACCTGGAATTGCGCTACAACAGACTGTTCCGGCTGGATTACTGCCATTCTGTCTGGGGTTGTTGCTCATCTGGACATCTCGGATACGCTCTATCCAGCTCCTTATATGGGTGCTTTGTCTCTTCGGGATACTGCTGGAAATTATTCTGCCATCCGGATTTAATAAATATGCCGCTGAACGTCTATCCAGCCGTAGTCTGGCAAAGGCTGTGCTGGCCAATGCAGATTCACAGACAATAATTGCACAGAGCGCCCCAAGACAGGGGATAAACTTTTATACTGGCAAGCGCTTGATAACGGTTGGTGATCCGGATGAACTTGCCTTTGGGAGCAGGCAGGGTAATCAACAGGGCTGGTTTCTGACCCAGGAACAGTTCTATTCACTATGGCGTTCCGAAAAGCGGGTTATGATAGTTGTACCTCGACATGAGGCAAGCCTTTACGAATCTTCTGTCCATAATGTTGTACCAAGTAAACTTGCAGATAACGGATCTTTATTGTTGCTTTCAAACCGTTAAAAATTAAGGAGTATTAGTCTATGCGTACTGTCTTTTTACCGTTTTCAACACCGGCACTCGGTGATGAAGAGATCAACGAGGTTGTTGACTCACTCCGTTCCGGCTGGATTACAACGGGTCCCAAGGTCAAACGTTTTGAGGATGCCTTCAAGGCCTACGTAGGTTCTCCTTTTGCTGTCCCTCTCAGCTCGGCGACAGCCGGTCTGCACCTTACTCTGCAGGCTTTGAAGATTAAAGATGGGGATGAGATTATAACTACCCCAATGACCTTTGCCTCAACTGTAAGCATGATAATACTGGCCGGGGCTACCCCTGTGCTGGCTGATATTGAACAGGGTACACTCAATATTGATGTCGCAAAGGTTGCTGAGAAGATTACTCCACGTACAAAAGCTGTCATTCCTGTGCATTTTGCAGGTCAGTCCTGCGATATGGATCCGTTGTTTGATATTGCCAGACAGCATGGTCTTACTATAATTGAGGATGCAGCACATGCAGTGGGTACGGAGTATAAAGGCAGGAAGATAGGCAGCCTTGACAGCATCTCGATATTCTCGTTTCATCCAAATAAAAATATCACCACAGGCGAAGGTGGAATGGTCTGTACATCCGATGAATCTCTTGCGGAAGAGGTCTCTCTGTTAAAGTTTCATGGCATGAGCCGTGAAGCCTGGAAGCGCTTTGCTTCCAGCGGAACCCCCAACTACGATATTATGATGCCTGGCTATAAATACAACATGATGGATATTCAGGCCGCTATCGGCATACATCAGCTTCCAAGGCTGGACGGCTTTATTGAACGCCGAAGGGAGATTGCCGAGCAGTATAACCTGGCTTTTGCCGATATTCCTGAGCTTGCCTTGCCTGGATATGCACAGTATCCGCAACGCCATGCCTGGCATCTCTACACTCCTCTTATAAGGATTGAAAAACTGTCCATCGATCGTGACCACTTTATGGCAGAGCTGAAGGCGCGCAACATAGGAAGCGGCCTTCATTACAAGGCAATCCACCATCACACCTGGTACAGGGATAACATGCCTGTAAGCGATGCAGAACTTCCAAATGCCAGTTATGCCTCTGAAAGGATCCTGTCTCTACCCCTTTTCCCAGCTATGACTGATACGGATGTAGGTGATGTTGTTGCTGCTGTTGCTGATCTGATTACTACTTTCAGGAGATAACCATGTCTCAGGAACATATACATAAACTCCCTCCGCAAAGTCTCGAGGCAGAGATGTCGATACTGGGGGGAATCCTGATTGATAATGATGCTATCAACAGGGTTCTTGAGATACTTGAGCCGGAGGATTTTTACAGGGAGGCGCACCGCAAGTTGTTCGGGGCGATGCTTGAGCTTTCTGACAACCGAGAACCATGCGATCTTATTACATTGACGGAGGCTCTGAAACGCAGGGGGGATCTGGATACCTGTGGTGGAGCGGCCTATCTGGCAAATCTGGTTGATTATGTTCCAACTGCGGCAAACATCAATTATTACTGTAAAATTGTAAAGGAAAAGGCTCTTAACCGACGGCTTATCACTGTAGCAACAGAGATTGTTACCAAGGGCTACGATGGCCAAGGTGATGTCAACGAGATGCTGGATGGTGCACAGAAGGCTCTTTTTGTTCTGGCCGAGAACAAGCTGCGTCCCCAGTACTATCCAGTTAAGGATGTTATAAAAGAAACCTTCAAGATGTTGCAGACTCTGTATGAGAAGAAGGAGAAAATTACAGGCGTTCCAACAGGATACATTGATCTGGACGATATGACAGCAGGTTTTCAGCCAGGCGACCTTATAATTATAGCGGCTCGACCATCTATGGGAAAGACCACACTTGCCCTGAACATTGCCAGTCATGCAAGTGCCGAGGCCAAGGAGAAGGTTCCTTCTGTCATATTTTCACTTGAGATGGGGAAAGAGCAGTTGGTCATGCGATTTCTCTCCTCACTGGCAAGGGTTGATGCAGGAAGGATGAGAACCGGTCATTTTATGGATAGTGACTGGCCGCGTCTACAGAGGGCAGCAGGGATTCTACACTCTGCAAACATATTTATCGATGACACACCTGCAATTTCAGTGCTCGAACTCCGTGCAAAGGCGCGACGACTGAAGTCAGAGCATAATATCGGCCTCGTGATTGTTGACTATCTCCAATTGATGCGCGGTGGCGCGAATCCTGAATCAAGACAGCAGGAGATCTCGGAGATATCACGTTCTCTAAAGGCTCTTGCAAAAGAACTGCATGTACCCGTTGTAGCACTTTCGCAGCTTAACCGGAGTCTGGAAAACCGATCCGACAAACGTCCAATGATGAGTGATTTGCGCGAGTCGGGTGCGATAGAGCAGGATGCCGACGTGATTATGTTTGTCTACCGTGAAGCGGTCTACTGCGAGCATTGCCGCAAGAAGGATGGAAGTTGTACGGCTAATCATGAAAGAAGTGCGGAGATAATTATTGGCAAGCAGAGAAACGGCCCTATAGGGATGGTGGAACTGGCCTTTATGGG
>DCVL01000015.1 GCA_002328035.1 Geobacter sp. UBA2189
CTGTCCATGGCGTCTTCAAAGATCTCGCGGGTGCCAGAACCCTTTTCACGCATGATCCAGGGGGCTGCAGCCAACTGTTCCGGCGTCACACTCTTTTCTTTGGCCCACGGGTGTTCAGCCCCGGTCACCACCACCAGTTCATCATCCCGCCAATGTAGGGCAACCAGCTCGCGGTTATGGCAGGGCCCCTCAATAAAGGCAATATCAAGCTGTCCTGTTGCCAGCAGATCAGCCACCTGCTCGGTATTGCCGACGGTTAACTGAACCCTGGTCATCGGATACTGCCGGGCAAAGGCTCCCAGTAACGACGGCAGCAGATAGTTTGCAATGGTGGTACTGCCCCCCACCAGAAGTTCACCCACCAGCTCGCCGCTATCTCCCTGCAACTGCTGCTCTATCTGCTTCACCTCCAAAAGAACCTCACGGGCTTTGTTCAATAACAGCCGTCCGGCATCGTTCAACACCAGACGCCTGCCGGAACGCTCAAACAGCGGGACGCTACTCAACTGCTCAAGTTGTGACAGAGCCATGCTTACCGCTGACTGAGTAAGCAGGAGTACCTCAGCTGCCTTGGTAACACTGCCGCTGGAGGCGATCTTTTCAAAAATTTCCAGTTGACGTAATGACAATGCCATACATAAATCCAATTGATTAATTACATCATTATTATTCATTTTTATTTATACTATTTTTTGGCTACAGTATCAACAGATAAACAAGAAAAAGGGGTCTATCATGAACCATCAAACCGGATTAAAGCTACTCTTCTGGATGCTGTTACTTGCCTGCTGCCTGCCTGCTGTCAGCGCACCCATTGCATTGACAGCAGGGCTTGCATTTGGGCTAGTTGTAGGCAACCCATGGAAGAACGCTACCGCAGTCTGGAGCAGACGTCTTTTACAGGCCTCTGTGGTGGGTCTGGGATTCGGGATGAACCTGCCGGAACTTTTAAAAACGGGGAGGGATGCCTTCCTCTACACAGCCATCAGTATCAGCTTTACCATGCTGGCCGGTTATCTCTTGGGGAGACTATTCAAGACCCCTCAAAGAACCTCCATCCTGATCTCCTTTGGGACGGCCATCTGTGGTGGTAGTGCAATTGCTGCAATGGCTCCGGTGATCAAGGCAGAAGCGGAAGAAACTGGCGTTGCCCTGGCAACGATCTTTACCCTTAACTCCGTAGCCCTGATCATTTTCCCTCCCTTGGGCCATATGTTGGGGATGGGACAGCAGCAGTTTGGTCTCTGGGCAGCACTGGCAATCCACGACACCAGCAGCGTAGTAGGTGCATCAGCGGCATTTGGCGGGTTGGCGCTTGCGGTTGGAACCACGGTCAAGCTGACCAGAACACTCTGGATTATGCCTTCTGCCCTGGTGGCAGCCTGGTTTAGCAAATCAGAAGGAAAGGCCAGGTTCCCGCTATTCATCGTCGGTTTTCTTGCCGCTGCTGCCATCAAGACAACCCTGCCGCAGTTTGAGCAGTTCTGGCATCCACTAAACAGTATGGCCAAACAGAGTCTGGTGGTGACGCTGTTTCTAATCGGTAGCGGCCTGACCAGAGATCTGTTGGCCAAGACCGGCATCAGACCGCTGGCGCAAGGGATAACGCTTTGGATTGTCGTTTCGGTAACCAGCGCAGCAGCGATTATCTCTGGCCTGATCAGATAATCGAGCCAAAGCCCCAGATAAAAAAACGGCTCCCAACTATTATAGAAGGAAGCCGTTTAGATAACCTTAAAAGTTCCACCCTTTTATAGCTGACAGGTTGTACCCTTCATTGATTCAAGCTCTTTTACAACCTCTGAAGATTGAGCGCGTCGAGCCTCCATATTGTCGAAAATCCCATGCACCATGGAACTGACCGATTCAACCGTGCGACCGATTCTCCGTCCATCCTCTACCTGGCTAGAAGTAGAGTTTACCATTTCGTGCGCCATATCCTTTATTGTCTCAATAGCCCTGACTATACTACGTGTAGCCTTGGCCTGATCCTTTGAGCCGTTAAAGATCTGTGAAGTCATACTGCTTATGTCTTCCATCGAACCTGCTACGGTTTGAACGCTTGCAGACTGTTCTTCCGTAGCCTGCTTAATCTCTTGCGTCATCTCCATTGAGCAGACAGCCCTGTCGTAGATAGCCTGAAGGGTTTCTCCCATAACGTGCCCCAGTTCGACCCCCCGATTAACAAGTGTTTTAGTCGATGTAATGGTATCTGCGGCCTGACGTGACTCAAACATTATTTCATCAATAATATCGGTTATCTCACCGGTCGAGTGACCGGTCTGAAGAGACAGGTTTCGGATCTCGTCAGCCACAACACCAAAGCTCTTGCCGTACTCTCCAGCCTGCGCGGCTATAATTGAGGCATTTAGAGCCAACAGATTGGTTCTTTTGGTAATATCGTTGATAACATGAACAATATTTTCAATTCTGGTGCTTTTTTCAGCCAGACGGGTGATGCCTGCATATGATTCCTCAACCGAACGCTGGATCTCTGCCAGAGAGCCGATGGTCTCATTAACGGCACTGCGACCCTCTGCAGTCTGAGCCTGTACCTGGCTGGATACCTCATGCGATATCGCAGCGCTTCTTTCAACACTGGTGATATTGCGTGTAATCTGCTCCATTGCAGATGCTGATTGGTGAACGATTCCAGCCAGCGTATCCAGATTTTTTGAAACTTCTTCAATAGCTACAGATATCTCGTTCACCGCCGTGCTCGTCTCGTCAACCGAGGACATGGCACCTTCTGCCGCAGAGGCAATCACTGCGGCTCCATCAACAACCGACTCAATGGTAGCCTTCAAGTCAGTTACATTTTTGGAATATTGCTCACGATGCGACAGCAGGAAAGAAAATGAATTTTCCAGTTCAGTTGTAAGCGTATCTATGGAGGTCAGCAGATTTATTCTGGTAATAGCATTAGCGATCTGATCGGCAAACAACATAATGGTGTCCAGATCTGAATCGTTCAACATACGTCTTGAACGTTTATTATCTATGGCAAAGACACCTAACGCCTCACCCTTTACAACTATTGGGCAGATAATAAAGTTTTTTGAGCGTAGCAACTGTATTTGATCAAACGGCGGCTGGAGATGAAAGCTGCTGTCATATCTGTTGATATCATCAACAAGGTATGGTTTTTTCTCTGTCATACTGCGGTATATAACCCCTATATCAGAGTTTATCGGCAGTTCCAATTCGTCAATATCAGCGGCATTACTGCCTGCAGCGGTCACAAATCTTAGTTTTTTACCCTCTTTGGAAGCCATCAGTATGTTTACCCGCTCATAGCCGAGTATATCATGGAGGCCTTCCGCACTTAACAGGAGAACCTCTTCAAGATTAAGAGATGTCTGTATCTTGCTGCTTATCAGATGGAAGCTCTTTATGTTGGTATCCAGCACCTTGTAGCGGTTTTCAAAAAGCTCTTTTTGGGATGCTACTTCCTGGTGTAAGAGATCCAGCTCCTCCGCCCTCTGTTGAAGCTCATCACCGTTTCTCCCAATTAAATATCCAACAGTGGCCAATATTACAGATGTGCCTCCTCCCATGTAAAGGTATAGCATCTGGTGTTGGGAATCTTTTGTGATATCAGCCAGAATCTGCACAAAAAGCGGATGGGAGGGGTCGTAGAACATAAGCAGGCGTAAGATAATCCAGCCCAGAGGGGCTCCTACTCCAAGAAAGAAACCTATCATGGAATAAGTTTTACAATGATTACTAAGATTCATAATAGCCCCGCAAATCAGACCCCTGAGGAGATCCTGTCTTCAATATTCGAAAAAATCTCATCCATAACCTTCTCGGCGTCTGCTATGTTATATGCAATAATATTACGGAGATGAGTATAAGAATCCAGGTCAATCTTCTCAAAATGGAAAGCGATACCCTCATCTGTAAGTCTGCTTACCCTTCCCTGAAAGTTGACTGTAATCTCCGGTTCTGTGCCTTCAAGTGAAATCAGCAGCTCTGCTGACTCTCCTTCTGGCAGTCGTTCAGTTGTTTCCATAAACATTCCGTTCATGGAGAGATTGCTGATCTTTCCCTTAAAACTGCGACCGCCAACATTTGCGGTCGCAACTACATGGAATGGAACACGGGAAAACTTTCTGGTACTCATGGCGCACACCTCGCTGTTCCCTTTTCAGGCCTTACCTGCCGATCCCAGAACTGTCTCATTCTTGTGTTTTATTAGCTTGACCAGCTCTTTGCGTGCTTCTCCCAAATACTTGCGTGGGTCAAATTCTTTCGGATCCTTGGCAAAGTATTCACGCACTTTTGCTGTGACAGCCAGGCGACCATCCGAATCAATGTTTATCTTGCAAACAGCGGAAGCTGCAGCCTGGCGTAACTGTTCCTCCGGCACACCAAGCGCACCCGCAAGATTCCCGCCATATCTGTTGATAAGCTCAACGTATTCCTGAACTACAGAAGAAGCTCCGTGCAGGACTATCGGGAAACCTGGGATACGCTTTTCACATTCAGCCAGGATATCAAAACGTAGTGGTGGCACAGGCTGACCAGGTTTGAATTTGAAGGCACCATGGCTGGTGCCTATGGAAATTGCAAGTGAATCAACACCTGTTTTCTTTACAAAGTCCTCAACCTCTTCCGGTCTTGTGTAACTTGAATGTTCTGCAGAAACCTCATCTTCGATACCTGCAAGTACCCCAAGCTCTCCTTCAACACTAACGTCAAACTGGTGGGCATACTCAACTACCTTTTTACATAGAGCAACGTTTTCATCATATGGAAGGTGTGAACCATCAATCATCACGGAGGAGAAACCGCTGTCAACACATGACTTGCAAAGCTCAAATGAGTCACCATGGTCAAGATGAAGGCAGATCGGTATGTTGGAGCCAATCTCACGCGCCATCTGAACGGCACCCATAGCCATATAGCGGAGCATCGTCTCGTTGGCATAGTTTCTTGCACCCTTGGAAACCTGAATGATCACGGGAGAGTTGGTTTCAGCACAAGCAACGACAATCGCTTGAAGCTGCTCAAGATTGTTGAAGTTGTATGCCGGAATGGCATATTTGCCTGCCATAGCCTTGGAAAACATCTCTTTTGTGTTCACCAGACCAAGCTCACTATAATGCACCTGTTTCTTCTCCATTGGTTTTCCTCCTGACAAATGTGATGGTATGAAAGGTTTTGCACCCTTGCAAAGACGTGGGAAAGAGTGTTTATATGTACCACCTAACCCCCTTCTTAGCAAGGGAGATACAGAAAAAAATAGCTCTGGAGCGGATGAACCAATGAGAGCAACTATGCAGTTTGAACCTTCGCTTGTTGATAATTACTGTATCATTGAT
>DCVL01000047.1 GCA_002328035.1 Geobacter sp. UBA2189
AACGACCATCTGGGGAAGCCTTTTCTGAAGCTGTCAAAACGTACAGAACAGTTATTTTCTGAAAAAGGGTCTGCTGTAGTCCATCTGTCAATATCGCATGATGGTGGACAATCAGTGGCAATGGTAGTACTGGAGACCGTATGAAGATTGTTACTGCCCACACAATGCAGGAACTGGATCGCAAAGCTATTGAAGAGTACGGAATACCGGGACGCGATCTTATGGAACAGGCAGGTCGTGGCTGTGCCGATCATATTATGGCGGCATACAGTACACGCCAGAACAAAAAAACAACCATTTTATGTGGTAAAGGGAACAACGGCGGAGACGGATATGTGATAGCACGCCACCTTCTGCAGAAAGGATGGGATGTAAAGGTCGTTGTACTGGCTGAATATGACGACATTAAAGGAGACGCTCTTACAAATCTCGTTCTGTTGCCGGATGAGATACTCAGCTTTTGTACAGGAGAAGGAGAATTAACGGAGAAACATACGGTTGATATCCTTTCGGCAGACGTCATTGTTGATGCCTTGCTGGGAACAGGCCTTAGGAACGACCTTACAGGGTTATATCTGGAAGCGGTTGAACTGATTAATTCTGCCTCAGGAAAGGTTGTTGCCGCTGATATCCCCACCGGAATACATGGTACAACCGGACGTATTCTTGGCAAAGCTGTACGAGCCAACATGACGGTAACCTTTGGATTAGCCAAACTGGGTCATGTCCTATACCCTGCCGCAGATTATGTCGGAAGACTGATTATTGTTGATATTGGCATACCGCTACAACTTATGGAAGATGCAGCAGGCTATGATTTTCTGAACGAAAAGCTCATGGCTCCCTTTCTAAAACGCCGTGACCGCCAGGCTCACAAGGGAAATTTTGGTCATGCCTTTATTATCGCCGGTTCTACCGGAAAAACAGGGGCTGCAGCTCTGGCCGCAAATAGCGCCGTAAGAACCGGTTCAGGCCTTGTGACACTTGCTGTACCTGAAAGCATCAACCATATACTTGAGGTAAAGACCACAGAGGCAATGACACTGCCGCTTCCTGATGCCGGTACCGGCCATCTGACAACTCATGCCATTGCCACGCTAGAAAAGCACTTACCAGGTAAAAGCGCGATCGCAGTTGGTCCAGGTATTGATCGCCGACCTGCAACGGTTACACTGGTTCAGACATTGGTTGAAAACGTTTCGCTGCCGATGGTGATTGATGCGGATGGACTTAATGCCCTAGCTGAAGACACAAGGATCCTGCACCGCAGAAGTTCCCAGAACATCGTGCTTACACCGCATCCAGGTGAAATGGAACGCCTTCTTGGCTCGTCAATACCTGATGTGGCTGCTATCCGTATATCTGTTGCACAGGAATTTGCCAGGACTTTCGGAGTATATGTAATCCTCAAAGGGGCTCGCACAATCATTGCCGCCCCCAACGGAATGGCAGCCATAAACGGGAGCGGAAATCCTGGTATGGCCAGCGGAGGAATGGGAGACGTACTGACAGGAATAATTGTTTCTCTACTTGGACAGGGATACTCGACCTGGAATGCATGCCGTCTTGGTGTGTACCTTCATGGCCTGGCTGGCGATCTGGTGGCTATGGAACAGGGAGAAGCAGGGATGACAGCAACGGATCTTACAGACAGGATCCCCCTCGCAATAAACAGACTATTAAATCTGCCAGGCAAGCATAATTAACTCTATTTGCCTCTAAGGAGTGACCGATGAAAACAGTTGCAGATATTATGACAAAAGAGCTCATCACTGTTAAGAAGGAAAAAACCGTCAGGGAACTTGCAGAACTTTTTGTTACTCACCGGATAAGTTCCCTTCCTGTTACTGATGAAAAGGGTAAACTGATTGGCATAGTTACAGAATCAGACCTTGTTGAACAGAGCAAGAGCCTTCACTTACCAACAGTAATCAGTCTTTTTGACTGGGTGATCTATCTTGAAACTGAAAAATCGCTCGAAAAAGAGCTGCAAAAGATGGGAGGACGGACAGTTGAAGATATCTATCAACCGGAACTCGTTTCAATAAAATCAGGGGCATCACTAAGCGAGGCCGCAGATTTAATGAGCAACCGGCATATAAACTCGATTCCGGTTCTGGATGATGGAAATCTTGTCGGCATTGTAGCCAGAATAGATATAATCCGCACCTTGCTGGCATGAAGCTTAAGTGGCAATACTCAAAGGGCAATGGTGATGAAACGTCCTTTATCTTTGAAACCCATACACCAGAACAAACGGAGGAGTTGGGGAAAGAGCTTGGCAAACTACTTGAACAGGGTGACATTGTAACCCTTGCCGGAGAGCTTGGAGGCGGCAAGACATGCTTTGTGCGTGGCCTTGTTGCATCTGTAGCTCCTTCGTCTCTGAATATGGTAGCATCTCCAACATTTGCAATACTGAATGAATATCCAGGGCAGCCTCCCGTCATGCATTATGACTGCTATCGTTTGAGAGGAAGCGATGATGCAATTGAACTTGGATTGAATGAACATCTTGAAGGC
>DCVL01000017.1:0-84554 GCA_002328035.1 Geobacter sp. UBA2189
GCCTGGAAATAGAGAACAAAATTAAAGAACTTGAGGCAGAGGCTGAAAATTTTATAAACAAATAAATGCATCTGAGTGTGGTCACAAATTTATTCTAAATCGGGTGTTATTTCATGCCTTTGACGCATCAGGAACCGAGTTGTTCCAGCAGACCACAAGCTATTTGCGATCAATTGCACCGCAGGGTTCATCGATGAGCATGGATGAACTTATCAGCAGAGTGGTAAACCTTGGCCTTGTCTGGGGTGAAAGTGATGGCAACTAAATTCCTGGCATCAACATTCATAGCGGCATGCAGCAAGCAGGTTAATGTGTCATTGACTGCTGGATGTTTGTGTACGAAAGGGTTTACATTTCGGAGGATGACACCATGCATAACAGATTGATGCGGATTCCAATTGCTATGATCTGGTTTTCAGCAATCGTATGTGGCCTGAAGTTGGCCAAAGTGCATCTCATCCAAAACAGCTTGTTTGATGCTTGGGCTGTCCAGACATTCCGGCAGGTTGTAATTATCTTTGTTATCGCATTTCTTTCAGCGTTTTTGAATGAAGCGATACTGCTGATTGAGTTTCTTGTATTTGGCGATGACGACACCTGAACTGGAATGAGCAAGCTTGTGGAGCATGCTGGGGCGTATTGAGATATGAGTATTCGGAATGTGTCAATGACTTTGAGACACGTACCATGCGAATTTAGAGAAGCGATTTTTCTCTCTCAACCGTTTTGGGCGGATTGATCCAGACGGCTTCTGGCAACTGCTTGTGTTTTGGGGCTTTAGCAACAAATCGTTCAGGATGCAGCTCATATGCTCTGGTCAGCACAACCTGTCTGGCAGTTATCACTGTTTCTGTCTTGCCGTGGTGTACCACAGTAGGTGGTAGCAGATTGATGCCTGTATGTTTGTGTTCATTGTTGTACCAGGTGAAGAATGCCCGGCAGAACGCCCGTGCGTCTTCGATGCTGCCGAAACGATCAGGAAAATCAGGGCGGTATTTCAATGTTTTGAACTGAGCCTCCGAGAACGGGTTATCGTCGCTTGTATAAGGCCGGGAATGGGTCTTTGTGATCCCCATATCCGCCATGAGAAATGCCACCGGCTTTGATTTCATCGAAGACCCACGGTCAGCATGGATGGTCAGTTGTCCCTTTTGTATGTTTTGCTTGGCACAGGTCTCTCCGATCAGCTGTCCGGCGAGTGCTGCAGATTCACTGGGCGCAACCATCCAGCCGACTACATAGCGGCTGAAGATGTCCAGAATCACGTAGAGATAGAAGTAGCTCCATTTTACTGGCCCCAGCAGTTTGGTAATGTCCCATGACCAGACCTGATTTGGGCCGGTGGCCAGCAGTTCCGGTTTTGTATAGGTTGGGTGTCGTAACTGGTCTCTGCGTTCTCTGACTTCATGGTGTTGCTCCAGAATCCGGTACATGGTGCGGATGGAGCAGAGATAACAATCTTCATCAAGGAGCGTTGCATACACCTCGTGAGGAGCCTTGTCCTGAAAACGCTCAGTATGGAGCGTATCAAGCACCTCCTGTTTTTCCGGCTCAGAGAGGCTGCGTGGTGGGGCAGGACGTTTCCTTTGCATCTTGGGAACCAGACGTGTCGCACGGCGTCTATATATACCGGCACGCGAAATCCCGAACGCTTTACAGGCTGACTTTGTACTTATATCTGGGGTTAACGTCTCGACAGCATCCATTAGTCGATCTCGTTTTCCGGCGGCGTCGCCATGGTGATCCCCAGAATCTGCGAGACTTTTTTTTGAACATCGATAATCAGCTCTGCCTGTTTAAGGCGATTGGCAAGTCGAGCATTTTCCTTGCGAAGCTGAGTGTTCTCCTGGGTTGCCAGATCATGCGGAGATGGTTTGCGGCCACGCTGCTTGGGCGTCAATGCCTCTAGGGTACCAAGGTCACGTTGGTGGCGCCATGTCTTCAGGTTTGACGAATAAAGACCCTCACGGCGCAACAAAGCTGCTACACCACCGGACCCAGCACAAGCATCGGCCTGCTGGAGAACCGACAGCTTGTACTTGGCGGTAAACTGGCGCCTGACGGCTTTGTCTGAAACCTCAGGATCAGGAACCACATCAAAGTGGAATGTAGTCGGTTCCGTTTCCGAGGGAGTGCTCGCCCTACGGGCTCCCACTCCCTCGGAAATAGTCTTAAGCATACGTACTGGCATAGTCGAAAACCTCCCCACCCTCTACACTAATTAATTGGGGGGTAAATGTCTCAGCTATATTGGCACAGAGGGATTTGCAATAGCTCGGTTGATGTCTGACAAGAGTCGGGTGTCTAGGTGAATCTTGATTAATATTTGGTCTGATCTTTTGGTGCTGTTGGCACAAAGGGTTGCAGTCATGCCTAAGATTGTTTTGGAAAATGCGTGGCACGGTTAAGGCACAGATAAGGCACAGACTTGACTGTGTTAGTGGGGAATGGCTATTGGCAGGAGTTATGCATTTGAAGCAGAAAAGTCTGTGAAGCCGCAAAAAATAAGGGCCAGGTACTTGACCTGACCCGTGTATTTTGTTGGAGCGGGAAACGAGATTCGAACTCGCGACTTCAACCTTGGCAAGGTTGCACTCTACCACTGAGTTATTCCCGCTTTGTGAGACGGTACTTTTAGCAAAAAGTAAAATTGCTGTCAATCACTTTTCTGAATTTAGTCTGGAAACCATACATACAGCGAGAATAAAATCAAGAAAGTTGTTTGCCATTATGGGCGGTTAAAAAATACTTTAGAGTAGTTTATTGATTATCTACCGATCACAGTCTTCCCGCCATAAGCAGTTTTCTTGTCCGCAGGATTCTGCTTTACCGGTTGAAAAGCAGGGCTCGTTTAGCTCTGCCAACTGTATCTGTCTTATAAGATCTGCTTTGCGTAATTTTCCGGCTTTTACACCAACCCCTGCTGCAATCTTTTTAATATCATCCAGCTTCATATAGCCTCCCTTTATGCATATTCGCTTTCAGGATTATACATACTTTTGGAGGGTGGTCAAATTTTATACAAATATATCCATCAATATAAGTAAAATGAACAGGAGAAGTTGTTGAATATACTTAAATGGATATGCCGGTTAATTTTAAAAGTGCCTCTTTATATTTTTCTCCCGTTTTACGAACTATTTCTTCAGGCAATTCAGGAGCTGGTGCTGTTTTTCCCCAATCGAGGGTTTCAAGGTAATCTCTGAGAAACTGCTTATCAAAGCTGGGTTGTGGTCCCCCTGGCTTGTATTGGTCTTTGGGCCAGAATCGGCTTGAATCAGGGGTCATGCACTCATCGATTATGATCAGTTTTCCGTCATACAGACCAAATTCAAATTTAGTGTCAGCTATGATGATACCTTTTTGATCGGCAATATCACGTGCCCGGCAATAGATTTTGATTGTTGCTTCACGAGCCTGTTCCGCCAGATCTTTGCCGCAAATTTCAATCATTTTATCAAAGCTGATGTTTTCATCATGGGTTCCAAGCTCCGCTTTGGTAGAGGGGGTAAAGATTGGCTCTGGCAATCTGTCTGATTCTTTTAATCCCTCTGGTAATTTCATCCCACAGATTGATCCGGTATCTTTGTAATCCTTCCAGCCTGAGCCAGAAACATAACCTCTAACGATGCACTCTACAGCAAGAGGTTTTGCTTTTTTGACGAGCATTGAACGGCCTGCAAGAACTTCGGTATAGGGTTGGCAGATGGAAGGAAAATCTGCAACATCTATAGATATGATGTGGTTAGGAATTATATCTTCAATCTGTCCAAACCAGAATTTTGATATCTGAGTCAGTACTTTGCCTTTATCCGGTATTGGCTCATTCATTATTACATCAAAAGCGGATATACGGTCGGAAGTAACCATTAAAAGGGCATCACCCAGGTCATAGATATCCCTTACCTTGCCACGGTTAACCAGCTTCAGAGCGGGAAAATCGGTTTGTTTTACAGGTTGTGACATTGTTAAGTCTCCTTTACTCGTTAACGGTGGTAAATGCCGGATTAATGACAATCTTGGACTTGCTACGTAATTCTTTAAGCCAGTTACGTAATACCTCTTCCTGTTTTGCTGGTAAAAGCCTCTGCTTGATCTCAGTTTTTTGTGATTCAAACTCTGACTGTGGTGCTGCGACACGTTGTTTGATCCGGATGGCATACCAGCGGTTTCCCAATAACATTGGTTCCGTAAGGGCTGGTGCAGAAGTTGTTAAATCCAGCACTTTTTCCATAAGGGCCTTAGAATTGCCTATTCCTGGCAAATCACCCTTGGGGTCATAGGAAAATAGTGGGGTTTGTTGCAGTTTTAATCCGGTTGTGTCAGATGCAATTTTCTTTTGTGCTTCCACAGCCTTTTGTTTGGCAAGATCAGCCGCTTTGGCGGTTCTTACCTGTTGTTCGAGAGAGGAACGAATCTGGCTAAGCTGCTGTAACTCTGCAGGTCTTTTTTCCTTGATTTTAAAGATATAGATCCCTCTCTGGGTTTCAATCGGCCCGCCAAGCTCGCCTTGCTTCAATTCAAAGGCCTTTTTTATCAGGCCAGGTTCATTGATAAATGAGGCAGGTGGTGTATTTGCTGTAAAAAGAGCAGTATCCTGCGTTTTTGCCCCAAGCTTACCCGCAACCAGGGCTAAATCGCCTGTCTTTATATTCTGGAACAGGGTGTCGGCAGCCTTCTCATAAAGAGCTCTTGAAGCCTTCTGCCTCTGGGCATCCTGTTTTACCCTTTCCTTTACCTGTTCAAATGGGAGAGCTGCATTGTCTTTATCCATATAGCGATCAAGGTTTTTACGATAAAAGGTATCCAGTTCGTCATTACTTATCTGTTGGTTTCCCACTTGTGAGGAATGCTCAAGCAAAAGCCAGGATAGGGCGATTTTTTCAGGTGTCTTGAACTTCTCTGCATTTTTGGTCAGATAATCCTGGAGGTCGGCATCGGTTAGCTTTACCTCGGAAACAAGTTCAGGCGCACTGTATGTGACGTAATTCAGCTCCAGCCGATCTTTTTCTTTGTGAAACTGCTTAAGGGCATCTTCATCAGTTATGACAACCTTGTCCATTACTGCTTTTCGGGTCTTATCAAGTAAAAGTTCGCGCTTTTTAGAACCTTCAAAATCTTTTGGGGTAATTCTGTTGGCTTTTAGCATCTGTTGGTAAAGGGCAAAATCAAAACTTCCATCCTGTTGAAAGGCTGGCATTGAAGAGATGGCGTTCGATATCTCTTCCTTGCTTACGGAGACCCCCTGACTTTTTGCTGCCTTAAGAATCAGGGTGGTGTCAATCAGACGATCAATCGTCTGTTGACGCAGGTTAAGTTGCTTCTCCATTTCAGGTGTAAACGCTTCACCAAAAAGCTGGCGGTAGGTCTCTGCGAGGTTCTGGTAGGCGTTTTTGTAATCTTCAAGTGAAATGGTAGTTCTGTCGACCTTTGCTGCATATCCGCCGGATCTCCCTAGGCCTTCTTCACCCTTACCCCATACCAGGAAGATGGTTCCGATAAATGATAGTACGATAATTACAAAAACAGCCTTGATTATAACAGATTCTTTCTTTTTCCTGATCAGATCCAGCATTTAGCGGGGCTCCTTGCCTACGTCTTGAAATCACCTTAAAAGAGGTTGCATACTATACTAGCGATACAGATAAAATCAAGATGTGATTCTGTAGGTGAAGGGTGCTTAAACTACCCTTGCAACAGTCTGTCCTGATGTGATAAGTTCCTACAGTTTCATTAACCTATTATTGCGTTAAAGGAGTCTTGAAAGTGAATATTCGTACCTCTATTAATGTAGCAGCTGCTGTCTTTGCCCTTGCAACACTGGTTGCATGTCAGGGTGGCAGTTCAAGTTCCAAGGATAGCTCCAGTTCATCAGCCAACAAGAATGCAAAGGTGATTGCTACTGTTAATGGTGCAAAGATCACCAGTGAAGATTTTGAACGTGAAGTAAAGACCTTGCCAGAATATATTCAGGCTATGGCCAGCACTCCACAAGGTAAACAGGAGATGATTGATACTCTTGTGATGCGGGAGCTGATTCTGCAACAGGCCGCAAAAGACGGCATTGATAAGAGCAAAGATGTGGAGGAAAAACTTGCCGAGCTTAAAAAGCGTGTTGTCGTTGATACTTATCTGAAGAAAAAGGTTGAGGCAGACTCCAAGATTAGTGATGAAGAGCTGAAGAAGTTCTATGAGCAGCATCTGGATAAGTTCAAGGCTGGTGAACAGATCAGGGCAAGTCATATTCTGGTCAAGACTGAGGCTGAAGCTCAGGCCATTCTGGATCAGCTGAAAAAGGGGGCTAACTTTGAAGAATTGGCCAAGACCAAGTCTGTAGATTCATCTGCATCCAAAGGTGGTGATTTGGGCTGGTTTGGTAAGGGTAATATGGTTCCTGCATTTGAAAAAGCGGTGTTTAGCCTCAACAAGGAAGGGCAACTTTCCGGTATTGTCAAGACTGATTTTGGTTATCACATTATAAAATTTGTTGGAAAGCGTCCTGCTGGTACCAGAGCCTTTGATGAGGTGAAGGATCAGATTAAAGCAGCAATTATGCCTCAGAAGCAGCAGCAGGTTTTCATGAAACTTAAGGAAGATCTGAAAAAGGGAGCCAAGATTGAATTTGCCGAGCCTCCGGCAGTTCCAGCTAAACCTGAAGCTGTGGTTCCTGCTCCATCAACACCGGCTCCTGCTTCTGCTCCTGTCAAAAAATAGGATTAGTCTTTTCATATCCAATCTTGATTCAGACAGGGTAGCTATCAGCTACCCTGTCACTCTTTGAGGTATACATGCATTTTTTACGTCTTTTCGCTTTACCAGCTATTGTCCCTATCATCCTTTTAGCCGGTTGCGCCTCAAAACCTGATACAGTGCCGGATCCTGATATAAAACAATCACCACCGAGCCTTACAGTTCCTAAACTGCCACCAATGACAGCAGGCGGTAAAAGGGTTGGTGGCATAGCTGCTATTGTAAACGATGACATAATCACCTTTCGTGATCTTTTGCGAGAGTCGCAGCCTGTAATTCAGAATGCCGAGAAAAAAGGTATGCTTGATGACAAGGGACGCCGTGAGCTCCGTGCTATGGTTCTGGAACGTCTGATCGAGAAGCTTCTGACTGAGCAGAAGGTTAAGGAAATAGGAATAAGGATCGGTGATGATGAGATACGTCAATCTATTGAAGATGTAAAGCGCCAGAACAATAATATGTCACAGAGCCAACTGGAGTCAGCTCTTAAAGCTCAGGGATATACTATGGCTCAATACGAACAACAGATACGTGAACAGTTGGAGCGTCTTCGCCTCGTTAGCATTGAGGTTCGTTCAAAGGTTCAGGTAACAGACAGGGAAGCTGAAGAGTATTATCAGGCGCACCTGGATAAATATGCTGAAGATGAGATCTTCAGGGCACGCCATATTTTTATAAAGATAGATGAGAAGGCTCCGGCAGATCAGATACAAGAGGCTATGAAAAAAGCTTTGATGGTTTTGCATGAAGCTCGTCAGGGGAAGGATTTTATAGAACTGGCCAAGCAATACTCCGATGACGCTGCTGCAAAAAAAGATGGGGGAGATCTGGGCTCATTCAAACGTGGTGAGATGCTGCCAGATCTTGAAAAGGCTATTATACCGCTTAAGCCTGGAGAAGTTGGTGAACTTGTTTCCACTCCATCAGGCCTTCATATCGTAAAGCTTGAAGAACGTTCCAGTAATAAGCATAAACTGTTCGAAACGGTAAAGTCAGATATTAGGGAGATGTTGTACCGTCAGAAGCAGGATGAACGTTTTACCACATGGATGAAGGAACTGCGTGCCAAGGCCAGTGTCGTGATAAAGGATAGTAACGGGATTATTTAGGTTTTGCTAATTTTTTCTGTTATATCCGGTTGCGGAGGTATTTCAGGAATTCTTCCTTACTTAACTGTTTCTTGCTTACCAGATGCGCTATTTCACGGCTCATTGCGGTCTTTTCCCCTTCTTTAAGTTCATCCTTCAGGAGAACAAAAACAGGAATATTCTGGCTGTATGGAAACAACCTGAATTTTTCAAGAAGCTCAAAAGCTGACATGTCAGGCAACATCAGGCTAGTAAAGGTAAGATATTTTGGATGTAGAGATGTAAGGGCAAGCGCTTCTTTGCCGGTATAACCTTTAACAACTTCAAATCCGATGGAACCAACAAGTTTTGAAAGCGTATCCTCACCGCTTCTTGAAATTACTAGCGCCTGAAGATCCCAAGTCTCTGCCTCTTCAGTAAGCCCATAAACTGCAAGTCTATCAAGAATATACAGTTCATCTGCGGGCAGAGTGAAAAATCCTGCCACGGGAAACACTCCGCCAACCTTTCCCTTTTCACTGAGGAAAACCGGTAATACAGGTATGTTCCGATGTTTTTTGTCCTTTTTTATCCTAGTAAGCAGACCCCAGCCATCCTCCGAATAGGGCGAAATATCTAGTACAATACCTAAAGGTCGAATGTCATCAATTTCGAAAATATCTGCAATTCTGGCATTATAACCTGCAGCTGCAAGATAATCGCAAATGATACCTTCACGTCCCTGTCCAGGGGTAACTCCCATTACCCATAGTTCGGGGGCGGAAGAGCCGGGTTGTATCTTGTCTGAACTCATCTCTTTACGGACATCCTTTTTTGCATCTTCCCACCCATTGAAGCCATCTGGTGTTTCTGCAATTGCCCCAGGCTCTCAAGGTGGAATTGGTACCATTGGTCACCAAAACTTCGCATCTTCATTTTCCGCCCAGCCTTGAGATTTTCAAGATTCTCAACTAAATGGCTATCGCCAGGCAGTTTTTTAAGACCTTTTTCGAGTATTGTTATTGCCTTTGTTTTGTCACCAGATTCTTCTGCAAGACAATAGGCGTAAAGGTTCCATAGCAATGATTCCTTTCCGTTCCATTGAACGGCCTTTTCAAATGTCTGTTCCATTTTATCCCGTTTCTGGCGTTTCATATAGCTGATAGCCAGCATAGCCATGGCAACCCAGTTTTTAAAAAAGGCTTTTTCCAGATAAGGAAAGGCATTTGAAAAATCACGTCTGATATAGTATGCGGTTCCGATCTGCGAATTTATCTGGGCGGTTACATATAGCTGCCATGAACCGTACCTAAGAGCATCTTTCATCTCACGGATAGATTTTTCAAAGCGTTGAGCCTGAAGATCCCGGCCGGCATGCTCAAGTATATCCATAAGTTTTTTGCTTATATAGCGGGAAATCAGGGCAAAGGTGATTGCGAACAAAACGAGTCCAATAAGGAATGACCCCCACCAAGTGAGTTTGAAAGCAAAGAACAGAATTATTGATGTAAGCAGCCCAAAAGCAGCAGAGATCAAAATCGAATACATATGGGAGAACCTCTTTTATGGAATAGATTAGGTGGTTTATAAGGTGGTCAGCTTTTGCTATTATTCAATTTGTTTGTTTTTGCAACAATCAGGCGTTTGCCAGGCTTAAGGGTGATGGCTTCTTTTATATTGTTCCACCTGGCCAGTAATTTTGCTGAAACCTTGAAACGTTTGGCCAGGCTGTACAGAGTATCTCCACTGCGAACGGTGTAGTAATGATTATTGGCCTTGGAGAGATTATCCGTTTTAGTTCTGGTGGTGTTAGCTGTAAGAGAGACAGCATGTTTTACCGGAACAATAAGTGTGCGACCTGCTATCCTCTGTTTATGGTTTAATCCGTTAAGATCTGACAGCTCTTTGGTGCTCGTTCCAAACCTGCTTGCAATTTTCTTCAGGCTATCCTTACGTGAGGCGGTATAATGCGTGAAGAGATTCTTCTCTGTGAATCTTTTTTCCTCGGGAATGGAGGCGATACCTTGTAAAAATAAAGGTTTGGTTCCTTTTGGTATATTAAGCTCATATTCGGGATAATCAGGTGGAGTGCACCAGTGACGCAGCGCAGGGTTAAGCTGCTTGATGGTCTGATATGTTGTTCCGGTAAGAGTAGCTGCCAGCTCGAGATCTGTTCTGCTTTTTACAGTTACTGTGTCGTACTCGACAACAGGTAATGTGCCTATATCAACAAATCCGTAGTAAGCGGGATCTTTTGCAATAATAGCGGCAGCCAGTAGTTTGGGGACATATTCCTTTGTCTCCCGTTTAAGGTATGAGCCTTTTGAAAGTTCCCAGAAATCATTTGTTGCATACTTGTCAATTGCCCGGAAAATCTTGTTTTCGCCAGCATTGTATCCGGCAGCAGCCAGGTACCAGTCATTGTTGAACATCTCATAAAGGTCTTTCAGGTACATTGCCGCAGCCATGGTTGCCTTCACAGGGTCTTTGCGCTCATCTATCCACTGATTTATTCGGAGTGAATAACGTTTGCCTGTAGCTGACATAAACTGCCATGGGCCTACAGCACTTGCTACAGAACGGGCGTTTAGCTGAAAACCGCTTTCAATCATTGCAACATATACAAGTTCATCAGGCAGACCCTCTTTCCTGAGGATCTCCTTCATCATCGGGATGTAACGGGTTGAGCGGGTAAGCCAGCGTGAAAAAGTTGTACGGCCTTTTGTCTGAAAATAATTTATGAAATATTCAACCTTCTCGTTCAGAGCCAGAGGGATATCGCCTGCAGGTTCATCATCAGGCAGGAAGAGTTCATTGGGGAGAGTTGTGACATCTTTTAGTTCTTCAAGAGAGAACAGGAGCGTTTCTTCTGTCTGGGGTAATTCACGGTTATCCGCATTAGTTAATGCGGAATGAGGCTGAATAAGCTCATTGAGCAATGACTGGGCAGCCTCACTGCCGATGGCTGTTCCATTACAAAACAGCATGAGCAGTATGGCAATAGTCAGGATCCCTGGATTCATCGGTAATGCCTCTTTAAAGTCAGAAAAGTGGCGGCATTATAGAGGTTATTCAGTGCAATGTCAATGTATATAACTAGTTGATTTTTCAGTGAATAAACCAACAGCCGAACCGTTGTGTAACAGTCCGGCTGTTGGTTTATGTACGACAACTGCCTTTTTGTTCCCTTCGGTATGAAAGTCTGAGACCACACTTCTGGCACCGCCAGAAGAGAGTGCCTCATGCGGGCAACAGAACCATACGTCCCTTGCATTCAGGGCATTCTTTTTCATTCTGCATCTGAGATACCTCCAATCAAGTTTCTAGGAATTTGCTACTGTTACAGTAATTTTACCTACGCCTTCAATGATTGCTTCCATTTTATCGCCGGAAATCACCCTGCCAACCCCTGCTGGTGTCCCGGTGAGAATAATGTCTCCCTCTTCAAGTGTGAATATTCCCGAGAGATAACTGATAATCTTTGCGACAGGATGTATCATCAATCCGGTAGATCCATTCTGTTTCTCTTTTCCATTAAGTAGCAGGCGGATAGTGAGGTTTTGTGGGTCAGCCACCTCTGCGGCTGAAACAAAATCTGAAAGAGGGCAGGCAGTGTCAAAGCCTTTAGCTATCTCCCAGGGGAGCCCTTTTTTCTTGAGGCTGTCCTGAACGTCGCGCAAAGTCATATCAATAGCTACTCCATATCCGGCAATATATGAGAGAGCCTCAATCTCAGAGATATTTTTCCCCTCTTTGGCAACAAGAACTGCAAGTTCGGCCTCGTAATGGCAGTCCGTGCTGATTGGAGGGATAATTACGGAAGAGCCGTCCTTTATAACGGAAGAGGCAGGCTTCATAAAAACTACCGGATCAGATGGGGTTTCGTTGCCTAGCTCCTTGATATGCTCAACATAATTTCGACCAATGCAGAGTATCTTTCCGATTATAAATTCGTTGTCAGTTGATGGAATGCATACGGTCTTCATGATCTGTTCCTTTTTCTTTGAATTTTATCAGAGTGTTAAACCTGTTTTAGGGGGGCTGTCCAGTAACCTGTCAGATTTTCAAGAAGTTAGGGATTCCAGAGATGTTGTCTTGAATCCTGACATTTCCTTCTCTAGATTCTTTATCTGTTTTGAGAGCCCGGTAACCGTCTCTTCCATAATTCTGGTAGTGTCCAGGTTGCCTGTCGCTGCTTCTTCCATCTCCCTCACATTATTTACAATCTGTTCACTGGATGACGACTGAACCTGGCAGGCCTTCCTGATATCTTCAATCATCTTGACTATTATCTCTGTTGAATCGGCTATTACATTACCGGCACTATTATGTGAACGGGCGTTTGCATACAAATTATTGGTAAGTTGATGCATTTCATCAGAAGCGTTGTTGATAACCTCGGTGTCTTTTGTCTGCTGGGAGGAAGAACGGGTAATCTGTTCCACCATGGCTCCCATTTCATCCATGGCAAGACGCATGTTTTCACCCTGACTGGCGTGCTGTTCAGCGGCTGCTGCAATCTCGTTTATCTGCTCCGCCGATATTTTTACACCGTTAAGAATCTTGCGAAGAGCTTCTCCTGAACGCAGGGAAAGCTGCTCTCCCTCAAACACGGACTGTTCAGAGAGTAAAATAGCCGATACTGCTCTCTCTGTCTCTGCCTTTACCCCGTTAACAATCTCTGCTATTTCACGGGTAGAAGCGGTTGTTCTGCGGGCCAGCTCTTTAATTTCATACGCTACAACACCAAAACCTTTGCCATGTTCTCCAGCCTGAGCAGCAATTATAGATGCGTTCAGTGCAAGAAGTTTTGTCTGTTCCGCAACTTCGTCAATAACCTGCAAAATTGTGCCGATGTTAGCCGCATATACAGAAAGATTATTAACTGATTGCTGAACGGTCTTTGAAGCTGTACGAATCTGCTCTATACCGATTATTGTGCTTTCAACAGAACTGTTACCAAGTTGGGCATCCCGTAAAACATCAATAGAGATCATTGCTGTTGTCTGAGCACTTTGTTCAATCTGACGTACAGAATGTTCCATTTCGTTTACAAGAGTAGCGGTCTTGATGGAGTTCTGCATCAGATGGTTAACATTACCATTAATCTCGTTCTGGTCATGAGTCATCCTTCGGATTGAGTCGCTCACGAGCTCTACTGAGCGAAGCAGTTCTTCCGTCAGCTGGTTGATCTCTGCAGTGCTGGAGACCATCTGCTGTATGGAACTGGCATTATTTCTTGCAGTTTCTGTGAGCCCCTCAACTGAATTCGCTACATCTTCAACCGACTGGCTGATTTGTCGTACCGCAACCTTCGTGCGATCGGCTATATCTTTCTGGCGCTTAGCCCTGGCCAGGACTTCTGTTGCCACATCACCGATGTTGCCACCAATATTTCTGAGTTCATCCATGGTATTTTTGATGCTGAAAACAATTCCAGAAAGACGATCAAGCATCTCATTGAAATTGCTGTTTAACATACCGACCTCGTCTGGAGAGAGGTCTTCCCCTCTTGCCGAGAGGTTTCCATCAGCAGCCTGATCCATTACAGAAGCCAGACGTTTTACACGTGTTGTAAGTTTACGGGCTGCCAGAGTGATCAAAACAGCCAGATAAAGGATTATGTTGACGGCAAAGATAAACCGTTGTCCATCCCCTGGGAGGGTTGAAATAAAAGCCCCCGCAAGTGAGAGCAGAATACCGGCAATGAGGAGAATTCTTATAAGCTGAGATCCAAATCCGAGATTCTTCATTGGGATAGTCCTTGTTGTACAGAATGCAGCATAATTGCGACTTGGTAGCCGGTGGTGAATACCATGATTCTCTGGAAACTATATTGTATTCAGCCTTGTGAGAGCAATATGAACTTGAAAACCTAACTATGTTTCGCAAGCATATATCAGATGAACCTTTTGAAAGATATTAGCAGTAGCTCTTTTTACTATAGTCCCATTGCAATAGTATATTAACCCAGGTTTTGTAAAGTGTCATCTGCGTATAATAGATACACCCAAATTTAAAGACTTGGAATTATACTAACCTGTGCTATAGGATGAAGTAGGTCGTTAGAGCAGGATCTGACTAATATTGTGGATACAGATTCTAAATCTGTTCAAAAGGAGAACAATATGTCATTTTTCAAAAACATCACATTGTTCTGGAAGTTTTCTATTTTCGGCGGCTTGGTATCGTTGTTGCTGGCGGTACTGTTGGGCATAACCTATAACGGCCTGCGGGGAACAGACAAGCAGTTTACAGAATACACGGAACGTCACCAGAGTATCGGCCGTCACCTGTACAACATAAATGCACAGGGGTTGCAGACCGAGCAGGCCATCCGTAATATTGTGCTGAACCCCTCTGATGACAAGGCCTTTGACAACTACAAAAAGGCCAATGCCGAACTTGTCTCGCTTAACAATGAAGCCACTCAGTTGGCAAAGGGGATTCCGGAGCTTGTGGAAGGCCTGGATAAGCTGCAGAATGCCTGGAAAAATCACACTGCCGTCCAGATGGAGGCGATAGAGCTTGCCAGGGGAGGGAACCCTGCTGCTGCTGCAACCTTTCTTAACACCAGAGAGACCGAAAGCTGGCGAGGGGTGAAAGACGGTATCCATATGTTGCAACAAAGTTCCGATGCCAACCTGAAAAAACAGCGTGCAGAGCTGAACCGTTTCAGCAAAACGAACTTTACCTATACCGTTGCGGCTCTGCTGGGAACGCTTGTAATCACAAACCTTTTATTGCTTGTTTTCTGGCGTATCATCTCTACACCGATGTCTGACATGAACTCCCGTTTGCGCGATATCGCCGCTGGCGAAGGTGATTTGACCAAGCGACTGGAAGTGGATGGCAAAGATGAATTTGCTGAGGCAGCCCGGTTGTTGAATGCCTTTATAGGCAAATTGAATCATACGCTTTCTGCTGTCGTTGGCACCACCTCTACACTTGCATCTGCCACCTTTCAACTGAACAGCACTGCCGAACAAATGGCGGTCAGCGCTGAAGAGGTTTCTGCCCAAGCCGCAACTGTCGCTACTGCCAGTGAGGAGATGGCTGCCACCAGCAATGATATTGCCCAGAACTGTTACAGTGCCGCCCAGAGTGCACAGCACGCTGCAGATACGACCCAAAAGGGTTTTGATGTGGTTAAGCATACGGTAGACGGCATTCTGCATCGCGGGGAGGCAACCAAAGAGACCGCTCAGGCTATCTCATCTCTGGGAGATCGTTCTGACCAGATTGGTGTCATCGTGGCTACTATTGAAGATATTGCCGATCAGACCAACCTGCTCGCCTTGAACGCAGCCATTGAGGCTGCCCGTGCCGGTGAGATGGGAAGGGGGTTTGCCGTGGTTGCCGATGAGGTACGCGCCTTGGCTGAACGCACGACACGAGCCACCAAAGAGATCAGTGACATGATCCGTGCGATTCAGAGCGAGACCCGCCAGGCAATAGTCCGAATGGATGAAGGATTACGCGGAACAGAGAAGGGAGCTGCCGAGGCAGCGGAATTGGAATCCGCCTTGTCAGAGATATTGGAACAGGTAAACGCCGTTACCATGCAGGTAAGCCAGATTGCCACTGCTGCTGAAGAGCAGACCGCAACCACCAGTGAGATTACCGGTAATATTCATAAAATATCTGACGTGATTGAGGGAACGGCCAAAGGAGCACAGGATACCTCGGCCGCCGCTACCTCGCTTGCTGAATCCAGTGAAGAGTTGCGGCGCCTGATGGGGCAGTTTAAGCTGTCCTGAAAGGCCTATTGTGGGGCTTTACTTCGCCTGATTGAATGGTACAACAGGGAGAGCTGGTGGCAGCTCTCCCTGTTGTTTCCAGATATAGTAGTTGCAGTGTCTTTTCGTTAACCTGTAAAAAACAATTTCTTGCCGAAAGCACTTGAGTGTGTTCTCAAGCATATACAAAAATCCGCTATTTCTGGACATCCAGCAGTTCAACATCAAACAACAGGGTAGCATTAGGTGGAATTACACCTCCGGCGCCTCTGCTTCCATAGCCAAGTTCCGGTGGAATAACAAGCTGTCTCTTGCCACCCGTTTTCATGCTCATAACACCTTCGTCCCATCCCTTGATGACCTGGCCTATCCCTATTATGAAGCTTAGAGGTTGATTCCGGTCAAAGGAACTGTCAAATTTCTCTCCATTTTCAAGTGTGCCGGTATAGTGAACCTTCACCTGTTTGCCAGCTACTGGAGAGGAACCATTGCCTTCGATCAGATCTATATACTTAAGTCCTGAAGCAGTGCAGTTCATCTTATCCACCTTTCTTTTTGAAGAAATAAAAATGATGATTCTTTCAATGGGTTATCGGTTTGGATGCTGTTTTCTAATAAAAAATCCGATAACTGTCAAAACAGTTATCGGACTCATTGAGATTTGGCGTCCCCAGCCGGATTTGAACCGGCGTCGCCGCCGTGAAAGGGCGGTGTCCTGGGCCGGGCTAGACGATGGGGACGCATGATGGTGAGCCGCGTTGGGATCGAACCAACGACCACCTGATTAAAAGTCAGGTGCTCTACCATCTGAGCTAGCGGCTCGAGGAATTAATTATTTACTGCAAAATGACAGGGTTTGTCAAATGTTTTTTATGCCTCAAACGGATTTTTTAAAAGCATTGTCTGATCACGCCGTGGCCCGACAGATACGAGAACAATAGGGCATTCAGATAATTCTTCCAATCTTCTTACATAGTTTCTGGCTTTTTCTGGCAGCTCTTCAAAAGAACGTATGTTTGATATATCAGACTTCCAGCCTGGTAGCTCTTCATAAACAGGCTCGCATTTTTCAAAGGTCTCCAATCTTGCAGGAAGGGTTTCAAGTTCTTTGCCTTCAAAACGGTATCCGGTGCAAACTTTTATTGTATCAAAGTCGCTTAAGACATCGAGTTTGGTAAGGGCAATTCCGGTCAGCCCGTTTATACGAACAGCATAGCGGATGACCATGGCGTCAAACCATCCGCAACGACGTGGACGACCTGTCGTTGCACCAAATTCTGCGCCAACCTGACGGAGCTTTTCGCCGTTTTCGTCAAGCAGTTCAGTAGGGAAAGGGCCGCTGCCTACACGTGTTACGTAGGCCTTTGAGATCCCTACAATTTCATGGATATCTCGAGGGGAAATTCCTGAACCGGTTGCAGCTCCTCCGGCACATGTGGATGAAGAGGTTACAAACGGGTACGTCCCGTGGTCTACATCAAGCAGTGTACCCTGTGCCCCTTCGAAAAGCAGTTTCTTTCCTGCCTTAAGCTCTTTTGAGAGTACCAGAGCCGTATCTGCCATATATTTTTTCAGGGTTTGGGCAAAATCCTGATAGGTGCGGTATATCTCGTTGTATACCAGAGGTTCTTCGCCCAGCCGTTCAAGCAGGATATTCTTCTCTTCAAGATTCTCACGGAGTTTACGTGAAAAAATGACAGGATCAACGAGATCCATCAGGCGGACGCCTCGACGACCGATCTTGTCTTCGTAGCAGGGGCCTATTCCCCGTCCGGTAGTTCCTATCTTCTTGTCGCCGCTTTTGGCTTCACGGGCAATATCCAGTCGCTTGTGGTACGGCATTATTATATGCAGTGATTCGGACAAAAGAAGTGTCTGGTCATCCTGAAGTCTTCCGGCCTTTTTCAGGCGTTCAACCTCCATTATGAAAACTTCAGGGTCAAGTACAACGCCGTTCCCGATAATGCAGCGTTTACCCTCATGGAGTACACCGGAAGGTATCAGGTGCAATACAACCTTTTCATCGCCAACAACCAGGGTGTGTCCCGCGTTGTTGCCGCCCTGGTAGCGGACGATTTCATCCGCAAACTCGGTATAGATATCAACAACCTTGCCTTTTCCTTCATCGCCCCACTGGGCGCCAACAACCACTACGTTTGCCATTGATTTACGCTCCTGAAATAGTTTCAGCCTCTGTTAGTGAAAAGCTCCCAGAGCTGCGTTCTGGATAATATCTGCTCTTTTTTGTCTTTTGTATGTATCAGACGGTATTTTCTGTTGTCGTCGGAACTATCATCATCTTCTATTACCAGCAGGGCTCTGATGCCTGACTGCATCGCATAGCTCAGTGATGCGTCAAGATCCCTTCTGATAATATCTCTGGCTACGCTGTAGCCCAGCCCTCTGAGTTTTCTTGAGATCTTCAGCGCTTCACTCTTGTCGTCAGAGGCCTCAAATACAAGCAGATCACGATGTTCATCCATCATGTTGCCCTGTAGCTCAAGAGCCTGCATAAGGTTTAGCAGATTGCAGGTAAAACCGGTTGCCGGCGAATCAAAGCCGTAGCGTGCGGTAAGAGAGTCGTAACGTCCACCTGAAAAGAGAATCTCTCCCAGCCCTGGGATAAATCCTTCAAAGGTTAATCCGGTATGATAATCAAGCCCCCTGGTTTCGCCAAGATCGATGGTAAGGCAATCTTCTATGCCATGCAGCTTTAATATTGTAACAACTTCATTTATGTTTTGGAGGGCTGTAAGGGATCTGGGGTTTTTGACCATCCTTCCGGCTTCATCAAGAACTTCACAACCGCCAAAAAGGCGTGGTAGCATCTGTAGTTCCTTTCGGGACTGCTCAGATACCGTAAAGCGTTTCAATAGACTGTCTACAGCGGATGCATCCTTTAAGGCAACCGCCTCACGAACCAGGCCAAGCGGTTCTCCTGTAAGTCCCGATTCATCAAAGATCCCCTGGCAGAACGCAACCTGCCCGAGATCTACCTTGAAATCTCTAAGCCTTAGCGACTGCATGAGTTCAACCGCCATTGCAACCATCTCAGCATCAGCCTCAGGCGAATCAAGTCCAATCAGCTCAACTCCCGCCTGCATAATCTCCCTGCTTCTTCCGCTCTGAAGTTCTGAGTGACGAAGAACCCGACCGGCATAGCTGATTCTGTGCGGAAGTGGCTGACCCTTCATCCGGGTGGCAACAATACGTGCTATCTGTGGTGTAATGTCAGGTGGGATGGCCAATAGACGCCCGGACTGCCAGTCGTCAAAACGAAAGGTTCGTTTGCGCAGGCCTTCGCCCATCCCGATGGCAAGCACATCCTCAAATTCAAGTGCAGGCGGTATAAAACGCTGAAAACCCCAGGCTGAAGCCACCTTAAGTGTCTGCTGCTCCAGAAAGGAGAGCATGGCTGCCCTGGTTGGCAGGTAATCTGCAACGCCGCGTGGCAAGCCGGTATCAAAGTGGTGATTGTTCAGAGCAGTTCTCCATTTAGCTGTATCAAACGAAAAAGAGTCGAAAGTATGCCACATTAGAGAATCACTGTCAAAACAAAGGCGGTGGTACTTCCAGAAATTGGAATATCAGGAGACCCCGACTATTTTTGACTGATTGCAAGAGCCTGATCCAGATCGGCAACAAGATCATCAATATGTTCAATTCCAACTGACAGGCGGATAAGATCCGGACTTACACCTGAAGAGATTTGCTGTTCTTCAGTCAGTTGGCGATGGGTTGTGCTGGCCGGGTGCAGTACGGATGAGCGGGCATCTCCTACATGGACAACAAGGGCTATCAGCCTGCATGCCTCCATAAACTTTTTACCGGCTGCCGCCCCACCCTTGATACCAAAGGTAAGGACGCCTCCGGCTCCCTTCGGCAGATAGCTGAGAGCCCTTGCATGGCTGGGATGACTTTCAAGCCCTGGATAACAGACCCACGAAACAGCGGGGTGCTTTTCCAGATGGCGTGAGAGAGCCAGTGCATTTTCGCTATGCCTCTGCATCCTCAGAGGCAAGGTCTGAAGCCCCTGGTAGAATAAAAATGCGTTCATCGGCGCAACGGTAGGGCCGAGATCTCGCATAAGCTGAACCCTTGCTTTTACTATGTATGCGCTATTACCAAACTCCTTGAGATACTGAATGCCATGATAACTTCCGTCCGGTTCTACCAGTTCAGGGAATTTGCCGTTATCCCATTTGAAGGTACCGCCATCTACAATTACTCCGCCAACGCTTGTCGCATGGCCGTCTATAAACTTGGTTGCAGAATGCACTACAATATCGGCTCCATGAACAAAGGGGCGGCAGAGGTAAGGGGTTGCCATGGTGTTGTCAATAACCAGAGGCACCTGTTCCGATCTTGCTATTTGTGAAAACTTCTCAAAATCAAGCACATTCATGCTTGGGTTACCTATTGTCTCGGCGTACAGGAGGCGGGTTTCAGGCCTGAAAGCCGCTCGTATCTCTTCAATTGAGGCATCAGGATTTATAAAGGTTGTCTCTATGCCAAATTTTGGGAGTGTGGCAGAAAAGAGATTATAGGTGCCACCATAAAGTGTGCTGGCCGCTACAATATGCTGCCCGTTACGGCATATATTAAGCATCGCCAGTGTTATTGCGGCCTGTCCTGAAGAAGTGGCCAATGCGGCAACTCCCCCTTCCATCTGGGCAATCTTCTTTTCAAAGGCATCCGCTGTCGGATTCCCCAAACGGGTATAGAAAAACCCTGGGGCATCAGGGTCAAGGTCAAACAGCCTCGCAACGTAATCGGCATCATCATATTTGAATGTTGTGCTCTGAACGATCGGAACGATTCGCGGTTCTCCGGCCTTAGGCTCGTAACCACCTTGAATTGCGAGAGTTTCAATGTGCCAATTCTTGTCCATTTATGCTGTTCCCCCTTTCTGTAGCAGGGGCTTATTATGAATGCTACAGTTCAAAGGGTCAATGGTTTTAGGGTTATGGTTTTACAAAACTATTACAGCCACTATTTATAAGGCTTGCTATGATTGCTGCCAAAATTGTCCATAACCGGAGGCGCTGAAATGGTAAAACCTTTGAAGATTGGAAAGCATACAGTCCGTTATCCTCTTATCCAGGGGGGAATGGGAGTAAGAATCTCGGGGGGTAACCTGGCCGGTCATGTTGCAAAGTGCGGTGGCGTGGGGCTTGTTGCATCGGCAGGGATAGCGCTTAACAGTGAGCATTACACAGGCACCAACTATTTTCAGGCGGAGACTCAGGCCTTTCAGGCCGAACTCCGAAAGGCTCGTGCCATTTCACCTGACGGAATCATAGGTGTTAATGTGATGGTTGCCCTGTCCGATTTTGCACCGCTTGTACAGGCAGCCATAGAGGCAGGGGCGCAGGTGATAGTCTGCGGCGCCGGGCTCCCGCTTTCATTGCCAGAACTTACCTCTCATGCCCCTGATGTGGCGCTGGTTCCTATCGCCTCATCTGTAAGGGCAGCGCAACTTATAGCGCGCACCTGGGAAAAACGGTACCACAGATTGCCTGATGCTGTGGTTGTTGAAGATCCTGACACTGCAGGAGGGCATCTGGGAGAGAAGATGGAGAATATCGGCACGGGAGAGTATGATCAGTACGCCACGGTCAGGGGGGTGAAGCAGTTCTTCCTTGATGAATACCATACTGAGGTGCCGGTCATTGCTGCCGGCGGTATATGGGATCGTGCCGATCTGGAGCATGCCCTGGCAGAGGGGGCAGACGGTGTTCAGATGGCCTCCCGTTTTGTATGTACCGAAGAGTGCGATGCGGCTGATGAATTCAAGCAGGCTTACCTTGACTGTAAAAAAGATGATATCGGGCTGCTGATGTCACCGGCAGGACTACCCGGGCGGGCTATACTGAAAAATATCGGTAATATCCGACAGTATGACCTTGATCATAGCAGCCCGTGCAGAATGGGCTGTCTGAAGAAATGCTCGTACAAGGAGTCCGGTGAACGGTTCTGTATAGTAACTGCGCTTGATCGTGCGCAGCGTGGTGATATAGATACCGGTCTCGTCTTTTGTGGAACCAACGCCTGGAAGTCTGACAAGATTACTACGGTACAGGCTATTTTTGATGAGTTGTTCGGCTAGATTACAGTCCGGCTTTTGCCAGTTCTTCGAGCATCTTTTTTTGTGAGCTGTTAAGCCCTTCCGGTACATGTATCCCTATCTTTACAAACAGATCCCCTTTGGCGTTTGACCCAAGCGCCTTTATTCCGCAACCCTTCAAGCGGATCTTTGTGCCTGGCTGAATACCTGCTGGCACCTTGATCCGCTTTGGTTCATCAAGCGTTGGAACCTCAATTGAAACACCAAGGCATGCCTCGCTGAAACGGATGTTGCGCTCAACAAAAAGATCCCCACCGTCCCTTGTAAAGACCGGATCAGGTTTTACCTTTATATCAAGGAAGAGGTCTCCGGTTGGCCCGCCATTTTCTCCGTTAGATCCCTTGCCTCCGATTCTGATTCGGCTTCCGTTGTCTACTCCCTCAGGGATCTTTACCTTTAATTCTTCACGCTGACCGTTTCTGCGGAAGGCTATCAGCTTTTCAGCTCCGGTTGCCGCCTCGTGGAAGGAAACGGCTATCTCCATTGAGAGATCTGCGCCCCGCTGAGCTGCCTTGCGGAAGCCCCCGCCTGCGCGCCTGAAAGCACCGCCAAAGAGGCGTGAAAATATATCTTCACCGCCGCCCATCCCCATATCCTTGAATGTGCCTGAAAAATCGAAGTTGCGGAATATATCTTCCTGGCTGTACTGCTGATGGAAGTCTGCAGAACCAAACGTATCGTATTTCTTTCTCTTTTCTACATCTGAAAGTACCGCGTAAGCCTCGTTTATCTCCTTGAATTTCTCTTCCGCAGTCTTGTCTCCCTGGTTGCGATCAGGGTGATATTTTACAGCCAGCTTTCGGAAACTCTTTTTGATATCGTCTGCAGATGCATCCTTTGCAACCCCAAGAACCTCATAATAATCCTTATCAGCCATTTTCATTTACTCCTTTCATCTGTCCTATATGCAATCTAAGCAACTATTAATATTATGTCAACGTCGCTTGACAGAGTACAAGGTCAACCGTACTATTCTACAATCAGAGTTATCAAGGAGCAGTAATGAAAAAAATACTGGTGATCGGCGGAGGAATATCAGGGCTATCTACTGCATGGCTGCTGGATAAGAGGGCGAAAGAAGCAGGTGTTTCCGTTGCTATACGGCTGCTTGAACAGGAACCGCAGGCTGGTGGCAAGATAAAGAGTGTCAGAGAACAGGGTTTTCTCTGTGAGTGGGGGCCTAACGGTTTTCTGGACAGCAAGCCGCAGACCCTTGAACTATGCAAGGAAATGGGGATTGCAGACCGGCTGCACCGAAGCAATGACAATGCCCGTAAACGGTTTATATTTACCGGTGGTCAGCTACATCGCCTGCCTGAAAACGGGCCGTCGTTTCTTAAGAGCAGGCTTCTTTCCTGGCCTGGAAAGTTTCGCCTGCTGGGCGAACTTTTTGCGGCAAATCATCCAGGCGGAGATGAAACACTGGCTGCCTTTGGTCGCCGCAGACTTGGTGATGAGGCGCTCCGTAAACTTATTGCCCCTATGGCCTCCGGCATCTTCGCCGGAGATCCTGAAACCATGTCCCTTGTTTCCTGCTTTCCACGCATAGCCCAGCTTGAAAAGGAGTATGGCGGGCTTTTCAGGGCGATGATGGCTCTGGGAAAGAAGAAAAAACAGGAGCGGAAGGAGGGGAAGATAAGCAGTTCAGCCGCAGGCCCGGGCGGTACCCTTACCTCTTTCAGGGAGGGGCTGCAGTTTATGACCGATTCCCTTGCATCACAACTTGGAGAGAGGGTCGTTACAGATGCAGAGGTGGTTGCCATCAGCAAGGATAATGACCGATGGATAGTGAGGACTGCAGGGGGCAACAGCGAACAGGCTGATATCGTTGTCTCCGCCTCTCCCGCATACTCCCTTGCAAAGATGCTGGATGAGGTGGATCCTGTCATAACCGATACACTGCGCCAGATCCACTATTCCAGCCTCAGCGTCATCTGCACCGGCTATCAGACTGAAGGGCTTGGCCATCCTCTGGATGGTTTCGGCTATCTGGTGCCAAAAGAAGAGGGGCGCACAGTGCTCGGCACTTTGTGGGATTCCAGCATGTTTGAAGAGCGTGCTCCAGCTGGCATGGGACTTTTAAGGAGTATGGCCGGAGGCGCCTGCAGACCAGAGTTGATAAAACTGTCAGATGATGAACTGCTCCAAAGGGTACAGGATGACCTTCAGGTTGCCATGGGGATTAAAAAAGATCCATCCTTCAGCCGGATTATAAGGCATCAGCAGGCGATACCGCAGTATACCGTCGGACATGGCAAAAGGCTGGAGCTGATAGAAGAGCGTCTGGACTCGCTTCCCGGCCTGTACCTTACGGGAAACGCCTTCAGAGGTGTCGGATTAAATGATTGTGTTGCTTCATCGCAAACCACTGTGGAACGGGTAATGAAATCTATTATGAGGAGCTGATCCATGTCAGAATGGTTTAGGAACCTCCGTATTCCAGTCAAGGTAACTCTTCTTCTTTCCTTGCTTTCTCTCTTTTTTATCTTTCCTCTTTCAGTCTTTTTTTATCTTAAGGCAAGTGACAGTTTCCTACAGATTGCGGTGGCATCATTTTCTGTCATCATATTTCTTCTCGTTTTTCTCTATTTTATAATTCAAAGAGCCCTTAAACCTCTGGAACATCTTGCTGCTCATCTTGAACAACTGGGCAAGAAAGAGGATCAGGAACGTTTTTTGCCTGTCAGTTCAAAGGATGAGATAGGGAGGCTCTCATCCATCTTCAACGAAATGCTCCAGGAACTTGATGATGATATGGCTGCCCAGGATGAGACAAATGAGGTGTTCAGGATAGTTACCGAGTTTGCGACTGCAGTCATAGTATGGCAGCTTGAGAACGGTGATATCCGCTATATCTCCTCTAACTGCAAGGAACATTTTGGATATCTTGATGCAGAATTCTATGCAGAACCGGATCTGTTTGGCAGGTTAATTCATCCTGACGACTTTGAATTATGGAAGAATCATGAAGTTGGCAGTTGCCGTTTTGGGGGAGCAGGCCTCAAGATCCGCTGTATTGCCAAAGATGGTTCATCCAGATATTTTCGACATTACTGCAATCAGGTTTATAACAGCCAGGGGGTTAGAAACGGGATTCGCAGCAGCTGGACAGATATTGCGGAGCAGATAGCAGCGGAAGAAAAGATGGAGGAACTTTTCAGGCAGGTGCAAAGAGGCAAACAGGAATGGGAAGAGACACTCGATCATCTGCATGATTTTATAATACTCTGTGACAGCAATCATCATATAAAACGGTACAATCGTATTCTTTCAGATATGACAGGCAGAGCGCTGAGTGATCTGGTAGGCAGGGATTGGCGCCAGATGTTGCAGGAGGTTGGTTTCAGGTTTATAAATTTCAATGCCCTTTCCGGTGAACTGCTCCATATCCGTTCCGCCCGTACCTACGACATAAACGTCTATCCGCTAAATGATGAATCTACTGCCCTTACCGGATTTGTCATCTCCCTGAACGATACAACCGAACTTCGTGCAACGACCCAGGAACTTGAAAAGACGCTGGCAGAGCTTAATGAGGCTCAGTCGCAGATATACCAGCAGGAAAAGATGGCCTCTATAGGGCAGCTGGCAGCAGGCGTTGCCCATGAGATCAACAACCCTATGGGTTTTATAAACAGCAACCTCGGGTCGCTCGACAAATATGTCTTGCGTCTGGCTGAGTTCATCTCTGTCGTTGACCAGGCAATGCTGGGTTGTTGTGATGAATCTCAGGCAAGTCCTGTTAAAGAGGCTCGTAAACGGCTTAAGATTGAATACATACTTGAGGATGCCCATCAACTTATAAGTGAAAGTCAGGATGGGGCTGCCCGGGTTCGTAGAATAGTCCAGGATCTGAAGAGTTTTTCCAGGGTAGACCAGGCTGAAACCGCCTTTATTGACATTAATGAGGCTCTTGAGACAACTATCAATATCGCATGGAACGAGCTGAAATACGTTGCAGAGCTTAAGAGGGAGTTCGGGGATATCCCCAGGGTTAACTGTTTTCCGCAGCAGTTAAACCAGGTCTTTCTTAACCTGCTGGTAAACGCCGCTCATGCCATGGGAGAGACCCGTGGTGAGATAATGGTTAGCACAGAACAGGAGGGTGATTATCTGCTTGTAAAGGTAAGTGACACCGGCTGCGGCATGCCGGAAGAGGTTCAGCGTCGGATCTTTGAGCCGTTCTTCACTACAAAAGAGGTAGGCAAAGGGACGGGGCTGGGGCTTTCCATAAGCTATGATATTATAAAGAAACATGGCGGAACGATTGAAGTGGAAAGCGAAGTTGGTCATGGCACAACATTTACAGTACGCCTGCCTGTTGCAGATCTTGCAGTAGAGCAAACCGCGTCATGAAGCCGGATGCTGAAAAACAATATAATGGGCAGTTTTTGCCTGTTGAGGAAAGAGTTGCAGCTCTGGTTGAGGAGCGTACCAGAGAGCTTATTAATGCCAGCCATGAGTGGCAGACAACCTTTGATGCGATAAGCGACAGTATATTGTTGCTGGATATAGAACAAAAGGTTCGGCGCTGTAATAAGGCGAGCAGAAAGGCGTTTAATCTTGATTTTGGGGCTATAGTCGGAGAGCACTGCTGGAGGCTGGTTCACGGCAGTGTGCAGCCGATTGATGGCTGTCCAATGCTTAGGGCAAAAGAATCAGGCAAAACGGAAAGCCAACTTATCCTCCAGGGCAGAAGATGGATTCATGTCACTGTGGATCCTTTGCTTAATGAATACGGGGAGATGATAGGTGCCGTTCATATTATGCATGACGACACAGAACGGGTTGAGGCGGAGCAGGAGAAACTGGAGTTGCTATCAATGCTGGAAGCGGTGCAGAACGAGCTGTATCTCTTTGAGCCTGAACTACTTAAGTTTGAATATGTGAATGTTGTAGCACAGCATAATCTTGGCTACAGCATGACTCAACTTTTGCAGATGACACCTATGGATATCAAGCCGATCGGGCGCTCAGAGTTTATAAACCTGATTGCCCCGCTGCTTTCTGGAGAAAAGTCTATAATACAGTTTGAATCCCTGCACAAACGTTCAGACGGAAGTTCTTATCCCATAGAAGTAAATCTACAGATGGTGCATAGCAGAGAAGGGAAAAAGATACTTGCTGTAATCCATGAGATAACAGAGAAAAAGCGTGATGAATCAAGATTGCTGGAACTTCAGGCGCAGTTGCTTCAGCAGGAAAAGATGGCTTCAATAGGGCAGCTGGCAGCCGGAATAGCGCATGAGATAAACAATCCTATGGGGTTTATCAACAGTAATCTTGGCACCCTTGAGAAATACGTTGATAAGTTTGACAAATATATATCCCTGCTTGAAGGGATGGTCAAAGAGGGGGGAGATGCAGGAAAAGAAAAGTCAGCAGAGGAGTTTAGAAAGGGATTGAAGCTGGATTATGTACTTCGTGATATTCGTCAGCTTCTGGCTGAATCTGAGGATGGCGCTGAACGGGTTATGAAGATAGTTCAGGATCTAAAGACCTTCTCACGGAGTGATACGGAAAAACTTACCAGGGCAGATATTAACCAGTCTCTTGACAGTACCATCAATATAATCTGGAACCAGATAAAATATGTGGCGGAGCTGGTAAAGGATTATGCTGAAATTCCAAAGGTCTCCTGTAACGTGCAGCAGGTGAACCAGGTATTTATGAACCTGGTTATAAATGCCGGCCATGCGATAGAGGCTAAAGGTATTGAAAGCCTCGGAAAGATAACGGTTAAAACCTGGTCGGATGATGAAAACGTATATATCTCTGTCGCTGATTCAGGTTGCGGTATGACGGATGAGATAAAACGAAGGATCTTTGATCCATTTTTTACAACAAAGGAGGTTGGCAAGGGAACCGGCCTTGGCCTTTCAATCAGCCATGAGATTATAAAAAAACATGGAGGGGAGATTACTGTGGATAGTGAAGTCGGCAAAGGCACTGTTTTTACTGTAAAACTTCCAATTTCACCCCCCCCCCCCCCCNNCCCCCCCCAGGAAGCGTGCGGATAGCAGAGAGTTGCCAAGGGTGAGATATGTCTGAACAGGATAAAACGGATACAGGCAGCAGCAAGGTTCTGGTAGTGGACGATTCAAAGGCCGCATTAAAGTTGATGACAGCCCAGATAAGCCGGAGCGGGTACACGGTTTTTGCTGCCGAGACAGGTGAAGAAGGTCTGGAGATAATCTCCAGGCATCTTCCGGATCTTGTTCTACTGGATATTAACCTGCCAGGGATCAGCGGATTTGATCTGCTTGAGAGGATTAAGGGCTCGCCTGAAACTGCAGCCATACCGGTTATAATGATAAGCGCAGCCGGTGATCTGAATAATCAGGTAATGGGGTTTGCTTCAGGAGCAGTTGATTTCGTCACCAAACCAAGCATGGAACCGTTTCTTCTGGCCAGGATTAAGCTGCATCTGGAGCTTGCCAGAACAAGAAATGAGCTCGAGAGGAGCAATCAGGAATTAAAGGTTAGCAAGGCCAGATACCAGCTGATTGCGGACAACGGCACCGATGTTATCTGGAGCCTTGAACCTCATTCAGGGAGACTTACTTACGTGAGTCCAACCGTTTACAGACTCAGGGGGTACACGGCGGAAGAGGTAATGGCAAGGCATGCGGATGAATCGCTGACCCCCCAGTCACAGGATCTGGTTAACAGGGTCATTGCGGACAAACTTGCCGAAATAGCTTTTGGAGACCATAGCAATCTGTCTGTACAGCTTGAACTGGAACAGCCATGCAGGGATGGCTCTACGGTATGGGTAGAGGTGTCGGCCTCATTCGTGCTGGATGAATCCGGAACCCTGATTGAGATTGTGGGTATTGCCCGCGATATTACCGAGCGGAGAAAGGCCGAAGCCTCTCTGCGAGAACTACAGGCGCAACTGCTCCAGAATGAAAAGATGGCTTCCATTGGTCAACTGGCGGCTGGCATTGCCCATGAGATAAACAACCCTATGGGGTTCATAAACAGTAATCTGACCACTCTCTGCAAGTATATTGACAAGTTTGACCGCTACATTGGCACCCTTGAGGCGCATATCGGAGAGAGCGGCAATGACGAGGCTGTTCAGAACATAATGCAGAAGCGTAAGGAACTGAAGCTGGATTATGTTCAGCGCGATGTGCACTCTCTTCTGGATGAAAGCATTGAAGGGGCAGAGCGGGTTATGAAGATAGTTCAGGATCTTAAAACCTTTTCAAGGGCTGATTCATCAACCATGGAAGAGGCCAACATCAACCAGTGCCTTGACAGCACTATCAATATTATCTGGAACCAGATCAAATATGTCGCTGAACTTGTCCGTGATTACAGTGAGCTCCCCTTGGTAGTATGTAATGCACAGCAACTGAACCAGGTGTTTCTGAACCTGCTGGTTAATGCGTCCCACGCGATTCAGGCCAAAGGTGAAGAGAATGGCACTGTAACGGTCAGCACATGGGCTGACCATCAAAATATCTATATCGCCGTAAGTGATACAGGTTGCGGTATGTCAAAAGAGGTTCAGGCCAGGATCTTTGAACCTTTTTTTACAACAAAGGATGTGGGAAAGGGAACCGGCCTGGGGCTTTCGATAAGTTTTGAGATAATAAAGAAGCATGGAGGGGAGCTTACCGTTGAGAGCATAGAGGGGGAGGGGAGCACCTTCACGATACGTCTTCCGATAGAGGCGGGGGAAAAAGAGGTTTGAGGCAGGCTGCCATAATAGATGGATAATGTTTTGAGTCTCTATACAAAGAGATTCTTTTTGTTAAACTTACAACACAGGTTCCATTGAACTTAGATGCCTGCCTTGACGGCTGGCGTCTTGCGGCTTCTCCGAAAAGGAACAGGCATGTCGAAATTGTTAATAGTTGATGATGATGAGATGGGTATTGAAATGCTTGAACTGACACTTAAGCAGGCAGGCTATGATATCTTAAGGGCTGCAAACGGCTCGGAAGCCCTGAATATGATGAATGGAGATAAGCCTGATCTGATAATTACAGACGTAATGATGCCGGTAATGGACGGCTTTGAGCTGTGCAGGCGATGCAAGGCAGATGGTGATCTGCATAAAATTCCAATTATTCTTTATTCAACAAATTATACTGATCTGAAGGAAAAGGAGCTTGGGCTGGGGTTGGGGGCATCTCTATATCTTGTAAAACCGGCACTGCCTGAACAGCTAATAGGTGCAGTTGAACAGGTTCTGAAGGGGCAAGGAAACAGCAACTCCAACGATTCGCTTCAGTTTGATGAAGAGATGCGGCTACTTAGAAACTATAACGGGGTGCTTTTCAGCAAGCTGCAAAACAAGATGACAGAACTACAGAAGACTGCTGAAGAGCATCAGCAGTCGGAAGAGACCTTAAAGGCGATGCAGGCGCAGATAATCCAGCAGGAGAAGATGGCCTCAATCGGCCAGCTGGCAGCAGGGGTGGCGCATGAGATAAACAACCCTATGGGCTTTATAACCAGCAATCTGACATCTCTTGGCAAGTATGCGGAAAAGTTGGATATCTATATAGCAGCTATGCAGAAATTTCTCTATGAATGTACAAATCACGAGGCGATGGATGAACTTGACAAGCTTCGGCAGAAGCTGAAGGTCGATTATATAATCAGCGATCTCAACGAACTGATAAATGAAAGCCTTGACGGCGCAAGAAGGGTACAGAGGATAGTCCAGGATCTGAAGAGCTTTTCCCGCCTTGATCAGCCGGAAGATGCGCAGACCAACCTTAATGAAGCTCTTGAAACAACCATAAATATCGCCTGGAATGAGATGAAGTATATTGCAACCCTTGAACGGCAGTTTGGAGATATTCCTAAAATAGTTTGTAATCCCCAACAGTTAAACCAGGTGTTTCTTAATCTTCTTGTAAATGCCGCTCAGGCGATGGAGCAGCAGGGGGTAATAACCGTAAAGACTTGGGTAGAGCCTGACTGGGTCTGCGTCTCTGTTTCGGATACCGGCAAGGGGATGCCGGAATCAGTCAGAAAGAGGATCTTTGAGCCGTTTTATACGACAAAACCGGCTGGTAAGGGGACAGGGCTCGGTCTTTCCATATCGGCTGATATTATCAGGAAGCACCATGGCGAGATAACGGTTGAAAGCGAAGAGGGAAAGGGGACTACCTTCACGGTGCGGTTGCCGGCGAAGGCAAATAAATAGTTTAACGCAGAGTAACAGGGTAAGGCAAAAATCAGGGGAAGATTAAAACCGAAAGATTTAGAGATTTTCTCTGTATCTTTGCCCCCTCATGCCTCTCTGCGTTAGGGTTGTGTGGTTTAATGGAAGAAGGAGAGTCTAGCATGGAAGTTTATGACTTGCCGGTCAGGATCCTTTGTGTTGATGATGAGCGCAATGTGCTGCGCGCGCTGGAACGGGTTTTTCTTGATGATGATTACGAGATAGTAACGGCAATTTCCGGTGAAGAGGCTCTGGCAATAATGTCAGAATCAGGGGACAGCTTTCAGGTGGTGGTCTCTGACTACCGAATGCCGGTTATGAACGGAGTGGAGTTTCTTAAACAGGTTTTCGAAAGGTGGCCTGACACGGTTCGTATAGTCCTTTCAGGTTATGCGGATGCCGCCGCCATAGTTTCGGCTATAAACGAAGGGCATATCTACAAGTTTATACCAAAGCCCTGGAACGATGAGGAGTTACGGGTAACGATACAGAACTGTCTTGAGCGGTATTCTCTGCTTAGGAGAAACAATGAGTTGCTTGAAGAGCTGGCTCTGGCGAATCAGGCGCTGGAACAGAAGGTGCTTGAGCGGACTGAAGCCCTGGAGCTTAGAAACAAGGCTCTTGAGTTTGCCCAGACCATGCTTGGAAGCTTACCTGTAGGGGTTGTAGGAATAGATGAAAACGGCCTTATAGCTCATTGTAACTCGGTTGCAGCCGATATTCTCAAGCAACTCTGTTCTGATTTTTTCGGGGTCAAGGTTTCACATTTTTGCGATCAGCGAATTATTGATATTGTTGATAAGGTTCGTAAGGATAAATCAGCGGAAATCTGCGATGTTTTTTCCGGTGTCAGGCTTAAGGTTCTGGGTCGTACAGTCTCCTTTTCAGGAAGTGAGGCTGTTGTTCTGGTCTTTTTGGAGGTGTGATTGTGCGCACAGTGCTCTTTGTAGATGATGAACCGTCTATTCTGAATTCAATCGAGAGGATGTACCTTGAACGTGATGATATCCGCTGCCTGTTTGTCTCATCCGGGCAGGAAGCGCTTGATATACTTGACCGTGAAGAGGTCTGGGTGGTTGTTTCGGACTATCTGATGCCTAACATGCGGGGGATAGAGTTTTTATCCAGGGTCAAGGCGCGTAGGCCGCATACAATCAGAATAATGATGACCGCATATGCGGATCTCTCGATTGCAATCGATGCGATAAACAAGAGTGAGGCGTTTCGTTTTGTTACCAAACCCTGGAACAACAAGGAGCTTATGGAGGTTGTTGATGAAGCGCTGATGCGATATCACCTTATTGAATCTTTAGGGACTGAAGATGAAACGGTATATCTCTCTCTTGCTCAAACGGTTGAACTTAAAGATCCCTATACCAAAGGGCATTGTGACAGGGTAGCAAAGTATGCCGTTGCCCTGGCAAAGGATGTTGGACTTGATGGAGAACAGCTTGAAGTAATTAAACATGGAAGCTGGCTCCACGATTGCGGAAAGATTGGAGTACCGGAAAGGGTGCTTAATTTCCCCGGCAGGCTTAACGAGGATGATATGGAGTCGGTTATGCAGCATCCCCGCTGGGGAGCCGAGGTTGCCCGTCAGGCAAAGATGTCTGAAGGGGTGATAAATATAATTCTCTATCACCATGAACAGTACAGCGGCACTGGCTACCCCTCGGGGCTGAAAGGAGATAACATACCGATAGAGGCCAGGATAGTTGCCATAGCGGATGTTTTTGATGCCCTTTATACCGATCGTCCTTACCGTAAGGCATACTCGTTTGAACGGGTTCTTGATATCCTGAAAGAGATGACCCCCACTCATTTTGATCCTGAACTTGTGAAGAGATTTATCCCGTTGGCCAAAAAAGAGGGGGAAAATAATGAGTAACGATACTCTGCGCCCCGTTGTGCTGTTTGTGGATGATGAGGAAAATATCCTGAAGGCGCTGCAGCGGCTTACCATGGATGAAGAGTTTGACACCGAGATTGCCAACTCTGGCGATGCCGGTCTTCAAAAACTTACAACTCTTTCAAACGTAGCGCTTATAGTATCGGATCAGAGGATGCCAGGGATGAATGGCGCTGAATTTCTTCAGCAATCTCAGCAACTTGCTCCTGATGCGATAAGGATACTCCTCACCGGATATTCCGATATATCAGCGGCTGCCGATGCGATCAACAAAGGGGGAGCAAGCCGATATCTGAACAAGCCCTGGAACGATGATGATCTGTTGCAGACCTTGAAATCGGCTGTAGAAACCTGGATCCTGACTCAGGATAACAAGCGCCTGCAGGCGCTTGTCCAGGCTCAGAATGAAGAGCTTAAACAGTGGAATGAGAACCTGAAGAACCGCGTGCTACAGCAGACAACAGCCATAAGGAAGAAGGCCGATGACCTTAATGAAGCGCTACTCCATCTGAAAGAGAGTTACAACGGAATTATAAGCGCTTTTTCAAGTCTTGTGGAGATGCGCGGTCAGAAGATGCAGCAGCATGCCAGAAATGTTTCTGAACTTGCGGTAAATGCCGCCCGTGAATATGGCCTTATGCCTGAAGAGATTGAGGCCATAAGGATTGCCGCTCTGCTGCATGATATCGGTGAAATCGGTATTCCTGAAAAGGTTATGGAGAAATCTCCGGAATATATGACGCCAGATGAATTTGTATTGTATGCCCAGCATCCTGTGCGTGCCCAGATGGCCATTGACAGCATTCCGGATCTTCGCGCAGCAGGAGTCCTCATCAGACACCACCATGAGAACTACAATGGTAGCGGTTTTCCTGATCGGCTGGCAGGAGAACAGATACCTATAGGTGCCCGAATACTTGGATATGCGGATCAACTTGATCGCGCCATAGCGTCCGGAGGAGATACTCCGGAACAGGCATTGGCGCGTGTGGAACTTGGGCTGGAAATCAAGCTGGATCCCGGGCTGCAGCGAATATTCAAAAAGATAGCCCGATACGCCTATTTCGCAATGCCTGAGATTGACCCTGATGCAACGGTTGAACTTGAGTTGAAGCCTGAAGAGCTCCGGAAAGGGATGTTGCTGACCAGAGATCTCCTTTCAGGCACCGGTCTGATGCTTCTTAACAAGGGGGTTGTGCTTGATTCGGTCAAGATAGAGGCGATCCAGCGCTACTATAAGCTTGATCCTCCTCTGCATGGCGTCTTTGCCCTGGTGCATCAGCGTTAGGGCGGTTTCGGTCAGGTCGTTTTTCAAAAAAGGAGGGGTGCATGAGCAGGCTTTTGTCTAAATCTCCTCTTTTCAATTTGCTGCTTTTGCTGCTTCTCTTTGGCCTGCCGACATTTGCCATTGCCCAGAATGCCTTAGAGCTTACCGATGCAGAACAACAATGGTTGAGGCAGCATCCTGAAATCAGGATAGGGATGATGGATGCCTGGCCACCACTTGATTTTCTGGATAAGGGGGGCAGGCCGCAGGGGATAGGGGTCGATTATGTGGCTTTGCTCAATAAACGTCTTAACAACGCCATTAAGCTCGTTCCAGGCGCTTTTAAGGATAATCAGGAAAGGGTAAAGAACGGACAGCTTGATGGGCTGTTGGATATTACGAAGCGACCTGACAGAGAGGCATTTTACAATTTTACCCGCCCGTATATAGTAATTCCGCATGTTATAGTTGGTCTCAAGAATGGGGCTTACTTCAAAAACGAGAAAGAGCTGTCTGGCAAGACGGTTGCCCTTGAAAAGGGGTTTCACAATGTTGTCTATTTCAGAACCATGTTCCCCGATGTAAATATTCGTGAGTACGAATCCACAAGATTGGCGCTTGATGCCGTAAGCAGGGGAGAGGCAGATGTATATGCCGGTAATCGTGCGGTTGCGGTACATCTGATAGAGACCGAACTGCTTACAAATCTTCGCCTGATGGGACGTCTGGCGGAGCCGGAATCTGTTCTTCAGTTTGGTCTGCAAAAAGAGCTGCGACTTCTTGCATCCATTCTTGACAAGGCACTTGCTTCAATCACTGTTGATGAAGAGAGGATTATACGTCAGAAATGGCTACAGGAAAAGGAGAACGGGTTTGAATTGACAAATGATGAAAAGAACTGGCTGAAGGAGCACCCTGTAATAAGGGTGGCATTTGATCCTGTAAGTGCACCGGCTGAATTTGTTGACAGGCATGGCATTCCCCAGGGGATCTCTGCCGAGTATCTGCACAGAATCGGTGAACTGCTGGGGATTCGATTCGAGATTGTTAAGAACAGAAACTGGCCGCAGTTGATAGCTTCCGCTAAAGAACGGGAACTGGATCTGTTTTCTTCTATTACAAAAACAGTTGAGCGAGAGCGGTTTCTCTCGTTCAGCGATTCCTATCTGACGATGAAGATAGGGATATTTACACGTAAGGGGTCAAGATATATCGGTTCTGTCAGGGAGCTAAATGGCAGAAAGGTTTTGGTGATAAAGGATCATGGCGCTGAATATTTTCTTAAGACCAATCACCCTGAACTTAATCTGATTCAGGCTTCGGATGTAAGAGATGCCCTTAAAAGGCTACAGAACGGGGAGGCCGACGCATATATAGGGAGTACGATGTCTACAGGCTACTATCTGGGGGAGATGGGACTTGGCGATATCACACTGGCAACAGAGACCCCTTACCGGTATGAACTTGCATTTGGTGTGAGAAGTGACTGGCCTGAGCTTGTTCCTATCCTTGATAAGGCATTAAGGGCAATACCGGATAGCGAGGAGAATGCAATATATACAAAATGGATCTCTCTGCGGCATGAATCACCAATTAACTATGCCCTGTTCTGGAAGATTATTGGTGGTTCACTGTTGGTAATCATCCTTTTCGGTTTCTGGAACAGGAGATTGCAGAAAGAGGTAAAGACAAGGACTGAAGCTGAATTGCGTTTGCAGGAGCAGCAGGAAAGGCTTGAATTGCTACTACAGGAGAGGACAGAACACGCGGCTGAACTTGGCAAGGCGAAGGAACAGGCTGAGGCTGCAGACCGGCTTAAATCGGCTTTTCTGGCGACTATGTCGCATGAACTTCGCACTCCCCTTAACTCAATCATCGGTTTTACAGGCATCCTGTTGCAGGGGCTTGGTGGTCCTGTAACTGCCGAACAGGCCAAACAGCTGGGGATGGTGAAGACCAGCGCAAATCATCTTTTGTCACTTATAAGTGATGTCCTGGATATATCAAAGATAGAGGCCGGACAGTTAAAAGTGGCATCAGAGCCATTCAATCTGGCCGATTCTGTTGCAAAGATAACCGAGAGCATAAGGCCTTTGACAGAGAAGAAAGGGTTACGGCTTGAACTTGAGATTCTGGAGCAGAACTCTGGAATAAACAATGATGAGCGGAGGGTGGAACAGGTGATGCTTAACCTGCTGTCCAATGCGGTTAAATTTACTGAGCGTGGTACTATCAAGGTTAAACTTGCATCTGAATCTGATAATTATGTTGTTACTGTTACAGATACCGGCATCGGAATAAACCCGGATCAGGCTGAACATCTGTTCAAACCGTTCTACCAGATTGATACCGGCCTGACCCGCAAGTATGAAGGGACCGGTCTTGGACTTTCAATCTGCAAGAAACTGGTTGAACTGATGGGCGGCAGCATCTGGCTGGAGAGTGAGGCAGGCAAGGGAAGTACTTTTGGTTTCAGGCTACCTGTTGAAAGGAAGTAAGTTGCGTACGGGTGCAGGACATTGATGAAAGCAGGTACCACTATGAATCATTGGCAATCTCGCTGCAAAATTGGATCAATCATGCTGGCTCGGCAGATGATGTATCTTGTTCTGGCCTGCTCGATACTGTTGATGAGTCTGGTCTCTGCGGCAAATGCAGAAACAAAAAAAGAAGTGAAAATTGCGGTTCTTGCTCTGCGTGGTAATGATGTTGCCCATCAGATTTGGAATGCGACTGCCAGCTACCTGAACGTAAAAGTTCCTCAGTATACCTTCCGTATTGTCCCATATAATTTCAAAGCCATTGGCCCTGCTGCACAACGTGGTGACTATGACTTTGTGATCGCCAACTCATCGATCTATGTCGAGCTTGAGGCGTTCTATGGCGTAACGAGGATAGCAACGCTGCAAGGGCTGAGTGCCGGTCGTGCCGCAACCCTGTTTGGCGGGGTGATTTTTTGTAGAAACGATCGCAGCGACATCAGTTCATTGAGTGACATCAAAGGGAAAACCTTTGTTGCGGTCAAGGAAAACTCCTTTGGTGGTTGGCAGATGGCGTGGCGGGAATTTCGCTCGGCAGAGATTGATCCCTATAATGATTTTAAAACACTGGAGTTTGAAGATACCCACGATGCCGTTGTCGGCGCTGTGCGGAATGGTAAGGCGGATGCAGGCACGGTTCGCACAGGTATTCTGGAATCTATGGTACGGGAAGGCAAAATCAGATTAGATGAATTCAGGGTCATAAATCAGAAATATCATGATCAGTTTGAGCTGTTTCACAGTACCCGACTTTACCCTGAATGGCCCTTTGCGCGGCTACGTCACACTGACGATACCCTGGCTCAAAAAGTGTCGATTGCACTTTTGAGTATGCAACCGGAAGAAGAGGCTGCCAGAGCGGCCAGAATCCAGGGTTGGACCACTCCCCATGATTATAATGATATCCATGAACTGTTTAAAGAATTGAAAATTGGTCCCTATAAGAATTATGGCGCAATAACAGTTGCTTTGGTACTACAGAAATATCTCTACCCAATCGTTGGCGGAGTGACCTTTGTCCTGTTGTTGGTCGTCTTCGCAATCTTTATGCTGCGTCTCAATGATCGCCTTAACCGTTCTAATCACTCTCTGGAACAGACCCATCTTGAGTTGAAGGCAGCCCAATCCATAATTCTGCAAAACGAAAAAATGGCAGCAATCGGACAGCTTGCAGCCGGTGTTGCCCATGAGATCAATAATCCAACCGGTTTTATCCTTAGTAACCTGAATGCCATGTGCAAATATGTCGCGCGAATCAGGGAGTTTATTGCGTTTCAGGAAGATCTGCTGTCTACAAAGCCTGAGGTCGATACCACGGAGATTAAACAAAAGAAAAAGAACCTTAAGGTTGATTTCACACTTGAAGACATGGGTAACCTGATCCAGGAATCGCTTCAAGGGGCAGAGAGGATTAAAAACATCGTCAAGGATCTCAAAGATTTTTCTCATCTTGATCAGGCTGAATTGGTTCAGGCCGATATCAACGCCTGCATCGAGAGCACGGTTAGCATTGTATGGAATGCGCACACCCTTAAGGCTGAACTGAAGAAGGAGCTGGGAGAGCTGCCTCTGGTACCCTGTAACCCGGGGCAGATTAATCAAGTGCTGGCAAACCTGCTGCTTAATGCAACTCAGGCCATTGAAGAAGATGGCGAGATAACGGTCAGAACCTGGTCAGACCAGCAATCGGTCTTTATTTCTGTTACTGATACTGGCAGAGGTATTCCGTCTGCGGTAAAGGGACGGTTGTTTGAACCGTTCTTCACTACCAGGGAGGTGGGTAAAGGAACCGGGCTTGGATTGAGCATCGTATATGATATTGTGAAGAAACATAATGGTGATATCACGGTTGAGAGCGAGGAGGGCAAAGGAGCCTGTTTTACCGTAAGGCTGCCTCTGCAGGTAAAATCTGGCGATTGAAAGGAGTGCGTCCGCATGAACAGGAAGATCCTCTATATCGAAGACAATGAGCAAAATATGTATCTGGTGACTTTTTTGCTGGAAAGGCACGGTTTTTTAGTAACTCCGGCCACTGACGGCCAGGAGGGGATTGACAAGGCTGCCGCAGAAAAACCAGATCTGATCCTGCTGGATATCCAGCTGCCCAAGATGGATGGTTATACGGTGGCGCGTCATCTGCGTGAAAACGCTGATCTTGCTGCAACGCCAATTGTGGCTGTGACCTCCTACGCAATGGCCGGTGACCGGGACAAGGCTTTGGCAGTCGGCTGCAACGGCTACATTGAAAAACCGATCAACCCCGATACCTTTATTCAGCAGGTTGAACAGCATCTGATAATGGACTGAAAAGGAATTATAACAATGAAAACCGCGTTAATTGCAGACGATCATGTTGAAAACCTATATTTTTTAGAGGTTCTGCTTAAGGGCAACGGATTTGATGAGATCTATTCTGCTGAAAATGGCGCAAAGGCTCTGGAGCTTGCAAAAACCCATCGTCCTGATCTGATTATTTCAGATATTCTGATGCCTGTAATGGATGGTTATGCGCTATGCCGCGAGCTTAAGACAGATCCGAATCTTCAGCAGATCCCTTTTATGTTCTATACAGCAACCTTTACTACCAGTAAGGATGAGGCGCTTGCCTTGAGCCTGGGGGCTGACAGGTTTGTTATCAAGCCGCAGGAGCCGGATGCCTTGATGGTGATAGTAAGAGAGGTTATGTCCGTGCTACCCAGAAAGCCTGAGGGCGATCAGACCTGGCAGATGAAGGAGTACAGCGAGGCTCTGTTCCGCAAGCTTGAGAAGAAGATGGTTGATCTTGAGATACTTAACGGTGAGCTTCAGAAAAAGAACCAGGAACTTCAGCGTGCCCGTGAGGATGCAGAGGCGGCAAGCCAGGCAAAAATGCGGTTTTTACTGATTATGAGCCATGAGTTGCGTACGCCGCTTAATGTGATACTTGGCGCGCTACAGTTGAGTGAGCTTCAAGAGGAATATGATCCACAGATGACGGCTGATGCCAAGACTGCTCTTTTCTCCATGCTGGGGGATATTGATAATATCCTTGAGGCATCAAGGCTCGAATCTGCCGAGCACAGTTTCAGGCAGGTTCCCGTTAATATTGAACTGATGCTGGCAACCCTGAACCGCCTGTTTTCAGTTGCTGCCCATAACAAGGGATTAAGCCTTCGTATCTCGATATCGGATCTTCTGCCACGGCAGATAGTTGCAGATGGCAGCCACTTGCAGCAGATTATGGCTCATCTTTTAAATAATGCTATTAAATTTACAGAGAAGGGGGAGATCTCTGTCTCTCTTGACCATGAGCAAGGAACCCTGACGGAGCGACCTTTATTAAAGATTGTTGTGAGGGATACCGGTATAGGGATAGATCCAGATAAGCAAAGGAAGGTCTTTGAACTTTTTACCCAGGTGGATGATTCTGACAGGAGACCTTACGAAGGGCTGGGTCTTGGATTGTCCCTGACCAAGCGTATTGTCGAGCTTATGGGTGGTACAATCAGTTTGCAGAGTGTACCAGGAGTAGGCTCTGCCTTTACAGTTCTCCTGCCATTGATTACAGAATCCTGAGTTGTTCACGCAATGATTGAATTTGATGAAAAAAATAAAAAGATGGTGCTGAAGATGGTCTATTACGGGCCTGCTCTATCCGGCAAAACTACCAATCTGCTTTCTCTGCACGACAAGCTGCTACAGGATGGGCGTGGCGAGTTGATGATGCTTGATACGGCGGAAGACCGCACTATCTACTTTGATCTGCTCCCGTTTTTTTTTCAGGCTCCATCCGGCTTGAAGATAAAGCTTAAGGTCTATACCGTGCCTGGTCAGGTGCGACACGATGCAACACGTAAAGCGGTACTGCAAAGGGCGGATGCTGTTGTGTTTGTCGCTGATTCACGTATATCGCAGCAGGCAATAAATGCTGAGAGTTTCGCTAATCTGGAAGAGAATCTGGCTCTTGTAGGGCTTTCCATAGATAAGCTTCCTCTTGTGGTGCAGTTTAATAAAAGGGATCTTCCGGATCTTGTGTCTGAAGATGAACTGCGTTCGATCTGGAATTCTGCCGGATTGCCTGTGGTTATGGCATCTGCACTTCTGGGATGGGGCGTTGTAGAGACGTTTGAGACGGCGCTTGAGGCGCTTTTTTATGCAGTTGATAAGAAGATGGGACTAACCGATAGGTATCAGGTTGATAAAGAGAACTTTATAGCATCGATTATAAGGTTTTAGGAAAGCAGAACCATGAGAGAAGCTGCCCCGTATATCGAGTTTATAATCGGCGAGGAAAAACGTCTGGCCAATATTGTTGGCAAGCCGGAAATAGAGCCGCTTTTACGAAGTGCCCTGAAGCTGGGGTTAAGTCGCGCGGCTCTGCTGGACGAGGAAGGTCTGCCGCTTGCATTGGTTGAAACGGATGACTGCTCATGCAGAACCGAGCCGGAGAGGAAGAGGTTGTCCATTCTGGTTGAGGGAGAGCCTCAGGGGACATTGCTGCTTGAGGCAAAAGAACTGACCCCTGCCATTGAGGCTGTTGCACGTCTGCTTCAGGATGCCCTCCAACTTACAGTGACCAATAATCTTAAGCGGATGCTTACAACAGAGGTTCATACAAGCGTAGTCAAGGAATCATACCAGCAGCTTGTAGCGACTAATCACCGTCTGATGGAATCTGAAAGAAGATACAGGGAGCTTGCCGCTGAACTTGAGGTAAAGGTAGAGGATCGAACAGTTGAACTCCGTCGGGCCTATAACCGTATGCTGCAGCAGGAAAAACTTGCGGCAGTGGGACAGCTGGCAGCCGGTATGGCTCATGAAATAAATACTCCGCTTGGTTTTATCCGAAGCAACCTGAACAGTTTTAAAAAATATCAGGGGCGTATGGCGGAGATGCTGGGCTTGTATCGCCTGCTCACCTCAAAGGGTATTTCGCCTGAAATAATCAGGCAGCAGACTGAAACCAGATGGAAAGAGCTTAAGATGGAGTTTCTTCTTGAGGATAGCGGGATTCTGCTTGGACAATCGATTGAGGGCGCTGACAGGATTGCAAATATTGTGGCAGAGCTTAAAGGGTTTGCCTGCCTTGACGGCATGGATGAACAGCCAATGAAGCTTAACACGGAACTTGAACAGTTGCTTGCTGTAATGGCTTCCAGATTCCCTCCTGATACAAGAGTGAAAACTGAACTACAGGATATTCCGGCGTTTGTTTGTCGAGTGCCGCTGATGATTCAGGCTTTTGCGAACATACTGGACAACGCCTTGAAGTCACGTTCAGAAGGGCTGGAATTGTCAGTGGCTACAGCGCTTGATAAAGGGCAGATAGTTGTTACAATAACTGACAACGGCTGCGGAATTAAAGAGGAGAACCTGCCCAGAATCTTTGAACCGTTTTTCACAACAAGGGAGGTTGGCAGCGGAACCGGTATGGGACTTACAGTGGCGCGGGAGGCGATTAATGCTGCAGGTGGCAGTATTGAGGCAAGCTCAACGCATGGAAATGGGACAATATTTACAGTAAAGCTGCCTATCAAGCCTTTAGGGGAGTCATGGAAGACAAAAGAAACAGCATAGCTGGAGAGCAGTTGATTGAAGCGACCTTCTCTCTGGCTCTTACCCCTCGCCTTGAGGTGGTGGCCGTTACTGAAGATGTTCAGAGGCTTCTGGGTTTCAGCTCTGAGGATTTTCTGGCTGCCAGAGTCTCTCTTAAAGAGCTCATACATATCCATGATTCAGATATAGCAGAAATCCTTTTTTCAGCAGCTGCCGGACAATCATCCGGCAGCTTCAATATCCGTATCAGACAGGCTAACGGTAAAATCCGCTGTATCAGGGGGGAATATACAAAAAAGCAGGACAGCATAACTGGAGACATTTTTCTGAAACTTCTTCTACAGGACGCGAAGAGCCTTGAAAGGACTATCGATTCTGCTGATACGATGACCAATTTCAGGGCGATAATGGAGAATACGGACGACTATATCTATTTAAAGGATCGCAACCATGTATTTACGGGAGCCAGCCAGACCCTTGTATCCGTCTGCCACCCCGCAGAACATTGGAAGGATCTGTTGGGACAGACTGATTATGACGTCTTTCCTGAGGAGTATGCAGATATATACTACCGGCTTGAGAAGGATGTTTTTGCAGGGGCTCCTGTGGCAAGGGAAATACAGGAAGGATTGACCAAGGATGGTGAAAGACTGTGGGTAGATAACAGAAAATATCCGATTCACAATGAGCAGGGTGAGATCATTGGACTCTTTGGAATAGCAAGAGACATTACCGAGCAAAGACTGACAGAAATGACCCTGCAGGATAGTGAAGAACGTTTCAGGGCTCTAAGCGAGGCGTCTTTTGGGGGTGTAGGGATCCATGACAACGGGATTATTCTTGATTGCAACAAGGGGCTTTCAGATATTACCGGCTTCAGCTATCAGGAACTTGTCGGCATGAACGGCCTTGGACTGATAGCGCCTGAATTTCGTGATAAAGTCCTTCATAATATTCAGACAGATTATGAGGTACGTTATGAAGTCAGAGGGATACGTAAGGATGGTTCCGTCTATCCTCTTTCAATAAAAGGTAAGAATGTTACATTTAAAGGCAGGGTTGCCAGGGTAGCTGAATTTTCAGATATCACCGAGCAGAAACAGGCTGAAAAGGCACTGGCTGAAAGCGAAGACCGTTTCCGTTCTGTCATGGAGAATATTTCCACGGTTGCGGTACAGGGATATCTTGTTGACGGCACTACAATATTCTGGAACCGGGCTTCTGAAATGCTGTATGGGTATAGTTCCGAAGAGGCGCTTGGAGCAAATCTGCTGGATCTTATTATACCTGATGAAATGAAGCAAAATGTGCTGTCGGCAATCAGGCAGATGGATGAAAGCGGTGAACCGATACCTGCCGCTGAACTGCTTCTAAAGCGTAAGGACGGTTCTTTGGTGCCTGTTTTTTCAAGTCATACATTGCTTAGGCGGTTTGGAGGAAGGCATGAACTGTTCTGTCTTGATATTGATCTGAGTGAAAGGAAGAGAATAGAGGAAGAGCTGCTGCAAGCCAAAAAGGCTGCAGAGGCTGCTAACAAGGCAAAGAGTGAATTTCTGGCTAATATGAGCCACGAGATTCGCACCCCTATGAACGGTATAATGGGTATGTGTCAACTTCTGGAATTTACAGAGCTTACAGCGGAACAAAAGGAATATGCATCTGCCATAACCACATCCAGCAACAATCTGTTGTCGCTTATCAACGATATCCTGGATCTATCAAAGATTGAGGCCGAAAAGCTTGAGATAACCCTGGCCAACTTCAGTATCCGCAACTGTATAACTGAACTGGTAAGTACACAAAAGAGCCGTATCACAGAGAAAGGGCTTTACTGCAATATTCAGATATCGCCTGAAATACCGGATGCTCTGACAGGTGATCAGCTTCGGATAAAACAGATAATCCTTAACTTGCTTGGAAATGCGATCAAGTTTACAGAACAAGGCGGAATAGAACTTACGGTTTCACTGGTTGAACGTAGGGATCCATCTGTTATGTTGGATATTGCAGTCAGAGATACAGGTATTGGAATACCGGCTGCCGCGCAGAAGAGGATTTTTGAGGCATTCAGCCAGGCAGAACATTCCACAACAATGAGATTTGGAGGCACCGGGCTTGGGCTTACTATCTGCCGGCATCTTGCGGAGTTAATGGGTGGAAGCATCAGGATGGAAAGCAAGGAAGGGGAAGGTTCAACCTTTTACCTTCGGCTGACACTACAGCTCCCCGAGATGCTTGGAGGTAATCCTGTCGAGTCAGAATCTTTTATAAAAAAAGATGATGGATACGGACATAATATCCTGCTGGTAGAGGATAACAGAATCAACTTATTGCACTCCAGGGCGCTTTTGAAAATGATGGGGCACAAGGTGACTGTGGCTGAGAACGGCAAGGAAGCGCTTGGTGAGATAAAAGCTGGCAATTTTGATATTGTTTTGATGGATATAAAGATGCCGTTGATGAATGGTGACGAAGCGCTTAGCGTGCTAAGAAAAGAAGAGTCGGAAAGAGGCGGACATCTCCCTGTTATTGCCCTTACCGCGTTTGCCCTTAAAGGAGACAGGGAGAGTTTCCTTGAGGCAGGGTTTGACGGTTACCTCGCAAAACCGATTACGGCAAAAGAACTCTCAGATGAACTTGTCCGTGTTATCGGCTCTTGAAGGATCTATGATATTTATATAAGCGGAGACTGGTTAATCAGATGACATCTTATTCCCACCTTTTTAAAACCGGAGCAGGACAGCAGAAAACTTCTGATGATGCTCTTGAGCTTGAACTGCCTGCCGCAGAACAGCAGCAGTTTACCCTGCTCTTTGTTGATGACGAAGATGGGGTGCTTAACTCCCTGCGCCGAATCTTTATGGATGAAAATTACATAATCCTGACTGCCAACAGCGCCGATAAGGCACTGCAGATAATGGAAAATAAACAGATACATCTTCTTGTTACTGACCACCGTATGCCAGGGATGACAGGTTCAGAACTGCTTAAGGTGGTGCGTGAACGCTGGCCTGAAACTATCAGGATAATGCTTACTGGCTATGCGGATGTTAACTCTATTATGGGGGCGGTCAAGGAAGGGGCTGTCTACAAGTTTATAACAAAGCCCTGGAATGATGAAGATCTTAGACTTACCGTATCACTTGCTCTGCAGCAGTACCTCTTGATGCATGAAAACCGGCATCTTAAGGAACTGGCATATCAGCAACAGGCCAGGATAAAAAACTATGCAGGCCTGTTTGAGGAAAATCGTGGAATGTTGGGGGATATACTGATTAAGTCTGGCCTGATAGGTCAGGAGGAATTGTCCCTTGTCAGTAAACAGCAGGAACAGGGAGAGTTTCTGGGGGATGCCCTGGTTCGCCTTAAGCTGCTTAACGAAAACCATCTGATCGCAGCCCTTCAGAAATCTTTGGGTGTTGAGTACCTTGATCTGCGTGAGTTGAATATCCCTGCCAATGTAGTCAGATCCCTCCCGCGTGAGCTGTGTGAAAAAAGCCGGATCATTCCGATAAAGCTGGATGGCAACCAGTTGACCATCGCTATGGCGGATCCTTCAGATATCCTAAAATGTGACAACATTTCAAGGGTGATAGGTTTAAAGGTTGTCAGTGTGCTGGCATCATCCAGTCAGATCTCGGAGCGGTTGAAGCAGTTCTGGGAATCAGGCGATGCTACTATTGATGACTTCAGTGAACTGGAACCACTGGATGAGATAGATATCGTTCTGGATGAAGAGGAGAAAGAGGCTACAGTTGAAGAGCTTATTGGCTCTTCAAAGGTGCCACCGGTAATCAGGATAGTAAACGCCATTATATCCGAAGCGATACGCTATGGCGCCAGTGATATACATATAGAGGCCAAGACCAAGTATTCGGTTATCCGTTACAGGATAGACGGGATGCTTCATGCCAAGATAAAGATTCCGTCCGACCTGCATGCGGCTGTGATCTCCAGGATCAAGATCCTGGCCAGGATGGATATTGCGGAACGTCGCAGACCCCAGGATGGTCGCATTACAGTCAAGGCCGGAACAAGGATCGTTGACCTCAGGGTCTCATCGCTTCCTACCATTAACGGCGAAAAGATCGTTATGCGGATACTGGACAAAAGTGCCTCCATAAAGAGGCTGGAGGATCTTGGGGTTCTGCCGGAAGATCTGAAGAAGGTCAGTATTATAAGCAAAAAACCGCAAGGCGTTATCATAGCTACAGGCCCTACCGGAAGTGGCAAGACTACCATGCTTTACTCACTACTTGCCGCAATGATGAACCCGAACAAGAACTTTGAGACCATTGAGGAGCCCGTTGAGTATTTTCTTGAAGAGGCAAATCAGGTTGCAATTCATGAGAAGATAGGCCTCTCTTTTGCCCAGGTGCTACGTGCTACTATGCGTCAGGATCCGGACGTAATACTGGTTGGCGAGGTCAGGGACTTTGAGACCGCAGATACCGCCTTCAAAGCGGCTCTGACCGGCCATATGGTGCTTACCACCCTGCATACCAACAGTGCCATAGCCTCTATTACAAGGCTTATTGATATGGGTATCAAGCCGTACATTCTTGCATCAGCGCTTGAGGGGATCATCGCTCAACGCCTGGTAAGGAAGATCTGTGAGAACTGCAGGGAAGAAACTGTTCCTGATGGCGAACAGTTGGAGTTATTGAGGGTTCCAGAAGGCCTTTTTGGCGGAAAGGTTTACAAGGGAGCCGGTTGTGCACGATGCAATAACACAGGATACAAGGGGCGGCTGGGAGTCTATGAAATTTTCCTGATGACGGATGAGTACCGCCAGCTGATAGGAACAAACTACAAGGAGTCAGAGATTCTGGCTATTGCCAGAGCAAACGGAATGCGTTCCTTGCTGGAAGACGGGTTGGAAAAGGTCAGGCAGGGAATGACAACCATGGAGGAGATTCTTCGTGTTGTCGGACCGGCGGTAAGGATGGAGCGGAGTTGTGATCATTGTGGCAGGCTTATGGAATCCCGCCATCTTTTTTGTCCTCACTGTGGTTCATTTCGACAGAACTGCTGCCGTTCATGCCATCAGATACTTGATGATGACTGGGTTGTCTGCCCTGCCTGCGGCACAGCGCGTTAAGGCGGAATACAATTTATTAACGGGGGTATATCTATGAATCCTATATTGGTGGTTGACGACGAACCTAATGTACTTTCTGCCCTTACTCGTGCGCTTTTTGATGAGCAACTTGAAGTAACCTGTGCAAAAAGCGGGGAGGAGGCGCTGGAGATAGTTGCTACCAAGCCTTTCAAGCTTGTTATTTCAGACGAGAGGATGATAGGGATGCAGGGTAGTGAGCTTTTGGCTATCCTGAAGGAAAGATATCCCCAAACCTTGAGGATCCTGCTGACCGGACATGCGACCCTTGAAGCAGCTATGAAGGCGGTTAACCAGGGTGAGATCTACCGTTTTTTTACAAAACCCTGGAATGATACCGAGCTCAAGTTTGCAATAAGAACCGCTATTGAAAGGTTTGACCTTGAGGCGGAAAACCGAAGGCTTCTGGCAACTGTAAGGAATCAGGCGATGGAGATAAGGGTGCTTGAAAAGCGTTATCCCGGAATAAGCAGGGTACAGAAAGACAGCAAGGGCAGTTTCGTATTGCCAGAACTTTCTGATACAGAAATAATGATGATGCTGGCAGAGTGCGAAAAGGATTATAAATAATCCAGAAGTGACATCTGGCTGATCTTGGCCGTTGAGGATAGTGTTGCCTCAAAAGCGGTCTGCTGTTGGGTAAGTTTAACCCCCAGTTCAGCGTAATCAGCGCTCTGTATGTTATCAAATATTGTAAGTAAGGTGTTCTTTGTATTGTTATTCATAGTCTGTGCACTGTCCAGGCGGGTAAGTCTGGTTGCCACTGTTGAAATGGCGCGTTCCAGCTGTAGGCCTCCTGCGTACAGAGCCTCTGAACCGGCCTGAATTGCTGCCGTGTTTGTGGGGTCGGTTGTAAGGGTGTTAATAAGGTCGTCTATAGTCTTTAGAATATTGGTTGTTCCAAATGGTTGAGATGTTGCCTCATCAGGAGTAAGAACCTGGCTTCCTACCAAGTTCATTGTTTCTGTCATTTCCTGCCCTATTTCAATATTCAATTGAGTTTCATCACCGCGATAATATGGAGCAGCACCTGTATGGAACGGCGATGGGGATGTTGTCCCTCCTCCAAAGAGATAGATTCCGTTTAACTGGGTATTCCCCATATCCAGCAGCTGCTGTTTGATGGCCTTTAATTGATCAATTGCGTTATTTTGTATGTTTGGATCCGTTGTGCCGCTTACTATTGAAGAAACCAGGCTTTTGGCCTGATTTACGTAACTATGCATCCCGTTAAGGGCGGTGTTCGTCATATTGAGCCAGATATCGGCCTTTGTGATATTGCTGTTGTACTGTTGTGTGGCTGTCAGATTATCGTTAAGTCCCAGGAGCAGTCTTGAAGATACAGGGTCGTCACTCGGGCGATTTATATTTTTACCGGATGCTATCTTTTCCTGGAGGTTGTTAAGAATCGTTCTCGACTGCTGGATATTATAAAGTGAGTTTTGTGATGTAATGTTAGGGGTAACTCGCATGGCTCTCTCCTTACTGTACCATGTTGATCAGTGTGTCCAGCATCTCACCGGCAGTTGTGATAAGCTTTGCCGATGCCTGGTAGGAACGCTGAAATTTTATAAGGTCGGTCAGTTCTTCATCCAGTGAAACACCGGAATTTGAATCCCGAAGCGTTGTGAGCTGTTTCATAAATGCCTCATCCTGTTTCACAACCTTCTGGGCGGACTGGACATCCAGACCTACCTGCGCAACCAGACCATCGTAGTAATTATTGTATGTGGATGTGCCGCCAGACATCGTCTTTTCATTTAGCAGAGCGGCTAATTCCAATGCATTGCTGTTGTCGCCAGGTGAAGTAGCGTCTTGTGAGGCTGCGATCAGATTTGTGTCCGAAATAGCGACTGTTATTGTACGTGCAGTTGTCCCTGTGTTGGTAAAGAAGTTGACACCAGTACTTGGTACCAGGGTAAATCCTGTTGAATGGATGGCGTTGACCTCGGTTACTATGCTGCTTGCAATACCATTAACCTGTGTCAAATACCCTGGTATGGTTGTGTCTCTCATAACCATTACCGAGCCTAGTGTGCCTGTGGTTGGCGCTATTGTTGTGGTAGCCCCTCCACCTGCAGGGGTGACCTGCACGACCTTGCGGGGAGTAGTGCCGTCAGTTGCCAGCGTGCCGCTATTTATTACAGACAGTGTTGCAGCAGCGGAGCCGTCTACCAAAGAGTATGTTCCGGTTCCGTCTGTGTAAGAGATATCAGTTGTACCATCAGCATTTTCGGTGAAGCTTACAGCCATGTTTTCGGCCAGTTGTCTTACAAGGTAATCCCTTTCGTCACGCATCTCATTTGCGTTTCCGCTTATCATTTCAGTTACTTCTATTTGTCCGTTCAGCTGGGCTATATTGCTTAAGATGTTGTTTATATCGTCAGCCATCGGCTCAACTGCATCGTTCTGAGCTATGGCTGCATCGTTCAGGGTGCGATAGATATAATGGAACTGATCAGTCATAATCTGTGCGTTGCTCAGTACGGACTGTCTTTCAGCACCACCGGTAGGGTTAAGGGAGAGATCCTGCCATGAATTAAAGAAGTCTGAAATGGAGGCTCCAAGACCATCCTGAGCAAGTTCGTTGAATATAGGTTCAATCTGTTGCAGCACTTCAGCTTTCTTCTCATCATAACCTGATGTAGTGCCGGCGTTTACCAGCTGCTTTTGAAGCAGGGAGTCATAGTAACGTTCAACTGTTTGTATCTGAACGCCGGATCCCAACGGGAAACCGTTGTGAGTTGTAGGTGGAGCGGTTGCAAGCACCACACGTTGCCTTGAGTAGCCAGGTGTATTGACGTTGGCGATGTTCTCGCTGGCAACCTCTGTGGCAACCTGATAGATACGTAAGCCTGCCTTGCCTATTTCGAGAGCGGCGCTGAGACTCATCTTAAGCCTCCCTGTTGACCATGACTGCACCAGCCTGGGTGTTCGAGAGATAGGTCCCCCGAACGCCGTAAGTGTTTGATGTGTGCAGAATTCTCAGAATAAATGCCAATGAATCATTAACTACAGTCAGGAACCGTTCCAGCATCCCTCTGTTCTGGTTTGCCAGGGCTGAAACTGATGAACCTGCCTGCTTTGCCGCCTGTTGCAATGGCTGTATCTGCTCTCTCATCTGAGTTGGCATTTTATTGATTATTTCCGTAAGGGTTGCAGAGGGTGGCAGGCCAGTCTGTATGGCGGTTTCAGCCATGACAGAATGCAGCCTCTCTGCAGTTTTTCTCTGACGGATAATTATCTGTTCCTTCTGAGTATTCAGGGATTCCATGTATGTTGTGTCAATTTTGACAATAGCCTCCTGCTCTTCCTGAAGGGTTTGCTGTAGCTCCTTCAAGATCTCAAGCTGCTCTGTCAATATTTCTGCCAAACGGTTTGCCGTTGCCATTAGAGTTCCTCGCTTTTTATCCCGTTCGTTTTGGGCGAAGTCGGAGTTGAATAGCGTTTAAGCAGCTCTTTCTCGACCATTGAAGCTATACTGTTTGCTCCGCCGCGCTTTGCAGCGGCTGCAGCGTACTCCTGATCCAGCATGTAACGGTAGGTTTCCTCTGCCTTTCCTCCGCCGGTAAGTTTGTCTTCAGGCACCGTTTCTCTCATGGATTTTAACATCATTCCGGTAAATAGCGCCTCAAAGTCCTGCGAAATCTTTTTAAGCTCCTTGCGTCTGGTTTCGGTCAGTATTTCCCCTCTCCCTTTTGCACTGGAGGCCAACTGCTCGGCCTTTTTATCCTGAACCAGGAGATCTGGCGCTATGCTTAAATTATTGTCCATTATGGTTATCCTATCGGTAGTATTCAGCGCTTACTGAAATGGTCAGATTATAACAAGCTCTGCCTGTAGCGCTCCTGCCGATTTTATGGCCTGCAGGATTGAGATCAGATCCCTGGGGGTCACTCCCAGTAAATTCAGGCCACGCACAACATCTCCGATGGTGTTCCCTTCCGGTATGAATGAAAGTCGCTTCTGCTCCTCCTGAACCTTGAGTTCGGTGCGTGGCGCCTCTTTGGTTTCCCCTTTTGAGAGAGGCTTTGGCTGGGAGACCTTTGGAGTTTCTTTAACGGTAAGCGCCAGATTGCCGTGAGAAACGGCAACAGGTGAAATTCTTACTTTATCTCCCATAACAATGGTGCCTGTTCTCTCATTGACAACTACCTTTGCCAAGGTATCCTGAATGACCTCTATATTTTCCATCTGAGCAATAAATTCAACAGGTCGTGAGAGAAATGAATCAGGAAGTTGAACCATTACAGATCCGCCGTCAATACTGCTGGCAGCATTTGGAAACGTTTTGTTGATCGCCGCTACTATCCGTGAAGCCGTTGTAAAATCGGCTTGATTCAGGTTCAGCCTAAGGCTTGACTTGCCGGCAAGAACATTTGGCAGTTCACGTTCTACCAGCGCACCCGCAGGAATCCTTCCGGCTGTTGGATGGTTTTTTGTGGCAGATGCCCCCTGACCACCAAATGCGAATGAATTTGTCAGGATAGAACCCTGTCCGACGGCATATACATTGCCATCCGCCCCTTTAAGAGGGGTCATAACCAGTGTCCCTCCGGCGATAGTCTTTGCATCGCCAAGGGAAGAGATAGTCAAATCAAGCTTTGTACCCTGCTTTGCAAAAGGTGGAAGGGTTGCTGTTACCATTACCGCAGCAACGTTTTTAACCTTTACGTCAGCACGATTGATAGTGACTCCCATACGTTCCAGCACGTTTACAAGGGACTGAACAGGGAATTTTGTCTGGTCGCTGTCGCCGGAACCGTTTAGCCCTACAACCAGGCCATAACCTACAAGCTGGTTGTCACGGACACCGTCAAATGCTGCGATATCTTTTATGCGGGATCCCTGACAGATGGCAGGAAAGGTCAAAAAAAGGAGTAGCACAAAGGTTGTAATTATTTTCATTTTATCACCTAAAATGGCCAGAGTTTGTCAATCAGATTCATTAACCAGCCCGGTTTCTGACGATCAGAGATTACCCCTTCGCCCGAATAGCTGATCTGTGCATCGGCAATAAATGCCGAATTTATAGTGTTTTCTGCAGAGATATCACGTTGGCGGATCGTTCCCTTAACGGTTAAAATCTGGTCTTCATTATTGACCTTGACGTTGCGACGCCCTTCTATCTTTAGGTTGCCGTTTGGAAGAACATCTATGACCTTCGCGGTTATAGTGGCTGTAAGGGTTTCCTTGCGGGATGTCGAACCGCTGCCATCAAACGATGAGCTGGCACTTGCGTCAATCAGCTTTGACAGATTTGCCTCTTTACCACCAAGATTGTTAAGGAGTATTCCGGCGCCCTCAAGCCCCATAAAAGCCGGAATCCCGGCACTTATTTCACTGGTTCGTCCTGTAGCGGTAGCCGCCTGCTTGCTGGCGCTGGCTGTCTCAGTGATTATTATGGTAACTATGTCACCGATTCTTCTGGCATTTCCATCCTCAGTCAACGCTACGGCGGATCCCTGCCATATAGAGCCGTTTTTATAACTGGGCTCAGGTTGTTTAAGCTGCTGATCAAAGGTTGGCGTCACCACCTCGGTCTGCTGAACTACGCAGCCTGAAAGGCAAATGACGCAAAGAGGCAGAAGGCAACGTTTTATCATCATAGTCTCCTGTTTATTAGAAACCGATAGAAACAGTGGAGGCATCGAGAATGCGGGCAGGTATTTCCTTGTTGGATGTGAGATTCTGGACACGTATGAGGTCACCTATTCCGCCAGCGCTTCTTGCTTTGCCAGATACAGTAATTCTTATGCCCGAATTTTCGGCAACTATGGTTACCAGCTGTCCGCTTACAATCACCGGAACAGCGACAAGCTGGCTACTTTTTAAAGGGCTTCCGGCTCTTACGGTTGTGCGTAGCTTCTTTCCTATGGCATCTTCTAAATTCTGAACAGGGTGACCGCCAGCCTTTGCCAGATCCTCTCTTTTAAGCTGAATATCATCAGAGGTGATTATCGTGCCGACAAGCAGTTGCCGTTTTGCTACCACCATATCGGCATTCGCATCCACATTTAATCTGAGAGAGAGGTTCTTTTCAACAACACCGTTAACCCTGACGACCATTACAATACTGATAGACCCCCATCCTTCCCATCTTTCCGGAGCTAAAATCTCAATATCGGATCTGCCTTTTGAAACCTTCACTCCCTTCGGCAACGAGAGTTGACGAATTGATGTTGTCCACCCCCTGCCTTCAACCTTTTCTGCCAGAAAACGTTCAACAGCGGTTCTTATCTCATGTTCAGGCAGAACAACCTGGTCTGCATGGCTTGCATGAGAGGGAAAGGCATGCAACAGGGACAAAAATAAAAATAACGATATAAGTCGAATAATCTGCATGTTATTAACGCTTCAGGTTGTTGGCCAACTGCAGCATTTCGTCAGAGGTGGTTATAGCCTTTGAGTTTGCTTCGTAGGCGCGTTGGCCAATGATCATGTTTACCATCTCTTCCGCCACGTTTACGTTACTCATCTCCAAAAACCCCTGTGTAGTGGTTCCCAGGCCATTCTGTCCTGGAGTTCCGGTGGTGGCATTCCCTGATGCATCGGTCTGCTGATAGAAATTCCGCCCCATTGACGAAAGTCCTGTGGGGTTTGTAAAAATTGCCAGCTGTATATTGCCTACAGTGGAGGCAGCCGTAGAACCTGCCTGCACCGCTGAAACCGTTCCATCCGTTCCGATGGTGATCTTGGATGAGTTGTTTGGAATAACAATTTCCGGCAGCATCGGGTATCCCTCAGGGGTTACCAGGCGGCCGTTACTGTCCATCTTGAAGGCGCCAGCCCTGCTGTATGCAGTGCTTCCGTCCGGCATCTGAATCTGAAAGAAACCATCCCCTTCAATGGCTACATCCAGCTGTCCGCCGGTGTTCTGGTAGTCTCCCTGGGTGAACTGTTTGGATACCGCTGCCAGCTTTGCCCCCATACCGAACTGGATGCCAGCTGGAATCTGTGCTGCGTTGGTGGAAGGTGAGCCGGGATTCTGCACGGTCTGGTACATGAGATCCTGAAAATCCGGTCGGCTCTTTTTGAAGCCTGTCGTGTTTACGTTAGCCAGATTGTTTGCAATTACGTTGATATTCTGGGTCTGGGTATTCATTCCGGACGCTGCGGTCCATAAAGATCTCATCATGGCTTGTTACTCCTTTATATCGTTATACTCGTGCCAGGTCGTTTATCGTCTTGGCAGCCATATCATCAAAGCTCCTAACCATACGTTGGCAGGTTTCAAAGTGGCGACTGGTCTCAACCATCTGGACCATTTCAGCTATCGTATTTACATTGGACTGTTCCAGCGAACCTTGTGCTATGGATGTGAGCGGAGAGGCTTGTTGAGGAGTGACTCCATCACCGGCAAGAAAGAATGTACCGGCAGTTTTGATCAGGCTGTACGGCTTTGAAAAATCGAAGATGGCGATGGTGGCAATCGGTTCACCATTAAGTGTGACATTTCCCTGGCTATCTATAACGGGTTTCTCTCCACTGGTCTGAGCGGTAACGTCAATCTTGATAGGCTGTCCATCTGCAGGGTTATCACCTGCCTTTGAGAGGACAGTATAGCCGTTGGCTGTAACTAATGTTCCGTCACTGGTAAGACGGAAGTTGCCCTGACGGGTATATGCTATTCCTTCCGGCGTTCTCACGGCGAAAAAACCGTCCCCCTGCAAGGCGACATCAAGGGTGTTGCCTGTCTGGACGAGAGCGCCCGGGGAATAGTCAGTTGTCATCCTTTCATTTAACAGTACAGGGTCTGCCGTCCGTGCTGGAGGAACTGCCGGAGGATTCTGATTTCCCGCAAGTACGCTTTCAAAGGCAATTCTGTCCTGCTTGAAACCGTTTGTTGATGCATTTGCCAGATTTGAGGCAATTATGTCCAGCCTTTTCATGGCTGAGAGATTACCGGACAATGCCGAATACATTCCGCTATTCATCTCTTGTCTCCTTCCGTTTCTGTCAGGGGCGAAAGGCCTTCATCTTTGCCTTGAGCCGTATCATTGCCTGACTCAGGATCTGACAGATTCGTGATTCTGTCAGAGCCAGGACAACACCAATCTCTTTAAGATTCATCTCTTCGTAGTAATACAGTGTAACTGCCAGCCGCTCTTTTTCAGGCAATCCGTCTATGGCGTTGCCAATTGCTTTTGCTGTCTGGCCTGCAATTGCCAAATTTTGTGGACTCTTCTCTTCTTCATCCCCAAGTATGTCGGCGAGGCTTAAGGGATGTCCCTCATCATCATCCCAGCTGTCATCAATACTGATGAAGCTGTATTCGTGGATATCTTCCATAAGGCTGTAGTAGTCATCAAGGCTTATCTGAAGAGCCTCAGCCATCTCCTGACCTGTCGGGTTCCTCCCCAGGATGTGTTCCTGCTGATGCATCTCTCTTTCTACCATCTTGCACTTGTCCCGCATTGTACGGCTAAGAGAGTCATTTGCCCTCAACTCATCAAGAATAGCGCCTCTTATATGTTGCTCTGCAAAGGTCTTAAACTGTACACCACGCTCAGGATCAAAGCGGTCTGCCGCATGTATCAATCCTATTACTGCCGCGCTGGCGAGATCCTGTGTGTCCAGATGAGACGGTAATTGGGCTGCAAACCGGTTGACCAGATAACGTACCAGTGGCAGATGTGAAGTAATCATGGTCTCACGCAGTTGCTGACTGCGATCCCCAGCCTGCTCCTGATATGCCCTCAGGTTACTCATGCCGCGCTCCCTTTTGCTCCTTCCAGGTAACGCCGGAAGAAAAACTGGATGTTGCCTTTCAGTTTTGACTGACGGGAATTTTCAATTACACGTTTTGCCAGAGTTGTGAAACAGTTTGAAGCGTCAGAATCAGGATATAACTCATAGACTGCCTTTTGTTTCTTTACGGCATCAATCAGTCGTTCATCACGAACAACACAACCGAGATAGTCCAGTGATATGTCAAGAAAACGACCTGCGACATTTGCAAGTTTTCGGAATACCTCCAGTGCGTCTTCGCTATCTCTTGCCATATTTATCAAAACCTTGAAATGATGCTCTGAATAGCGGGTGGCCAGCAACTTGATAAGAGCATAGACATCGGTGATGGATGTGGGCTCCGGAGTTACTACAACGAGAATTTCTTGGGCAGCTACGGTAAAATAGGTGACATTTTCCGAGATACCGGCCTCTGTATCAATGATCATGATGTCAAAATCTTCTTCCAGCATATCCAGTTCATCCAAGAGCCTCAGCTTTTCATGCTGCCCGAGGCTGGTATATTCCTGTACACCTGAACCCGCAGGTATCAGTTTGATGTTTGGAGTTACCTCTACGATGATCTCCTGAAGACTTTTTTCGCCTGACAGGACATGGTTAAGGTTGTATTGCGGTGACAGGCCAAGGAGAACATCAAGGTTGCCAACGCCTAAATCGGCATCAATTATCAGAACCTTCTTGCCGTAAAATGCCAAAGCCAAGGCCAGATTGGCCACTATATTGCTTTTTCCTACTCCTCCTTTGCCACTTGTTACTGAAATAACCCTTATCCCGTTCTGCTCAGTCAACGGAGTTTCAGTGTTTGTGACTTTATCGGATGACCTGGCTGTTCTAGCCATCTTCCGGAGGGTGTCGGCCTGGTCGCCGGTTCCGCGTACAGCGCTCATTCTGCTCCCTCCTTGAGAATCAGTTCAGCAAGTTTTTCAGCCGTTGCAACCTCTATATCTTCAGGTACCCTCTGACCAGTAGTAAAATAGGCTATCTGGAGGTTTGCCTTAAGGAGCAGATTTATGATGCATCCAATGCTTTCGGATTCATCCAGTTTTGTAAAGACTACCTTACTGATCGGAAAAATACTGAACCGATTGAGTATTTCTTCAAGTTCCTTGTCTTTTGTTGTTGCAGATAGGCAGAGATAGATGTCTGAATGGATGGAGGTCTCAAGGAAGTCTTTCATCTCCTCAAGTTTTTCTGAATCCTTGTGGCTTCGTCCGGCAGTATCGATCAGGATCAGATCGCAATCTGAATGACGCTCTACAGACCTTTCAAGCTCTTTGGGTGTTGAGGCGACCTCAAGCGGAATCCCCATAATCCTTGTGTAGGTTTTTAGCTGTTCAACCGCGCCAACCCTGAATATATCCATTGTTATAAGAGCAACCTTGTTGCCTTTGCTTAATGCGTACATGGCTGCAAGTTTAGCTGTTGTGGTTGTCTTGCCTACACCTGTCGGGCCAACAAGGGCAATCACACGGGGAGTGTTTTTCTTCATCCTCAGTGTTCCGGCAAAGCCTATAAGTCGTGAAAAGGCTTCCCCCAAACGTCCTTTAAGGGTTTCTTCCCCGGAGCCAGTTGGCAGTTTATTTATTGTTTCAATGATTTTACCCTGCAGTTCCGGTTCAACCCCCTGTCGGTCAAGTTCTCTTGCCAACTCCGGTTTTTCTTGCTGCTGAGAGTTGATTATTGCAGCCTCAGGAAATTGAACCGATTTGATGGCTCCATCCTGGTTTCTGACAAGTGTGTTCAACAGAAACCTTTTGATCTCTTCCAGATCCTGACGGGGTATGTTGTTCAGATTTATGTTGCCTTCTCCAGCTTTTTTGGGGGAACCGTCAGGATTAGAGACCTGTTCGCTCTGACGCTGCCGCAACTCCTCTTCTTTTTTGGCCATAATCTCCACTTTTTCTCGCAGGTCCCTTAGTTCCCTTGCCAGAGGAGCAAGCATTGAGCTTTCAAATTCCTCTTTAGCCGTTTTTTCACGTTCCGGTTTTTCCCTTAACGGTGGCGGAGGAGGGGGGGCAGGGCGGTGAGGTTCTATAGCCGCAGTTACCTTGACTACATTTTTGCTGAAGAAACCGAGGATTCCTCCCTGTTTCTCCTTTTTAGTGGAAAGGATCATGGCGTCAGGGCCAAGTTCGGCTTTAACCTGCCTCAAGGCCTCAGCCATTGTCGGGGCTTGAAATGTTTTAACCAGCATGGAAGGTCACCACTCCTAATGACTGAATTTTGACATTCTGGGGGATCTCGTTATGGGATAGTACAGCGACATTTGGCACAAAGCGTTCAATCAATTTTTTGACATGCCGGCGTATTGACGGTGAAGCCAATATTACAGGTTGGGCTCCGTACATTCCAAACCGGTCAATCATCCCTCGAACCGAGGCTATTACCTGTTGTGCGGAAGCTGGCTCAATGGCAAGGTAACTGCCCTGATCAGAAGGTTGTATAGCCTCAGCTATTGTATCCTCAACTCCTCTGTCTATGGTTATAAGATACAGGGTCTCCTCATCCATTTTGAACTGATCGACTATGAAGCGGCCAAGTCCCTGACGAACAAATTCGGTCAGGACATCAGGATCCTTTGTCAGTCCGGCGTAATCTGCAAGACTTTCAAGTATAGTCCGTAGATCCCTGACGGAGACCCCCTCTTTAAGCAGGTTTTTAACGACCCTGAGGACAACGCCGAGATTAAGTTGTCCAGGAATAAGTTCATCCACAACCTTCGGAGCCGTTAAAGCAAGGTTGTCAAGCAGTTGCTGCATTTCCTGACGCCCAACCAGATCCTGGGCATAACGCTTTATTGTCTCACTTATATGCGTGGCGATAACGGTTGTGCTATCAACAACAGTATAGCCATTAACCTGAGCCTGTTCTCTGTCTTCATTTCTAATCCATACCGCAGGCAGGCCAAATACCGGTTCTTTTGCCGAAGGCCCTGGAAGTTTGGCCATTACACCCCCCGAATCCATAGCCAGATACTGTCCGGTAAGTTCACTTCCACCCACACGTGCTCCACGTATGAGTATGTTGTATTCGTAAGGTTTTAGCTGAAGGTTGTCATGTATGTGTATAGGAGGAACTACAAAGCCCATTTTCTGAGCGAACTGCCGTCTTATGGAACGAATCCTCTCAAGCAACTCACCGTTTTGTGCTGCATCCACCATCGGTACCAGGCCATACCCAACCTCAAGTTCGAGTGTATCAAGCGGTCTTATGGCTGAAGACTGATCCTGGGCTTCTTCTTCACCAGCCGCCTCTGCTGCGGCAGCTTCTTCTTCTACCACCTGAGCCATCTCTTTTGACATTCGTCCGACGAGCCATGATACGCCTGACAAAAGAAGAAAGGCAAAGTGGGGCAGGCCTGGAATAACCGCAAAAAGGAGCATTACGCCGGAAACGACGTAAAATGCCTTCGGATAGTTAAGAAACTGGTTGGTTAGCTCCTGACCAAAATTGTTTTCATCAGCTGTGCGGGTTACTATTACGGCTGCGGCAGTTGAGATGATTAGAGCCGGAATCTGAGCCACCAGTCCTTCACCTACTGTGAGAAGCGTGTAGTTGGCAAGGGCTACATCTAACGCCAGCCCTTGTTGCCATACACCTATGATCAGGCCGCCAAATATGTTTACAAGCATGATCAGGATGCCGGCGACAGCATCTCCACGAACGAACTTGCTGGCACCATCCATTGCACCGTAAAAGTCTGCTTCACGCCGTATTTTTTCACGACGGTTGCGAGCCTCTTTCTCTGTCAAAAAACCGGCAGAGAGATCCGCATCAATAGCCATCTGTTTTCCTGGCATAGCATCAAGTGTAAACCTTGCTGAAACTTCAGCGATTCGACCTGCACCTTTTGTAATAACAACAAAGTTAATAATAACCAGGATAAGAAACATGACGGCGCCAACTACATAGTTGCCTCCGACAACAAAAGAGCCAAATGCCTTGATAACAGAACCGGCAGCCTCAACTCCTTCGCGGCCATGCAGGAGTATAAGCCTTGTTGAAGCGACATTAAGTGAAAGCCGGAACAGTGTAGTAACCAGGAGAACGGATGGAAATACAGAAAAATCAAGAGGATGTCTGGTGTAGAGACAGACAAGAAGGATAGCCAATGCGATTGTGATGTTGGTGGCAAGGAATATATCCAGCATAAATGCCGGAAGAGGGACAATCATCAATGCAAGCACGCCAATAAGGGCAATTGCAACGTATATATCTGAGTTTTTCCTGAAGTTGCTCAGTTCAAGAGCCTGGACTGAAGTCGCATTTGCCATGGCTGAAACTTATCCTTGTGTCCTCAATAAGTAGGATTCAAAGGAGCAGTCGTTACCACCCCGCGACATTATATGCAGGTTTCGTGCCGTCAAAAAACAGTCACAGTGCTGCATTGGTTTACGGTTAAATGTAGTTATTACAGCATGTTTTGATTTTTGACGGATTCAGTTCTGGAGATTTTTGTCATAAATTTGACTTTGACTGAAATATGACAACTCTTTTACATGGTTCCTTTAAGGCGAAATACATATGCAAGGACTTCGGCTACAGCAGCATAGAGTGATTCAGGTATTTCCTGGTTTTCTGCCACTTGTTCATACAGTTCTCTGGCCAAAAACCGGTTCTCAACCATTGTTATCCTGTTTTCACGAGCCATCTCCTTGATTGCAAGTGCCATTTCGTCGGCTCCCTTGGCAATCACCATGGGGGCTGCCATCTTCTTTCGATCATACTTGAGTGCTACTGCAAAGTGGGTAGGGTTTGTGATTACGACATCTGCAGTCGGGATAATCTTTGTGAGACGACGACGGGCAGACTGGTACTGCATTTTCTTGATCTTTCCTTTTACCTCCGGATTCCCTTCCTGCTCCTTATGTTCGTCCTTTACTTCCTGTTTTGTCATCTTGAGGTTTTCTGTGTAGCGCCATTTTACATATGCAAAATCGAGTATTGAAATTACAATCATCATTCCGGTTGTATGTGTGACTATTTTAAAAGCGACATGTCCTGTATAGGCGAGTATTCCCTTAATATCAGATTCTGCGAGGATGGTAATGTTCTGTAGCTCATCTCGCATAACCTGATAGGCTATCCAGCCTATTACAAAAATTTTGACAAGTGATTTTAAAATTTCAACCAGAGCATCTTTGTTAAACAGTTTTCCAAAGCCTTTTAAAAAATTCAGCTTGTTCAAATCAAATGACAAGCGACCCCATTGGAAATCAATTCTGCCATTATCCTGAAGGATATGGGAAAGAACCCCTGTTGTCATTATGACGAGAATAATCGGTGCAAGTAGCATGATTATGACACCGAATATCCTGATCAGCATGGCATAAACATTTTTCTCGGTCAGTTCAAAGGTGCCGATCTCTGAATATATCTGAACCGTGGTGCTTTCCAGCCCGTTAAGCAGATAACCGCCCAGAAGGTAGAGGCTTATAATTCCTGCCAACAGTGTGAGGCTTTGGTTGAGCATCTGTGAGGTTGGCGGTGCGCCTTTTTCCCTCGCTTTTTCAAGCCGTCGTCCAGTTGGCTGTTCAGTTTTTGAGTGTTTATCCTCGTCTGCCAGTTATCATCCCCCCTTTGCCAGAATCTTGAAAATGTTTGCAACCTGCCCTGAAAGGTTTGCAAACGATATCTCAAGAACATGAAAGAATAGAAGAAGGGTCATGCCTAAGACCATAAATCCAAGCCCTATATTTAGTGGAAAACTTACCATAAAAACGTTCATCTGGGGGAAGGCGCGTGCCATTATACCAAGAACAACACTGGTCAGAAGCAGCGCAACCATTACCGGAGCGGCAAGCCGAACCCCCAGGATAAACACTTCTGTTGTGGCCTTTATCATGAAGTGGATCAGCGCCTCGCTCATCTGCCATCCTCCAATAGGAATTACAGAAAAGCTATCTACTATAGCATGTATAAAAACATGGTGGATATTCAGGGACAGAAAAAACAGTGTTGCCAGTAAGGTTTGCATTACAGACATTATCTGTGTCTGGTTTCCCATAGTGGGATCTATTACCGAGGCAATGCTGAACCCCATCTGGAGGCCGATGATCTGGCCGCTGAATTCTACAGCGGCAAATATGATCTGGGTTATAAATGAGAGAGTCAGGCCGATCAGTATCTCTCGGATAACCAAAAACCCTATGGAAATGGTGTCTTGAGGCAGCGGAGGAGGGGCTATATCAAGGATTGGAAAGCATACCAGTGTAATAGAGAGGACTGCTACTACCTTGATTCTTGTAGGTAAACGGCGTCCGCCAAACAGCGGCAGAGCGGCAAAAAGCCCTGCTATTCTACATAGAACCAGCGCAAAGAGGAACACGTCTGAATGGCTGGGCAAAGGGGAGATAAAGGGAAACACAATGACCTATTTACGCATTACTGCTATCAGTGCATAGATCTCGCGTGTGAAGTCACTCATATAACTCATCATCCATGGAAAGAAGATGATAACTGCCACCATTACTGCGACTATCTTGGGTGCAAAGGCCAAAGTAGCTTCGTTAATAGATGTTACTGCCTGAAAAACGCTTATGGCAAGTCCAACTACAAGGCTGAACAGAAGGAGAGGAGCCGCCAAGAGAAGGGTTGCTTCAAAGCTTCGACGGGCAAGTTGCACAACAAGTTCCGGAGTCATTTTACCTCCTTTCTATCCAAAGCTCTTTACAAGAGATCCGATGACAAGTCCCCATCCGTCAACCAGAACAAAAAGGAGGATCTTGAAAGGTAACGAGATCATAACTGGTGGCAGCATCATCATACCCATAGACATCAGAACGGAAGCCACCACCATATCAACAACAATAAAGGGTATGTAGATTAAAAAACCGATCTGGAAGGCGGTTCGTAGCTCAGAGATCATAAATGCCGGAACAATAGTAAGTGTAGGAATTTCATCTGCATTTTTTGGACGTCCCTGTTTGGAAAGGCTTATAAAGAGAGCGAGATCTTTCTCGCGTGTTTGAGCAAGCATGAATTTTCTGACCGGTTTAACAGCTTTTTCAAATGCCTGTTCCTGACTGAGCGAACCTGATTTGTAAGGCTGGTAAGCTTCAACGTTAATCTGCTGCCAGACAGGTGTCATTATAAAAAATGTCAGAAAAAGTGACAACGCCAGAATAATCTGATTTGAAGGAGCGGATTGAGTTCCCATCGCTGTTCTGAGAAATGAGAGAACAACCACGATGCGGGTAAACGATGTGGTCATAATCAGAAGGCTAGGGGCAAGAGAGAGAACCGTAAGAAGCAGGAAGATCTGTATAGTTGTGGCGACTTCGGTCGGTTTAGAGGCCGTGCCCACTCCGATATTAAGAGATGGCAATGGTACTGGAGCCGCGTAGGCAACGGTAGAACAGATAATGACCGCAACCAGCATTAAAGCGGTTATCCAGAAATGTTTGCTGTTACAGTGGGTCATTTGCTGTTCCAAACTAATCGATCCTGTAGATCAGTTACGTGAAATCGCTCGTTTGAGTAGATCGATGAAATCAGACTTTTTAGAAGGTGTATCATCAATTATCTCAATTTCTTCAAGCATATCTATCTGCTTTATAAGGGATAACTGTTCACCGGAACTTGATAACAAGAGGTACTCACCATTTATTTCTATCAGTATAAGTGCTTTGCGTGAACCCATCGGGCGAACTTCAAGGACTCTTATATGCTGACCGCCTGGACGGATGGCAGGTAACTTACGCATCAAGCGGGTTGAAATATAATAGGTAAGCAGAATTAATCCGATTACAAGAAAGAGGGCGGCCAACATCTGAAAAAAACTGGCAAGAAAGCTAAAACTGCTTCCGCCGGGTTGACTTTCAGCTCCCTGTGCAACTGCTGGCAGCAGTACCAGAGAGAGGAGAAGCCGGTTTGTCACAAAATCTTCTCCACTCGTTCGTTTGGACTGACTATATCAACAAGCCGGACACCAAACTTCTCATTGACAACAACAGCCTCGCCCCTTGCAACAAGTTTGGAATTTACAAAAATATCAAGAGGTTCACCTGCCAGCTTTGTAAGCTCAACTACCGCTCCCTGGTTAAGTTGCAGAATATCCTTTACCAGGAGTTTTGTCCTTCCAAGCTCTACCGTTACCTGGAGCGGTATATCAAGTATGAATTCAAGATTTTTACGTTCCTGTTCAGCTTCTGATGAATCATGCTTGTCGTTCACTTTTTTTCCCCTTGTTGGACGGGATATCACTAATCTGTAGTGCTTTATTACCATGTCTTATCCCTGGAATACCCAGGTATTTTGGAACCCCTTCGACCTTTACCAAAAGTTCACTTGTGCATGGTTTGTCCAGCATTATAGTGTCACCAACCTCCAGATCCAGAAGTTCTCTTAATGATATCATTGAATTGCCCAGTTCAACGGCCAGCTCCAGCGGTGCATCAAGAATCTCTGAAGATAGACGGAAAGACCACTGAGGGTCAATCGCCATAAGGTCAAACTGCATCCCCTCTTTCAGTTTGTCCCTTATAGGTTCTATTGTCATAATCGGCACAACAAAAGTCATTGTGCCGACAGTCTCTTCAATATGCACCTTGAGGGTCATTGTAACAACCTGATACTCGGGAGGTACGATTGTTACGAGTCTCGGGTTCATCTCCATACGTAATATATTTAACTTGGCAGGATACAAGGGCGCCCAGGCCTTCTCGAGATCGGCCATTACATCAGCTAATACCATCTCAACCAGTCTGAGTTCCAGGTTTGTAAAAAGACGATTGAGTGTAAGTGAGTTTCTGCTGGTTCCTCCCAAAACACTATCTACAATGGCAAAGGCCAGAGTACTGTCCATAGTAAGAAGGGCTGCGCCCTTAAGTGGATCAAGCTTGAAAATGGCCATGCAGACGGGCGATGGGAGTGTTTGCAGAAAGTCGTCAAACTTGTAAGAACGCGCTCCAACCTTTTTGATCTCAACTACCTTGCGAAGGCGGTTTGAAAGTGTAATCCTGTTATAGCGGATATATCCATCATAGACTATATCCAGGTTTGGTACAAAACCACGATAAGCTTCGGTATTAAAGAGATCGTACTTGACTGCCGTTTCATCAGCCTTGGAAAGCTCCTTCTCAGGCTCAATCCGACCGTCAAAAACTGCATTCAGCAGCGCTTCAATTTCTGCTTTGGTGAGGATCTTCTCCATTTATATCCAGACAGTCCGATTGGCTATTGGACAACAAAATCAGTGAAATAAACCTTGGTTACCTTACCCTGGGCTACAATCTTGCTGATCGCTGTCAGAATCTCTTCCCGTAGCTGGTTTTTCCCCTGAACATCCTGCACCTCCTGAAGCGTCTTTGTTGTAAGAACCACCAGAATGGCATCGCGGATTGGGGCAAGTCGTCCCTCAAGCTCTTGTTTGATTGCAGGATTGGCCATATCCAGCTCAACCTTTACCTTGAGATAACGAAGATCCTGGCCATCATAGATATTTACTATAAACGGTTCGAGCGGAAAAATTGTGGTTGCACCAGCAGCACCATGAGCATCACCAGTCGGCGCAGCGCCATGGCCTCCGTCAGCAGTAGCAGGGGCGCCGTGGGGGTCAGCCCCCTCTTTTTTCTTGTCCCCTTTGCCCATCATCATAAATACTACAACACCAGCGATGACAAGCACCGCTACTGCTGCGCCAATAATGATAAAAAGCTTTTTCTTGCTCCCGCCTTCTGCAGGGGCTTCAGTTGCTGCCTGCTCTTCTTTCGCCATTTGTTCCTCCGGTGTATGCCACTGGATTTCTTATATAAAAAAATACTACTCTTTGTAAAACGAAAAACAGCTTTTTGCAATCACTTGGATTATTTATTGATTCTTTTCCAAGACAACTGCGCCCCCGTCCACCTGTAAACAAAACAGGTGAAGGGGGGCTGAGTCAGGTTATGCAGGCGTCAGAAACGCTTAACGCTTGAGATTGAGAACTTCCTGAGTCATCTCGTCAGCCGTTGTAATTGTCTTCGAGTTTGCTGAATACGCACGTTGGGTCAGTATCATCTTAACAAACTGAGCCGCCATATCAACGTTGCTCTGCTCAAGTGAGTTGGAAAAGATCTTGCTGTTATTTCCGTTTGCCCTGCCTATGGTTGGTGTACCTGATGTCGGGGTTGATTTGAACAGGTTACCCCCCTCTTTGGAGAGTGCTGGAGGGTTGTTTACTGTGCCATAACCAACTTTTTTGAGCTGGGCATCAGTAGGATCGTCATCAACCGTGCCGTTTCCTGTGTAGTAACCGGTTCTTGGCGCACCTGTTGCGTCTGCATAAAGACATACAATGGTGCCATTGTTTTCGACACTGGTGATCTTCTGCAATGTAAATGTAGCGGCACCTGTAAAAGTCTGAGGGATCATTATGGGCAAGCCGTCCTCATCAAGAACCTTGTATCCGGTTGGTGTCTGTAATGGCAATGGATCCCCTGCTGTTGCTTCTGCGCCAAGGCGAAAGGTTCCTGCTCTTGTGTAATAGGCATTTTCTGGATCCACCGCAGTTCCAGCAACAGCTGCCGGTGTTCCGAGTGCAAAGAAGCCTTCTCCCTGAATAGCCAAGTCTGTAACTACCTCGGTGCTCTCAAATGCTCCCTGACCCATGACGGTGTCAATCTTCTGGATCTGGGTGCCACGACCCAACTGCGAGCCGTTACCCACATCAACGTACATCATGTCGGCAAAAAGCATACGATTGTACTTAAAACCAACTGTGTTTACGTTTGCCAGGTTGTTACCTACTACGTTAATACCCTCAGCATTAGCCAAAAGTCCGGATACACCGGAAAACATTGCGGATGTGATACTCATTTTGTTGCCTCCTGTTCTCGGTGGAGTTGCGTCAATCGGTCGGCAACTCCGGGGCTTCCTCAAGAGGACCAGCCCTGTTGAATTGATTAGATAACTACTGCAGAATCGATATTTGTAAAGATATTTCCCTTCATCTGGCTGCGATCCATCGCCGTCACAACCGTACGGTTTTTAACGCTTACCACAAGTGCTGCATCTCCCATCATTACCAGCGACTCTTTTCCGCCTTTTTGAGCTACGCTGTTGACCGCCCCCTCAAGCTGCTGAATCTGTTCATTGCTGAATGATATATTGCGCGACCTGAGCCGTTCCTGTGCATGTTGTGAAAACTTGACACCTTCAGCCTTTTCCAGAATCTTGGAAAAAGGAGAATCCTTGGTAGCTGTTATAGTCTGGTTACTTGTCTGTGCAGACTTTCCTGCCGGCTGAACCGGATTAGGGAAATAAATCTGATCAATGCTTGTCATGACTGTTTGACGGCTGTTACATCCGCAAATGGAACCGAAACCGCTCCTATTGTCACATATGCTGTGCCGTTATCGAATCTTATACCGTCAGCAACCCCAGTTGTGTATGTGGTGGCTGTCTGAACATCCCCCGTGGCATCGGTGCCGCTGATTGCAAAGCTATAGGCTCCGCTTGTCAGAGTATTTCCCTGTCCATCGGTGCCGTCCCACTGATACGTTCCTTTTCCTGAAGCTACGGAACCCAGATCCACGACTTTAACAGCTTGTCCTGATCCGTTGTAAATAGTCAGTGTTGTATCTGTCGTAGAGGCAGGCATCTGATAGGTCAGGGAAGCCGGATTTGTACCGTCGAAAACGGCTTGATTCCCCAGTGCCGTCACTTCCTTTCCTATGAGTGAAACGGATGTCATCGCAAGGCTGTTGTCCTGAGCTGTCAGGAGTTTTTCGAGGGCTGCAGTGCTGTTATATGACTGTTCAACCTGCGTGAGCTGAGCCAGTTGAGTCAGAAATTCTGATGAATCCTGAGGGTTTAAAGGATCCTGATTTTGCAGTTGAGCGATGAACAACTGCAAAAAATCATCCTTGTTCATCCCTATCTCAGATTTCATGGCATCTGCCGCATAAGTTGACGTTGTGGCGGTCGTACCTGTAATAGTTGTGCTCATTTGTCCATTTACCTCCTTTCTCTAAAATCTTACATCTATAGTTGATTGATACTGAGGTGCAAAATAACGTACAGGAGATTCAAAATCAGTGCCGAGATTTGCAACCCGTGTCTTGTTCTGCAATTGCTGATTTCTGTTCTGTTCTGTGGATGCCTGATGCCATTCACCACCTGACTGCTGTGGAAGGTTGCCGCTGTTGCTGGTTGTAACAGTAAAAGAATCCATCTGAATATTCTGGCGTGACAAGGTTTCTTTCAGGCTGTCAGACTGCTGAAGCAGAGCCTCCCTTGCGCCACGGTTCTCAGTAACTATTTCGAGTTTTAATCGTTGATCTTCCATCCTCATGTTTAACTGTATATTGCCCAGGTTTTCAGGAGACAGCTTGAAGGATATCTGATCAGTCCCCTGCTTGAACTCGTGTGTAACGAGTCTTTCCGAGACCTGTCGTCCAATCTGCTCCGGAACAATTGTTTCCGTCGCTAGAGCCGTTTTAAGTGGATCTGAACTCATTGAACGAGCTGTAGTGTGAGGATTAAGTTGCTGCTGTTCTGTAGATAAAGAAAATAATTTTGTCTTTTCAGCAGATATTTCAGGGCTGGCAATTTCAGGATTTACAGAAACAGATTTCATTGATTTATCCATCATCTGCGAACCCTGTCTTCCTGAATCAGAAGAGAGATCTTCCTTACCTGTGGTGTCTGCAGCAGATATCATCATATCTGTCGGTTGTGCAAACCTGATAACATTCTGGGATGCGTTGCCACTGTTTTTTGTAACAGATGATAATTCCTGTGGTAAAGGTTCTGTTTGAAGAATCTGCTGAATCTCAGACTGATCTCCCGAAGCTAGTTTAATCTGTGCTGAATCAGGCTGTCTTGTTGATAAAACATCCTGATTATTGCTTGTCTGCCGTGAACTATCTTCTGCTTTAAGAGGAGCAAGAGAAGCCGGTGACGATTGCTTAAAGTTTTCCGGTAATTGCTGCTTTGCTGGTTCAGGCAGAGTCTTTGTAAGCAGTATTTCTGAATCAGTATTTTCCTTCTTTTGTTGAACGGTTTCAGCTACAGAACTATCCGGTTTCATTTCCGTTGCCTGTAATGATGATACTGCATTTATAGGCGATAATTCTGTGTTTGAAATGCAAGTTGTGATATCCGGCTCTTGCTGGGTTTCCTGCAAGCCTGGCATTGCTTGAAGAACCATTATCTGGGGCTGTTGCAATGCTGGTATTGCTTGAACAGGCATCGTCTGGGGCTGTTGCAATACAGGCATTGCCTGGAGTGCCATCATCTGTGCCTGTATAAGCTCCAGATTGTTCTTGTCGATAATTGCTGCTTCGGGGACTGGAATATTCGGTACGTTTTCTGCTAAGCTGTCCGATAGATTTGCATCAAGCCATCCATCAACTTTTAGATCGCCGGATGGTAACGGAGTTACCTGTGGTTCTTGTGCCTCAAAAGCCAGTATCGTATCTGCCAGCATGCTGCCAAAGGCATCAGATGCGAACCCTGAAGCCTTTGAGTCGAGAATGCTTGCTGCCAGAATCTCTGTGCCAGCAAGGGATGTTGGCATGTTCATGATCGGTGCTGAATCCATTTTTTCACCTCCTTTCTGTCAAGTGTATAAAGTAACGGTACCTTTACGATTCTTATCGGCAGAAAAGGCAGGGTGATTGACTATTTTCCTCCGCGAGCATTCAGGTTTTCATTAACCCATCGGATTGTTCTTGGCTGGTTCAGGTTAGGCACCAGTTTGGCTACGGTTTTTGTATCAAGGCGGTTAAGCAAAAGTTTGACTTCATCCTCTTGCATCTTGTCCAGGAGTTCTGCTGACTGCTCAGCTTTCATTGTTTTGAAAAGTTTGACCATCTTGGTGACTCGCTCACTTTGCGCCTGTTTACGCCGTTCTTCCTCAAGTTTGAGCATTTCTGCATAGTTTTTTTTTGTTTCCTCAAAGGCCTTTAACTGCGCATCGATCTTCGCTCCGAGTTTTTTAAGTTCTTCCTCTTTTGCAGCCAAAGCAGCTTCTTTTTCTGTAAGCTGCTGCCTTCTGGCATCCTGGATAGCCCATTCTTCACGTGCAGTTCTCGTCATTGGAGGCTGCTCTCCCTGTGGAGATGTTCCAGATGTCGTTTTGGCAGGTTCAGTTGTCCCTTGTGATGCAGTAAGAGCCACTGTTGCAAAGGTACCCAGAGCGATTGCCATTATTATGATTGCAATCCAGTGTCTATTCAATTTTCTACTCCTGCCCCTTTTTTTGTGTTGATATTTCGTCAAGGAGCAGGCCTTCCTTGTGAGCCATCTCCCGCCTGAACAGCTCTTCCTGTTTTTCTTTTAAACGTTCCATAACCTTTTTCTCTTTTGTTGCCTGAATCAATTCATCTCTTTTATCTTCAAGCACCCTGTCAAGAGCCTCTATAGTTTTCTGATGTTCCTTGATCTCATCTCGCTTGCGGGCAAAAAAATCCGAATAAAGTTGCATTTCATCTATCGAGTCTATCTGCTGTTGTCTGGATATGAAGTCTCTGGCAAGTTTTTCCGCATCCTTTTTTTCCTTTTCAAGCAGATCACAGGCCGTATCCAACGAGATTTTGGCAGTAGCAAAATCCTGTTTTTTAAGCTTTTCAAGTTCTGTCCTATAGCTAAGAACCTGGTGCATCTCAAAGCGCTTCTTTACGGCCATGTTAAAACCTCTTAAATATCAAAAAGATGCTGGAGCCCGGCGATTGAGTCTCCCAGAGTAGCAGGATCGGCAATTGCCTGCTTCTGATAGTTGATCATTGCGTCAATCTTTCGGATAGCATTGTCAATACCAGGATTGCTGCCAGCTTTGTATGCTCCAATATTGATAAGATCCTCTGACTGGCGGTAGATAGCCAGCGTTTCCTTGAACTGAGCGGCCAGTTTCTGATGTTGGCTGTCAGTCACGTCCCCCATTACCCTGCTGGCGCTTGCCAGGATGTCAATTGGGGGATAGATGTTCCGTGCGGCAAGATCCCTCGAAAGTACAATATGACCATCCAGAATACTCCGCATCGCATCAGAGATCGGCTCATTGAAATCATCTCCTTCAACAAGCACGGTGTATAACCCTGTGATACTTCCCTCAGGAAAGTTACCGGTCCGTTCGAGAAGTTTTGGCAGGGCTGCAAAAACTGAAGGGGTGTAGCCTTTGGTTGTAGGAGGTTCTCCAATGGCGAGCCCCACCTCTCTCATGGCCATTGCAAATCGGGTGGCTGAATCCATCATAAGGAGGACTTTTTTACCCTGATCCTTAAAGTACTCTGCAATGGTGGTTGCCAGATATGCGCCTCTCATCCTGACCAGTGGAGGTTGATCAGATGTTGCAACTACTACAACCGATTTTTGCAATCCCTGTTCCTGCAGATCCTTTTCTATAAATTCACGTAGTTCCCGCCCACGCTCCCCTATAAGTGCAATCACGTTAACATCAGCTTCAGTGTATCTTGCTATCATCCCTAACAGTGTGGATTTTCCAACACCGGATCCGGCCATAATCCCGACCCGTTGCCCCTGTCCGGCCGTAAGCAGACCGTTTATGGTTCTTATTCCAAGGTCAAGTGGCCGCCTGATTGGTGGGCGGGTCATTGGATTAACAGGAGTTGCATATATTGGATATTCATCATCCAGTATCAGGGAGCCTTTTTCGTCAATAGGATTCCCGAGGCCGTCAATTACCCTCCCAAGCATTCCTGATCCAACCTTTAGTGTTGCCTTGTCGCGTCTCACAGCAATAAGGCTGTCAAGGCCAACTCCCCTTAGTTCACCCAGTGGCATAAGTAGTGTCTTATTGTCTCTGAATCCAACAACTTCTGCAGGGATCGGGAGGCCGTCACGAGGCCTTACCTCACAGATTGCACCGACCGAGGTATCAGGGCAGTAGCCTTCGATAACCAGTCCAACTACCTGAGTAACCTTGCCGTGTAACCTTATAGGGTTCATCGATTCTACTACACGATGAAACCTGTTGATATCCACTTTATGCTGCACCATTTGTTAAGGTTACTCCTCAGGCAGTAACAGAGGACTGTTTTCGGTGCGTTCCTCCAGCAAGCGCCTGTAAATCTCATCCAGTTGAGCTGCAAAGCTGGCATCAACAGTTCCACGTTCAGCTTCTATCTGGCAGCTGCCAATCTCAAGAGTTGAATCAGGCTTCAGTGTGAATTTAACCGCTGCCAGTTCAGCTTTTAGTGCTTCGTTTTGTGTTGTAGTGAGAAGCGCATAGTCATCAGGATGAACACGGATAACAAGCTCATCCTGACTGTTAAGATTCAGGAGAGCAGTCCTTATAAGACGAAGAACAATCTTTCTATCCTGGGTTGCTTCCCTTCCTACTACCTTACGTGCAATAGCCATAGTTAAAGCAAGGAGATCGTCTTCAGAATCCCTGAATATTTTTTCTCTTAAAAGCTGAATATCTTCTGTTGCTGTCCTTAACCCTTTAAAGACATTCAGCAGACCTCTTTCTGCCAGATTCTTCCCATCCTGCAGACCTCTTTGGTAACTTTCCTGCTGATACCTCTGCAGATCTTCATCGGTTATGAATTTTCCTGGCTGTTCAGGGGTTGAGGTGGCGGATTCGGCAGGGTTAGTATCTGTTGGCCTTATATAGGAGGAGCTGTTTGGAAGCTCTGAAGTATCAAAAAGGTCAAAGGGCCTGAAATGGTCATCTGTGCTTGAAGCTGAAATTGGTCTGCTCAAGGAGGCAGCATGAGACAGGGCTTGAAAGTTGAAGCTGTCAATTCCAGATTCTTCTCCGGTTCCCTTGATGATTTTAGACGAGGACATCTTCGCTGCCCCGTCCACCAAGCACGATTTTACCCTCTTCTTCCATTTTGCGGACAATCTTGATGATCTCGGATTGTGCCTTCTCAACATCCGAGAGGCGTACAGGGCCCATTACCTCAAGATCTTCTTTAATCATATCGGCTGCTCGACTGGAGATATTTTTAAAGATCTTGTTCTTTACATCATCAGTTGAGGTCTTCATTGCCAGAGTGAGGGTGTCATTGGAAACCTCTCTCATTATTGCCTGTATTGAACGGTCGTCCATTGCAAAGACATCTTCGAATGTAAATAGGTGCTTGCGAATGACTTCTGCCAGCGGCGGACTAAGTACATCCAGCTTTTCGAGTATCTGCTTTTCCTTGCTGCGGTCAAAGTGGTTGAACATGTCAACAACCTTTTCAATACCTCCGACCTTGTATCGCTGTACTCCACCCATTGACTTTATTTCACGCTTCATAACATCGTCGATCTCTTGGAGTATTTCAGGGGAGACCTGCTCTACATCTGCAATTCTCAATACTACCTCAGCCTGCAGATCCTGTGGCAGAGAGGATATTATCTCGCTGGTCTGCTTTGACTTGAGTTTGGCCAGTATAACTGCAATAGCCTGCGGATGTTCTTGTGCAAGGAAATTAGCAATGCTCTTCGAATCCATCGTAGAAAGAATATCAACCAGATCGCCATAGCTGGAGGCCTGCAACTCTTCCATGAGCATCTGAGCCTTTGCAGGCCCAAGTGCCTTTTCAAGCACCTTGCGTACAAACTCATCGCCTTGTGCAAAAATACCGGATTCAGGGGATATTACCTCATTAAATTCATCCACCACTTCGTTTATGGTGAGACGGCTTACATGGCCAAGACCAGCCATGCTTTTAGAGATCCTTTTGATCTCTTCATCTTCCATGTGTTCATAAACCTTGGCGGTTACATCTGCGCCAAGATAAAGAAGGAGTATGGCTGCTTTATCAGCTCCGGTCATGACACCAGCCACCATTTATCATGATTCCTCTCCCAGCCAGTTTTGAAGGATCTGGGCTACCTGATAAGGATTGCCCTTTGCTTTTTCCATAAGTTCCTGTTGTTCTGCCATCTTCATTGCAAGCTGAGCCCTTTCACTGGCAGACATCTTTTCCTGTGAATCAGGAACTATAGCTTCAAGCAGATCAGGTCTTGGAGGACGTGCAGATCTAAGAGTATTAAGCATTGGTTTTACAACAAACATCATTAAAACGAGGAACCCGACTGCAATAAGCAGATTTTTCAGGAGGGTAAGTAAAAACGGGTTCATCCACCATTTGCTGCTTTCTGCTGTGCCGCTAGATTCACCGGCATCCTGGAAAGGAATGTTCTGAATGCTTATCTGGTCACCACGCTCAATGTTAAAACCAACTGCGCCTTTTACCAATGCATCAATTTTTTGAAGCTCATCCGGAGAACGGGGGGTGTATTTTGCTTTTACCGGCTTCCCGTCTTTGCCGGGGGGAACTTCTTCGTATTTCCCATCAACAAGGATGGCAACCGATACCTTGCTGAGGGCTCCAACAGGCTCTATAGTGCGAGAGGTAGATCTGCTGACCTCGTAGTTTAGCGTTTCATCGTTTTTACTGCCACCAGCTGCACCGGCAGCAGCACCTGGTGCTGTGCGGCCAAGATTTGTCTGTACTCCAGGTACGCCGGTTGTAGCGCTAGAACTGCCAGCTTTTTCTTCGCTCCTTTGCTCACTTCTAACAGCAATGGTTTCCGGATCAAATTTTTCCTCAACACGTTCAACCTGCTTAAAGTCAAAACTGGCGCTTACTCTGGCAACCGATTTTCCGCTTCCGACAACCTTGTCCAGCAAGGATTGAAGTCTTTCCTCAAGGTTCTTTTCATACATCCGTTGGGTTTCCTGCATTGCTGTGGTGGCTTTGGCTCCGGCATCCGCCATGCCGCTACCCCCTTTGCTCAGGATCTTTCCACGGCTGTCAAGTACGGTTACATTGTCAGTGTTCATCCCTTCAATAGAAGCGGCTACCAGATGTACAACACCCTGCACTTCATTATCACGAAGGGACTTGTTCCCTTTCATTTTTAATACTACCGAGGCTGTAGGAGGCTTCTCAGCCTCTTTAAACAAAGACTTTTCCGGAATAACAAGGTGTACCCGAACCTGTTCAACACCGCTTATTTGTGTAATAGTTCGAGCCAATTCACCTTGCAATGCCCTTTGATAGTTAAGCTTTTGAACAAATTCGGTCATACCGAAGTTTTTTCGATCAAATATTTCGAACCCCACACCGCCGCCTTGAGGGAGGCCTTCGGAAGCAAGAGAAAGGCGAAGCTCATAAACCCTGTCTGCCGGAACCATTATTCCTTTACCGTCTTGTGCAATTCTATAAGGAGTTTTTGCTTCCTTCAATTTTTTGACAATCTCTCCCGCATCTTCACTTGTAAGATTGGTAAACAGCGGTCGGTAGTCGGTACGGTTGGCCAACATTATAAGGAGGGCAAACGACAGCACAGATGCCAGAACGACCCCGCCAACAAGCAATCTCTTGCCCGGAGCCAGTGCCATAAACGGTTCAATGATTCGTTTCAATCCTTCAGGCATGGTCTCTTAATCCTTCAAACAAAATAAAGAAGCTTCATACAGACATTCTCATTACTTCCTGATATGCTTCCATAGCCTTGTTTCTTACCTGAGACATGAAGAGAAAAGAGATGCTTGCCTTTTCCACTGCGATCATTGTCTCATGAAGGTTTCTGTTTTCACCGGTGGCCAACTTTTGAATAGCCTGATCCGATTGTTGTGACAGATCATTGACTTTGCTTACAAGTTCTTTGAAAAACTTGCCGGCTCCTTCAACCATGGTGTCTGAGGCTGTTGTTTTAGATAGAGGAAATGCCGATGATAACCCTATCCCGCTAATTCCTTTGAGTTCCATTTTCTATCTCCTACTTGCTGATCTCCAGGGTCTTTAGAGCCATATTTTTGGCTGCCTGGGCAGTCATTACATTTGCCTCATAAACTCTGGTTGCGGTAATCATATCCGCCATTTCTTCAACTACATTTACGTTAGGCATGGCTACATAACCCTGTGGATCTGCATCAGGGTGACTGGGGTCGTACTGCATCCGAGGTTGGCTCTTGTCCTCGACAATTTCGGTAACAGCCACCTGACGAAGATGCTTGCCAGCAATCCCGTCAAGCGCTTTGCCAAAAGCATCTGTAACAGGGGTCGCGGTAAAGACGGCATCTTTACGTTTGTATGGACCCCCTTCCGGAGTACGGCTTGTATTCACGTTTGCCAGATTGCTTGAAATCAGGTTCATTCTGGTTCGTTCAGCTGATAAGGCTGATGAACTGGTGTTCATAGCTGTAAAAAGATCCATTATTTACCCTCTCTTAGTGCGGTTCTGAGTCCCTCAAATTTTTTTGCCAAAAGTTGAACAGAGGCATTAAAAAGAACCTGATTCTGCATCATGCGGCTCATCTCGTTTTCCAGCTCGACTGCATTCCCGTCACGCCCTGGAGTTTTGGCAGGGGTTTCAACTATGTTGCCAGAGACCTGACTTATACCAATGTTTGCAGAACCTTTAACCGGAATGTGGGCGGGATGAGTTGTCGATGGAGTTCCTTCTGAGCTGGATAGTCTGCTTGACGTTTTTTTGACAGCTGTTTGAAGCTGCCGTTCAAACTCAAGAGCTTTAGGGACGTAGCCGGGGGTTTCTGCGTTTGCAATGTTGGATGAGATAAGGTTCTGATTCCTTGTGCGTAGATCTACTGATTTGCCAAGCAGATTAATTGTTGTATTAAACAGACTTTCAACAGGCATGACCTACCCACCTTTCTCTACATTGCAGAAAGCAATCCGCATACAGAAAAGCAATTTTCGTGCCTTAGGTGTAACTTGCTGAAATTATGTAGAATGTCTGAATGGCTAATGCAGGGACAAAATGGAAATGCGCTGATTTTGTGTGACGTTATTTTGACGCGTACATTTTTTTGACTTTATTTTTTATTTGACTTGGGTGACGCGACAGGGGAAATGCTGGAGTCTACAAGTGCCCGTCTGGCAAGGTGTTGCCAGTCGGGATCCTTTCCTTCTTTTGAGATACGTTCAAAGATGTTTCGTGCCTTCTCCATTTCACCATCAAGTTGTGCCAGCTCTCCCAGCTTGTAGAGAAATTGGTCTTTGTTCGGATTTTTGACGGTCTTTAAAGCTGTTTCGAGAATGGCAGTAGCATTTTTACGATCACCGGCTGCTTGACGGGAAAGGGCTGCAATGTAATAAGCGTCAGAAGTTAATGGAGGCTGCTCCTTCATCCCTTTTATGACAGCCAGATACAGCTCCATGGCGTGTCCTGATTTAACGTAGTCCTTTCCTTCCCACAAAGCCCGTCCCAGGTAATAATAACTGGTAGTAAAGGTTGCCTTCTCGTTTTTTTCAAGAATCCAGGCGAGGTTTTTTCTTACATCCGTCATTTCTTTAGCTGCAAACTGAATAGCTGCAAGTTTTTCTTTTGCCCAGCGGGATTGGGCATGAACAGGGTTTCGTGCCAGAAAGCTCTGCAAAACCTTGCGCGCCATTACTGAGTCACCAAGCAGTTCCGATTTGTCAGCTATCTGCAAGGAGAGGAATGGCACCGCATCTTCCCCAATCCAGGGACGATCAAGCAGGCTGGCATATAGTGTAATAAGATCAAGTGGACTGCCCGATTTTTCAAAAGCGGTAGAAACCGCAGGTAAAAAACCAGGGATTCTGACTGCTGTTGCCAGAAAGTCCTGGTTGTCTGTGACCAGTCGTATCAGACCGGTTGGCTCCTTTGTCCAGTCACTGTTTTTGTAGACCAGTGCAACAAGATCCTCACGCATATCACGGATTACAGTGCTGTAGACCCCTTTGGGAAACCTTTTCTGATAGGTTATTGAGAGAGCTAATGCTTTTTCAGGTGAGCCATTTATTGATTCAAGAAGTGTTTCTTTGAATGTTGCCTCTTCACGAAGGTTAAAGTCGGATGTGTTGGTTGCGACCTCATTATAAAGGCTGCTCAGTTTGTTATAGTTGTCAGGGGTAACATCAAAAAAGGTTCTGTCTGCCAGTTTTATTGTTGCTATCTGGTTTGCCTTGTTATCCTTGAATGCCATTGACACTGTGCTGTAGATGGCCAAAGCATTTTTTTCATCTCCCTGTCGAAGCAGCACATCTGCCATCCTTACTAGCAGAACAGGCGCAAATTTTTTATCTGCATTGGCGACAATTAGCTTTGTCAGTAACTGACGTCCGCCCGAAAGGTTTCCGCTTCTTGCGATACTGTCGCCATAATAGAACATAACCGCAGGGTTCTCATCGAGAAACCCCTGCCACTCCTTGACGGCCTCCTTGAATGTTTTAAATGCCTCTGGATAGTTTTGAAGCCGGTATTGAGCCTCTGCCAGACGATATAGTGCCAGAGGGCGTATCCTGGTTGAACCGTGTGCAAACTGAGAGAAGGCCTCTTCAGCGGAGGTAAGTTTACCTTTGTAAAGTTCACCTTCAGCTGCAAGAAACATTTTCTGTTCATTGTCATTAAGAAGGGTCTTTAAAGCCTGTCGATCGGTAGGAATAAATGGTATTTCAGGTTTTAGTGGAGGTGGAGGATCAAAATTATTTAAAAGTTTCTCGGCGCCCAGCAGGATTCGCTCCCTGCCAGAGAGCGGCTGTCTGGACGAGGACGTTTTAAACATTGAACCTATATCAAGTGATAAAGCGGGTATTCCATCAACATTAACTATGCGCCACCCAACTCGATTGGCTGCAATGGCAAAGGTGATGTACATGTCATTGCCACGTTTTGCCAAGAGCAGGCCACCAATATTGGAATCTGAATAGCGGCGCAAGCTCTTGAATAAAGAGCCTTCGGTGTCTGATAATTTTATACGGAGTCTGTCGCCTGATATTTTTGAAACGGTAAAATCTGGTTCTTCGGTTAGATCAATGGTTATTCTTGTGAAATTGATTTTAGGTTTGATCTCGATTCTCTGAATCTGGTTCTGAACCTTAGCGGTTCCTGAATCAGGAAATAGCAGGGTAAACAGGCAGATGATAGATATAGCTCCAAGCCTGATTCCGGCAGATGGAACTGCCCGTTGCATGAGGTTTAATGCTATTAGGTTGAAGATAGTCGGCACAATCGTTTTACCTTGCTGGCAATCTCATCCGGATCGCTGGGTTTGATTATTATATCCCGTGCTCCATACTTCAGCGCTTTTAAGACTGCCGTTCGTGTCCAGCGATGGGCGCACATCAATATTGGTATCGGCTGATCCTGTCTCATCGCATTTATTTTTATGCAGACGGCCAGCTCTCTGTCGTCAGCATCCTCTGAACCAATTACGGCCAGTCTTACATTGCCCTGTGAAAATATCTCCTTTACGTCTGCATTAAGTGATGCCTCAACCAGTTTGAAGGAAGTAAATTCAAGAGACTCAAGTAGTTGCTTCCGCTCTTCGTCACTATCCTCAAAGATCGCGATCATATCTTCGCCCGTTGTCCCTGCTACAGCAGTTGTCTTTTGAGCAGGATGTTCTTCGGACGAATCCTGGATACCGGAAGTAGTCCCGTCAGAAGATCTGGCAGAAGAGGATTCATCTTCGGGAACAGAGGTCTCCTTCGGACTCTCGATCTCAGGTTCAGGAGGTGGGTCGTACTGGTTTCCCAATTCCAGAGGGATAAGAAGATCCAGGTAATGCATCTCCTGTCCCTCCATCTCAAGCTTGGAACGGAACATCAGATACTCGCCGTTTGGAAGTGGTTCGTCATCAGAGAGAGGATCTATTTCAGGGACATACTTCTTGGAACCCTGCAGTTTAAGGTGTGCCTTACCGCCAAGGGAGGATTGAAAGGTGCTGTTAAGGGCTCCGTTAATCATGTTTCCGATTTCACCAAAGGCGTCTACATCATCAGGTTCTATTATGGAAAGGCGTTGTTTCTCTTTGATACGTGGGGCAGGGATACCAAGAAGGAGGCTGCTCATCAGAATGGCGTCACGCAGATTGAAAACAAGGTATAGGTGGCCAGGATACTCTTCTCTGGATTCAACTGTCAGAACGAAAACGCCATCATCAAGATCGGCAAAGTAAGCTGCCTTGCTGAAGGTCAAGGAGTCTGTCAAGGATGCCGCGAGAGTCTGCCCAAGCAACATGCCGGCTTCTTCGCCAGCCTGCCGCAAGGCGCTCTCCAGCATTTCATGCAACTTTAGGTAACCATCCATCAGGGACTCACGGGAGAGATAAATTGAGCTGCACGGGGTGAATTCATCACCCCGTACTCGTTAAATCGGGGGTTTAGTCTTCTTTCTTGAGGGTTAGACCGACAAGAAACCGTTCATTTGAATCTACGTTAAACGGTATTACAACACAATCGATGTCAGAAAGGGAATTAACCGTGTAGTCCTCACCTGCAATTACTGTAGGGATAGAGAGTTTTACATCCAGTCCGCCCTTGGAAAGTATCATCTTCACACTACCGCCAAGCATATTTGCAATCTCTCCGATTGCATCGTTCAGATCTTCTCCGCCTTCTTCCACCTCATTCTCTTCCATTCCAAGCATTGCGGCAGTAACTCTTTTGGCCAGATTAATAGGGCAATGCATAGAGATGACACCAGAATAAGTACCTGCAAAGCCGACCATTCCTGTAATACTGCACTTAAAATGGGTTATGGGTTCTTTAAGAGGAAAATCATCCGCTGGCTCCATCATTACCATGGTGGAGAATACCTCGCGGGTAGCGTTTATTATGTATTCCGAGAGCTGTTGTTCAGAAAACTTAAGACTGTCCGCTATTTCGGCATTCAGACTCATATGAGTCCTCCCAGTTTTTCATTTAGCTGCTCTGGTGTAAACGGCTTCTTGATGCTGTCTTTGGCACCACTTGCGATGGCGTCGGCTATAACATCTTCACCCCCCTCAGTGGTAATCATTACAATTGGCATGGTAAATCCATTTGCCCTGACAGCTTTAACAAACTCGAGCCCATCCATATTAGGCATATTTATGTCTGAAAGTATAAGGTCAACCGTTTTGCCTGAAGTCTGAAGAACATTAAGTCCTTCAATACCATCTCCACCTTCAAGTATCTCATCAACAGGTAAACCTGCTTGACGGAGTGAACGGGAAATAATCTTTCTCATTGTGGAAGAATCATCAACAATCAGGATGTTAGCCATACTACCCTCCTTGTTTGCCCTTAGGGCTTCTATGCTAAAGATTTATGTGGCAGATGATTTGTATGACCTTGCTTTTAACACAGGTTGTGCCTTAATTTCAAACTCTGAATCAATTCCTAAATATTACAGCCCTTATAATTTTCCTAATAGATGATATTCTATTGACTGAATAAGTATCACAAAAAGATTGCAAGTCAATTCTCAAAAAAAAGAAGGAAGATTAAAATGCCAAAGGAACCTCGCATCGTATTAGGTGCAAGTAGCTGCCTGCTTGGGGAAAAAGTCCGCTATGATGGAGGACATAAGCAGCACCATTACATCACAGATATTTTATCGAGGCATTTCGGCTTCGTATCTGTCTGCCCAGAGTTGGAATGTGGAATGCCTGTGCCGCGAAAGGCGTTACGTCTGATTGGAGAACCGGATGATCCGAAGATGGTTACAGTAGCCTCTGCTGAAGAGATGACCAGTCAGATGCAGGATTGGTGCATCAGGAGGATTGCTGAGCTTGGGGATTTAAAGCTGAGAGGTTTTATATTTAAAAAGAACTCTCCGAGTTGCGGACTTTTCAGGGTTAAGGTATATCGCGACAAGGGCCCTCCGGCAACGGGAGGCAGAGGCATCTTTGCCAGAGCAATGGTAAGTGCATTTCCCCTTCTGCCGGTTGAAGAAGAAGGAAGGCTCGCTGATGCGAGATTGAGAGAAAACTTTATTGAACGGGTTTATAGCTACAACAATCTATTAAATATGCTTGATGCCAGTCCAGGCAAAAAAGAGTTAATCCGTTTTCATACTGTTAACAAGCTCCTTCTGCTTGCTCATTCGCCGGATCATTATCGCAGAATGGGAAAGCTCGTTGCGGATCCGGTTCATCTGCAAGATCTCCTTCAGATGTACGCAAGGCTGTTTATGGAGGCATTAAGTCTTATAGCCACGCCTTCAAAGCAGTCTAATGTGCTGATGCACTGTATGGGTTATTTTAAAAAGGTGCTGGATAGCTGGGAAAAACAGGAGTTGACGGAGTTGATCGAGCGGTACAGGACAGGGCAGCTTCCCCTTATAGTCCCTGTAACTATCCTTAAGCACTATATCCGTCGTTTTGGAGAACCGTATCTGGCCGATCAGATCTATTTTAATCCACATCCAGAGGAGCTGATGTTGCGTAACCATGTTTGAGATATCGTTGTGCTTGTGGCATAGTCCAGGAAGAAGTTGTCTTGCAGTTGGCTAATGAACTGCCTGTAGAATGAAAATTGACGCTCTGCTTCTTTTTTACACCAACATTGTCCCTGAGCTGATTTTTGCTAAAAAGGTACGAATATATGCCAACTGAAAGTCAGCGAAGTTCTATCTTCCTTGATGCTTATCTCCTGTTTGTGTTTCTTTGCTGTTTGACAATTGTCCCAGCTGCGGCTGCCCAAAAAATTGAACTCAGGGTTGGCTATCAGCCTTTCTCTTCGCCTACCGGAGCTATCTTTGAGGTGATAAAAAGGGATCGCATACTAAAACAGACCTTGGAGCAGCAAAAGGTTGCTCTTAAGTTTATACCGTTCAAGAAGGGCGCTGACTCGATAGTTGCGTTCAAACGGGGAGAGCTTGATGCCGTTGCTATGGGTGATATGCCTCTTCTGGAATTTGCACTTTCCTGCCCGGTAGTAATAATTGCCCAGAACAGGCAGGGATATTCAACAGTTGTTGCCTCCCGTGGCACTTATCCCAGGGATCTTAAAGGGAAGCGGATTGGGAATGCATTTGCGTCATCCGGCCATTTTACATTGTTAAAGATCCTCCAGAATGTGGGACTTACCGAAAAAGATGTCACTCTGGTGTCGCTTGATGTCAACGAAATGCCGGATACTCTTCTTAAAGGTAAAATTGATGCTTTTTCTGTTTGGGAACCAACCCCCTCAATGTTCATGGCAAAATATCCTGAACGTTTTTCCAGCGTTGGGCGCCAGATTGGATCAGGATATTTGGCTGTATCCAGACCGTTTTTTTACAGATATCCTGAGACTGTATCTCTGTTTGGAGCTGGAGTTGTCCGAGCTATGGAGTGGCTAAAAAAAGACAGGGGCAATATCCAAAAAGCTGCAGCCTGGAGCAAGACTGATATATCTGAATATTCCGGCAAACCGTACCAGGTGTCTATTGAAGAGCTTGGACGCCAGATAGAGGGGGATCTTAAAATTATCCAATTCTCAGCCAGGCTGCCAGCTCTGAAGGCTAACGGTAAAAATCTGCTTTACGAAGAGTTCAGCTTTTTGAAGGCTATAGGCAGATTGCCACAAGACGCAAGATGGGAGACGCTCCGTAACAGTTTTGACCATAGCGTTATGGAGCGGATCTATCGAAATGCCACCTTCTATTCAGTGAAACGTTTTGACTATGAGCTTTAATAATTCTGCAGAACAGCCGGTTAAAACGATGCGCTGGTGGCAAACCATCCGTAGCAGGATGGTTATGGCTTTTTGCACTTTGTTTGCCACCTTGCTCTGTGGCATACAGCTGATCCTGCTTTATGGTCTCCCTTTTAATGTCTACAATGGCCTTATTAAAGAGATGAACACCCAACAGCTTGAGGTGCTAAAATCGATAGCTGATTCCCGAAAAAATCTGCTGGAAAAGTGGGTTAGGGATCGACGCCGTAATGCCAGCAGTATTGTCAAAAATCCTTCCATCCGGCAGCTTGTTCCAGGTAACGCTAGACTTTCAGTTCCAACAGGGGTCTCTGAATGGCTTACAACGCTACACAACGATTATCAGCTTACGGCAATCAGATTAATCTCTGTTAATAATGTCTCAACACTGTTTTCAGTCCCTGCCTCTGTAGATGATCTTTCCAAAGAAGAAAAAGATAAAATAAGAGTAAATATTTCTACAGGGGAACAGTTGCTGGTCAGCTATAATCCTGAAAGTCAATCCAGTAGTTTGCACTTAATCCTTCCAATAAAGCCATTAGGTGATCCTGAAAAAGAGCCAAAGATACTTCTTGATCTGGAAGCGGATCTCCAGACATTTATCTCGACTCAAATGGAACCACATCTTGCCGGGCTGTTGGGAAAAACCGGTGAGGTACTTCTGGCAGACAATGAAAAAAGATTTTTAAACCGGACAAAACGTTCCAGCCCTGGCGGTAGACTCCCTGAAAAAGTAGATCTCAAAGGGCGTTCCAAGGCGATGCTGTACGCCTTGAGCGGTAGTGAAGGTGTGAGTACCGGTGGAGATTATGGCGGTATTATGGTGATGGCCGCCTATCGTCACATTCAGTTAACTCCAGAGGTTGTCTGGGGGATGGTGGTTAAGCGTGAGTATGATGAAATTTTTTCAATCCTTAATAAACAGAAGCAGGTCTACCTGATTGTTTCTCTGCTTGGGGTGGTTCTTGCCTTTGTAATATCCGTTTTTGTTGCCACTAGACTTACAAGACCTTTACGAAATATAGTCTCCACAGCAAGGGCTATTCAGGCAGGCGATTTGACAGCAAGGGCTGATACCAGAACATCTGGAGAAATTGCCGTAATGGCAGAGTCCTTTAATACAATGCTTAACCAGCTTGAGGAGTGGCAGAATGAGCTGGAAAAGCTTGTAGAACAACGTACCGAGGAGCTGGAGTCTACTAACAGGCATCTGCTT
>DCVL01000017.1:84572-91857 GCA_002328035.1 Geobacter sp. UBA2189
GAGGAACAGAAGGAATATCTTGATGCAATGATTTTGTCAGGGGATAACCTGCTTGGTCTTATCAATGATATCCTCGATCTCTCCAAAATAGAGGCAGACAAGCTGAGCATAAATCCGGAAACCTTCAGTCTGAGAAACTGCATCTCGGAACTGCTGATAACACAAAAGACAAATATATATAACAAGGGGTTGGCCGTCAGTCTGGACATTCCGCCGGAGGTACCTGATTCGCTTGTAGGGGATCAGCTAAGAATCAAACAGATACTTCTTAACCTCTTGGGCAATGCTGTAAAATTTACTGAAAAAGGTTCTATTACAATTTGTGTTTCGGAGGTAGAGCATCGAGGCTCCGGAATTTTACTGGATATAGCTGTAAGAGATTCAGGGATAGGGATACCTACAGATGCACAGGAGAATATCTTTAATTCATTTACCCAGGCTGACAGTTCTACTACCAGGCGTTTTGGCGGTACTGGTCTGGGACTTACAATCTGCCGCCGTCTTGCCGAGCTTATGGGAGGAGGAATACGTCTGGAAAGTCAGGAGGGGGTGGGCAGTACTTTCTACCTGAGGCTTCCGCTTGCGGTTGCGCCTACAGAGGTAGCCAGAGAGGAACCGGAAGAAAACCGTTTGCAACTGTGGGCTGATTCTCCCCTTGATATCTTGCTGGCTGAAGACAACTTTATTAATATTAAGTACATGACATCACTGATGAAAAAGATGGGACACAGGTTGACAGTTGCAGAAAACGGAAAGGCAGCTCTTGATCTTTTAAGGAAACAAAAATTTGACCTGGTGCTTATGGATATCCAGATGCCAGTTATGAACGGGGATACCGTGCTGCAGATGCTTCGTGAAAATGAAGCTGAGACAGGAGGGCATCTTCCTGTAATTGCCCTTACAGCATATGCACTTAAGGGTGACAAGGAAAAGTATATTCAGAGCGGTTTTGATGGCTATCTCTCAAAACCTATCGATATTATGGCAGTAGCAGAAGAAATGAAGCGGGCCCTTGGTGATAGTCTGGTTCATTAATGTATTAAACTCAATTGGTTCTACTCCAGACAGTTCATACACAGTTTTACTTTCGCCAAACATGCCACCTCCGTCCGTTTAACTATGAATCAAACAATTTTATTGACAATATAATATGTTTTGTATACAAATTCCGCAGCAAAACATGTTTATATTTTGGTGGATTAGATATGAGCAGTGAATTCAACATTGGCGCAAAAATCAAAAAACTACGTTTGTCCAAGAAGCTGACTCTCCAGGCAGTTGCCAGAGAGACCGGTTTTTCCCCTGCTCTCATTTCCCAGATTGAAAACAACAATGTTTCCCCTCCAATAGCTACTCTCTCCAAAATTGCCCGTTTCTTTGATGTGAAGATAAGCCATTTCTTTGCTGAAGAAGAGGAAGAATGCCGCTACGAGATTGTCAGAAGTGATGAACGGAAGATCATGCATCGTGTCATCTCTCGTGCAGGTACAAATCAGGGCTATTCATATGAATCGCTGTCCTGGCGCAAGCAGAACAAGAAGATGGAGCCGTTTCTACTGTCAGTTACTGAAAAGGTTTCTGAAGAGAATACTTACAGCCATGATGGAGAAGAGTTTCTTTTTGTCATGAAAGGCAGTGCCGAGCTACTTCTTGAAGATCAGCGATTTGAATTGAATGAAGGTGATTGCGTCTACTTCGATTCGTCTCTCGGGCATCGCCTGCTTTCCAAAGAAGGTCAGGAAGTTCAAGTTCTTGCTGTGGTTGCCAGATAGTTCTCGGGTAGTACCCTGTTTAAAAGTCAATTTTAATATCAAAAAGCAGAGGAAGGATGGTTAAGATGCCTAAAAAAGCGATCAAGCCCTCACTTAAGAACCCGTTTGCACCTACGGAAACCGTTGAATTCACCATCCCTGGTGAAATTCCCGGTAAAAAAGGTGGTTATGAAGAGGCGATGAAGGAAGGTCACGACCTTATACAGCGTCCAATCAAGTCAGTAAGCATTGCCCAGATCGAAAAGCAGCATTTTAAAAAACGGATGACCGTATGGGAGAGGATACGGGTGCTTACCGAAAAAGAGCCCAATATTCTCTTTCAAAACTGGGGTAAAAATCTTGACGGCGCTTCACTTGTAACGGGTATTCTGAATGTAGGTGGTCGTGATGTGGCTCTGTACGGCCATGATTTTACTGTGCGTGCCGGTTCCATCGATGCCACGAACGGACGCAAGCTTGCCCTTCTCTTCCAGATGGCTGGTGAGAAAGGGATTCCGGTTATAGGGATGAACGACTCTGCCGGCGCATTCGTGCCAGCCGGTGTTGGCGGTCTTGACGGCTATGCCGAGGCATTCACTGCGCTTCGCAAGATAAGCGGTGTTGTGCCATCCATCATGTGCATGTTCGGTTTTAACGCCGGTGGTGGCTCTTACCTGCCGCGTCAGGGGAGTTTTGTTATACAACCGAACGATACATTCTTTGGCCTTACCGGTCCTGGAGTTGTGAAGTCGGTTCTTGGAGAGGATGTTACCCCTGAAGATCTTGGCGGACCAAAGGTGCATGGTGCATCCGGTGTTGCGGATCTGACTGTTGAAGACGAAGTGGGAGCTCTTCGTGGCGCTCTGCAACTTCTTTCATATGTTCCGGATAACAACAGTGTAATGGCTCGCTTTCAGAAGACTACAGACCCGCTGGATCGTAAAACATGGGAGATAAACACCTTGTTGAAGAAGGCGTTTAACTCCCCCACCGGCTTCAACACTCCATTTGACGTATCTATCATGATCCAGCAGATCTGTGACCATGGTGATTATTTTGAGATTCAGCCTGACAGGGCTCGTGAGGCAGTCACCGCCTTTGGGCGACTGGGGGGCAATGTAGTTGGTTTTGTGGCAAACAACTCCGCAGTTGCATCAGGACAGATCTCGGTTGATTCTGCGTTCAAGATTGCCCGTTTCAACCGCTTCTGCAATATCTACAATATCCCGCTTATCTTCATGGAAGATACCACCGGATTCCTGCCGGGACGTGAACAGGAGACCCGTGGTATCGTTCATGCCGGTCGTGCAATGCTTGATTCCATAGTTGATATACGTACTCCGCGTATCCTGCTGATAATCAGGAATGCATATGGCGGGGCATATGCATCTTACAACAACTACCCGACAGGAGCGGATCTGGTACTTGCACTTCCAACTACCCGTCTTGCAGTGATGGGGCCTGCAGGTAAGGAGTTTGTTTACAAGGATGAACTCAGAAAACTGCGTGGGGCTGTTAAAGAGAAGGTTAAGCATGGTGTTCAGGAACGTGTTGCTGCTGGCATGGAGCCGGGAGAGGCTACCAAGGATGCTGAAAAGGATGTCGCAGACTGGCTTAAGCTGGAAGAAGCGGCTTTAAATATGCGCTACGAAAAAGAACTTATGAACCCTAAAGAGGGTCTGGCATTGGGCTCCATTTCATCGCTGGTAATGCCTACCGATCTGCGTAAGGTGCTGGGAGAAAATATGAACTTCCTGTTGCGCCACTATAAACCAGGGCCAATGCAGGCTATCCAGCGTGAATTCCACTAAATATACTAATTACACAAGTATTGGAGATACCACTATATGCCACACAATGACTATTACAAACATAACCCTCTGGTTCACCGTGAACGCCGGTTAAGCAAGTCATCTTCCGAATGGGTTCGCTCCTTCTCCTGTGAAGATCTGAAGCCCCTGATAGTCTGCCGTGGTCCTATCCGGAAAGAGGCAATGGATGTCTACCATGAGATGGGGATTACCCATTACGGCATTCTGCTGTCCGAGAAGGACTCTATCGTTTACCCCAATGCCCTTGCGCCTGAGCTACGTCAGTTAACCGACTCCAACCGGGTTCACCGGGTGCCGGACTACTCGGGAGCCAGCAAGGAAGAGCGGGTTGAGAGGATCAACCAGATAATTGGGATTGCCAAAGACAACGGCTATGACTCTATCTTTGCCGGTTATGGCTTCATGGCTGAAGACGAGGAGTTTGTTGCCGCTATTGAAAAGGCTGATCTGAAGTTTATAGGCCCATGTGCAGCAACCCAGGCAAGAGCAGGTAAAAAGGATGAGGCAAAGCGTACAGCCCTACAGGTAAATGTCAGCGTTACCCCAGGTATTGATAACGTTTCAGCCAGGACGCTGGTTAAAAAACACAACTCAAGAGAGAAGCTCCTCGCTCTTGTAAAGGCCGAAGGACTTGATTGCGATGCCAAGGTTCTGAATGATGCTGCTCTGCCGATTGAAACAATTGCCGACCATATCCTGATGGCCTCTTATCAGAAAGGTATTGACCTGTTCAGCATTGATGAACTCTGTGCACAGGTGCAGGAAGAGGTTGCCGAACTGTTCCGGAAATATCCCAAGAGCCGTTTCCGTCTGAAGGCTATCGGCGGCGGCGGCGGTAAAGGCCAGCGTATACTTGGCGCATCACTTCTTGCCGCAAAACATGCTGACGAAAAGGCTATTACGAAGGCTGCGGCGGAAGCCCCTGCAATGGTGCGCGAGGTCTTAAACGAGGTAAAGGCTAACGGCGTTGGTGACAACAAGAACCTGCTTATCGAGTTGAACATTGAGCAGACCCGCCACAACGAAATCCAGCTTCTGGGCAACGGAGACTGGTGCGTCTCTCTGGGTGGACGTGACTGTTCCCTGCAGATGCATGAACAAAAATTGCTGGAAGTTTCTGTAACACAGGAAGGTCTGCAGGCTGCCATAGCAAATGCCAAGGCAGCAGGCAGGAAGGCCGAGGTCAAGGCTTTGGAGTCTGACCTTAAGGTGCTTCAACGGATGGAGGAAGAGTCTGCCCGTTTTGGCAAGGCGGTAGGGCTTGATTCCGCATCAACGTTTGAGTGCATCGTGGATCGTGACCGCCACTACTTTATGGAGGTTAACACCCGTATTCAGGTTGAGCACAGGGTTACAGAGCTCTGCTACTCACTGAAATTTACAAATCCTGACGATTCCAACGATTTCTTTATGGTTGAGTCACTAGTAGAGGCGATGGCACTTCTTGCCAGACACAAGAAGCGGTTGCCCAAGCCTGAGCGTGTTGTCCGGTTCAACGCCTCTGTCGAGGCTCGCTTGAATGCAACTGATGATTCACTCTCACCTCATGCAGGAGGTATGATTCGCTACTGGTCAAGACCGATTAAAGGTGAAGTGAGGGACGATCAGGGTATAAGCATGCTGAATCCTGATACAAATCAGTTTATGAAGTACAAGGTGGCTGGCGCATATGACTCAAACATCGCTCTTCTTCTGACCAAAGGGGAGAATCGCCTGGAAAGCTATGAACATCTTTCGGATGTCTTGTGTAGTACAACCCTTAGAGGCAGTGCTCTTGCTACAAACCTTGAATTTCACTATGGACTTGTCAACTGGTTCCTGGGTCGAAACGTAATGGCCAAGCCTACAACCCGCTTTGTGGTTCCTTACCTGACTCTGGTAGGCACTCTCAAAGAGGAGGCAAACAAGCTTGATATCGTTTATGCCTTCTTCCAGATGAAGAAACATTACGCAAAGATAGTAACTGAACAGTTTGGAGATCAACCAGAGGTTCTGGCAAAAGAGCTGAAAAACATGTCGAATCTGATCGATCGCAAAGGCACCATGCTTACCCGTCCCATGGAACGTCTGCTTAACGATCCTCACCTCCTTGCAGGATGGCTTTCAATCAACACACAGAACTTCAAGATAGAAAACGGTAAGGTGATCTGGCTAAGAAACCCGATCGGTGTCCTGCGTGAAACATATGAGTATCTCCATATGTGTCACCGCCCACACAAGCCGGCAGCGGAGATTATCTGGGATCACGATGATGAACTGCTTCAGCAGGGACGTGATTTCTCTATCAAGATCCGCCAGCATTTTGGCCTTGAACTGCATGAGTATGACAAGCTGAATGAAATTCTGCATAAAGACGAGCCTCAGGGTGGTTTTGATCAGGAAATGTGGGATCAGATACGTTCTGCCCACTATGGTTTTGAGGTTGGTCTTGAGATGTTGGGTATGCTCTTCCTGATAGGTGAAAATACCAAGTTCTGGGATATGAAGGTGCTGGACGACCTTGAGGTTGTAATTCCTGATTACCTGACAGATCCGGATCTGCAGGCAAGGATGAAGAAGATACTTGTTCCCCCTCCAGCTACAAAGGCGGACGAGATTGTCGCGGTATGCGGCGGTATGTATTATGGCCAGGAAGCGCCTGGCATGCCTCCGTTTGTTGTAGAAGGGATGCACTTCGAGAAGGATCAGCCGTTGTACATCATTGAAGTAATGAAGATGTTCAACACAATCCGCGCGCCATTTTCTGGTACTATTGACAAGATCATCATGGAAGGTGGGGACGGCACTATTGTTCAGAAGGGACAGCCTCTCTTCAAGATAACACCTGATGAAAAATTTGTTGAAGTTGACAGCGCGGTTATTGAGAAAGAAAAACGGGATATTACATCTGCATATCTGAAGGCCGTTCTGTAGTTCCCCTTTTTTGAAGGCGCTTACAAAGGCTCCGGGTTTCAGTATCTGGAGCCTTTGCTGCCTGAACTGAAAATATTGGATAGTGAGGTTTGCCATGGCTGAATTTGAGAAAAAGAACCTGCAGGACTGGGAAAAACTTGCTGCTAAAGAGATAAAGAAAGAGAGTACTGCCCCACTCTTATGGGATACCCCTGAAGGTATACAGGTTAAGCCTTTATACACGCTGGCTGATCTTGAAAAACTTGAAAGCATTGATACCATGCCGGGTTTTGCGCCATTTATGCGTGGCCCAAAGGCTACCATGTATGCCGGTCGTCCCTGGACTGTAAGACAGTATGCCGGATTTTCTACCGCAGAGGAGTCCAACGCGTTTTATCGCCGTAACCTTGCCGCAGGGCAACAAGGTCTCTCCGTTGCCTTTGACCTGGCTACTCACCGTGGGTACGATTCTGACCATCCCCGCGTTGTTGGAGATGTCGGCAAGGCAGGGGTTGCAATAGATTCGATACTGGATATGGAGATCCTGTTCAAGGATATCCCACTGGCCGATGTCTCCGTTTCAATGACCATGAATGGTGCGGTTCTTCCTATTCTTGCGCTTTACATAGTTGCAGCCGAGGAGCAGGGGGTATCACAGGACAAGCTGGCAGGAACCATCCAGAACGATATCCTTAAAGAGTTTATGGTTCGCAACACCTACATCTATCCACCGACTCCATCAATGAAGATTATTGCCGATATTATTGAGTATACCAGCCAGAATATGCCCAAGTTCAACTCCATTTCGAT